>NZ_JBSUGF010000007.1:0-688616 GCF_054064025.1 Vibrio limimangrovi
TCGCTGCCGCTCGACTTGCATGTGTTAGGCCTGCCGCCAGCGTTCAATCTGAGCCATGATCAAACTCTTCAATTTAAGATTTTGTTCGGCTCAATGAATACTGACTTCAAAACTACAAAAGTAATTTTAAAGCTATTACCGTTCCAACAGAACGATAATGAATTGACTGTGCCAAGACTAAGTAAACTTAATCTCGATTGGTCACTCAGTTCATTGAAACCTAATTTGAAACCGAAGTTTCTAATTGGATTATCATCAACGAGTGCCCACACAGATTGATAGGTCTATATTGTTAAAGAGCTTGCTTTGCGAGAAGTTTTTCTCTCAAAGCGGAGGCGTATTCTAATGAACTAATTCTTGGTGTCAAACACTTTTTAAATTAATTTTTAGAAGCTTTTATTTCGCCTCGTTACCAGCTGCTTTTGCGTTTCCGCTTTTGCCCTGACAACGGAGGCGCATTATAGGGAGATGATTTTTGTTGGCAACCCTTTTTGAAGAAAAAATTCAAAAAAAAGCGCCGAGTGATGAAATCTCACTCAAACGCTTATTTTTAGCACTCATTTGTTAATTCCAGGTAGCAAATAGGCAATCAGAATGTATCCAACCAAGACTCTTCAAGGCTTGTAATATCAAGTGAAAGCGATTTGCTCACTTCGATCTCTTCTATGGTTTCTAATTCTTTGGTTACGCTACTCATGGTGAGCGTGTTGTTGTCTAACTCGAATACTTGTCTTTGCGTGGTGTAGTAGAACTTAAGAATGGTCAACGCTTTCAAATCATCCGTACTTGCTGCAGCTTTGATATTTTTTAGCTTACGGTAAATCTTGTTATGTATTTGCTTAAGCTTCCAAACGTACAGAACTTCTCGCATGTAAGGATGAGTTTTAAATTGGTTGAGTAAAGAAAGGGAAGTAGCCAGTGCCAAAAGTACACCAATCAGATTCCAATGAAAGTTACCTGTAGATTGTTCCGGTTGAATGTTGGTATTGCCAAAAAGACTAATGAGTAGCGTACTGAAGGCCAATGCTGAGACAGCAAGCAATACAACAAAACCACCAATAACTAGGTTTAGTTTCTTTCTATATACTTCTTTATTTATTTTTTTGATTTCCATATACCACTCCTAAAGGGTTATTCCTATTTTAGCGGCGAGAATCGGGACCACAATTGAAGCTTTGTAAATAAGTTCATAATTGCTATTAAATTCGCATCCACAACCTGCTTAGGTATATACTCCGCGCATTCACTCTTTATATAGAGGCTAAATTCATGCGCTCTTTTGTTTTACGAGCTCGTGCAGCACCGACCACCAGCAAAGCACTACTGGAAGGTGTAGGTCAGGAAGCACATACCGAAATCCTTGCTCACACCATGATGAACACCATGTTTGTCGCCCAGTCACATCGAGAAGACGTGGTTGTGTACCTGGTTCTTGAGAGCACCAAAGATTACTCTCGCACCATTACTATTCGTTCTAACGACATTACTAATATTGGTGGATTCCACGAGTCGACGTTGATAGCTGCAGTAGCGCGCGCTTTGGATGCATCAGTGGGTATGGGCAAAGAGCAACTTCGCGACGTTGAGCCGGGTATTACGGTTCGTACGGTTAGTTTCGAGCGTTTGGTTCAGGAACTGGCAGAAGACCATCAGCTGTATATGATGGATAAGAAAGGCGAATTCGTTCGCGATGCAGAAATTGGGGCAAACCCTTGTTTCTTGCTCACTGATCACATTCCAATGCCGAAGAAGTCATTCAACAGTTTGAAACGCCTTGGGACAGAAAAGATCAGCCTTGGTCCTAAAATGCTGTTTGCTTCTCAGTGCGTGGTATTGATCCACAATGAATTGGATATTCGCGAATTCTAGTTCTTCGCTAACTGAATAATGAAAGAGGACTCAACGAAGTCCTCTTTTTGATTCTGAATATCTAATGATACGCTTATTTGCCACCGATGCTTAAACGGGCAAAACGCACATCTGGTGCATAGAAAGTTCGGCTGTCATTGATCAGCTGAGTATCTCCAACCGCGTCCACTTCTTGCAGCATTTTGTAGAAGTTACCCGCAACAGTAATACCACGTACAGGCTGAACTCGTTGACCATCTCGGCATAAGAACCCGCTAGCACCAAACGAGAAATCACCGCTGACTGCATCTGCGCCAGAATGAACACCCTGAAGTTCTACTAGTTCAAGGTACTCGCCCGCTTTAACTTCCGCAACACTGCTCTTGCCCGTAGCAATCACTTTGTGGTTAGCAGCAACATCTAGGCTTGATTTCGCTCCGCGAGCAGCACTCGCGGTTGACGCGACACCGAAGTAGCTTGCGGTATGGCTGTTGTGTAATAACGTGTTGAGCTGACCATTTGCTATTAAAACATTATCCTGAGTTGCAAAGCCTTCACTATCAAAACCACAAATCGCCATACCATTTGCCATGTATGCGGTGTCAGTAAAGGTAATCAATTCACTTGCAACGCTTTGACCAATTTTATTACCCAATGGCGTAATACCTTTCACTGCGCTTACACCAGAGAAAGCACTGCCGAATGCACCAAACAAACTGCTTAGCGCATCGATATGGAAGATAGCTGGATAGTTGCCAGTCTTAACCGGACCGCCATCAAGCAAGTCACGGGCTAAGTTGTAACCCTCTTCAATACAGAAAGCCGAGTTCAACTCGTCGAAACGACGCCCTACCGACATCTTACCCGCCATCGACTGCTTACCGTCTTTTTCAAAAAGCGTGTAGGCGTAACAGTTGAAAGAGCGCTCGAAGTGCTGACACAAAGAACCCTGTGTATTCGCGATGATCAGCTGAGTTTCACCATCACTGTAGCCATTATAAGGAGAGCTTGAGGCGTGAGGTAGACGCACTACACCTTGCTCAAGTGCCAGCGACAGCTCGATTTTTTCATCAACAGAAGTGGTATCTTCTTGCGCTATCTCCGCCACATCGGTAGTGATCTGGCTATTTAAGCAGCTAATCACTTGATGCTCGTCTTGCTTAGAAAAGCGCGCACTCTGCAACGCATTAGTCAGCATCAAGTCCAGGCTTGGCTGTTCTAATGACTCAGAATAACTGGTCGCTACTCGTGCGTCTTTTACCACTCGAACACCTAGTACCTGGCTCGAGCTTACTTTGTATTCATCCAGCTTGCCTTGGTTCGCTTTCAAAGAGAAGCTGCTGTTGCGGTTAACAATCACATCCGCTTCTGCGCCTTGGCGTTTAGCTTCTGACAGGACGTAATCAACGGCATTAAGAAGTTGTTGTTCTTGGCTCATTAGTTACCTCCTCCTACCAGAATATTGTCGACTTTCAGCGAAGGCTGACCGACGGTTGTTGGTACAGCACCACTCACAGAACCACACATACCCGGAGCAAGTGCCATGTCCTTACCCACCATGCTGATTTCTTTCAGAACTTTAGGGCCGGTACTGATAAGCGTCGCCGCTTTGAGAGGTTTGGTGATTTTACCGTTTTCAATCAGATAAGCTTCACGTACTGCGAAATTGAACTCGCCCGTACCTGGTTGAACAGAGCCACCGCCCATTTTCTTGGCGTAAATACCACGCTCAACACCTGCCAGCATATCGTCCAGTGAATGCTCACCTTCTTCAATAAAGGTATTACGCATACGCGAAGTAGGAGCGAACTTGTAGTTTTGGCGACGACCAGAACCCGTAGGCTCATAACCTGTTTTCATACCACCCATTTTGTCGACCATAAAGCTGGTCAACTTACCGTCTTTGATTAGTTGAGTGCGCTGAGTAGGCAACCCTTCATCATCGACATGAATTGAGCCCCACTCATTGGTCATGGTGCCATCATCGACTGCGTTAACGGCCGTGTGAGCAATCATCTCACCCATCTTGTCATGGAATACTGATGCTTTTTTCGCAACCGATGTAGTTTCAAGCAAATGACCGCACGCTTCGTGGAAGATTACGCCGCCGAAACCATTACCGATAACCACTGGCATTTCACCTGATGGACAGGCATCCGCGCCAAGCTTAACCAAAGCTTGTTGAGCGATAGTCTGACCCAGCTCCTTGGCATCTAACTGCTCACTGAACTCCCAGCCAGCCAGTGCTCCAGGACCTTCCATTCCAGAAGATTGTTCATTGCCTTTTTGCGCAACCGTATTGCCCGCAACGCGAATATAATGACGCGTATCGTCAACGTGTAAGCCTTCCGAGTTGAAGATCGTTACCTGTTGCTCTCGCTGTAGCACGCTACCTATAAACTGACTGATGTATTCACTTTCAGCACGCGCCGCTTGGTCAACTTTCAGCAGGAACGCAATTTTAGAATCCAGATTGGCGTCTTTGCTGAGTGGCAAACGGCAACCGTGCTGAACTGGATCGCGATTCAAATTAAGAGAACCCGCTGATGCGATTTGCTCACGTTTGTCTTTCGCAGCTAGCAACGAGGTGACGCGTTTGAGTTCCGCTTCGTCCGTACTGTTGGTGTACCCATAAAGCACTTTATGACCAAAAAACAGACGGATACCGATACCAAAATCGATACCTGAATTGACCTTATCCACCTCGCCAGATGCGATCTGGACAGTGTTAGTTTGATGATGTTCAACGAATAGTTCAGCGAAATCAGCCCCTAAAAATAGAGCATGATCGATCACTGACTTCGCTGTTACAGAATTAAGCATGAAGTCTCCTTGCTCGATGATCGTATTAGCCTTCCTATATAACTTGCGAAAGCTCCGCAAAGTTAAATTGGCAACGCGTTAAATTTTAACAGTTTTTAACCTTGTTTTGTGCTAATCCTTGCTAAGCGAGACCACGATTATTTATTTAATATTCCAGTTTTTTCACATAAACCAGAGAGTTACACTGGTCATTTTCGTGCTACAAAACAAACTAACACCTACTCTATCACTCACAACACACACATGAACACTCAAAAAACGTATCCCTTGCGTAAGTGTCCTGCTATCATCCTAGCGAAATAGTCGGGGGGCCACGCAGTACGCGTCGGCTGAGATCGAAACTCGAGACCCGTTGAACCTGATTCAGTTAGCACTGACGTAGGGAACTATGAGCACTTTGCCTGCACCTAACTTCCTTTAGCGAGCAATAGCGGACCGGAAAATCGATCCGCCACAACGGTCAAAGTCAGTTCCTATACGTCTTGTAATAGGAGCGACCATGACGCAGCAATCACAGCCTAATTCTCACAAGACGCCATCTTCAACCACCCCAATCGTTTTAACGATCGCCGGTTCAGACAGTGGCGGCGGCGCTGGCATTCAGGCAGACATCAAAGCCATGTCTGCAACGGGCAGTTTTGCATGCTCTGTCATTACTGCAATTACCTCGCAAAATACTCAAGGCGTCTCAGCAATTTTTCCTATTCCGCTCGAGCATGTAGAAAGCCAACTCGATGCCGTCTTTACCGATCTTAATATCGTGGCGGTTAAAATCGGCATGCTGGCCGATTCCAACATCATCAAAGTGGTTGCTGACAAAATTAAACAATACCAACCGAAACATCTGGTCATTGACCCGGTAATGGTCGCCACCAGCGGTGATTTATTGCTGGAACACTCCGCGATAAGCACGTTAAAGGAAGAACTCATCCCTCTCGCTGACATCATCACGCCCAATCTTCCGGAAGGTGCAGCCTTAACGGGGAAACCTGTGCCAGAATCCGAAGCTGATATGAATGAGATGATTGACGACCTTCGTGCTCTTGGCGCTAAAGCGGTATTGTTGAAAGGCGGTCATCTCGAGAAAGATGAAAACAGTAACGACCTGCTGATCCTGCAGGATTCTTCAGAATTGATCAGTTCAAAACGTTTCCCAACCAAAAACACACACGGCACGGGCTGTACCCTTTCTTCTGCGATTGCCTCTTACCTTGGCCAAGGCAACAACCTGCACAAAGCCGTGCATTTAGGTAAACAGTATATCTCTCAAGCCATCGCCCATGCGGATGAGCTGCAAGTGGGTAAAGGTCACGGTCCGGTTCACCACTTCTTTGCAGGCCACACGTATGTACGCTAATGCGTTCGGTATTCAGTTTAGAGACGCCAGTCTGCAATACAACGATAGCCAGACACCAACGCTAGCAGGGGTGAACATGACCATTCCTGCCGGGCAGTGGACGGTATTATTGGGGAGAAGTGGCTGCGGTAAAACGACCATTTTGCGTTATCTGGCTGGATTGTTAGATGACCAAGTTGTCTGGCAAGGCGAGCTCACAACAACCGACGGATTAGCACTGCACGAACGGATAGCCTACATGGCGCAGCAGGATTTGTTGCTACCGTGGCTAAACGTGCTGGACAACGTCTGCCTGAGTTCCCGCTTTTCTCACGCTGACTCAAATTCAGTAGATGAAAAACAGCGTGCTATTCAATTGCTCGAACAAGTTGGATTAGCTGACTACGCCTGCGCTAAACCAGCCCAGCTTTCCGGAGGTATGCGCCAACGCGTGGCACTGGCTCGTACTCTGATGCAAGACAAACCTCTGGTCTTAATGGACGAGCCCTTCTCTGCCCTTGATGCCGTTACTCGTCATAAGCTGCAAACCTTATCCGCCACGCTGCTCAAAGGCAAAACGGTCGTGCTGATTACTCACGATCCGCAAGAAGCCGTTCGTCTTGCCAACCAATTGTATGTACTGCAAGGCACACCTGCACAAGCTAAACATCTGCTGGTGCCAGATACGATGCCTCCTCGCGTGCTTGATGGCGAATGTGCCGCCTTGCAACAAGCGATCTTGGATCAGCTGGAGAAAGATTATGAGTGATATGACTCAATACAACTCCGTCTCAGAACGTATCAGCAAAAAAGAACGAGTTACCCATCCGATTCTACGATTGGTGATCAGCACAGCGGTCATTTTAGGCCTGTGGCAACTGATTGTCGTGGCGTTCAATATGCCCAGCTTCATTTTGCCTGCGCCTGTTGATGTGCTGAATAGATTGATCTCCCGCTATGACGTGTTGCTCGCACACACCTGGGTCACCGCACAGGAAATCCTGCTTGGTCTTGGACTCGGCTTGTCGATAGGTTTGCTGTTTGCGCTGCAAATGTTGCTGTTCGAACCACTAAAACGCTGGCTGCTACCGATTCTGATTGCTAGCCAGGCGATTCCGGTATTTGCCATTGCACCCGTTCTGATGCTTTGGCTTGGCTATGGCATCGCATCAAAAGTCGTGATGGCAGCGATCATCATCTTTTTCCCTGTTACGACTTGTTGTTACGACGGTTTACGCAATACCCCAACCGGATACCTGGATTTGGCGAAAACGATGGGCGCTTCGAAATGGCAACTGCTGCGTCACATTCAGTTGCCCGCGGCACTGCCAACATTGGCTTCAGGCATTCGTGTCGCAGTCGTTATCGCCCCAATTGGAGCCGTCGTCGGCGAGTGGGTCGGTTCAAGTGAGGGCTTGGGTTATCTCATGCTACAAGCCAACGCACGTATGATCATCGACGAGATGTTTGCAGCGCTGTTTATCCTTGCCGTGCTGTCCATCGCCCTCTACTTCATCACTGACAAATTACTGAAAAAAGCCATCCCTTGGGAAAGCAAATAGATCAAACAAATAGAGATCACTAAAAGGAACAATACCCGTGAATAAAAACAAACTTATTAGCGCTGCAGCTCTGCTTGCTTCTATTGTATCAACTAACGTACTGGCGGCCGAAAAAGAGCTGACTTTGATGTTGGATTGGTTCGTGAACCCGAACCACGGCCCTATCGTTATTGCAAAAGAGCGTGGTTACTTTAAACAGCAAGGCTTAGAAGTGAACATTCAAGAGCCTGCTGATCCAAGCACGCCACCTAAACTGGTCGCCGCGGGCAAAGTGGATATGGCAATTTCATACCAGCCAAGTCTGACGATTGATGTTGCCGCAGGTCTACCACTAATCCGCTCAGCAACGCTCATCGCGACACCGCTTAATACCATGATGGTGCTGGACAACGGTAAAAACGACAGCCTCGCTGATCTAAAAGGCAAGAAGATCGGTATTGCTATCGCGGGTAATGAAGAAGCAACCATTGGCACAATGTTGGCACAAGAGAATGTGAAGTTTTCCGACGTACAAATCATCAACGTAGGCTGGGCGCTATCTTCCTCTCTGGCATCAGGCAAAGTGGATGCGATATGGGGTGGACTACGTAACTTCGAAACCAACCAGCTTGCGTTAGAGGGTTACCAAGCTAAAGCCTTCTTCCCGGAAGAACACGGCGTGCCAGCATATGACGAACTTGTGTTTGTAGCGAATGCAAAAACGTACGACAAAGAGGCCATCAAAGCCTTCAACAAAGCACTTGAGCAAGCAACCACTTACATCGTGAACCATCCAAAAGAATCTTGGAAAGAGTTTGTTGCTTACTCACCAGACACACTGAACAACGAACTTAACCAACGTGCCTGGAATGACACTTTGACCCGTTTCGCTCTTCGCCCATCTGCGGTTGATCTAAAACGCTACGACGATTACGCCGAGTTCATGTACTCACAAAAAATCATCGAAACGCTACCAAAAGCGAAAGATTACGTGCCTAGCTTTGACTGATCCTGAGGTAATCCCATTATGAAATATCAAGATTTGATCGACGCTTGCCGTCAAGACTGGCAGGAATACACCGAGCACCTATTCGTTCAGCAATTAGCGCAAGGCACGCTTGCTCAACCTTGTTTTCTACATTATTTGAAACAGGACTTTTTATTTCTCAAGCAATACGCGCGCGCTTACGCATTAGCGATTTATAAAGCACGTACTTTGTATGACATGCGCCGCGCACTACCGAGTGTTCACGCGTTGCTGGATTCAGAAATCGCCCATCACGTAACTTACTGTGGTCAATGGGGTTTAACTGAATCCGATCTGGAAAACGAACCGGAAGATTTCGGCACCGTTGCCTACACGCGTTATGTATTGGATGCAGGTATGACTGGTGATTTGGTTGACCTGTATGCCGCATTAGCACCTTGCTCTATCGGCTACGCTGTGATTGGCAAAATGCTGATGGACGATGAAAATACCGTCATCGAAGGTAACGCGTACGCAAGTTGGATCACCCTCTATGGCGGTGAAGAGTTCCAGTCTGGCGTCGCGAAAGGCGCAGAGCACTTTAATGAGCTACTGGCTGAAATCGACATCAACAGCCAACGAGGCCAGAACCTGATTCAGGTATTCAAAACGGCTACACGGATGGAAGTGGCTTTCTGGCAACAAGGCTTAAACGCGCAGCAAGGTTAATAGGAGAATCGACATGTTAATGGAACAAATTACTCAGGCATTGACCGCTGTACGTCAACACAAACCATTAGTCGTGAACATTACTAACTACGTTGTGATGAACAACACGGCGAATGCTCTGCTTGCTATCGGCGCATCTCCAATCATGGCGCACTCAAAACAAGAGATGGCAGAAATGATGTCATTTGCTGGCGCGCTGGTGATCAACATTGGCACACTTGATAGTGTTTGGGTACCTCGTATGATCTTTGCGGTAGAGCAAGCCAATGCCAATGGTAAAGTTGTCGTCCTCGATCCTGTAGGCTGCGGCGCAAGCACACTGCGAACAGAAACGTCTCGCCAGATAGCGCGCCTTGCAGACAAACTTATCATTCGTGGTAACGCGTCAGAAATCATTGCCCTAGCTGGCGAGCAGGCTCAGAGCAAAGGGGTCGATTCTCTGGACAGCAGCGATGCAGCATTAGGCGCGGCGCAGTTCCTCGTTGCAGAGTATGGCGCGAACGTCGTGATTTCTGGCGAGACGGATTACATCGTTACGAAATCGCAGACCATAACACTCAGTAATGGCCATGAGATGATGCCATACGTAACGGGAATAGGTTGTACGCTTTCCGCACTCACTGGTGCATTTGCCGCTGTAGGCGATGAAACAGGTTTGGCGGCAGCTGCCGTACTTGGCGTAGCGGGTGAAATCGCCGCTGAACAAGCTCGTGGTCCGGGCAGCTTACAACTAACCTTGCTTGATGAGTTGTATCAGCTTGATGAACAAACATTAGCGAATCGACTAAAACTTCAAGTTATCGAAGCGTAACTAAAAAACGATGCCTCCATCTCATACAATGGGCCGGAGGCATAAAGGAAACAAAATGAACGCCTATCGTTTGTATTTGGTCACCGATGACCAACAAGATCTCGCCACGCTCAAGCATGTGGTCAGCAAAGCAGTGGAAGGTGGCGTAACCATGGTGCAAGTCCGTGAGAAGCATGGAGACGTACGTGCTTTCATCGAACGGGCTCAAGCGGTAAAAGCGATCCTCAAAGACACCAATGTGCCACTAATCATCAACGATCGAGTCGATGTCGCGCTTGCTGTCGATGCTGACGGCGTGCATCTCGGGCAATCTGACATGCCAGCACATATAGCGCGCGAACTGATTGGTCCAAACAAAATCCTCGGTTTATCCATCGAGAATGAACAGCAATTGGCGGAAGTCGATGCTCTGCCTGTCGATTACATTGGCTTAAGCGCTATCTATGCAACACCGACCAAAACCAATACCCAGAAACACTGGGGTATAGATGGTTTAAAAATGGCACTCAATACTACATCTCTCCCGATCGTCGCTATTGGCGGGATCAACGAATCCACTATCCCAGCACTAAGTGCAACTGGTGTACACGGCTTGGCTCTGGTATCAGCTATCTGTCATGCCGACGATCCCAAAATTGCTTGTGAGTACTTACTTAGCTTGATGAGTTGAGCTGTTGACAACCACCACTTTACGACGCTTGGAGACAAGCGTCCGTTCTGTTTTCAAATGAGACTCATACATCTTTTAAACAAATGTCACTTTATATATTCGAATTGACAGCCAGTTGATAAGTTTTTCACACCTTTTGGCGTAAGATTGCCGCCTATTTTCACAGTTGTAAAAACAAAAGCTTTCAATGAAAACCAAAAAATACGGATTAATGATGCTCGCCTTGTTCGTTCTTAGCATCATTCCACTATCACTCTCTTCTTCATATCAGAACCTATCCTCTTCTGTAGCAGGAGGCTTAGGTATTACCTTCACTTTGCTGACGGACTCAGCGGGCAGCAAAGGCTTCCTTATCACACTGACCTTGTTAATCCTATCGCTCTATAGATTTAAACCCACTCCTACAGAATGGATGCAGAAGTTATCTATGCTTGGATTGCTGTTAGTGATTGGTTTTGCATGTAAAGCAGGCTTAAAGCTGATGACGGAAAGTCCGCGACCATACACCGAGTATCTTGCTGCCGAGCAACTTATAGAAACACCAGAGGCTTTCTATCAACTCACCACAGAACAACAAGCAAGTGTGATAAACCAAGTCTCAAACAAAGTCAGCAATTGGCGAACACGCCATTGGCAAGGAGAAAAAGACTACTCTTTTCCTTCAGGTCACACGATTTTCGTAGCGATATGTCTGGCTTTCTTTGGTGGCTTAATGTTGCAAAAACAGTGTTATGTTTCCGCTTTTGCGCTCTGGTTATGGGGAGTCAGTGTCGCGTACAGCCGTTTGTGGTTAGGCATGCATCGTCCTGAAGATTTGATAGGCTCAGTGGTATTTGTCGCCGTGATATTTACGCTTCTGCCCACATTTCAAGTCACTAAAAAGATGCCGTTTGTTGCATTAGCGCCGCGCTAATACGAACGAATTTTAGATAAAAAAGAAGCCAGCGTAATGCTGGCTTCTTGCTTTTAAATGCTACTTTTTCTAGCCATTTTTTGGTGGTTCAAACGCGGTGAGCTCTAACTCAGGACCGGTATATTTTTCGATACGAACCAGTGCCGAGTTTGCTGCGCAGCCATTGCCGAGTCTGGAGGTCGGAATATCCAGTGTCAGCACATTACAGCCACCGTTCTTACAAATCCCGGTATTTGGATCCAGATCTGGCCAACCACCCTCGTGAATACATACCGAACCTTGCTTGATGCGATCCGTCACTTCTGCACCGACTAACACCTGACCCCGGCCATTGAACGCTCGAACAAGATCGCCCGTTTTTATGCCGCGGGATTTCGCATCTTCAGGGTGAATCCAAATCGGTTCACGGTTTGCAATCGCGTACTCTTCGCGGATTTTCGCGTAGTTAAACTGGCTGTGAAGACGATGGGCTGCGTGTGCTGTCATGAGCTGCAACTCACCATCTTGCGCATTACCCGTATATTCTGTTGGTTCGAACCAAGCAGGGTGTGGCAAACAGTCATCTAACTGATAGCCTTCGATCGTCTTCGAGTAGATTTCAATTTTGCCACTAGGCGTACCAAGAGGGTTCAACACAGGATCTTCACGGAAGTCAGCATAACGGACAAACTGAGCGTTTTTCTCGTTCCATTTCATCTCGATCAGCTGGTTGTCTTCCCAGAATTTACTGAAGTTCGGCATTGCTACGCGAGAGCCACGACCACCTTGTTGCGCCACTTTGTAAAACCCGTACAGCCATTCCATTTCCGTTTTGCCGTCGGTGTAAACATCACGCCCCCCTGGAGCAATCATCTCGGCCATATCCGCAAATACATCGAAGTCGTTTCTCGCTTCACCTTGCGGCTCAACCACCTGCTTCATGGGTACTAAGTGCTGGTTACTGTAGTCACCCGTCATAGTCATATCGTTACGTTCGAACGACGTGGTAATAGGCAGAACGATATCGGCATGCTTCGCAGCCGCCGTCCAGTAAGGTTCTGAAATCACTATCAGTTCAGGTTTTTGCCACGCTCTAATAAGACGATTGGTATCTTGGTGATGAGTAAAGTTCGCGCCACCAGCCCACCAAATCATCTTGATGTCAGGGAATGTGAGTTCATGACCATTGTGTTGATACGTTTTGCCGGGGTTTTCCAGCGCTTCCACAATTCGCGCCACCGGGAAACTTTGTACCGCACCGGACACCGCCCAGTCGTTACCCGCAGAAGATCCACCCCCCAGCGATGCTGAAATGGCAGGAAGTACTCCCGCATCTCGGGCAGGGTTACCACCATTTGAATAGTGATAAGAGAGTCCGAAACCACCACCCGGAAGACCAATTTGCCCTAGCATTGATGCTAATGTTGCCAGCATCCAGTGACGTTGCTCACCATATTGTTGGCGCTGCATACCCCAACCTGACATTAGCATGGTGCGATTTTTACTGAAGATATCAGCCAGCAACTCTAACTGTTTCACAGGCACGCCACAGATATTGGACGCCCACTCAGCTGACTTCTCTACACCGTCTTCTTCGCCAAACAAGTACGCTTCAAATTTGTCGTAACCAGTGGTGTATTTTTCGAGGAATGCTTTGTCGTGCTTCCCTTGTTTAACCAAGGTATGAGCGATACCCATCATCATCGCTACGTCCGTCATTGGATGCGGCGCGATCCATTCGGCATTGTCACCAAAGAATTCGATGGTTTCAGAACGAATCGGGTCAATTGCAATCACCGTTTTTCCCGACTTTTTCAGCTGATGAAAAAACTCAAGGCCCGCGCAGTCAGTTGAACTCCAGGCAATTTTGAGAGTGTTGATTGGGTTCAATCCCCAAAGCACCACAACATCACTATGTTCAAGAACGACAGGGTAAGTGGTTTGTTGCTCATACACTTCAATAGAACCCATAACGTGCGGCATGATAATCTGTGCCGCGCCAGTGGAGTAATCACCCAGGTGGCCAGAGTAACCGCCCGCCATACTCATGTAACGTTGCAGCAAAGTTTGCGCTTTGTGTAACACGCCACTCGAACGCCAACCATAAGAACCGGCGAATACAGAAGCTGGCCCGTAGGTTTTACGGATGCGCATGTGTTGTTCATGAATCAGCTTGTAAGCTTTATCCCAGGAAATACGCTCAAACTCATCATTACCACGTACACCTTCAGGTGCAGACGGGTTCGCAAGATAGCCTTTTCGCGCCATTGGATATTTTACACGAGCCTTAGTATGCACTTGGTCCGGCCCGGTACTTTGCAGGCTGTTTGGTACTGTCTGAGGCAGCGCATTGGTTGTAGAAATCAGTTTGCCATCTTGCACTTCACACAGCATAGGGCCCATGCGGCCAGCCGTTAAGATGCCTTTACCGCGCGCATCCGAGGAGGCAACGGACAATGGTGAAAATGAAGTGAATGCCATCGCACCGGCCGCCATACCAGTGCCTTTTAGAAATCCGCGGCGGGTCAAATTAGTCATAATCTTTTCCTTCTACTTTTCGTTAGTGACCAACCACATCTTTCGCGTGGTGCTGGAAGAACTTAGTCAGAATTTCTAGGTTTTCGGCGGTAATATCCGTGCGATCACCCATACTCTTCGCGACTGGTCCCCATGCGTTCACCGTAAAGTGATTTGAAGGAATCTTCGCATGACAAGTTGCACAGTAAACATTGTCCAACTCTTCTGCGTATGACCATACTGGCTCTAGCGTATCTACGACTGGAGAATCAATCGTGCCAGTTAACGATACAGAGCGCCATTCGTTGCCGTACACATCGGCTGTAAATTCGCCGCCCTCAAGCGCTTGTTGTCCTTGCTCAGTTAGTGTCGCCACAATCGCACGTTGCCCCTCGCCCATGTAGAGCACTTGTTCAGCGCCTTTCATTTGGTATGCGTTCAGTTTAACTGTGCGAGCATCACCTTCCGTACTGACAACGTCCAATTTCGTTGTTGGATTAATAGTACCCAACTCACCCATATCGATGACCGTGACTGGGTAAACCACTTGCGCTCCCGGAGAGGTTTGAGTGGTAAAACTCATTAAGGTTTCAAACGCTTTGCTATCAAGTTCCACCTCTGGTGCGAAGTGAGCCACACCTTTGTGACAATCAATACAAGTTTGATTGTTTGCAATTCCGTATTCGTGCATCTTCGCTGCATCGCGAGATTGCTCGAACTCTTCCATTGCATCATAGTCGTGACATGAACGACAGGTTGCTGAGTCATTCTCGCGGAACTGCTCCCAAACCATTTCAGCTAATTCTTTACGATGTGCTTCGTATTTTTCAGGCGTATCTATTTTGCCTGTGATGAACTCGTGGTAAATATCCTTCGATGCACGAATTTTCGTAATCAAATAGTCGACAGGTTCATGAGGGATGTGACAGTCAGAACATTCTGCGCGAATGCCTTTTGCGTTACTGAAGTGAACGGACCCTTGATACTCTTTATAAGGCGTTTCCATGGTATGGCACGAAACACAAAACTCCGTAGATGAGGTGTAATGCATCACCGCTGCCGATCCCCCGAGGGTTAGCCAACCAACCCCTATTCCAACCGCTAATAATAAAATAATAGTTCTTTTTTTCATTGTAATAACTCGCAACACTTGCTCACAAATTGTAATTGTAGGTTGTAAATTAATACTTTGTGGGTAGGTGGCACATGATCCACGTCATACGCAACTGATTTAAATGCTCAAGAATGAAATATCGCCACATTGCTTCCAGAAATAGAGTTTCAGCATTAATAAATTGAATAATTTAACACCCGCAAAATAAATGACCTTTATAAATGCAACCATTTGAACAATGTATAAAAAAGGTGAGAAACTGTCTGTCGAGCCCCATACAGATAGGAAGCGCATGTCTATTCACTTATCCACTCCCAGAACAATAATGACACCTATCGGAGAAAACGACTGGGCATTATTTCATCGTCTTCATACTGAAAGGGATATCATCTCTCTCTGTTTCGATGCACCCAACGAGGAGCAGTTAAAAGAGAAATTTGCATCACGCTTGTCAGTCTGGACACCAGAAAGTGAACACTGGCTTTGCTTATTGATAAAAGATTCTGCAACTGAGCAACCTATCGGAATCACAGGTTTTGTTCTCCAAAACGGAACCGCTGAAGTAGGCTACTTACTTTTGTCAGAGTTTCATGGCAAGCAATTGGGCACCGAGACTCTCGAAGCTGTAATTAAATGGGCACGTACTCAACATCAGCTCAGCCAGTTTTCCGCCACAGTGACAGAGGGGAATATCGCCTCTGAACGAGTGTTGGAAAAGTGTGGATTTACCTTGGTAAAAGTTATCCCGGATGCTTATGAGATCGGTGGTAATCGTTACGCAGACAAGATCTACGCTCTGGAAATATAAGCAAGTTATTTGAGTGCAGATGAGTAATATTGGAGTTTCAAACATGATTTATCTTTTCGATTGGGGAGACACATTGATGGTGGACTTCCCTCATGCACAAGGCAAAATGTGTGAATGGGACACGGTGAAGACAATCCCACAGGCCAAAGAAACGTTGGCAATGCTCTCCAAAAACCATCAGATCTATATTGCCACTAGTGCATCAGACTCTGTTATGGAAGATGTACAGCGAGCTTTCCAGCGTGTCGATTTAGACCGATACATCAGTGGTTATTTCTGTTTTTCTAATATTGGCATTGAAAAAAATTGCGCTGAATTTTACCAAGCCGTTGCTAAAAAACTTGGTGTCAGCGAAAGAGAATTGACCATGGTTGGAGACTTGCCGAGCAAAGACATCTACCCCGCGATGGAAGCAGGGCTGAATACAATTTGGTTTAACGCGGCGGGTGAGCCAGCACCGGGGAAAGCCATCCCGAAGCAGATTCGCTGTTTGTCAGAGCTTGTAGCAGGCTAAGATGCTTCGCCATAGCAATAAAAAACTCCACGCGAAGTGGAGTTTTATCCTTAATGCCTTGGATAGAAACCGACTATTTCATCAACCATAACCGGGCAACGTTCTCGGCTAAATTCGCCACGTTTGTGTCAGCTTCTTTCATTGCGTCGGCCAGGCTCATTGCTCTTGGCACACAAGGAAATACAGCGTCAATCCCGCACTGATAAACGGCTTGGAAGTTATCGCCCACGCAGCCAGCTAACGCGATCACTGGTAAGTTAAATTGCTTCGCTACCTTAGCGACCCCCATCGGGGTTTTCCCATGAGCCGTTTGGTGGTCAATTCTTCCTTCACCAGTAAATACGATATCAGCATCGGCAACAAGCTCCGCTAGTTTGACCGTCTCCAATACAATTTCAATTCCTGGCTGTAAACGAGCAGGCGTGTATCCTAACAGTGCTGCTCCCATCCCACCTGCAGCACCGGCTCCTTCACGGGTTAGTACATGCTTACCTGTGACTTGCTCAGTCAACTCACCAAATTTAAGCAAAGCGTTATCTAGCGTAGCGACATCGGATGCTGTTGCCCCTTTTTGTGGACCAAAGATTGCCGAAGCACCTTTTTCTCCACAAAGAGGATTATCAACATCACACGCGACGAGTATCTCACATTGCGCTAAACGAGAGTCGAGACCTGAAATGTCGATGGAGGAAAGATTAACTAAACCACCGCCGTTTACGGCAATTGCATTCCCGGCCTCATCAAGAAAGTTAACTCCCAACGCAGCCAACATACCTGCACCACCGTCATTAGTCGCACTTCCTCCTAAGCCAATGATTAAACGTTGCATACCGCGTTCTAAGGCATGTTTAATCAACTGGCCAGTACCAAAACTGCTGGTCAGTTTAGGATCCCGTGCGTCAGTTGGTACAAGATGCAAACCACTGGCTTCAGCCATTTCAATTACCGCAGTTTCACCATCCCCAAGGATACCGTAAAACGCCTGAACCTCATTACCTAAAGGATCCATGACAGTAGTGAATACTTGCTCACCTTGTGTTGCATCAATCAGCGATTGAACCGTGCCTTCTCCTCCATCTGCTACCGGAACCGTAACAAACTCGGCATCATGCCAAACTCGAGCAAGGCCTGTCTTAATCGCGTCGCTTACTTGCTTGGCGGTTAAACTTTCTTTAAATGAATCAGGTGCAATTACCACTTTCATATCTATTTCCTGAGACTTATAAGAGAACGAGAGTCAAAATGTATACCAATGCCATCGCTGTGACACCCTGAATCAGAGTTGCCATGGTTTGCGCTCGATAAGCCAAACCTACTGACATTCGACTGAACTGGGAAACAACCCAGAAGAAACTATCGTTTGCATGTGAAACTGTCATCGCGCCAGCACCAATCGCCATTACTGTCAGCACTCGACCCATTTCTGAATCCAGTCCCAATTGTGCCAGCATTGGGGCAACCAGAGCAGATGTCGTTACCAGCGCAACCGTAGAAGAACCTTGCGCGGATTTCAGGGCAGCAGCAACGATAAATGGCATGAAGATACCGACACCTAATGCAGACAGAGTAGTACCAAGATAATCACCAAGTGGTGTCGCTTTTAGTACGGCACCAAACGCACCACCAGCACCGGTAATCAAAAGAATAGGTGCTGCGGCAGTGATACCTTGACTAATACGCTCGCCAAACTCTTCAATCTTCTTATCCGATTTTAATAGACGAACAGAAAGGAACAGGCCGATGACCAATGCCGTTAAAGGTTGACCGAGGAAAGTCAGTACATCAAACACTATGCCCTCGCCTAACGGCAGACTTGGGAATTTTGCAATAGAGCCAAAACAGATCAGTAAGATTGGAACAAAAATTGGAGCAAATGCCTGGCTTGCAGTTGGCAGTTTGCCGTAAGAGGCTTTCAGAGCTTTCCAATCATGTTGAATTTCCTCGGCAACATCGATGCCATCTGGCTCAACATGTTTGAAACGGTTTGCCCATAACATACCAGCCAACGCCGCGACAGCCGCGACAAAGACACCCACGCCAATAACCAAGCCAAGGTTAGATTCCAGACCAAGGTTACCTGCGGCAGCAATTGGGCCCGGAGTTGGCGGTACAAAAGTGTGCGTCGCGTATAGGCCTGTCGCTAACGCTACACTCATCGCCACACTTGACGTGTTAAGGCGCTTGGCAAGCGATTCTTTCAATGAGTTAAGGATAACAAAGCCAGAGTCACAGAATACCGGAATAGAAACGATATAGCCGATGATACTCATGGTTAAGGTTGGGAAACGCTCACCCAGAACTTTAATGACCGTATCTGCCATGGTGATCGCAGCGCCGCTTTTCTCCAGAATAATACCAATGATGGTACCCAGAACGATAACCAAGCCGATGTAGCCGAGAATACCACCAAATCCAGAAGCGATGGTTTTAGCGATGCTGTCAGCAGGTAAGCCATAAGCAAACGCGGCAAGAAACGCTGCGATGATTAAGGCTAAAAATGGATGTAACTTAAATTTGGTGGTGGTGAGCACGATAAACGCAATCACCCCGAGCAGGATTAATATAAGGGTCATGATAACTCCATTTATTTTTATTGTATCGAGCGAAACCAGGTAGACTCGCTTCAATATGTAGGGACATTAGAATTATCAATCGTTTGCTAGTAAATTCCTTTAGGCGGAGTGACAAATGATCTCATTAAAAAACAGCTCTTATTGTGCAAGTGCACAATACTAGGTCATTTTTGAGAGGCGAGTCGCAATATAAAGTTCAGCTAACCCTACAAAGTTTGTGGTTGATAAGCCAGTAATCTCTGTGATTTTCTCCAAACGATATCTGAGGGTATTTCTATGAATAAACAGAGTATTAGAGCACTCCTTGACATTACCATTACACTCAAATAACGCATCAAGTGTTTTTAGCAACTGTCCAGATTTATCTTTTTCCCTCAACAGTTTCACCCTATCAATAATTTGTTCACCTTGCCAAATATCAGCCAACGGCGCTAAAAGTACTGGCAAGCGTAACTCATCAAATAAGTATTTCCGCTTTTCTGGGGCGAATTTTTTACCTACCGCCATGACCTGTTTTGCACTTTGATACGATAACGGTACGTCTTTAGGCTCTGCAAACAATTGTCCAAGCGCAATATGAAAGGTATGAAAATCGTAATCGCTTAATCGAGACATCAACTTGTCAATCCGTTCGCTTTCTATTTTGCTGTCCCATTGCTTTGCACAGTGGCAAGGTTTGAGTACCACGATTTCATTTACCGAGACGATCGCGACAAGGTTGTTTCTTTCCGGATACTCTAGCAACTCGACAATATTGCGGACACTTTTCATGCTTTTCGAAGCGGAAGGCGTAGAGATTTCGATCACCGTAGCGACCCTAGGCTGAGTAATATCAATAGATAGACGCATCGCCCAATCTTTGATCTCTTCTTCGGTTAAGTCGCCTTTGATCCAGGAAAGGATAAACTCTTCCCGATGACGTCTGTCCCACTGAAATTTTTCGACCAATGCGGCTTGTTCAATGGTAAGTTCAGCGGTCATTTTCACCAACTTGGCAAAATCACGAATTTTATCTGGCTCGCCAGTAACACCAACGGTACCCACCACCTCACCGTGCAACTTGAGCAACATATTGATACCAGGCTTCACACCTTGCAGAGTCAAACATTGTTGTTCATTGACCTCGAGAGAATCACCGTGACTGAGCGCCAGTACAGCGCCATCGTGAACCTGACCAATTCGTTTAGGGTCACCACTACCAATAATGATGCCCGCTGAATTCATCACATTCACATTGTGACCGATAATTGACATGGTTCTGTTGACGATCTGCTGCGCAAGCACATGGTCCAGAATCACCATAACTCTTCCTTCCTAAAGACAAATGAACAAGCCAATAAATCACAAAACACGCTATATCTCCAACGCGCTAGTGTGAATTACACGAGGTAGCGCAGATCATCGCCCCATTAGTCACACAAAAAGCATGGCTTTAGGCGTCGCAATCGTCTCTGGGGATATATACTTATACTAAAGTAACTTCGATATGCTTGTTTCAGTATATTGAAGTCGCTTAGGTACAACGGAGGATTAATCATGGAACTACGTAACAAAACGGGTGACATTGCCAAAATTGCCGACAACCTCACCCTGAAAGAAATTACTGAAATGGGCTATACCGTTGACTTATGTGATGAAGCATATGATCCGAGCGAACATTGGAAAGTGAAAGCGGAAAATCAAAACAAGGGAGAGTACCCTGAAGAGTAAATCAACGGTATGATCGAGTAATTCTGAACTCATTCAGCAAAACCGAGCGCTCCAACGCTCGGTTTAGTTATTTTTGCACTTCGCGGATAAATATATCCATTTCTTCGAGATAGTTGCCATTTGAACAGCCCCAATCGGTCACTTCCATTAGTTCCGTGATTAACTGACCAGTTTCATCCATTTGAACTAACTGAATAAATGCATTGAATCGGTCAAAATCGTCCTGATTGAACACACGATAAGTGAGATACTCTTGTAATAAATCATTGTAGACTTGCCAACGCTGATCATCTGGTACATGACTGCTAAGTATCACTGAACACTTTTGTTGAATACTTTCGACCGTATCAGTTTTTGGCGATGTCTCGGTGGAACACCCTACCAGCACCATGCTTAGCATAAGTAGCGTTGTTTTTGTCTTTGCTATCATTTTTATTTCGTCTATCACTGCTGAAAAAGAATGCATAAACTATAAACCCAAATGACTTCTCTGTATGGATTTCAAGCCAAACAGCGTGATCACTGGCGACCAGGCGAAAGTAATTACCCACTATTCAACCCGGTTAGTATCGATTAACCTATTAAAATGTAAACAAATAGTAAAGTCACGTTTACGTCATGCAAAGACAGTAAATCGATTTCCCACTCCTTTCGTACGACTAAGCGTGTAATAATTAACCGTCACCCTAACGCAACCATTTGAAGGATCAAAATGAACGCAACGGATTACCTCAACGACCTCAATCAACGCTATCTCGCCATTCACCGTACTAAAGAAGATTTCTTTTGGGAAACTTACATGGGGATCAGCGATGAACATGATGGCTCGACGCAAGCTCAAACGACATGGACCAATTTTCTAAGCAACGCAGAACAAATTACGGCAATCAAACAACAGTTAGAAGCCGCAGACTCAATCGTTGACCCACAAGAGAAACAGCAAACCAAAACGGGTCTGTCAGGCTGGCTAGCGATGTTTGAATCACACGCGATTGAAGGCAAAGATGCGCAAGCACTGAAAAATCAGCTCATTGCGTTTGAAGCAGAACTCTTCGCGAAAAAACAGAACCACGTCCAGAGCTTTACTGATGAAAATGGAAAGCAAATCGAAGGCTCACTTCCGGTATTAAGTTCTACCATTCGTACTAATAATCACGAAGCGGTGCGCCAATCCGCTCATCAAGCGTTACTAAATCTTGAGCAATGGCTGCTACAGAATGGATTTATCGAACTGATTAAACTGCGTAATCAGTTTGCTCGCTCACTTGGTTACGCCACGTTCTTCGACTACTCGGTGCAAAAAACCGAGAAGATGATGACTGAGCAACTGTTTGAAATTTTGGAAGATTTTGAAAAACGCACCCGAAATGCCCACCTGACAAGCTTAGAGAATCTGGCGAAAGAGAAAGGTCAAACAGCACTAACAGGACATAACTTTATTTACTCGTTCGCGGGCGACGTGATGCGTGACCTAGACCCGTACGTTCCGTTTTCAAAGTCTTTGCGACGTTGGGTAGAGTCGTTCGGTCGTCTGAATATCGATTACTCAGGCGCGACGCTGACTCTGGACTTGCTGGACCGTAAAGGTAAATACCCGAATGGCTTCTGTCATGGCCCTATTCCTTCTTTTTACAACCAAGGCGAATGGGTTGCTGCGCAGGTCAACTTCACCAGCAATGCCAAACCAGACCAAGTGGGTAGCGGTTACGATGGCATCAATACGTTATTCCATGAAGGCGGCCACGCTGCCCACTTTGCTAACGTAAAAATGAACGCACCCTGTTTTTCGCAGGAATTTGCACCAACCTCAATGGCTTATGCAGAAACTCAGTCTATGTTCTGTGACAGCCTGCTAACCGATGCGGATTGGCTAAAACAGTACGCACTGGATGATGAAAGCAATCCAGTACCTGATGAGATCATTCAAGCGATGATCAATAGCCGTCAACCATTCAAAGCCTACGAAGAGCGCAGTATCTTGGTCGTACCATATTTTGAGCGCGCACTATATCAACTAAGCGATGATGAACTGACACCAGAGCGCATCACTCAACTGGCGCGAGATTGCGAAAAACAGATCCTTGGTTTGGAATGCAGCCCTCGCCCGTTAATGGCGATTCCACATCTGCTATCGGATGAATCAGCTTGTGCGTATCAAGGTTACCTATTGGCGCATATGGCGGTTTATCAGACTCGAGCATACTTCTTAGATAAGTTTGGCTACCTTACAGATAACCCAGAGATCGGCCCACTGCTGGCAAAACATTACTGGCACGCTGGCAACAACCTTTCTCACAATGAAACCATTGTCAGTCTGACTGGCGAGGGCTTTAATGCCAAATACCTTGCAGACGTTTGTAACCTGTCATCAGAGCAAGCCTGGGAAGTTCAGCAACAGAAAATCAAAGCGCTTGAAACGCGTGAACGAGCACCAGTGACTTCGCTGAACGCGACAATTAAAGTCGTCGACGGCAGTAAAGAACTGGCAAGCAACGTCATTTCTGACGAGCAAATGTGCGATGATTTTGAGCGCTACATTGTAGACACATACGGACGATAGTAAAACTGAGAGCCAGAATCTATACTTCTGGCTCTTCGTTACTGATTGTTTGCAAGACAAGGAAGCGAAATGTACCTGTCGATCATCAAATTCTGGTTTGAAGAACTGTCCCCTCAAAATTGGTTCGAAAATAATCCAGAGCTGGATAAACTCATTGAATCTCGGTTCTCATCACTGCTCGAACAAGCCGCTCGCTGCGAACTGTTTAGCTGGCGTGACAGCGCAAAAGGACGTTTAGCCGAAATCATTGTACTCGACCAGTTTTCGCGTAATGTGTACCGCAATACACCAAAAGCGTTTGCACAGGATCCACTCGCACTCTCGTTAGCGCAAGAGGCCATTCGACTCGGTCTGCATAAAGCGCTTAATCACGATCAGCGTAGCTTTTTGTACATGCCGTTCATGCACAGTGAATCTCGTATCATTCATGTGGAAGCAGAAAAACTGTTTCGAGCTCCGGGACTTGAAAAGAACTACGATTTTGAGCTAAAACACAAAGCCATTATCGACCAATTTGGGCGCTATCCACATCGCAATGTGATATTGGGAAGAGAAAGCACACCAGAGGAAATCGAGTTTTTAAAAATGCCAAATTCCGGCTTTTAACCCCAATCATTAACAAGGCGATAGAATGACACTAAACAACGTATTGTGGCCATGCTTATTAAAACTAGACGGCGATGACGAGCTCATCTATCTGCACTCCCATTCGGATTTACATGCCGAGTGCGAATCACTCATTTGGCGACAAGAAGATTACGTGATTGACTCACATGGTCGCACGTTCGGTTTACATTCTGAAAATAGCAACCAAACCACGCTGATTAGCAGGGATAAAATCCTGCCTGTTGAAGAGGTAACTGCGCTTATCCAATCTCATGAGTTTAGTCAGGCACAAAGATGCATCATTAAAATCCATTTCACAACGGTGCAGCAAGCGGTTTCTGCACTGGCGAGTTAATACTCTCGATATGCTATCCTCAAACGAATCAGAGAGGAGGAATACATGCCTAGTCATAATCCTATTGAAGTCAAAGCACTCGATCACATTGTCTTAAGAACCAGTAACCTCGATGCGATGCTGCACTTCTATCGCGACATATTAGGTTGTTCTGTCGAAAGAGAACTCGCGGAACTGGGATTAACGCAGCTGAGAGCAGGAACGGCATTGATTGATATCGTCACGGTAGACAGTGAGTTGGGTAAGTTGGGTGGAAAACCTCCAGTACAAAACGGCAGAAATATCGATCACTTCTGCCTGCAACTTGCGCCTTTTGAAGAAAGTGAACTACGCCAGTATCTGCTCTCACACGATATTAAAACTGAGGATTTCTCCAGACGTTATGGTGCGCAGGGTTTTGGGCGTTCTATCTATATTAATGACCCTGAGGGGAATGTCGTCGAATTAAAACCTGAGGTAAAAAGTGAATAGTATCCGGCTCATTGAGAACCGGATTTTATAAGGTTAGCGAAACATCGCCCTAAGAGACAACCCATTCGAGAAATAATGAGAATCACGCATGATAGCTCATGACACCGATACGCTTGTTACCGATTCGTCTTCCGTGTCCTTTAACCACCAATTGCAATTTCTATGTTCATTTTGAACGAAAAAACTCTCTCCTGGCATCGGAGTGAGTAGAGCAACATTCTCGTTTTGGCAGTGGTTTTTCAAATCTTCTATCGGCTCATCCCATTTATGGGTAAACAACTCATAGGTCGCCCAGTGAACAGGCAATAGCTTTTTAGCCTGTAAATCCTTGAACGCCTGAACGGTATGGTGTGCTTGCATGTGGCCCCAGTTTTCTACTGGATAGCCTTGATTTTCCTTCACATCTGCCGCGACTTCCAAACAGGCGATATCTATCGGTCCACATCGCTGTGCAATCTCAGAAAAGTGCTGGTCGTAAGCACTGTCACCACTAAAATACAGCGTTTCTCTTCGACCTTTGATGACCCAGGAAGCCCACAGGGTCGAGTTCTTATCCAGATATGTTCGCCCTGAATTATGGTTAGCAGGCGTACAAATAAGCTCGACATTGGCGTACTGAACACTTTCCCACCAGTCGAATTCGACAATATTATCCGCACACACTCCCCATTTGATCAGATGTTTACCGACACCAAGCGGAACGTAAAACGTCACCGATTTATCAGCATAAAAGCGGATACTTGAAGCCTCCAGATGATCGTAGTGATCGTGCGAAATCACGATGATATCCGGGATAGGCAAGCTCTCTCTTGCGTGGGTATTGGGGATATTACGCTCAAACCATGCTTTCGCGATCAGTGGAGAAGCATAATCAAAAACAGGATCAGTCAGAATACGGACACCGTCCACTTCCACCAACATGGTTGAATGCCCCAGCCAGGTCACTCGCATAGAATCACTGCGATGTAAAAACTGATCTTGAACGATTGGAGAATACGGCAAATCTTCATTTGGGCACAGTGGTGCTCGTCCGCCTAAATAGCTCCAGAGAACCTGCCAAAATGACTGGTGGCTTGGAACATTTGGCATCGCATTTTTGACACGACCGTTTTCAAACTGAGGAGAGTGATGAATACGGTATGCGAGTTGTGCATTATAAGTTTGGGAAGTATTCAATGAAATCAAACTACGTTCACGGCTTAGATAGGTGTTTTTTAGGGTCGTTTCAGACATGTGTTATCTATGTTTACTCAACGATAGTTGTAGTAAAGCCTGCTTATATGTCTATTTCATGACCAAGATGATGGGTAAGATGAAGATTAAGTTTCACAGAAAAATTTTTTCTTCAGAAAATCAATCTCAAGCCAAAAACGCAACACGGATTACACTATAAGGAGCGTTGGTGAAAATGGAGAAGTACAATGGTAACCTGCAACCAATACGATTTTATTGAAATAGCCTGCATGTTTCAGCTACCTGTCGAAATCACTCTGAAAAATGGTGAAAGCCATCAGGGAAGAGCATTCGATACCGGTTTAGATATGCAGCGATAAGAGTGCTTATTTCTGGATGTCGACGGCGAACATATCGCTTTTCCTACCGAACATCTTCTCGCGATGAGAGCACTCAAAGCTAACCCACACTTCACCGAGGTCACGTTTGATTAAACCATTATGATGTGAAGATGAGAACAAAAAGAGGGGCGGCCCCGTAAACCGCCCCTAAAGCCATGCCAAAATTGTCATGCGCTAGGGCTTATCGCCTTTCGCGTTGCAAATGTTGCTAGCAAGGTCAACAGACCCTGAAAACTACTGGTTTTTCTTTAAAACTTGTAACCGCCGCTGATCATAAATACCCAAGGGTTAATCTTCACATCAGTTTTGTATGTGTCTGCACCTGCTTTGTATGTCGCTTCTGTTTCAATGTTTGCATACCACGCGGAAGCGTTGAGGAACCATTGATCGTTAATCATGTAGTCCACACCCACGTTCGCAGCTAAACCAAATGAATCATCCAGTTTCAGATCCGACAGGCCAGCACCTTTACCTGTGCTGTTAAAACCTTCATCAAAAAAGATGGTGTAGTTGAGACCAGCACCAACGTATGGACGGAACTTACTTTGTGGCTCACCAAAGTAGTACTGAACCATAAGCGTTGGTGGCAGATGTTTGGTATCAGCAATATTTCCAAGACCGCCTAAGTCTGTAGAAATATCGTGACTAAATGGTGTAGCAGCCAATACTTCTAGGCTGATGTTGTCTGTAAACATATAGCCAAACGTCAGACCAAGCTGTGTGTTGGAATCCACTTCCAACTCTTCTGAAGAACCCAGAATTTTATCGCTGCTATCATTAGGAACGACAGATGCCGCACCAACACGAAGAACGAAGTCACCTTGCTTATGAGCGAAAACACTTGGTGACACGAGCGCAGCAACCACTGCCAAACTGCAGATTGTTTTTTTCATTTTAATTTCCTTATAGGGGCTTCGTTTTGTACCCAATTCCGTGCTTATCGCTTTCCGGTAAGAACCATCGGAAAGTCAGAGTATTAGCGCGCCCAGGTACTTATATTTTCTAACTCGGCGCAATCTAGCACATAAAAACCTTACTAAATTGACGGAAATCAATTTGTAAAAAATATAGCTATCCTGTATTAGAAAACGCCAAACTGATCAACAAATTATGCAAATGAATTACAACCTTGTAATGCAAAATGTGCGTGTGAGAAGAATCTTCAGCCTATTGATGCCATTCTTTATTGGAGAGATTTTCATGGCATTTCATGCCTTTGTTTAGTGTTATGATCATCAATAGTCAAAGATGGCAATAACTTGCGAGTTTGAAACTGAGCATTCTCTAGGAAAGACGATGAACCTGTTTAAAGATTTACCTCATGATGTCAGTGAAGAAACGTTTGAAGATCTGCTGTGTCGCGAAAATCTGCGCATTGAGTGCATTGTCTCTCACGGACAAACCTCACCTGAACAGGGTTGGTACGACCAAGAAGAACATGAGTGGGTATTAGTGTTAAAAGGGGCGGGAGAACTGACCTTCGAAAATGGCTCAGTCCAACGACTTGAGGCAGGCGACCACATTGATATCCCGGCACGCACCAAACACAAAGTGAGCTGGACTGACCCTAATCAGGAAACCATCTGGTTAGCGGTGTTTTATACCAATCGCGGTAGATAACTGGTCATCGTTCATCTTTTGGCGTATCCATCACCACCATGGTCGTGATCCCCTGAACGTGTTCGCACTCACCCAGAACATTGGAATGAAACGCCTTATAAGCGGCCAAATCTCGTGTTTCTACCCGCAACAAATATTCATTCGCACCCGTGATGTTGTGACACTCCACCACCTCTTTAACAAAACGGACGTGCTCTTCGAAATCGATCTGTGCTTTTTTTGAATGAGAGGCCAAACCGATCGAGACATAGGCAATAAAGCCGACACCAAGTTGCTCGCTATCCAACACCGCTCGGTAGCCTTTGATTACTCTTTTGCGCTCCAAATCTTGCACCCGGCGTAACGTCGCTGAGGGTGACAATCCAACGCGTTCAGATAGCTCTACATTGGAGATTCTTCCGTCCAATTTAAGTTCTTGCAATATTCTCTCGTCAAATCTATCCATAATGAATTTTTGTTGCTAAATAAAATCAATTGAGGTCAATAAAAGCACAATATTGATGGCGTTTCTACTTATAGTTGTTCTCTAGCTAACGTCCATGTGAGACGGGGTTTAAGGTAAGGAACATACTATGGAATACCATCAATTAGGCGCATTGGCGCTGTTTGCTTTTGTATCAACATTCACGCCGGGTCCTAACAATATCATGCTGATGACATCAGGGGCGAACGTCGGATTCAAGCGCACAATTCCGCACATGCTAGGTATTACGTTCGGCTTCGGTTTGATGCTGATTCTGGTGGGCATTGGCTTAATGAGCTTGTTTCATGCCTATCCGGTTACCCATTCAGTTTTAAAAGTAATGAGTTTGAGCTACTTGCTGTACCTCACTTATAAAATTGCCACCAGCGATAAATCTGACGTTAAACACGATTTTCGTCCGATGTCATTTATCGGTGCGATGGCGTTTCAATGGGTCAATCCAAAAGGCTGGTCGATGGCGCTCGCCGCAATTACCGTATACAGCACAGGCGCGGCATGGTTAGAGCTGACCTTTATTGCCGGTATTTTCTGCTTGGCCAATCTGCCGTCAGTCACGTTTTGGACTGCGGCTGGGATGCAGCTTCAACGCTGGCTAACCACACCTAAACGTGTAAAAGGGTTTAACTATGGCATGGCGGCTTTGCTGCTTCTGTCGACGATACCGATGATATAGACGAACTCAGGCGTGAATAGCTCCAGGAACAAGTTCAACGATTGATTGACCAATATCAGCCCAGAAGATACTTATTACTGAGGTTTCAATTTCGATTCACAATGTAAATTTGTTTAAAGACGCTACTCTCTCAAGACGGATATTGATATCCTTTAATGAGAAAGAGAATAATTATCGAGAAAGTTAAAATGAAAAAGAAACCTCAACCAAAACAACTTGTCGTCACACATACCGAAACGATTACTCCAAACATGCAGCGCCTTACTCTACAGGGTGAAGCGCTGAGCCAGTTCCCTGCAGACTGTGAAGGTGGCTACATTAAGCTGCTCTTTAATGAGATGGGAGGTACCGATTTACAACCCGTTTCGGAAGATAATCGACCTTTGATGCGAACTTATACTATCCGCCGCTTCTATCCAGAAACCTCTAGTATTGAAGTAGATTTTGTCCGTCACATCACACAAGATTTACAGTGTGGTTTTGCGGCACGTTGGGCAATGTCGGCACAGAAAGGAGATGTCATCAATATCGTAGGTCCTGGAACCATCTCTAATTTGAATACTGACGCAGATTGGTTTTTTATGGCGGCAGATATGACCGCACTCCCTGCTCTATCAGCTAAAATTCGCACTTTGCCAGAAGAAGCGAAAGGCTACGCAGTAATCAGTGTCATTTCCGTCGCAGACATTCAACCTCTGCACGCACCAGCCGGAATGGAATTGATTTGGCTGACAGAAGGTCAAGCTCTGGCAGAAGCCGTTCGTGAATTAGAATGGTTGGAGGGTGATGCCGCCGTGTGGTGTGCGTGTGAGTTCGATTCGATGCGCGCTTTACGCCAATACTTCCGTAATGAAAAGGAAGTTGATCGTGAAAATATCTACATCAGTAGCTACTGGAAGCAAGGTGTTTCAGAAGATGGGCATAAAGTGATCAAGCGTGAAGACGCGGAATCCAATCAATAGCGATTCAAGTAAAAAAACGCCCGGTAGAACCGGGCATTTTTGTATCTATTCACTGTTTAATTAGTGCTTATAAGATTCCGGCACTTCAGCAATGTAAATTGCAGGCACACCTTCAAAGTCACTAGTAAACAACACACCGTCGTCATTTGGAGTAAATGAAGGATGCGGATGAGTAATTTGTCGATCACCGTCCAACACATCCCATGATGTGCTGTGTTTACACAGTTTTTGCGCCGATTTCGCTTTGGTGTTTAGCACGTACAGGAACGGGTCATTTTCAATGTTGTAACTGTCTGCATCTGCAACATCGACAGGAGCATCACAACCATCACCGACCATCAAAGAACCATCAAAGTTACTCATCAGGTGAGAACAAGGTGGCATTACCATCACTTCTTCATTCTCTAATGTTTCAGGGTTTGCTTTGTAGATAACGCGATCCGTTTGGCCTTTGAAGTAAGACACGTATGCCATCGCACTGCCATCTGGGATCCAGAATTCGTGCGTGCAAGATTCACCTTCAGCATGCTCTTTAATCTTACGAACGTTGCTGCCGTCTTCGTTAACCAGCCACATACGCGAATCAACCAAGTCGTGCGGGCCTTCGTGACAGAAGCCAACAGTAGAATCATCAAATGGACGGTAAATCGGGTGGCCAAGCCACGCACTATCCTGATGAACCACTTCCAGTTCACCAGTTTCAATATCAACTTTGATCAGGCGGCAAGTTGGGTTGGTATGGTAGAACTCTGCGAACTTCTCCCAAGACGTCAGCGGTTGCCAGTCTCGTTTCAGAATTTCAATACCCACTAACTTCGTGCAGTCTGAGTTTGCTACCCAAGTACCGTATCCTTTCCACTCTTCATCAACCGTGTAGATGACTTTTTCTTCCAATGTTTCTAAGTCAACTTTCATCAGATTCAGTTCGTTTTTCACATAGAAAAATGCACTCTCATCCGTTGAAATGAAACCGCCAAAGGTATTATCACCTGCGCCTTCTGTCAGTTGGACTGCTTTTTGCGTTTCAAGGTCTAGCAGGTAATAGTTGCGATTTCCGTCGAAGTCACCTGCGAATAAAAGCTTTTGTCCATCCTGAGTAAAGCATTTTTGGTAAAAGTAGTTACGATGACAAATCACGTCAGTTGGTGTTAATCGCGTTACTTTTACGTTCGTATCGCTATCGATGAAAGTTTCAAAAGATAGCTGGATGATAGCGCCTTTGGCCATATTTCAAATTCTCCGCAATGACACTGCCAACGAAAACCGTTGGCAGTGGATAGTATTATATTTCTTGCTTAACGAGTCGCAGCTAATGCTTCTGTAGACTCTAGACCTGAGCTCTTCTTCAGAGCAAAGCCAACCGCGAAGATGACTGCTGCACAACCTAGGAACAATGCACGTCCCCATAGTGGGTTTGGAATCAGTACCATCAGAGTTAAACCCGCTGACATTATCATCACTAGTGAACCCAGTTTATTGCGTTGCATGCGGTCAACGATGTCTTGCCCTTCTTCAGCAACACATTCTGTGTCCACATCTTTAAAGAATTCTGCAGTTGTTTCTTTGTGAGTATCGGTCTCTTCTTTGTAGAACAATGTTGATAGGCAGAAGAAACCAGCAGTAAAGATTAAGTGTGCCGCGATAGTAATCATAGTACGCATTTCACCCACTTCACGACGTGTTAACTCTTCCATACCAAACCAGCTACCTACGTTAGCTGGAGTAAAGATGTTCACTACAGCCCAAGAAACACCCATACCAACAACCACTGTTGCCCATGGTGCCCATTTCGGTGTACGACGAATTAGGATACCTAGGAACAATGGAACTAGGATTGGTGATTGAAGTAGCGTCGCAACTTGCATCATTAGATCAAACAGGCTTAGGTGCTTCAGTGAATTGAAGAACTGAGCCATCAAGATAACTAGGATACCGTTCACGATACAAGCGATTTGACCTGCGCGAAGTTGCTCTTTGTCAGTTGCTTGACCTTTACGCATGATAGGTGCGTAGAAGCTGCGAACAAAAATACCAGAGTTACGGTTTAGTGCTGAGTCCATCGAGGACATCGTTGCAGCGAACAGACCTGCCATTAATAGACCAACAGTACCTACAGGCATAAACTCGCGAGCAAACACTAGGTAAACCGCGTCACCAGCTTTAGCACCAAGCGCAGGGTAAGCTTCTGCTGCGTTCGGAACCATGATGTTGGTTGCCCATGGTGGGATGAACCAAATAACAGCGCCAACAACCATCATGCCAAGTGCAAGTAATGCTGCTTTGCTAGCGTTATTTGAATCTTTCGCGTTAAGGAAGCGGTAAGACTCTTGCATATTGTTGATAGATTGCAGCTGCTTAACGATGAAGAAGAAGAACGAACCAACTAGCAGTAGAGGGTAGTTCATATCTGGACCAACGAAGAAGCCATTACCATTGTCAAACTTGCTGATTATTTCGCCAGGCCCGCCAACGAAAATCAAAGCTACAATTGCACAAGCAATTGAAATGACAGCAACAATCAGAGTCTGAATAAAGTCAGACGCAACCACACCCCATGCACCAGATAGCAAAGAGATAAGCAGTACTGCGGCACCAGTTACATAGATTGTGGTAATGATATCAGCGTTAAATACGGCTGAAGCGAAAACGCCAAGACCGTTTAGCCACACACCCGCGTTGATAACGCTAAGTGGAATAATCACCCAAGTAAAGAACTGCTCGTTAGTGTTACCAAAACGACGCTTAACTGCTTCAGTTGGGGTATCTACTCGCATTTGACGGAAGCGACGAGCAAAGTAGAAGTAAGCAAATACGTAAGCAACCATGTTACCTACGAATACCGCAAGAACAGCAAATCCATCGCTGAAGGCTTTACCAGCAGCACCAGTAAATGTCCATGCAGAGAACTGTGTCATGAAGGCCGTTGCACCAACCATCCACCATAACATTTTACCGCCCCCGCGGAAGTAATCAGATGTACTGTTACTTGCCATTTTTTTGAACAGCAGACTGATGGCCACCATCAGGGCAAAGTAGCCTGCTATTACTAAGTAATCGTATTCCATAATAGAATCCTCGAAACGCTGTTTTAATTTAGATAAATTATATTTTCAAAAAACAAAACGAACTGAGACAAAAATCAAAACAACGGTTCATTTTTCAATTTTTACGCCCAAACGTGATTGAGATCAACAATGGGGATCTTGTAAATAAGATCGGCACAATAACCATGATTGCTAAAGGGGTACTATTTTGAACCTAGTTCCAAAAACGAATGTCACAGACAAGTGCGGAAGTATGAAAACGAGATCAATGTCGAATAATTTTTGACCAATAAAAAGGGCTCCCTAGAGCCCTTCGCTTAGTGTTACTGGATGAGTTGCTTAAGCTGAATCGCTTCTTTTTTACCCGGCATGGCTTGCTGGTTATCAATCATCGATGCTTGCTTTAATGGGGCAAGCGAATTGACATCTATCGCTTTGCCATCACTATTGTAGGTAGTGCCGTCATCAACCAGAGCGTTGCCCGTTGATCTTGCACTGTTGATCACATCGTCATATTTACTGCTGACGTGGAATCGGTAAGAACGGTTGTTAGTAAACGTTCCTTGTTCAATCTCACCGGAGTACGGACTCTTACGGAACAAGAAGTTGAAACGCTTGTTGTCAATTGACACGTTATCGCTCAACACCAATGCACCTGGGTTAAAGTTATCCGTAAAACCATCCATATTGTTGTTGAAAGACAGACTGTTTTTCACGACATGTGGAACCGGGATACCCTCGCCGCCTAGCTTGAAGCCGTTACCAATCGTGCCACCTTTGTTCGCAACCTCAAGAGTGCGACCATTACTAAACGAGATTGAATCAAGAATGGTTACTGCGCCGTTGGCACCATCTTCCACCTTGTTGAATAAATCCCAGCCGTCATCGATGTTGTGGTGAGACAGACAACGGATGAAGGTATTGCCATCACCGATACGCATCTTGGCTGCAAAACCGTCTGCGTTGATCTGTGAAGGATCCATGTTGTTGTAACTCTCACTATCAATTACTTGGTTGTAGCTTGCCCACAGGGCACGTCCGATTTTTTCAGGAGACGTAATCACGAAGCCCGTATCAGGTGCACCGTGTGTGACCATTTTTTCAAAGGTATTGTGACTGCCGTGAACAATAAATTGCGCACCTGCGACTTCAATACCTTGGTAATGCCAGTAGTTTGCTTCGTGGCGAAGTTCAGACACAAAACGTACGTTATTGCCTTCTGCACGAAGATGCTTGATCTTGTCTACGCTACCACTTGCAGTTAACGGGATCTCCATACCTTGGTAGTCGCCATCTTTAAGAATGATTGTGCCGCCAGCAGGTAACAAGTCGACTGCAGTAGCTAGATCCAGTGGCTGCGCCGCAGATCCGTTACCATTAGCTTTGCCATTTGGCGCTACGTAAAGCTCCATTGGATTTGGTATCGAAACGAAATCGACGTTATAAGCGTGTGATTGTGTCTCTAGATTTGGTCCGTCGGTCGCAGTGAACTTCACATCCAGCTGGTTTGCTCCGCCATCTAACTTGATCCAGTGACTGAACAATTCACCTGCTGTTACTTGCTGCTTCGCGACCGATTTACCATTGTGCAGTACCTCAAACTCGCCCGAGTAATTTGCTCGCGCCTGTACTGGGTAGTCTTTCGTTGCAGAGCGTGGAGATGATGCATTTTGGAACACCAACTCACCTTGCTCAGCCGCGTATTTCGGTGCATCAACGGTATCTGCCGCAGATAACTGTAAGTCAACATTGCTGACCGCCATCTTGGCATTACGCGAGGCAAAAAAGCCGATGTATTGAGAATCTGCATTTTGCATCTCAACAATATTAGCATTTGCGCCTTTCACAGCTTGTTCAAAAGATTTGTCACCGTTACGGTAACTGACTTTGAAGCCATCATTGGTGCGTGTCAGCGTCATACGGTAGGTTTCAGCCGTACCATAAGGTACCCCTTCCGCATAGTCGACACGACTTAAACGGTTACCAGGCGTACCCCAAGGTTGGTACACGCCTTCACGGAATGAAGCATTTATGTTCGTCATGCCATCGTTGGTGCGAGTATGCGAACGCATCAGGTTCATTACCATGTTCGATGCTGACGGAAACTCTTCGTGGCCTTGAGGTTGAGGGACTAATCGCTCCGCACCCAGAATATCGCGCACCATCAGACCCGCACCTTCCTGACGATTTGGTGTTGCTCCGGTTTCTGGGCCAAGTTGCTCTAACACCACATCCGCACTTAGAGTAAAGTTCACATCCGTTGGCAACTCGGTGTAGTAGAAGGTTAACCCTTCATGAGAGTTAGCCAATTTGCCGCCACGGCTTTCAACAGTGAACGTTGATGCTAACTTGCCAGCCTCTACGGCCTTACCATTAACCATCACTTGGTTGACGCCAACCTTTTCCGGCAAAATGGTAGAGCCAAAGTTCATGTCCGTCGATTGACCAAAAGTGATCGCTTTCCAAGTCAGGTCTTCAACTTTTATATCCGTTGCATGTGCCGCTGGCGCTAAAATCGCCGCCAGACACAAAGCTAAAGTGTGCTTTTTCATGGTCACAATTCCTTCTTAGAAGTTATATTTCACACCGGCACGAAAACGTGGGACATACTCATCTTTGTATTGAGAGCCATCACCTTTGTGCGTGATAGCCGCAACCGCGAAGAATGGAATAAAGCCGCTTTCTAGTTTGGTGTACTCACCTTTGAAATCGATCAACTGGTCATGACCGTTGTCCTTCCAGCCACCCTCTCCACCGTGAAGATCTTTGTACTCAGCCTCAACGCCAAGCTTGCCCCAATCGAACTTACGGTTTGCGTAAAGGTTTAGCTGGTTGTAACGAGAATCGTCGGTGTTTTTGTAACCATGGCGAATACGAGCTGCCACATCCCACTCATCATTAATTTTGTAAGAACCAGTCAGGTTATACTTGAAAGTCGATGCACCTGATGGACTTGCATCAATGTTGATACCTGGAGTCAGCGAGAAGTTGTCAGTCGCTTTCCAGCGGTAAGTCAGACCTGTCTCGTGGCCTGCGTCACTCATGTGGCCATCTTTGTAGTTCCACTTAGCTTCCACGCTGAAACCAATTTGGTTTGCAAAACGGTGTGAAACGTAAATACGGTCGCGATGCTCATCGCCATCACGATCTGGAACATATTCATGTCGAATATCAACAGAAGCAGCGCCAGCTAAACCAGAGGTCATTGCCAATAATAGTGCAGAAGCAAGGTATTTAATTTTCATTTTAAAACGCCATTTTATTTTATATTTGATGTTGTTTTAATATAATCATAAACTCGTTTCGATAAAGTGCTTATCGGTATTTTTGTGATCTTTAAAACGTCGTTTTAATTTTTTCGTGAGCTGTGACACATGACTTTCTTAGATTCGATGATCGTAATGATCTACCTGCTCTTCATTGCGATCGCTGCATGGGTATTCCGTCGCTTTTCCAACACGTCAAATGATTTCCTTCAGGGAGGGGGAACCATGATGTGGTGGATGGCCGGCGCTACCGCTTTTATGACCCAGTTTTCGGCTTGGACCTTTACTGGCGCTGCTGCCAAAGCTTATGAAGACGGCATCAGTGTGATGTTTATTTTTTGGGGAAATTCACTGGGGTTTTTCCTCGCAGCCGCATTTTTTGCCCGCAGGTATCGCAGGCTAAGAGTAGAAACTGCCATGGAAGTGATTCGTGTGCGATTCGGCCGAGCATCAGAACAGCTATTTACCTTGCTGAGCTTCCCGCTAACGCTGATCGCTTGCGCGATTTGGATGAATGGACTGGCGTCTTTTTTCTCCGCTGTTTTTGCAATTGAAGTCTATAGCATCATTCTTGTTATGGGTGTCCTCGTCACCTTAATCGCTGTTAGTGGCGGCGCCTGGACCGTTTCAGTCACCAATGTGATTCAGTTGGTCTTACTTATCGCGATTACATTGGTGATAGGTTATACCGCGTTGCAGCGATTTGAATCACCAAGTGACATTTTTGATCACACGACGCCAATTTATGGCGCGGGCATCAACATACCGTCCTTGTTTGTGGTCTGGGCATTTGCGATGTTGTTGCAACAAACCATGAACAACAACCACACATTAAGTTGCTATCGCTTTCTCACTACCGCCAATGATAAAGACGCAACCAAAGCTGCATTCGTGGCAGGAATATTATTTATTTTTGCTCCTGTGCTTTGGTTTATGCCTGCGTGGTTCGTGGCGGCACAGCAAATCGATCTTTTCTCGGTTTACCCGGCATTGGGACAAAGTGCGAATACCGGAGCCTACCTCTATTACATTCAGCACTACATGCCACAGGGAATACTCGGATTGGTCATGGTGGCACTGGTTGCAGCGACGATTGCACCACTTTCTTCTGCACATAATCGCAATGCGGGCATTGTGATGAAAAGTCTTTACCTAGTGTGGGTAAACCCAGAAGCGGATAGTCGTCAGCAGTTGATTGTCGGCAAGGTATCAACCTTGATCTCCGGGTTGTTGGCGACAGGGACCGCGCTGTTACTGGCTTCCGTCGAGTCGTACAGTCTATTTGATATGATGCTTGTCTTTGCTGCGTTTATTCAGATGCCCATCAACATCCCTTCCTTGTTAGCACTTGTCACAGTGAAAACACCGAACTGGTCAGGATGGGCGACCGTGATTGTCGGCTGTATGGTCTCGCTGTTTATGATGTTTATTTTTGATGTGAATTGGCTCGCCTCTACACCGCTAACTGCAAGAGAAAGCAAGGATTTGACTATCGTGGTAACGCTAGCACTTCATCTGATCATAACGGGCGGATTTTTCTTCTTCACCAGCTATTTTTACTCCAAGGAGCCAAATGCAGTATTGCAAAGCAGAACAGCGCTTAAAGAACAGCTAAAAACACCTATCAGTCCAGAAGAGCAAGCGCCAATCAATCACAAACAAGGTCTGTATGTAGGTTCGATCACCGCGACGGCTGGGACGCTATTGATCATGGCTGGGGTCATACTTGCAGAATCATCTCAAACTATATTCGTTTCGATTGGGAGCATAGTTTTACTGTTTAGCTTGTTCCTGCTTAAACCTACCAAACAATCCAAGCGAGTTTGGCAGAAATAACTGGCTACACAACTAGATAGTTAATATTGGGCGCAAATTTTTCTTTGCGCTCAATATCCTATTTCCCATTAATTCATCTCTTAGTCTTAACATAGGGAAAGGAGCCCAATAGTGATTGATTACATAGATTCTTTTGAGCGTAGCAGTCACGAGAGCTGAGTTGGTAAGCAGGTTGGATAAGCAGGAGGCTGATTATTGGTTGGAATAGGTTAATGACCACATACTAATATGGATAACTCAAAATAAAAAACGCCTGCGTGGAGCCACAGGCGTTGGCAAATTGCTCAAAAGATCGTTCGACTATCATAGATAGTTTTAGGGTACTAATCGGGGGTAGGAATTAAGCGATAATTCCTGCAACTTCACGAACCAGCTTCGCCAGCTCATCCCATTGCTCGTTGTCAATCAAATCGCCAGGTACCATCCAGGTGCCACCACACGCTAAGACTGAAGAAATTGATAAGTAATCTTTTACATTGCTTGGGCTCACGCCGCCAGTTGGCATGAACTTCACAGGGTAAACGGCCGTTAGCGCCTTCAGCATTGCAACACCGCCAGATGGCTCAGCAGGGAAAAACTTCAGTGTTCTCAGACCCATTTCCATCGCTTGTTCAACAAGGCTTGGATTGTTTACACCCGGTACGATAGTGACATTACGCTGTTGACAGTACTTAACGGTTGTTGGGTTAAAGCCAGGGCTAACAATAAAATCAACACCAGCATCAATCGCTTCATCTACTTGAGCACTTGTTAACACCGTACCTGCACCAATCAGCATCTCAGGGTACGCTTCACGCATGTTTTTGATCGCTAGTGCGGCATCTTCGGTACGAAATGTCACTTCAGCACACGGTAGGCCGTTTTCGATCAGCACTTGCGCCAGTTTTACTGCCTTGTTTGCGTCTTTGATTGCAATTACAGGCACTACTTTAATTTCAGAAAGTTGTTGATTAAGGTCTTTCATTTCATCGTTCCTTAGATAGTAGGCATCGCTTCGCTTGGAATGATTGCGCCACGATGTTGAATAACGGTGCCAGCCACTTTGTGTCCAGCCAGCGCAGACTCAGCAACGTCTCCGCCTAAAATACGCTTAGCAAGGTAACCCGCACTGAAAGAGTCGCCAGCTGCAGTCGTGTCCACCACAGACTCGACTTTCAATGCCGCAACGGTGTGCAGTTGGTCTTCAGTCACGACAAAGCAATCGTCAGCACCACGTTTAACAATGATCTCTTTCACGCCAAAGTTTTTCGTGCGACTGATCGCTTCGTCTTCGTGCTTGTCGCCCCATAACATGACTTCATCGTCGAAGGTCAAAAAGGCCATGTCGGTAACGCTCAAAATTCTTGAGTAGAAATCGCGAGCTTCCTCGATACTTGGCCAAAGTTTTGGGCGGAAGTTATTATCAAACGCAATCTTCACACCTTCTTTTCTACATAAGCTCAGAAGCTCAACCAGCATTTGACGGCAATCATCAGAGATGATCGCTAAACTGATTCCACTCAGATAGATCATTTGATGCTGACACAGTTCTTTGGCTAACGACAAAAGCGCGCGATCGCGTAACCAATATTTCGCCGCAGCATCATTTCGCCAGTAAAAGAAACTACGCTCTCCATCCTCTGCGGTTTCGATAGCATAGATACCAGGTAGCTTGTCTTCAGAAAGGTAGACCATATCCGTATTGATACCTTCATCACCCCACGCCGCTAGCATTTCACGGCTAAACGGGTCTTGACCTAAGCCAGTGACATAGGATGTTTCAACACCATGTTGTTTGGTTAAACGAGACAAATAAACAGCAGTATTTAGTGTATCACCACCAAATCCTTGTTCTAATATGCCGTTATTTTTCTTAAGCTCCACCATACATTCACCGATGATGGCGACACGACTGATTGGGTTCATTGGAGGTCTCCTAAAAGTAATTGACGCTATTATTGCAGCAATAAAACCAATAAACAATATTTTTAAAACAACGGTTCATTTATGTGAGAACTAGATCTAACTCTACTTAAATAAAACATCAGTGATCGCAACGGATCTGGTAAAATCACCCTCAACTTTCCTCCCACAAACGCTGTATCGCCTTAACTCGCCGACAGCATTTAGAAACCAAACTTCAACATGACTAACCAAAACGTATCGCGAGCGATCTTCTTTCTGGTCGCAGCCAATTTGCTCGCTTCTTTATCAGATGTTTCACTAAAAATTTTAAATGGAGAGGTACCCACTTTTCAGTATGTCTTCATTCGCCAATCCATCAGTTTGCTTCTGTTGTTGCCCTTTTGGTTGAGGATGGATAGAAGTGAATGGAAGAAGGGTTGCGACTGGGTCACTTTCTGGCGCGCTCAACTTATTTTGTTAGGCAGTGCTTGCGCCATGGTTGCGATTACCCATTTGCCGTTGGCCACCGCCAACGCCATGTTTTACGTAGGACCATTATTAGTGCTCCCCCTTGCGTTTATCTTTTTGGGAGAACGTCCTAACGCCAGCAAAGTGTTCGCCACTTTTCTCGGCTTTATCGGCGTACTGATCGTCTTACGTCCTGAGCATTTCCATTGGGCAGCCATTATTGCCCTCGGTAGTGCATTATCAATGGGTGTCGGTAACATTTTGATTCGTAAAGTACCGGCTGATCAATCTCTGATCTCGACACTATTTTGGACAACCTTAATGACGGTACCCTTTGCATTTGTGCTCGCTTATTGGGAATGGGCTCCAATTAGCCTTCGACATGTATTATGGATTGTTGCTATCAACTTGTTTGTACTCGCTTACCACGCATTGGTAGTAAAAGCATTCCAGCAAGCACCAGCCAGTCAGATAGCGCTGGCGGAATATTCCGGCTTAGCCTTCGTCACCTTCTTTGGTGTTATCTGGTTTGATGAAGTACCGGACCTCTTCACTGTTTTGGGTATTCTGTTAATCATCATTCCAATGATGCCAATTCGCTGGCGTAGTTGGTTGCGACGCAGACAGAAAATCAACGATGACGTTAAATCTCAGCAAAATGTCAGCCCACTTTAACGACTAACGCTTTGGTAGCGCCCCGGCATGTCGGGGCGTTCCACTAAGTGTTGATAGTCTTTACAGGCAAACAACCTCCTCGCGATACCGATCGATACCACCATTGACTCTTCTCATAGCCGTTAGTTTTAAGTGACTCGAAGCATCGACTTAACCCGTTTGGACAAAGTACTGCAACAATAATTTTATCCAAGCCAATCCCAATATCGGTCTCTCTGCTTTCAGATTACTAACCCGTATATGCCATCAGATGAAATTAGTTTCTGAGTAACGCACATTGAACTCGTACGCAGCAGTGGGACACAACCATCTTCTCGAAATTGTTTTAGTTCAGAAAATAGAAAAGCCAGCACGATGGCTGGCCTTGACTTATTCCCGAGAAATGAGTGCTTAGTACTTAGTCTAGAAGTGACTTAACGTACTCAGCGATTTCAGGAACTTGGCAGTGTGCGAAGAAGCACTCTTGGAATTGTGTGCTGCCTACTGCAGTTTTCACTAGCTCTTGATCGATAGCACGCAGACCTTCAACTACATCTTTAGATACTGCTGCTTTCACGTCGTTCAGGATCGCTGCGTTTGCTTGCTGAGGAGCAGCACGCTCGATTGGGTAACCTTCACCACGCTTACCTGTGAACGCTTTTTCGAAGATGTAACGAACATTAAGTTCGCCAGCCCAGCCAAAGCCTTTAGCAAATGCCAGAGAAATAGCGTTGCCGTTGTTGATTTGGTTGAACAAGAACGCATCAGATGGCTCCAGACAGTAGCCACAAACCACACCCGGGTGCAGGTTGCTTGACATCAGAGCGCCTTGACCAGTACCACAACCAGTTACAACGAAATCTACTGCTTTAGAGTTAAGTAGGATGTTCGCCATGATACCAAGGTGGATGTATGTTAGGTGGTGATCGTTTTCGTCAATCATACCTACGTTGAATACATCGTGGCCAAGACCACCAGCTACAGAGTTTAGTTCACCAGCCACCATTGCGTTTTTCGCTGCTTGGCTGTTTTCCATCATTAGTGCAATTTTCATATGTTACTCCTGCGGGGAACCGCATTCAAAAATCAATTCTTAAATAAAATCTTTACGCATTGGGGTGAATGTATCGATAAGAACACCCGGTTTCAGACAAACACAGCCATGCTCAATGTTTGGCTCTTTGTACATAGTATCGCCAGCTTTGACGATTTTTTTCTCATCACCGATGGTGAATTCAAACTCACCAGAAAGCACGTATGTCAGTTGCTCATGTGGGTGTGAGTGCATCGTACCGATAGCACCTTCTTCAAAGTGCACTTCTACTGACATTATATTTTCGCTGTGTGCCAGTACTTTGCGTGAAATCCCTTCGCCGAGATCTTCCATCGGAATGTCTTGGTTTAATACGAACATGGTTCACCTAATAACTTGATTGATTAATCATTGATTCTGATTGCTGACGATGTAAACGAAATATCGTCAGAGAATTCATTACGATCACGGTCATTTCCAGTAACGTTCCACCAATGGACCCTACCAGAATATTGTTGGTCAGCCAGCAAGAAGCGCCCAGCAGAAAGCCAATGCGCATCCTAATCCCAGACAAGCAGAATACTGAGTACGTACCAATGACCGTTCCAAGGATAGGCCATATATCACGCCATTGCTCTGCGACCCAAAAACCACTGACTAGACTAATTACGATAAAGACAGCGGCAACTCGTTTCGACGAGACAAATATCGCCGTGGTCGTTCTCAGTGCCGACAGCAAAGCGCTGAGCGCAGATACTATCGAACCAAGCAGTAAAAAATGGAGAAGATGATTGAGGTTGAAAATCAGCATCAAGATTTTTAAGAGCCTGTCATTTTTCTGGTAGAAGACGGAGAATCCCAAACCAAAACTTATAAACCCTAATGCCTGCGCCAATATCGTGGTGTCCACAATCACCTTCTCACAAATCGATTAGCGAGCTAACCAACCACCATCAACAGCGATAGTGTAACCATTGATGTAGTCAGATGCACTTGATGCTAAGAATACGCATGGACCAGCAAGATCTTCAGGCTTACCCCAGCGAGCTGCAGGAATACGCTCAAGGATTGCTGCGTTACGCTCTTCATCTGCACGAAGTGCTGCAGTGTTGTTAGTCGCCATGTAACCAGGTGCAATCGCGTTCACGTTAATACCTTGGCTTGCCCATTCGTTCGCCATTAGACGAGTTACACCCATCACTCCGCTTTTAGAAGCTGTGTATGAAGGAACGCGGATACCACCTTGGTAAGAAAGCATAGAAGCGATGTTGATGATCTTGCCACCTTCACCTTGAGAGATGAACTGTTTTGCCACTGCTTGAGACATAAAGAACACAGACTTAATGTTGATGTTCATTACGTCATCCCAATCTTGTTCAGAAAAGTCGATTGCATCGTTACGACGAATGATACCTGCGTTGTTTACCAAGATATCAATACGGCCAAGTTCTGTAACTGCGCGGTCAATGATTGATGGGATGTCATCTAGCTTCATTAGGTTAGCGCGGATATCGATGAACTTACGACCTTCTGCTTGGATTTTTTCGATTGTCTCTGTTGGTTCAGTAATGTTTACACCAACGATGTCACAGCCTGCTTTTGCTAGACCAAGCGCCATACCTTGACCAAGACCAGTGTCACAACCAGTAACAATGGCCACTTTGCCTTCAAGGTTAAATGAATCAAGAATCATGTCGTTTTCCTCAATAATAGGTAATGTCGTGATTTGGCGACTTGGCCATGTCACTTTGTATGCATTCATATTGAGCTAAAAAGAAACTGATGGCAAATATTTTTGAAAAAGCGTTTTAAAAATATTGATAGTGATCGTATTTTTTATGCATTCCACTCTGGAGCTGTTTCAAATTTTTGAAAAGGCATTTTAAAAAAACTGGTTCTATAGATTTTAGACGATATAATGCAACAAACTAGAGAACAAAGGGGCAACAATGGAAAAGTCGACACAACCTGAAGCAGTTTCATCAGTACTGAAAGTGTTTCATATTCTTCAAGCGCTAGGTGAACAAAAGTCCATCGGTGTTTCAGAACTTTCACAAAGACTGATGATGTCAAAAGCGACCACTTATCGTTTTCTGCAAACAATGAAGTCGTTAGGCTATGTATCTCAGGAAGGTGAAGACGATAAGTACTCTCTAACTCTTAAGTTATTTGAGCTAGGTGCGAAATCGTTAGAGTACGTGGATCTGATTGAACTGGCTGACAAAGAAATGCGCCATATTTCAGAACAAACTAATGAAGCTCTGCACCTTGGTGCTTTGGATGAAAATGCCATCATTTACATCCATAAGATCGACTCCGGTTACAACCTTCGTATGCAGTCGCGTATCGGTCGTCGTAATCCTCTGTACAGTACCGCTATTGGTAAAGTACTGCTTTCTGAGCGTGATGAAAGCTTTGTACGTGAAGTATTAAGTGATGTGGAATTTATTAAACACACAGAAAAAACTCTGGAAAACACTGAGCAAGTATTAGCAGAGTTAGTAAAAGTACGTGATTTCCACTATGCAGAAGATAACGAAGAGCAAGAACCTGGCCTTCGCTGTATCGCTGCGCCTATTTATGATCGCTTTGGTAATATCATCGCGGGTCTGTCTATCTCATTCCCTGTCATTCGTTTCGACGAAGCAAGAATGGAAGAGTACGTAGGTTTACTGCATCAAGCAGGCAAAAATATTTCTGAACAACTGGGTTATAACAAATATCCAGCTTAAGCAAATGCAAAAAGCAGCCAGAAGGCTGCTTTTTTTGCCACTTATAACACACTTGAAACGCCGGTTCATTTTAGAGGTTAGTCATGGGCACTTCCGTTACTCCAAACATCTTTGACTTTTTAATCAAAATAGACCCCTTTGATAAATTGCCAGAATCCGTGGTTAAGAGCATCTCTAACTCCGTGAAAGTGAAATACCTGGTGCGCGGCGAGACCATCGGCTTTAGCGCTCTGTGCGATCAGCGATACCTTTATATCATTAGAACCGGCGCCATCGAACAACGCACTTCAACCGGCGAGCTTCGCTCCCGCCTGGGCCATGATGACCAATTTGGTTTTACGTTTCTGGAACCACTGGAAAACGCGGAAGACGGTTACCAGGCGGAAGCGATTGAAGACTCCCTAATCTACTTAATTCCACACTCGGAGTTAAAATTAGTCAGCGAAGAACACCCAGAATTCGCCGATTATTTCGCAGCACAAGCCAATCTTCGTCTAAGCTCTGCGGTGAAATACGTCAGCAAAGAAGATAAAGGGCTTTTCTTTCGTACCGTAGGCGAAATCGCGAGTGAAAACATCGCGATTGTCGATGTAAACGATTCAATTCACAGCGTTGCGCAAAGCATGTGCGGAAAGCAACGTAGCTCGTGTGCTGTCATCATGCGCAACGGAGAAATTGCAGGTATGGTGACTGACCGCGATATGACCAAAAGCGTGGTTGCGCAAAAAATAGATACCAACCTGCCTATTTCCAAAGTCATGAACACATCCCCTGTACTGGTTCAGAGCGATGATAAAGTCATGCAAGCTATTTCATTAATGCTGCAATATAACGTTCGTTGTCTACCGGTATTAAAAAATGGCCAGGTAACAGGATTATTGACAACAACGCATTTAGTCCACAATCACAAAACGCAATCTCTCTTCCTGATCGAAAAAATCAAATACGCTCAGTCAATTAATGCGCTGGCTGCATTAAAAGAAGAAAAACAAACGATTTTCCAGGCATTAGTTGAAAGTGGCGTCAGTGCCGAAATCCAAGGCCGAGTGATGTCGATGATCATGGATGCCTTTAACCGTCGCATCATCCAACTGAGTGAAGAATTACTTGGCCCACCACCTTGTGACTATGCCTGGTTGGTGGCAGGTTCTCACGCCAGAAATGAAGTCCATATGCTATCCGATCAGGATAGTGCAATAGTCATTTCGGATGAGGCAACGGAAGACCATAAACTATACTTCAAACATCTTGCAATGCGCGTTTGTAATGGCTTAGCTGCTTGTGGCTATCCGCTGTGTGATGGCAAATATATGGCAGCATCACCACAATGGTGTCAGCCTGTAAAACGCTGGAAAGAGTATTATCAAAAATGGGTTGCCAGCCCAGAGTACAACAAACTATTGAGCATCAGCGTGTTTTTAGAGGTACGAGCGATTTATGGTAATCGCGAGTTTGTTGACAAAATCCAACAACACCTGCACGAATGTATCCAAAAAAGCACCAAATTTATTCCTGCTCTGGTACGCGATGCCATTGATACCCAACCACCATTAGGCATTTTCAATAATCTCGTGTTGGAAAAAGGTGGCAAAAACAGCAATACGCTGAACATTAAAAAGTACGCACTGAATTTGATCATCGACTTAGCGCGAATCTTTAGCCTCGCAGCCGGTGGGTATTTAACAGGTACTGAAGAACGTTTTCGTTACGCAGCTGAACATGGCACGTTATCAAAGGACAGCATGGAAAACATCATCGGCGCGTACCGATTTATTACACAAGTGCGATTTCGCCATCAACTAAACGCCATTCTTACTGGCACCACACCAGACAATCATATTGCGCCTGACAATTTCAGCAGCTTTGAACGTAAGCACTTGAAAGATGCGTTTAAGATCATCAGTGAAATGCAAGATGTGGCGAAATTGAAGTTTGTGAAAGGGGCATAACATGTTTAAGCGCTGGTTTAAACGGTGGGAATCTCCGAACAGTCCGGAACAAAAACGTCAGTCCATTGAAATTCTCGATAACTGGCCCAACGCGCTACAGAGCTACTTACAGAAACCACTCATAGATTGGGAGGCAACAATGAATGAGCTCAGTTTTGTCGCCCTGGATTTTGAAACGACTGGTGTTGATGCCCGAGGCGATAAAATATTATCGATTGGCGTTGTGGATCTCACGCTCGAAGGCATTGATATCGCCAGCACGAAAGAATGGTTTATTTGCCACGGTCAGTTCATCAAACCCGAAACCGCAGAGATCAATGGCTTAACCCCACAAGATTTAGCTCATGGCCTGCACATCGATCAGGGAATGAACCATCTGCTGGAAAGAATGGAAGGAAAAGTGATCCTGGCTCATGGTTGCTGTATCGAAAAGGCATTCATCCAACACTATTTTGCTACGCGTTACCAGATGGACGAACTGCCAGCCTATTTCATCGATACACTGCAGATAGAGAAACAGTTCAGCTATGCAGGGAAAACTGGTGCGCATCCCAGCTATCAACTCGACGATTTGCGTAGCCATTATCATCTGCCCGACTACCATTCTCACTCAGCAGCAAGTGACGCGTTAGCTTGTGCAGAACTGTTTTTAGTCCAGAGTAAAAAGCTTTCTGCCCTGCCTTATGTCACGCTTCGCCAGCTTATGCGCTGATTAAGCCAGTTCTTTAGCCAAAAAGTCGATGAGCAATCTCACCTTAGGTGACAGGTTATGGCTGGGCGGATACAGGGCCCAGATGCCTTCACGATCATCTCGGTAATCACTGAGTACTTCTATCAGCTCACCGCTGTCTAATGCCTCCTGCACGTAGTAATCCGGTAGCTGAACCAATCCAAGTCCGCGCTTTGCTGCATCCACTAAAGCGAAGCCACTGTTGCACTTGATCCTCCCCGAAACTCTTAACGACTTCTCACGCTTTTGCTCTTTAAAATGCCAGTAGTCCACGGAACCGACCAGACATTGATGACGACCCAACTCAGAGAGTGTATGGGGTTCGCCAAATCGTTCTAAGTACTTAGGACTGGCGCAAACGTGCATTTGTCGGGAAGAAAGACGTCTGACAATCAGACTGGAATCTTGCAGACGACCGAGACGTATCGCCAGGTCAACCCCTTGTTCAATTAAATCTAGTCGCTGGTTGGTTAAAATCAGGTCGAGACTTACTTGAGGGTGCTTCTCTAGAAACTGGTTCAGCAATGGCGCGAGATTCATCTCCCCATAAGTAACAGGAGCAGTAACTCGCAAAACACCTCTCGGCTCAGCCTGCATTTGCGTCACTGCAAGCTCCGCCAACTCTAACCCTTCCAATAAGTGCTTACATTGCTGGTAATAAAGCTGACCAGCCTCTGAGAGGGAAACTTTTCGTGTAGTGCGATGCAGCAACTTCACCGCCAAACGCTGTTCAAGAGCAGAGACTCGACGACTGATTTGTGCAACCGATGTTTTGAGTTTAGATGCAGCGCCAGTGAAACTGTTTGTCTCTGCGACTGCTACAAATTCAGTGACACCTTCCCAATTCGCCATTGTGCTGTTCCCTTAAGCCTAATTAAGGCAACATTCTCACACAAACGCCGTCAAGGAGAAACTTTCCCTTCGCACGTTCGAGTTAAAAGCGGCTTTGAAAGATTTTATAAAGGATATTGATTAACAAGGGGGAGGAAAATGGCCAACCTTTTAGAACAGGTGACCATTTCCATACCAGCGAGCAATTCGCTACGACCCCATATAAGAGTTATTCAAACATACTGAGATACCTGGCTACCTCAGAAAGCTCTTTCTTGGTTTGTTCAATATCTTCGATGTGATGATGCACAGTTTGAGAGTTTAGCGTCATATATGGCACGGTAATGATTGCGATCAATTCACCCAGAGCACCAAAAATAGGAAAGCTGATATTGGTAACCCCAGAAATCTGCGGACTCGCGCCTACGTAATAACCGTCATTCTGCGTTTTGGTAATGTTCGCCAGAGCGTGTTGAATTTCGACATCCGTAGCACTGGTCTGCTTAAGAATTTTCTCGCGCTGTTCTTGGCTGGACAACGCCAGCAACACGATTCCAGAACCAGAAGAGCAGACATCCAAAGTCGCACCTAAACGCAAACCAAAGCCCATTTTATAAGGACTTTCCTGCACACTAATCACCACTAATTCACCATGCTTGTATTGGCTGAGATGACAAGACTGATTCACTTTTAAGCACAGTTCTTCCATCATTGGCGTTGCACGTTTTAGCATCTGAGCGACAGGTGGATGCTGATTCGACAATACAAACATTCTCAGGCTCAAAGAGTAGGATGACTGCTCTGAATCAAACTCGATATATTGTCGCTCGACAAGAACCGACAACATCCGGAAAATCTCACTAACGCTTCGATCGAGCTTTTCAGCAATCTGTTTTTTAGTTAGAGGAACAGTTGAAGCGGCAAGCAGTTCTAAAATATCGAGTCCTTTTTCTAACGCTGGTGCCCGATACTCGTTCTTTTTTGTAATAGTCATGATTGAATGATGCTGTCATACATGACGAACAGTATGACAGCATGTAATTTTCCTTTAAAGTACTAGGGTCTGTTAACCTTTCGCGGTTAAATTTTGTTCGAGATAAAAGCGTATTAATCGCGGCGAGAGGTTTGTAGCCTAGTCATTCTAAGCAAAACACCTCTCAACAAAGAGTAAAACGCTTTTAGCCGAACCCTTCGGGCAGCGTTTGTGGCTCCTTTCTACTGCGTTATCGGCTTATCAGGTAGGTCAACTACATTTCAAAGCCTCTGCCTTGTATAAATAACCCACAAACTGCTGCAAAAATCAGCTCGAAAGGTCAACAGACCCTACGCCACAATTAACGAATCAGGCCCATCCATTGCGGAATAGTCATTGAAATTGCTGGTACATACGTTACCAACATCAACACACCAAACACCATCACAAAGAACGGTAATAATGTGCGAATTACACTATCGATGCTTATCCCACTGACTTTACATCCGGTAAACAGAATTGGACCAACAGGCGGCGTGATAGTGCCGAGCGATAAGTTGAACACCAACAAGATACCGAACTGCACTGGATCCATACCAAGTGAAGTACAGATAGGCAGGAAAATAGGTGTAAAAATCAATACCGCTGGGGTTGGGTCCATAAAGGTACCAACAAACAACAGCACCAAGTTAATGATAAGCAGGATCAAGAACGGGTTGTCTGTCAGCGACAGCAAAGAGTCCGCTATCATTCCCGGAATCTGAGTAAATGCCATTACCCATGACATGATTGACGATGTTGCCAGCATAAAGATAACAATGGCTGACATTTTGGCTGTGTTTAGGAAAATCTGTGGTAGCGCACTGAACTTCAAAGAACGGTAACATGAGGTCAAAAATAGCGAGTAAACCACCGCTATTGCCGATGCTTCTGTTGCCGTAAATACACCACCAAGAATACCGCCAATCACAACAACGATCAGAGATAAACTCGGAATCGCCTGCAAGGTTACACTCACGCAATCTTTAAGACTCATTGCATGTTTAGCGACGTAGCCACGACGTTTAGCCATAAAGCCAGCAATCACCATCACGCTGAGTCCCCATAGAATACCGGGAATGTAACCGCCAACAAACAGGGCTGATACAGACACACTGCCCGCTACAGTCGCGTAAACGATTAACGTGTTACTCGGTGGAATCAGCATACCTGTTGGCGCAGACGCAATGTTAACCGCAGTACTGAACGCCGGGTCGTAGCCTTCTTTCTTTTGAATTGGCGACATGATGCCACCTACCGCAGCAGCGGAGGCAACGCCAGAGCCACTGATTGAGCCAAAAAGCATGTTAGACACAACGTTGGTCTGAGCTAGCGAGCCAGGAAAGAAGCCACTGATGATCTTGGAGAAGTTGATCAAGCGAATCGCTATTCCGCCGTTATTCATGATGTTACCGGCCAGAATAAAAAATGGGATAGCGAGCAGTGCAAACGAGTCGAGACCAACAAACATGCGCTGAGCGGATGTGGTCATCGCCCCCTGAAATGGCAGAATTGCAGTCATTGCAGCAAACGAAGCCGCACCGACACTAATAGCGATTGGCGCACCAATCACCAGTAAAAATATCGCCCCAGCAAACATAACGATCGAGGCAGTAAGTGCAATATCCATATTAAACCTCTCTTACTGTTGAGCTGTGTTTAAGGGACTTAAATTGATTGACCAGATTTAATTCGTTGTAAATGAAATAAAATAAGATCAGCGCGCCAGAGATTGGTATCGCGGAGTAAATAACACCCATAGGAATTTGTAAGGCCGAATCGAGCTGCCACATTTGACGCAATGCGCTGTTGTAACCGCCGGTGAGCATGATGGCGCAGGCGAAACTGGCAGTAACGACTTCAATGAACATATCCGCCAGCAAGCGATATTTAGCTCTGAATTTGTCTTTGATAAAGCTAATCGCCATATGCTCACGCAAACCAAATACGTAAGCACTACCAAATAGCACTAGCCAGATGAACAAGTAACGGGACAACACTTCACTGACTGCACTCGGGCTATTAAATAAGTATCGCGATGCCACCTGATAGGTCACTAAGGCAGTCATGGCACCCACAATAAGGATCAAAATCAGTGAGAGAAACTTATCCACCCACTGCTTAATTATTGTCATCCCAGACAATAACGTTTGGAGTTTTGTTTTTTGCATAACGACGATCCAAAAAGGAGCCAGCACGCTGGCTCCTTACAATTTAGACTCTTATCTCAAGGCAGAGATTTTTTCGAACAGTTTTTTCTGAACTGGAGATTCAGTCAGAGCTTCCTGTAATGGCAGGCAGCTATCCTGGAAAGGTTTGATGTCAACTTCATTGAAAGTAGCACCGTGTGATTTTGCGGTTTCCATTGCTGTACTCACACGCTCGTTCCACATTTTGAATTGCTCTGGTGTGCTTTCCTTCGCTAAACGACGAATGGTTGCCTGATCTTCCTTCGACATTGAGTTGATGAAGTAGCTGCTGATAACGACAAGATCTGGCACCATCAGATGGCGAGTCGTTGAGAAGTAAGGAGCCACTTCATACTGTTTGAGATCGGCATAAGTGATTTCGTTGTTTTCAGCACCATCAAGTACGCCCTGCTGAATCGCGGTGTACACTTCCCCCTGACTCATAGGAACGCCGGTACCGCCCATGCAAGAAAGCATCTTGATCATGGTTTCAGATTGCATCACACGAATCTTGTTACCTTTCATATCTGCAACCGTTTCTACTGGTGCGCCCTTAGTGTACATACTGCGCGCACCAGCGGTGTATGCCGTCAGAACCTCAAATCCAAAACGTTGTGTTGAAGCAAATAGCTCATCTAACTCACCAGAGGTAAATACCGCTTCCTGGTGCTTCGGACCGGTGTAAACATAAGGCATACCAATGACACGGTAAGTTGCGTCGTAGTTTTCAATCAGAGGGTTTGCCACAACAGCCATTTGAATCGCGCCATTCTGCACAAGTTCAAGGGCTGCACGCTGGTCACCAAGCAGTTCATTAGCATAGATAGAAAGTTTGTAGCGACCATCCGTTTGCTCATTAAGTTTTTTACCAAACTCCTGAAGAGCAAGATATTGAGGATGGTTATCAGACTGGTTAAAGGCCGCTTTAATTTCGGTTGCCGCTTGCGCCATTGAGGTTGCGCCCAGACCAACACTTACCAAAGCCGACAGCGTTGCTAATTTCAGTACTTTTTTCATATCTAAAGTCCTTGTAAAAATTTGTAGGGTATTTGTATTTATCGGATCGCGTTCATGTCGACGAAATCCATGTCATCAAAGGTTTGGTTTTCACCAAGCATTCCCCAGACAAAGCTGTAATTGCTGGTTCCGCAACCTGAGTGAATAGACCAACTAGGCGACAGAACTATCTGCTTGTCGCGCACCACGATGTGTCTGGTTTCTTGCGGTTCACCCATGAAATGGAAAACGACCTGGTCGGCTTTAATATTGAAATAGAGGTAGGCCTCCATGCGACGTTCATGGGTATGAGCCGGCATCGTATTCCACACACTTCCTGGAGCGAGATGCGTCACGCCCATACACAGCTGGCATGTAGGCAGCACATCAGGATGAAGGTACTGGTTAATAACACGCAAATTCGCTGTTTCATTAGAGCCAAGCTCAACCACATTTGCGTCTTGTCGCGTAATCAAACGAGACGGATAAGTTTGATGTGCAGGCGCACTCAAGCAGTAGAGAACAGGTTCTTGCTCAGAATTCAATGAAGTAAAAGTGATGTTCTGCTCACCTTTGCCCAGATACAGTGCATCAAGATATTCAAGCCTGTAGGTGTTGTTTGCTGTACTCACTTCTATCGGAGCCTGACTCAGGTTCACCATGCCCAGCTCACGACGCTGTAAAAAATAGTCAGTGCCAAACACATCGTTATCAATGTACTCATCCAAGCCCAGTGGTTGAGAAGTCGGGCACACACCCAGTGCAACAACGCGGTCTATATGGCTGTAAAGTAAGGTTATTTTGTTTTCAATAAATAAGTTTTCATTGAGAAATTCGTCGCGCAAACGCTGTGTATCATAATGCTTTGCATCCAGCGGATTGCTGTTGTAATTGGTATACATCTATCTCTCCTTTGTTTGAGATAAGTGTATAGACAGTTCATATATGATCAATATCGTTCAAATTTGATTTAAATTGAATTGAGATCTCTAGCAATCAGCATCAAATCAAAGCCGGGATTAATGTGACATGAGGCCTTTTTTTCTAATGAAATTGACTCAAAAGTTAGAAGTTGAAACATTGTTTTATTTATTTAATACCAAATGTTATTAAAATGAACTCTCATCGATACACCAGCGAAAACCCCGGCAAATTATTACGTATTTGTAAAAATCATTTTCAAAAGGATGGATTATCATTTTTATTGAAATAGATAGAATGAAAACCAGTAAAACATCAGGCGAAAAACGAAAGCTCAGCTACGCTTAATTACGACGCCTACCTATTGATTAGATAAGGAAAATCCAATGGCACTTGATATCAAACCAGGTCAAACATCGATTAAATCTAAAGCGGCTGTCGCATGGGCGGCAGGTGAGCCACTAAAAATGGAAGAAGTGGATGTACAACTTCCTAAAAAAGGTGAAGTTTTAGTTCGCATCGTGGCAACAGGCGTTTGTCACACTGACGCATTCACACTATCTGGTGACGATCCTGAAGGCATCTTCCCTGCGATTCTTGGTCACGAAGGTGGCGGTATCGTTGAAATGGTAGGTGAAGGCGTGACTAGTGTTGAAGTTGGTGATCACGTTATTCCTCTTTACACAGCAGAATGTGGTGAGTGTAAGTTCTGTAAATCTGGCAAAACTAACCTTTGTCAGGCAGTTCGTGAAACTCAAGGTAAAGGCCTGATGCCAGACGGCACTAGCCGCTTCTCTATCAATGGCGAAACTATTTTCCACTACATGGGCTGCTCGACTTTCTCTGAGTACACTGTACTTCCAGAAATTTCACTGGCTAAAGTGAACAAAGAAGCTCCTCTGGAAGAAGTGTGTCTGCTTGGCTGTGGTGTAACTACTGGTATGGGCGCAGTACTAAATACAGCAAAAGTTAAAGAAGGCGACACAGTCGCTATCTTTGGTCTGGGCGGTATCGGTCTGTCTGCAATCATCGGCGCTCGTATGGCAGGTGCAAGCCGCATCATCGGTATCGATATCAATGAGAGTAAGTTCGATCTTGCGAAACAACTTGGCGCAACAGACGTAATCAACCCTCAGAAATTCGACAAGCCAATTCAAGAAGTGATCGTTGAAATGACGGACGGTGGCGTGGACTTCTCGTTTGAATGTATTGGTAACGTTAACGTGATGCGTCAGGCGCTTGAATGCTGTCACAAAGGATGGGGTGAATCAGTCATCATTGGTGTAGCTGGTGCTGGCCAAGAGATTTCTACCCGTCCATTCCAACTTGTGACTGGCCGCGTATGGCGAGGCAGCGCATTCGGTGGCGTAAAAGGCCGCTCTGAACTTCCAACCATTGTAGAAAAATACATGGCAGGTGAATTCGGACTACAAGAGTTCATTACTCACACTATGGGGCTTGAAGACGTGAACAAAGCGTTTGATCTTATGCATGAAGGTAAGAGCATCCGTAGCGTTATCCACATGGACAAATAATGCCGCTTAAGGCTCTCCCTTGGGAGAGCCTTATTGTATTAGCGGTTTCCCGCCGTTTAATCTAATTTCTGCTGTTTGAGAGTCTATTCATGATGATTGAAAACGTTAGCCAGGCCAAAGTATTCGGCGGCTGGCACAAACAATACACACACGAATCCACTTCGCTTAATTGCAAAATGCGTTTCGCTATCTTCCTACCGCCAAACGCAACAAAATCCCACCCAGTACCTGTTCTTTACTGGTTATCCGGACTCACTTGTACCGATGAAAACTTTATGCAGAAAGCTGGGGCTTTTCGCATGGCCGCTGAACTTGGTATCGCGATTGTCGCACCCGACACCAGCCCTCGTGGTGAGGATGTTGCAGACGATGAAAATTACGATCTCGGTCAAGGTGCAGGCTTTTATCTCAATGCGACTCAGGCACCTTGGTCACTGCATTACTCGATGTACGACTATATTACCAAAGAGCTGCCAGCTATCATTGAGAGCAACTTCCCTGTCTCTGATTTGAAATCGATTTCTGGGCACAGCATGGGGGGCCATGGTGCGATAACGATTGGTTTGAAAAATGCTGAGCAATACCGTTCTATCTCGGCATTTAGCCCTATCAGTAACCCAATGCAATGTCCTTGGGGTCAAAAGGCGTTTACTGCCTATCTTGGTAGCGATATCGAAACCTGGAAGCAATATGATGCGAGTGAGCTGTTGAAACAAGGCCAATCACCATTGCCTATTCTGGTCGACCAAGGTGATGCCGACAGCTTCCTGAGTGAGCAACTCAAACCAGAAACGTTAATCGCAGCCGCCAATACCCATGATTCGGAATTAAAACTGCGCATGCAGTCGGGTTACGACCACAGCTATTACTTCATATCGAGCTTTATCGACGATCACCTAAACTTCCATGCGAAGTACTTATTTGAGTAATTCAGTGGATACTAAAAATAAGGCCACCGACTCAGGTGGCTTTATTTTTTGAATACTTATTCACAGAATAAAGAATATTTTAAAAAATAAAAAATATTTAAAAATGTTAATTCGCGACAGAATATTATTAATTGATAATTATGCTGATTAATATAGAGCAACACCGAACGGGTATCAATTGCTTATAAAGACCTGCTATCTCTTCGCTTCTGGCTTCTTTTATATGAGAAGTTGCTTAATAGTCTTGACGTAAACTAAACGTACGGTTACTTTTCAAACACGATATATAATTACAAAGTCGTTTATTAACTCAAATTCGTCATAATCATAAATAAGTCATTGCTAGCACCTTTTGTTCTAGCTCAATAAAAGAATAAAACTCCGAATGAACAGAATGAAGAAGATACTCGTTTTAAGCTTGCTGCTTTTTGCGCCATTTATTTCCGCAAATGACGTTACTTTTAGCAGCCCTGAAAAGGTTGCGGTCACCCTGAAGTTAGAAGACATTCAATCTTTGCCTGAGACAACTTACACAACTGAATTGCCATGGGATAAAGGTCTGGCTGAGTTTACTGGCGTAACACTCAGCACACTGCTGACTCACGTTTATGGTCGCATCCCTGAAAAAGTCGACATCAGTGGTTTGAATAACTACCACGCTGTCGTCTCTCGCGAAGACATTGTTCGTTATCAACCCATACTGGCTTATAAAAAAGACAAGCATTACTTACAAATTAGAAACAAAGGCCCGTACTGGGTGGTTTACCCGCTGAACCTTTACCCAGAGCTAAACCTTACGAAATATCATGCTCAAATGGTATGGCAAGTGAATGAGTTTACATTAGTTCAAGAATAATGAAGTTATCAGAAGCTAACCCGATGAAAACCAAAAAGTGGCAAAATTCCACAATAAGTAAACTACTGTTGCTGGTTTTCGCGGTCTCTTTATTGCTTGCTAACGTCATGCTACTCAAACAAACCCGCACATTAGCGCAGAGTTTCACAAATGAACAGAAGCAGGCTACATGGTTTTTGTTTCAGCTTTCCAAAGAGCTATCCGAATTGGTTAGTGAAGCGCGTCGACTCGATGAGAACGTCTTAAATATTGATGGGGCCGAGCTACAATATGAACTCGCCTGGAGTCGATTTGATTTACTTATTAATAGTGATGACGCTTATACTTTCTTTTCGCGCAACAATATGCAGCAATACTTTGTCGATTTATATAATGACTTCAAAGAGCTAGAGCCACTTCTTGTTGAAGCCAAAACAGGCAATAGTCAGGCTGCCGCCCAGTTTTATCGTTTAACGCAAACACTGTATTTAGATTTAGTTGATTTTGTGAACCAAAATTTTCGCCTCACCAGCAAAGTCTATGAAGCCCAGAAAGGAGAAACACAACGACTCGTGCAAGCTCAGTACACGCTGTTTGCTACGTTTGTTTTTTCCGCGTTGTCCCTTGTTTACTTCTTTTATCGTGAATCTCGTTTTCACAGAAAACTGGCGCTAAGCGATCCACTAACAAAACTTGGTAACCGAAATGCGCTGTTTGTAACACTAAGAAAGAACACTCTCAACAGAGTCGCTTTTTCACTGTGTATCCTCGATTTAAATGGATTTAAACAGATTAACGATACTCATGGACACTTAGCAGGAGACAAGGTTTTACGCACGATAGCCGACAGACTAAAGTCAATGGAGCTAAACAGCTTTTCTGCATATCGCATGGGAGGTGACGAATTTGCCATTGTGGTTCAAGATAAAAACGTCACAGAAGAAGAGATAAAGCGTCACATCAACGCAGTATTTCAAACCCCTGTATTGAAGAACGATAACGCTGCGTCACTCTCTACTAGCATCGGAATAGCGAAGTATCCAGCAGATAGCAACAATGTAGACTTTCTTATTAACATCGCAGATAAACGTATGTACAAAATGAAATTCCAACGTTGAACTACATCGATAAAATAAAGCCCTGCATTATCGTGCAGGGCATTGTTTTAGGTAACAAAGCAATCTGTAACTCGATACCTAGTTGTCGAGCAATTTCTTCAGTACCGTCAGCACACCCGCTTCTTGATTACTTGGCGCCGAGAAACGAGCGATTTTCTTAATCTCTTCATGAGCGTTTGCGACCGCATAAGAGTGCTCACTCACCTGCAGCATTTCCAGATCATTCAGGTAGTCGCCAAATGCCATTGTCTCTGCTGGAGTAAAGTTCATCATTTGTTGAAGATACTGAATTGCCGCACCTTTTGACGCTTGTGCATTCATGATGTCCAACCAAATTTTGGCACTCACCACGACTTTATGCGATTCACCAAACTGGGCATCCATACTCGGGAATACCAGCTCTTCCGAACCTTCAAAGTGACAGATTGCAACTTTAATGAACTCGTCGTCAACCTCTAGCAAATCGTCGACATTTTCACAGCGATGGTAGTACTTTTGAAACTCTTCGAGTGTTTTTTGATCCTGAATTTCGATATAAGCCGAACGCTTACCACACAGAACAATGTGTGCCCCATCTATGCCACGCGCCGTTTTGATTATCTCTGCCACTTCAGGTTTCGGAATGGTACAGCTATAGAGCTCTTTATCTTTGTGTATCACCAAAGTGCCATTTTCTGCCACGTACATGATGCGATCCTGAATCGGAGCGAAAGTGTCACGCAAGCTATAATACTGACGCCCAGAAGCTGCCGAAAACAAAATGCCTTTTTCTTCTAAGCGTAAAAACAGATCAAAAAACTCAGGATCTAACCGACCGTACTGATCGAGTAAAGTGCCGTCCATATCGGAGGCGATAAATTTAATACTGTCTAGTGACATGAGATAAAACTCTAACTGGTGTCGGAAAACTTGGATACCTTTAAGGTACAGGATCTTGAGTGAATCTCAAGTCGAGTTGCTTTATGCTTTAACAAGCAGACTTTAGAACTACCAAGGGTGTCGCTTAAAGTAGTTCTCACTATGATCGATAAACGCTCTGACTGCCGGAGATAAATGTTTACGAGATGAGTACAGCGCATAAATGTTCAGTTGGCTCGGTTTCCAGTCCGGCAGTACCAGTTCAAGCTGACCTGTGTTCACATACTTTGTCGTTAAATACGTTGGCAGTAAAGCAACCCCCATTCCATGCAGAGTGCCATGCAGCAATGCCGTCGCTTCATTACAGGTTAACCGACAATGAATGCTGACCGATTCAAACCTATCATCTTGAGTTAAATGCCAAACGCGTCGCTCAAAGTTTTTATAGCCTAAACAATCATGGTCAGTTAAATCTCGCGGATGGGATATCTGTTTGTGCTTGGTAAGATAATCTGGTGATGCCACCAACACCGATTCACATACCGCAATAGGCTTTCCAATCAGCGAAGGATCTGGATTCGACGCAATTCTGATCGCCAGATCAATACGTTGTTCAGTAAGGTCACTGACCGTATCTTGCAAGTCCATGTCGATATGAACTTTAGGGTGAATCTGCATAAAGCTGTTTACCGCAGGAATCAACTGAGAAAATCCAAAAGATGCACTTGAAGCAAGCCGGATTTTTCCCGTCAATTCACCATCAGATGCAATGTTTGACGTCATTGAATCTGCCAGCTTCAACCAACGTTCAATTTGCGGCACACTGCGTTCTCCGGCGCTCGTGAGTGAGACTTTACGAGTGGTACGATGCAATAGTCGAGTCTGAAGCCAGTTTTCCATCGCTTCTACATAGCGCGTCACCATTGGTCTGGACATATCCAGCCGCTCAGCTGTCGCTGTAAAACTACCGGAATACACCACATCAATAAAAACTTTAGCCGCCGTTACTTTATCCATACATTTGCTCGAAATACGAAACAGTGTTGTACATTATTGTGTATTTTTTCGGTCGTATCAATTTCATAACATCGGCTCTGATTCCAAACTAAACTGACTTACTTAGCGATTATGTTCTTGAGGAGAAATATCATGGTAACCATTCATTATTTGTACGACCCTATGTGTGGTTGGTGCTATGGCGCATCGCAACTGATCGAGCCAATGGTAGAATCACCACAATTTAATGTCGTGTTCCATCCAGGAGGCATGCTCAATCAGCATGTGATTGGTTCCGAATTTCGCCAGCACATTATTGGCAGTGACGAACGTATAGCTGCAGAGACAGGCGCTGTATTTGGCGATGCTTACGTGCAAAGAGTGAAGCAAGAGCGTGAGTTTATCCTAGATTCCTATTTGCCTACGCAAGCCATCTTAACCGCAGAGAAACTAGGCCTAGATCCATGGGTTATGCTGAAAGCGATTCAGTCTGCTCATTACCAATCGGGACTCAAAGTAAATGAGCCCTCTACGCTAAAATCCATTGCTAAAACACTCGGATTGGACACAAGCGATTGGGACGAACTGATGGAGCAAAATCAAACCGTATTGATCAACGAAATTCACTCCAGCCAGCAGTTAATGAGCCAGTTGCAAGTGAGTGGATTCCCAACTTTACTGGTAGAAAAAGAAGGCCAATTCTTTAGAATTCCCCACTCGGCTTATTACGGTAAACCAGAGCAATGGCAAAACGCATTGCAACAATTGTTATAACCCTTACGTGGAGTCTTGTCTTTCTGATACTGAAAGAGTGATGCCCAAGTTCGATATCAACATGGTAATCCTGAGTCAAACATGTACAATCCTCGCTCGATTTTTTACTCGAGCGGATACACACATGCACTCGCCTGAACTTTGTTTTACTCGTTTTACTGCTGATATTTCTGGTTATGAGTTACCAGAGCAGTTTACGTTTCCGTTCTATTACACGCCACATCCGCTTTGCGTGCTAGCTGCTGAACAATTACAACAGCATTTACTCACGCAAACTGACTTTGACCATGACTTCGGTTTTGATGGCGAGCAAGCAGGCCGCGGTAAAATGTTCGGTGTACTGTTGGTGCAGAATTTACAAGGCGAGATCGGTTATCTGAGTGCTTTTTCCGGCAAAATTGCTGACCAAAACTTACTGCCGGGATTTGTTCCTCCTGTGTACGATATGCTGACAGACGAAGGTTTTTTCCGCGCAGAAACCGACGCCATCAATGCCGTCAATGCCGAGTACAAACAGTGTGTAGAAAACCCAGCGCTCGCTGGTCTAAAAGACGAGATTCAAGCTGATCGCATGGCGTATCAACAAGAAGAGCAAGCACATCGCCAATTGATGATAGAAGGCCGTGCCAGACGCAAACAGCAGAGACAACAAGGTGAACAAACGCTGTGTCCCGATGAACTAAAACGCTTGTTGGACGACTTGGGTAAGCAAAGCGTAGCCGAGAAAAACACGCTCAAATATCTCAAGATGGCTTGGGATGATAAGTTGTCGGTGAAAGAACAGCGTTTAACCGCACTTAAGCGCCAGTTATCAGAGCTTAAAGATCGCCGTAAAATGCTATCTAATGCCCTGCAACACAAACTACACAGGCAATATCGCTTTCTCAATATTGTGGGCAAAGAGTGCGATTTAGTAGACATCTTCGCCGAGACCACCAATCCTGTGCCACCAGCAGGTGCAGGGGAATGTGCGGCACCAAAACTGCTCCAATACGCATTCAAACACAGTTTTAAGCCGCTGGCTCTTGCTGAGTTCTGGTGGGGTGAATCACCAAAGTCCGAAGTGCGCCAACATAAAAAGTTCTACCCATCATGCAACAGCAAATGCCAGCCAATCTTGGGGCACATGCAGCAAGGTATGAACGTCGAGCCGAACCCACTTGCTGAAAACTGGGCGGAAGACAAAGAGTTGGAAATTCTCTATCAGGACGAGGCTATGGTAGTGGTCAACAAACCATCTGGTTTGCTATCCGTTCCGGGTAAAACCATCAAAGATTCGGCCTACACAAGGCTACAGGCCATGTTCCCTGATGCAGAAGGGCCTTTTGTTATTCATCGCCTAGACATGGCGACATCAGGCATTTTGGTGTTTGCCTTGACCAAACGCGCCAATAAGAGTTTACAGAAACAGTTCATTACGCGTGGCGTACAAAAGCGCTACATGGCTCTGTTAGAAGGTGAGCTGAATGAGCCTGAAGGTGAAATATCTTTGCCAATGCGTGGCGACCCCGAAGATCGCCCACGTCAATTGGTCTGCTTTGAGCATGGAAAACCCGCCGAGACATACTGGCAGTTGATTGAAGTGAAAAACGGACGTAGCAAGGTGTACATGTATCCAAAAACTGGGCGAACGCATCAACTGCGTGTCCACAGTGCTCATCACCTAGGTTTGAATATGCCAATGGTCGGTGATGGCCTGTATGGCGAGAAGGCGAATCGCTTGCACCTGCATGCTGAAATGCTGGATCTGGACCATCCGTACAGCAAAGAACGGATGAGCTTCCATGCGGATTGTGAGTTTTGAACTTACCAAGCCATTGATTGATAATATGATTCATATTTGCAACAAGTTCATTATAGTGATGAGAAATTACTCTAGTAGCGAATAACAGCTACTGCCTTTTTATATACCCAAAAATAAGTTTTTTTGAGTTTTTTATCAGCGCCCTAAATAAATAAAAAGTAACAATAAATCAACTAAAATTACATTTTGTTACAATTTTTAATATTAAGCAACATTGAGCTCAAAAAATATGCAGCTAGGATCGAAGGTAATATCCCGTTGCCAGCTTGAAAGTGCTGTCTATTTCATTGGTAGGTTGGTAGTTCGCTAATCAACAAAAAATATGATTAACACAAATACGTTGTGTTAATCATATAAACCTATCGGAGAAGCAGCATGAACAGCAGCTCCCGCACCATTCTTATAGCAATCATTTTCTTGTGTTTCGTAGTCTCGGGTTGTAAGGACTCATCTTCATCAGCAGATGAAGCCTCCTCAATAGAACCACAAACTCTTCTGAGTGCTGAAGCACTAAGCAATCATTACGTCGCACTTGCGTTTGAAGGGACCCCTTCTGCCAATCTTGAGGATCCGAGCAATTACGAGATCGTCGATGAGTTTGGCACAACTCTGCAAGTTACCGACGGTTTTATTGACGAAAGTGGTTCACAGATAATTTTAACGACCACAGCTCAGCAAGAGAATAACTATACGCTAACTCTTAAATCCGAGGATTCTAAGTTAGCTTCTCAATCTGTTTCGGCGTTTTTTGTTTCATACGCCAATGCTGCGGCTAACAACTCTGTCCAGTTCAAGGGTTCTCTTCGCCCAGAGCCTGCACTATTAACAGCTATCTCACTCTCAAACACACAAGTGCTTCTGACCTTTAGTGATGATATGTCTACTTCAGTAGAAACCATTGAATTTTACCGAATTGTCGCAGCCGATGACAACACACCAGAAGTCGATGTCGGAGGGCTAACTGTGTTACAAGCCACTTTAGGCTCTGACACTTCAACGGTTATTCTCACAACAAGCTCTCAGGACAATATTCAATATCGGGTCAAAGTAACTAATGTTTGGTCCTCACCAGAAAAAAAGAGAATAGATCCGAACTACACAATTCAGAATTTCTTTGGCATTGACCCGATTGATACAACTCCTCCAGTAGTAAAAGGAGTTGAAACGACCGGGCCTACGACAATTGTACTCACCTTCAATGAAGCGGTTTCTGACAACGCTGGAGACCCAAGCAATTACACCGTTTACTACTGCCAAGTTGCGGAAAGCCCATGCCAGGAGCAAAATCGCGTTCAGCTCGCCATTACTGATGCCGTATTGAATCAGTACAACACGCAGGTGCTTTTGACGACGTTACCGCAAGAAGTGGGAGTTGAATATTTCGTTGTCGTAGAAGGTGTACAAGACCCTAAAGGCAATGTCGTTGATACAACTAACACCGCTAATACCGTAACAACAATCTACGCGGGTGAATCGGATCCAGCGACAGTATTGGAGTTACCTCGTTTAATCGGTGCTAATTCAACCAGCAATACAACTGTGGTTGTAAGCTTTAGCAAACCCATGTCATCAAGTGTCGAAGACCCTGGTAACTATTTTATCGTACAAGAAAATGTCAATAGTGAAGCAGGTACACTAAGCATTGTCAGCGCTAAATATCTGTCCAACGATCGAAGTTCAGTATTACTTCAAACGCGTTCTCAAAATGAACTGACGTATCGTATTACCGCAGTAAACGTAAAAGATACCTATGGTCAGGAGCTGGATAACTCATTTACTGCCGGAGGTTTTCTAAGTGCCAACACAGCGTTATTCGCAGGTACGCCCACAGACAATCAGTCTTTGTTAGATTCAGATAGTGATGGGCTTACTGATAACGACGAGCTCTCCGGTTATGAAGTGGAATATATTACATTAACTGGAGATAAAGTACGCAAACAGGTGACAAGTAGCCCTGATCTGTTCGATACCGACGGTGATGGAATTAGCGACTTTGAAGAAAGGAGCTATGGTTCAGACCCTCGAAATAGAGACACAGATTACGATGACCTAAGTGACTATCAAGAACTCAACGAAATTTACACTGACCCATTTAATCAAGATTCAGATGGTGACGGATTAACGGATGGAGTGGAATTCAACAGCTTCAGCACTTCCCCATTATTCGCTGATACTGATGGCGATCAGTTGGATGATTTCTATGAAATCACAGTAAATAGAAACCCTCGCATTTCCGACCTCCCACAACTGGATATCGAAGTCGGTAATATAAACCTTCAGCTTGATTATCGTTTCGATGTAACCAAAGAAGGTAGTACCACTAGGGGCGAAACAGAGTCCGTCAGCACGACTCTAACCCAAACACGATCAAGTGAATACAGTAAGTCTGACAGTAGCTCACATAGCTTCGATGTTAAGCTGGGCTTCCAACAAGAGCTAGGATTTAAAGCGACATCCCTTGTACCTGAATGGAAGCTCAGTCTAAGCCAAGAATTAAGTACAAACAACAGTTGGACTTCTAGCGTTTCTCGAACCTCAAGTGAGGCATCAACGCGCGAATATGCCAAGTCATTGGAAACTAACCAAGAAGTTGTACGCGGAGAGACAGTGACACGCGTCGTAGAAAGTGCAAGCATATCCGTACCGATTTATATCAAATCAACGAATGATATTGCCTTTACAGTGACCAACATCATTGTTACGGCATTAGTACCGAACGAGGGGGATCCAGCAGTACTGATTCCAATTGCAACCCTAGTCCCAGCCGCCGATGCCTCACTTTCTTTCTCTTTAGGCCCACTGATTCCTGCAAGAGGCCCTATAGAATTTAAAGAAGACACAATATACCCAAGCGTTGTTGAAAGCCTAATGGCGAATCCACGCGGAGTGATATTCAAAGTAGCCAACTACGAAATTCAGGATGAGAATGGCCGTCGATATGCGTTTACTTCTCAAGAAGTCGCCGAACGAACTGCACCTTTAATTTTCGACTTTGGCGGTGTCGACTTGGATGGAGATGGTCTATCAGATAACCCTGAGCGCTATCGAGTTGCAGTGAATTACGGGTTTGATGTCACGCAAGATAAACGAGTTATTTTTGATTCCGAAGGCAAAATGCTCGGAGCTAGTTTCTCTGACGTGCTAAACAATGTACTTGGTTTAGTTCAATATGACGAGGATACGAATCCATCAGAGTCACTAACAGCAGATGAACTGTTTAATAGCTATGCAACAAAACTCTGTAGCTACGGGACCATCATGTACCGCATTCGAGGCACAAAAGCCATTTCTTCATCTGGAGATAAATGTGATGTAGCAAAAGGCTGGGGGGTTATCCAGCCAGATGGTTCAGTACTACCCCGAGGCGATTTATTCCCTTCAGATCTAGCTCTGAAATCGAATCGCGGCGTACGCTTAGCCTACTATGCCGATGAAGATAAAGATGGTCTGCCAAATCGGGCTGAATATTTATATGGCTGTTCTGCAGTTGATCCTGCTACCGACCAAGATACAGACAACGACTTATTAGATGACAGGTTTGAAGTACTTGGAGTCAGACGCAACTCTGATGGAATAGCAATTGATGCTAGTGGAGAACCTTTGCTCGGTAATGAAGTCTGGATGGTGCAACTAAAAACTGGTGATAGTTATGAAGCACGATCGCGCTGCGATGCCTTGGATTCTGACTACGACGGTTTAAGTGATTACGAAGAATATGAGCGTAAGCTGTTCAAACGTGATGTACTCACTGGTGAATTCGAGTTGGATTCGGACGGCAACCTTATACTAGAACGCGATTTTGCCGATTTACTGGAAGTCAACCGTGATAGCGAAGGAAATGTCATCGGCGGTGGTCGAACCGATCCACTGAAACAGGATACAGATGGGGATGGTATCTCAGACTCTGAAGAGGTGCGCGGTTATTATGTTGAGTTGAGATTCCCAATCTCTCTAACTAGTACAGAGGGAAAAGATCCAAGTTCATGTACTATTCCAGCCAATGGTAATGAGTACTACGTGTTATGTACTTCTAACCCACTTTCTGCTGACACCGATGGAGATACATTGAATGATGGTGACGAAATTCGTTTAGCTGGAGATCCAACGGTACGTGACAACGATGATATTGGAGACCAAGACTTTGATGGTGTTGCTAATCTCGAAGAGGCACAAGGCGTTGAAGTAAGTTGGGAACTGGTTAGTACTGCACTTGGCTTTCCAGGCATTCAGCAAAGTGAGCAAGCAATTTCATCTCCAACATCACCAGATACAGATGGCGATGGATTGTCTGATGCACAAGAGTACTATAGCAATCCTTCAACTCATCCAGGGAAATCAGATACCGATGGAGACACTGTTTCTGATTATGATGAGGTAATGGGTAGCCCAGCGAACCCACTGGCGGCAGGCGGCAACGATGTTGCTTCAGAGGACAGCGAAGCGCCGGGATTATACGTTACTAATCCAAATGATGCTGATTCAGATGATGATGGCTTATCTGATGGGGATGAGCTTAAAGGTTGGTCTGTACGAATCGTAAACCAAAGCCGAACCAACATTTACACTTCTGATCCAAATGCTTTTGATTCAGATTTAGACAGTCTCCCAGATTCATTGGAAAAACAATTTGCGACTAATCCCATAGAACCAAATACCGATGGAGACATATTTGAGCTGTCTGATAACGATGAAATACTATTGGGAACAGACCCACTCGATCCTCAAGATATTTGTGTCCGGTTTACTTATGTTGAGACCGTAGTCGCTTCAGATGGATTAGATGTCGACAATAAAGGTAAATTAAAAGGTAACTTAAACTTAAGCTTAACCACCATAGTGAATGGTCAACCACAAGAAGAAAAGTGGGTAATTAGCGAACGAGTAGTCGGACACGATAGCCGTTGGTATGAGACAGGTAAGCCTGTTGCTCAAGGCTTTTCAGCAGTACGTTTAATGAAGTACGGATCATATGCACGAGCTTGGCATAATGCTTTTAGTTACTTTGAAACAGCCTCTTACACCAACTTACCTAATGATAAAGACTTTACTATGAATACCGAGGATTTTACGGCCGAGAAGCAGATTCTGACAGGCACCGTATCCAGTAGTTATAAAGAGATAAAAGTCAATTCTAAGGTAACGGCAGCCATTCTAAATAATACAGATATCGACGAAAATAACCTCGAAGAGTTCTGTAGGCCTAAAAATGTGAGTGTGCCAGACGTAACGAACTTGGATTTTACAACCGCAGTTTCCATACTTCGAGACAGCCAATTTAGATTAGGTGAGGTGAGCCGAGAATTGAGTACTACCGTGCCATCCGGCAGTGTGATAAGCCAGTCCCCTGACGCTGGTACGAAAAAAGCGACGCAAACAAGCGTGGATCTTGTTATCTCAGATGGCGCTGTCACGGTACCGGATTTAACGGGGCTTACCTATTTTGAGGCGTCGAATCTACTCGCTGACTCGGGACTAGAATTTGGTGATGTATCACCTGAGGACGCAGCTGATCAGGTCGCTGCCCGGGTATCATCTCAAACTCCAGCGGCTGGTGAGACAATAAGCGACGGTGGTTCTATTAACGTAACGTTCACTCTGGCGACCACCGATGTTCCGAACTTAGTTGGTTTGAGTTATAACGAGGCAACCACTGTAATTGAAAACGCTCAATTAGAATTGGGAACAATTAGCCCAACTAACGCAGATACTCTATCCAGTGCTACCGTGATCAGCCAAAATCCAACAGCGTCCTCTGAAGCCATTTTAGGGTCTGCGGTAGATTTGGTTTTTCAAATAAACTAGGTTGAGGATGATAAAGGTTGGGTTATAGAAAGAATTAACACTCTATAATGCCCTTATATTCGCTAGCCCGTTGATATTGAATACTATTGGCAGAGAAATAACAAAAAGGCACTGAATTCAGTGCCTTTTTTAGTTCAAATTGAGCAGAGATACCCAACTTCTTCCCAGCCGGGGGGAACTCATTTAACTGACCTTAAACTTAGTCCACACTTGTGAACGCCAGCGTCTCGCCATGATGATGCCGCGAACCCATTCGTCCAACGCAATGGCCATCCATGCGCCGATGACGCCATAGCCCATGTGAATACCAAGAACGTAAGAGAACAACACGCCTAAGCCCCACATGCTCACAATCCCCATTTGTACCGGGAACTTGATGTCACCTGCACCTTTTAAGCCTGCAATGAAGATCAAGTTAAATACACGTCCAGCTTCCAACAGGATCGAGCCCAGAACTAGTGAACTTGCTAGTGCGAGTATCTCTGGCTGATCAGTAAACAAGTGCAGAATTTCTTCCCTATAAACGTAGATGGCGGCCGTCGCAATGGTAGAAGATACAAAGCCAACCAAGAAGTAAACCTGAATACGCTTAAGAATGCTGGTCACCCAGCCCTTACCGATGTAATACCCCGTTTGAATCTGTGCAGCCTGTCCAATCGCCAATGCAAACGCAAAAGAGAAACGTGCAATATTCTGAGCATAAGTAAATGCCGCCAACGATGCCGTCCCCATTTGCACCACAAAATAGACGATACAGATTTGTGCAACGTTGTAAGACAACACTTCACCAGCATTCATCCCACCGATTTTTAGAATTTTTTTGTAAATCTCAGCAGGTACTTGCTTCATGGTCGACATAGGTAGCTCAATGCTACTTCGCGCCAAAATGACCACGAGCATCAAAGTGCCGATAATTTGGCTAACGACCGTAGCAACTGCCACACCCTCGACACCATAGACAGGCAAACCGAATGGCTGATACAAAGCAATGTAGTTACCGAAAATATTGAAAATGCCACTAATCAGGTTGACGAACATAGGTGAGCGTGAATAACCATGGCTACGCAGGATGGTGGTTAGCACAATACCAATCGTTACGTTGAACGTCATCGCACCGCTGATCAACAGATAATTTCGCGCGTACTGTTCCACCAACCCCTCAAGGCCATAATAAGGTAGGAAAACAATCGCTCCGATAACCGCTATCACACTAAGCAGAACGCCGATGATTACCGACAATACAACACTAGCGACACCAACATGGACGGAGTCTTGTTCTCGATTCGCACCATTATATTGAGCAATTAAGATGCCCGTTCCACTGCTGACAAACGTTGATACGATGATGAGAAAAAACGTCAATTGGGTGATCACCCCAACCGCAGATACGGCTTGGTCAGAGTAACCACTCAGCATGAATACGTCACTGGTTCCTAAAGCCGTCCGTAGCAAAATTTCCACAAGTATCGGCCAAGCTAATGTCACAATAGACATACGTTTGTTGATGTTTTGGTCTTTAGGCATTGGTGCACCTTCACACAATTAAAAACTGCCTCACATAAATATGTGAAGCAGTTTAAAGAAAAATTCATTAGATCTTGAATTGAATCAAGAATTGAGGTTTTGAGCGAATTCTATGCGTTTACAGGTCACAACAGCAACAAAATTTAGTCGAACTGCAGGAAATAATTATCTGGGTGACCAAATTCATTGGCAAAATTTATAAATTGGTAATTGGGACAACATCCAGTCAATAAATGAAAAACAGATGGATTGGACTACTCGAGAAACGACGACTGGACTTGTGACTCTGAGGGGGGGGGGGGATAAGAACTGAATTTGAAATGAACTCGTGTTAGCTAACGATATAAATAAAAACCACCCGAAGGTGGCTTTCATTTACTGTTCATATTCGTGCTTATAGATATTCACACAAGTAAGCAGTCGCATCTTTCACTTGTAACTCAAACGAGGAATTACCTTCTACGTCAAACGAATCACCACTGCTGAACGTTGTCCAGTCAGCTTCGCCCACACGTTTCACTATAAGAGCACCTTTCACAACGGTCATACGCTCTGGAGCTTGAGTGCCAAACGTATATTCCCCAGGAAGCATCACACCGACACTTAATTCCTGTTCGTTTTGACTAAAACCTAGTGACTTTACGCCGCCTGCAAAATAGCTGTTTTCCTTGATACTCATTATCAGTTCCCTCATTAAAAATCTGCTCTGTTTTACCCTGTTTTTCTTCACGACTCAAGCCTATAAATCGCTAAGAATAAACATTGTTGATAAATAGATTCGCACCCCGGCATCTGAGCGTACTCTGGACATCAAACGTTCGAACATTTTCTGAGCACAATAACCTTTGCGTTCATGTGTTTTCTGGCTTGAAATTTCAACAAACCAGAATGCAAATCCGCACGGCGTAAACAATAGAATTCAATCCTGCTGAATATTTCTAGAATATTGACTCAATGTGGCATTTACCGTGCAACAGGGTGCGAATTTTATTTAACTTCTCTCAAGTGACTCGAAAACCGTTTTAATTTTTTTTGACGAAAAAAAACTCTCTGAAATGCTGAATGGGATGCTTTTGCACGTGGTCCCGATCCTGGATGCAGGAGCAGGTTTTGTTTGTAATAGAAAATGAATCCAAGGATTGAGAGAGAAGTTATGATTCGATTTAACCTATGTGCAGCCGGAGTTGCTTTAGCACTATCAGGAGCGACTATCGCGGCTCCGACTGCACCGCGTATTGATATGCATGGTTCCAATAACCTGCAGTTTTCTAAAATTGAGCTGGCCATGGAACCCTCTTCCGGTTACCACAACATGGTTAAATACCATGACCAGGCGAAAATCACCGTCAAGTTCAACCAATGGAATGGTTCGACGGGTAACACTTACAACATCTATTTTGACGGTATCAAAGCCGCTTCAGGAGCGATAACTGGTAGTGAAACTACTGCCCAATTCGATTACGCTCAGGGCGGTTTGTACCAAATGGAAATTGAAGCGTGTGACGAAACGGGCTGTTCGAAAAGTGCTCCAGCAGAAATTACCATTGCTGATACCGATGGCTCTCACTTAAAACCACTCACGATGAATGTTGATCCAAACAACAAATCTTACAGCACCGATCCAAGCGTGGTCATGGGTAGTTACTTTGTTGAATGGGGTATTTATGGTCGTAACTACACGGTCGATAACATTCCAGCTGACAACCTGACCCACATCCTTTACGGCTTTATCCCCATTTGTGGTCCAAATGAATCAGTAAAATCTGTCGGTGGTAACAGCTTCAATGCGCTGCAAACAGCCTGTAATGGCGTACCTGATTACGAAGTGGTTATTCATGACCCTTGGGCGGCATACCAAAAGAGTTTCCCTCAGGCAGGTCATCAATACAGCACGCCTATCAAGGGTAACTACGCCATGCTGATGGCATTGAAACAGCGTAATCCAGATCTAAAAATCATCCCTTCGATCGGTGGCTGGACCCTATCTGATCCATTCTTCGATTTCGTCGACAAAGCAAATCGCGATACTTTCGTTGCGTCCGTTAAGAACTTCCTGAAAACATGGAAATTCTATGATGGTGTCGATATAGATTGGGAATTCCCTGGTGGTGGCGGTGCTGCTGCAGATAGAGGCGACCCGGTGAACGATGGTCCTGCTTACGTTGCTCTAATGCGCGAACTGCGTGCAATGCTGGATGAGTTAGAAGCTGAAACCGGCCGTACTTACGAACTGACTTCAGCCATCGGTGTAGGTTACGACAAGATCGAAGATGTTAATTACGCAGATGCTGTTCAGTACATGGACTACATTTTCGCTATGACTTATGACTTCTACGGCGGCTGGAACAACGTACCTGGTCACCAAACCGCACTTTACTGTGGTTCGTTCATGCGCCCTGGCCAATGTGACGGTAGCGGCGTAGACGAGAACGGTGAACAATTCAAAGGCCCAGCATACACGGCAGACAACGGTATCCAACTTCTTCTCGCACAAGGTGTGCCTGCGAATAAGCTCGTGCTTGGAACTGCCATGTACGGACGAGGTTGGGAAGGTGTGACACCAGCCACCCTTACAGACCCAAATGACCCTATGACGGGTACTGCGACGGGCAAACTAAAAGGCAGTACAGCGCAAGGCGTTTGGGAAGCGGGCGTTATTGATTACAAAGGCATCAAATCATTTATGCTAGGTGCGAATGGTACTGGCATCAACGGCTTTGAATACGGCTACGATGCTCAGGCAGAGGCACCGTGGGTGTGGAACCGTTCAACGGGTGAGCTGATCACTTTTGACGACCACCGCTCTGTGCTGGCAAAAGGTAACTATGCTAAGACACTTGGTCTTGCAGGTCTGTTCTCTTGGGAAATTGACGCAGATAATGGTGATATTCTCAATGCAATGCATGAAGGTATGGCTGGTACCGTTGTGGAGCAGCCAAACCGTGCACCAACTGCAGCAGCAGGAGCCGATCAATCGGTAACGGGCCCGGCAACTGTAGTGCTGAATGGTAGTCAATCCAAGGACTCTGACGGAACTATCGCAAACTACGCTTGGGAGCAAGTATCTGGTACAGCGGTGACTCTGACTGGAGCAAACAGCGTGAATGCAAGCTTCGACGTTGCTGAAGTAGCCAAAGAAGAACAGTTGACGTTCAAACTCACGGTAACGGATAACGAAGGAGCGGCGGCGTCTGATCTTGTTGTGGTCACAGTAAAACCAGCTGGTATTGTCGAACCGGAGAATACTGCACCAGTAGCGCAGATTACGGCACCTGCTACCGCAAACGCGGGGGACGTGGTTGTTATCGATGCATCTGCTTCCAGTGATGCAGACAACGATACTCTCACCTTCAACTGGAGCCTACCTCAAGGTCTCAATGCGACGGTTAACGGCGCGAAAGTGACCTTTACTGCAACTGAGTACTCTCAAGATACAAGCTTAAGCTTCTCTGTAAGCGTCAGTGATGGCGAAGCAACTTCCACAGCAAGTGCGACTGTCTTAGTTGCTCAGCACACGACAGATATTCCAGGAACTTGCGAAAATGCTTGGGATGCCCGTACGGTCTACACTGGTGGTAACCAAGTAACTCATGCAGGTAGCACTTGGGAAGCCAAATGGTGGACACAAGGCGATGATCCAACAAAATCTGGTGAATGGGGTGTTTGGAAAGAAGTAGGTACAGCGAACTGTAACTGATTACCTGACCTCTCAACTCACACGGCACATCCGCTGAGTTTAAAAAAGGACAACTTCGGTTGTCCTTTTTCATTCGCGATGGAAGATATGCTACTGGTTTAGCTTTATTAAGCGATCAAAGCTTTGGAACACTTGCTCACATTTCATTACTCGGCCGTGACCTTGTCCCTGAGTTGTAACCAACTCAACATGATCGAACTCGTCAGCCGCTTGCGCTGAAATACTGTATTTTGTGAACTTGTCTTGTTCATCATGAACAATAATCGTCACCGACTCCCGCTCAGAAAGACGTTTTAATGGATCAATGGACTGCAACGGGTAGCCAAACTGAGCTTCCACCTCTGATACCACCGCCTTGAACAGTTTCATTGAATAGCCCGAGCGAGCAATACTGCCAAACAAATTTTCGACATAGTTAAGTACAGGAGCGATAAGCAACAGCGGCTTGTTCTCCAGTTTGCTGTGTCGGCATTCAAGCGCTGAAGCTGTTCCCATGCTGTGTCCTATCACGCCAGCAATCTCGTCAACTGAGTCCAACACATCTTCCAGACCACGAATAAACCCGGGAATGTGCCCATACTGCCCTTCGCTTTCGCCGTGTGCGGGATGATCATAAGCCAGCGCTGTAAAACCTTTTGCTGCAATGTGCTCCATTAAAGGAAAAAACTGGCTCGCCGTACCTGACCAACCGTGGGTCAGAAGCCAGATAGGCCCCGTGCCTAACGAATAAGTTTTAATGACTCCAGCAAAGCCGTGTATTTCCCTTTTTACTAGACCTGTTGGCTCGGCGTTTTTAGGCTTAGTTCGCACTGGGGTAAGAAGCAGTTGTCTTGCCGTTTTTTTTGCATGTGATGGCGCCAGTGTGTGGTGCAGACGGGTACTGATATTAACCAGACTACGTTTAACGCTAAAACGCTGCGAGGTATTAAAGTAAATTTTATCGCTCATGATCTTTTCCTTTTTTATCAGCATTCAAAAAATAGAACGGTCGTGCTTTTTATGCTGATAATAAAGAGCGAACATCGTCGCTCTTTATTAATATTTTAATGTTCTCAGCTACTCAAATAAGAATAACTAACTCTTCCACCGAGCAAACAAGTTATCGATACCTTGCCAGAACAATCGCTGGCTCTCGGACTCACCTTTTATCGAGTAAAACACGTGTGCGCTTAGGTATTGTCCATATAAATCAAACGTCGCTTGATTCGTGTCTAACTCGTTTGAAAACTCCTGGTTTTCTTTACCTTTTGCAATTTGTATTTCTAAATAGTTCAGCCAGGTGTTAATCGACTTTCTCAATCCAGCTTGCAGCGGGCAATCATCCGCTGCGGTATCGTTCCACGCGTCAAGAAACATGCAGCTTCCCTGAAAAGAGTGATTCCAAGTCATCCAGGAATCTAATAACCCGCGAATTTTACGTTCAATGTTATCATCTCCCAACTCGCGCGCCGGAGAGATCACCCGCGCAGTAAATACCTGATTCGCGAACTCCAGTACCGACAACTGCAAGTTCAGCTTGGAGTTAAAATGGGCAAACAGACCACTTTTTGACATCCCACACTGCTTCGCCAGCTCACCAATGGTAAGGCTATCTAACCCATCTTCACTGGCAATCTCAAACGCTCTCTGCAGAATAAACTCTTTGGTTACTTTTCCTTTTTTCATAGCAATATTTTTAGCACGATCGTTCTTTTATGCAAGATTTAGTGTTCTGGTCTAACCAATTATCGACAAAAGCAAGTATCTGGCGAGTTGAATTGAACTGAGTAATGAATAGCACAATGAGAAGTTTGAACTGGCTCCTAATTTAAGAAATTACTTATTACCATCCAACCAGGACTTGATTTCATTACGCATAAAGTCCATCGCCAACTGCTACTTTCACATACCCAGATACGTTCGAGAGGGTTGACTTGAAAGAAGTTCTTGGCTTGCAGTAAAGACAACCCGTTGAATTCATAGCGTGAAGTCCTTTGGATACAGATAGGGATAGCCGTTAAATTTTTTAGGTAAGCAACTTATGGCGACAGACAATAGAATAGCCAGTTTAGAATTTGCCCGAGTTATCGCTATGCTTGCGATCGTGGGTCTTCACTGCCAAATGGCTCTCACTTATTGGCAATGGGATGGCGTACCTTGGGTAGGTTATATAATCAATCAACTGGCGCGATTTGCCGTTCCTCTATTTTTCCTAATATCAGGTTATTTGATTCAACCAAAACTGAGCACTCGTCCAACCAAAACGCTTACAAATTATGCCAAACCCTTATTGAGGATCTGGATCATATGGAGTGTGATTTGCTTAGTGGTACCATTTCAATGGCAAACGGTCTCAGAAGCAGGTTACTTAGCCGAGCGGCAAGGCTATTGGGATTACCTGATGTTATCCCCTGTAAACTCTCTGCTAGAGGGAGGACTAGTACATTTATGGTTCCTTCCTGCACTCGTTATGGCCGTGGCACTGATCGCTTTTTTAGTAAGGTTCAGAATGTCTCAACTACTACTACCCATCGCATTATTACTTTACACGTATGGCGTTTTAGCCGGAAGCTATGCCAATTTAACTGACCTCCCTTCTCCCTTTTTCACTCGCAATGGCCCTTTCTTCAGCACATTATTGGTGTTGCTGGGCTATCTAATCAGGGAGAAAGCATGGCGTTGCTCTCGTAATAACACCATGTTACTGATGATACTCGGTATGGGACTGCATTTTGGCGAGGCGTATTGGTTGGTGCAGCACAACGTTGCGTTTAACAGTCATGATTTCTTGTTTGGTACCGTAATCTGGTCACTAGCGATTTTCATGTGGCTATTGGTTCATCCAAATTTCGGCAATATACCTTGGCTGCTCAAATGCTCATCAAGCATCTTAGGCATCTATGTCGCGCATCTGCTTGTCATGATCATGGTTATGAATGTGGCTGGTTATTTTGAGCTGCAGGATTTAGTCAAAGATATCTTTATCTATCCAGCTACGCTCCTTGCTACCTTGCTGTTAGTGAAAGGGATTGAAGCATCTCCACTAAGGAAACTATTACTCCGATAAATCAGTTGAGATCCAATCATAGCTTGCTCTAACACTTTCAGGTGAGAGCAAGCGAATCAAAAGTGGGAGAGAACTCCCACTGAACAAAATTTGGCACTCTAATCCCCTGGAATTTGCCATGACTCACAAAAAACATCGTTCATTTAATTTAGATTGGCCTGACATTACGCATTGCTCATTAACGGAGGCTGTATGTGGGCATCTCAAGGACTTACTCCTTTTTTAGAAATAAGCCATTGGTTAACTTACGGTTTGTATGCCGCTGCAATTATATGTGGCGTGGCGGGTCTTGTGTCACTAAAAAAATAGTGGCACAGATTGTACGCCAGCATCTACCGTTAATTCGAGCTTTCTCACAACTAACCTATTAATTTGTGGCTACTATTTCTCCAACAGGACAAGGGAGAAATGTCTATGCCAAGCTACCTAATCGTGGTTCTTTGCGGCTTGTTATTTCCAAGCTACAGCTTTGCTGCCACAGCCAGTGATCTCAATCTCGTCAATTCTACTGTCGGTTATAGCGCTCTCATTCTGTTTTCTATCGCTTACGCTCTGGTTATGCTGGAAGAGTATTTGAAAATGAGAAAATCAAAGCCTGTATTACTCGCTGCAGGTTTAATTTGGATTCTGATTGGATACACTTTTGCTCAACAAAATCAGGCTGATGTTGCGAAAACTGCTTTAGAACACAACCTGCTAGAGTATGCAGAGTTATTGCTGTTTCTGTTAGTAGCGATGACCTATATCAACGCGATGGAAGAACGCAGACTCTTTGATGCTCTGCAAGCGTGGATGGTGGGAAAAGGTTTCAGTTTCAAAAAGTTATTCTGGCTGACTGGCTTTCTCGCATTCATCATTTCTCCTATAGCAGACAACTTAACTACCGCACTATTGATGTGCGCTGTCGTGATGAAAGTCTCTGGTGATAATCCAAAATTCGTTAATCTTGCCTGTATCAATATCGTTATAGCGGCCAACGCTGGTGGAGCATTCAGCCCTTTTGGTGATATCACGACGCTAATGGTTTGGCAGGCAGGACATGTCCGATTCTCAGAATTTATACCACTATTTGTTCCATCTTTGATTAACTATTTGGTTCCAGCGTTCTTTATGTCACGCTTTGTACCAAGTACCAAACCCAATACGTTGCACGAAGAGGTGGAGCTCAAACGCGGAGCAAAACGTATTGTATTGCTATTCATTCTGACGATCGCTACTGCCGTCGCCTTCCATGCGGTACTCCACTTCCCGCCCGTAGTGGGGATGATGATGGGTTTAGCCTACTTACAGTTTTTTGGCTACTTCTTACGCCAGACACTCAAGCAGTCTTTAGCGAAAAAGACGGCAATAGCGATTGCTAATGGAGATGAACAAGCGTTGAGGCGTATTGGTTCGGTGGTTCCATTTGATGTGTTTAGTCGTATATCCCGAGCGGAATGGGATACCTTACTTTTCTTCTACGGCGTTGTGATGTGTGTCGGAGGCCTGAGCTTACTCGGTTATTTGGAGCTAGCTTCTAACGTGATGTACACAGAGTGGAACCCGATTTGGGCCAACGTAATGGTCGGGCTGCTTTCTGCGATCGTGGATAACATTCCGGTAATGTTTGCCGTCTTAACGATGGAACCGAGCATGTCTGTCGGTAACTGGCTTTTAGTCACACTTACTGCCGGTGTTGGTGGTAGTTTACTCTCGATTGGCTCAGCGGCAGGCGTCGCACTGATGGGCGCAGCACGGGGCCAATACACCTTCTTCGGCCACTTAAAGTGGATGCCAGTGATTGCTCTCGGTTATGCCACCAGCATCGCGGCACACTTGTGGATGAATGGCGGCATGTTTAACTAGGGTTACCTGTCTGATGGATGATTGACACCATCCATCACTTCAATCTCAACCAGTTCATAAGGGTTCACACCTTCCAGGCACCCTACGTTATACCCGTATTCATTCGGGTTTGAACGACGTTGATGATGGGTATAGATACCACATTCACTGCAGAAATAGTGCTTAGCGGTATGAGTATTAAATTGATAAAGCTTGAGTTTTTCTTCTCCTTTAACAATTCGGACACCGCTAAGGGTCACTGACGCTGCAATCGCACCGCGACGACGGCACATCGAGCAGTCACATCGCCTTGGTTTTTCAATACCGTTTGGCAATGTAAGTTCTATCACCACTCCTCCACAATGGCAGGACAATGTGTGCACTGATTTGATTTCAGTATTTCCAACTCGTTTAATCATCACGTTTCCTTTTGATGAGGTCAGCTCAACTTTACAACGTGTACATTATGTTAAACACATTAACACAAGTTTAATCTTTGTTGAAAACTCGACATTGGTCACTTTTAAAGACATTTTATGCGCAAATAACCCCGGCACGCAGGGTTCAACGTGAATGACTTGGAAATCCCTCGCAAATCAAAGGCGCAGTTTTCCTTGACCAATAGTCAATGGCAACGCTCTGAATCCTGCCCAAAATGCCGTCAGGTTATATTAAACAATTTTTGGACCACCATTTTGGTGACCGTTTCCCCTAGTCCAGATAACCTATTGTCTGGGAGGGTTTAAACCAAGGAAAAAATTTTATGGATAAAGATCATAGCTTTAGAGAGAACCTCTTGGCTCTGACGCTAGGTAGTGCGTTGGTGTCTCTGGGGGTGATCGTTTTCAGCAAAGTTGGGCTTCTGACTGGTGGTACGGCTGGTTTGGCTATTTTCCTCACCAAGGTGAGCGATTATAGTTTTGGTCAAATATTTTTTGTTCTCAACCTTCCGTTTTATATCCTGTCTATCACTCGCATGGGTTGGCGCTTTTCCATTAATACTTTTATTGCAGTCACCATCGTCTCTTTCGCGGTAGACCATCTGCACCATGTGATTGAGATTTCCAGAATTGATCCGATGTATGCGTCCCTGTTGGGCGGTGGGTTGATTGGTATGGGAATGCTGGTCATTTTCCGCCACAAAATGAGCTTAGGCGGATTCAATATACTGGCGCTGTTTTTACAGGAACGTTTTGGAATCCGCGCTGGTAAAGTACAAATGGCATTGGATTGTTCTATCGTAGCAATGTCGTTATTTGTTGTTGATATCTACCTTATTACCCTTTCAATACTGGGGGCGGTTACCATAAACCTGATTCTGGCAATGAACCATAAGCCTGGTCGCTACCAAGCTAAACCTCAGGAAGCGTAAAGCCGTTTTTCGAATCAGTAACTCAATGACATCAAGCCCCGGGACAATGTGCCGGGGATTTTTTATAACTCATTAAATCCCCTTGAATATCATTGACTAATTAGGAAGTTAGTTCACTAAAGTGGTTTGCCCTGCTCTAAAGCCAATAAACGTTGCTTGCGCTCTATGCCACCAGCATAACCTGTCAATTTACCGCTTTTGCCGATCACGCGATGGCAGGGCACCACGATAGAAATGGGATTTTTTCCATTCGCCATACCGACGGCTCGAACCGCCTTAGGGTTACCTATCGCATCGGCAATATCCTGATAGCTCCATGTTTCCCCATACGGAATGGTGGTTAGCGCATGCCAAACCTGATGTTGAAAATCCGTTCCCGTCGCCGCTAACGGCAGCTCAAATTCATTTCTTAGCCCAGAGAAATACTCTCCAAGCTGTCTCTCCGTCTGGGTCAAAATTGGATGATGATCGTCGCGAACGCCAAGATCATCCGGTTTCGTTGTACAGGTTTCGAACCAGATCCCCAAAAGTCCATGAGAGTTTGCTTGAATGGTCACCATGCCTAGTGGACTTGTTATTTCTGTGTAGAACGTGTTCATGATTGATTCCATAAATGAAAAGTCGCATAACTTCCCCATGGTGAGGCCGTATGACTATTGAGTGATGAGTAGCGTTGCACAGCTTTTTTTACCACTAAATCGTTATGTAGAAAGCAGTCGGGTTGCGACTCACCGCGAAGATGAGCATAGCTCACCGTCCAAGGGCCAATGCCTTTTATCTCGAGCCATTGATGCGGTTCTGCCGCCGGATTTTGCACCACATATTGAGCAAACGTAACCAGCGTATCTTTTCGACTTTGAGGCATTCGCAAAAAGCTCACATCTGCATTTGCTATGTCCCTTGGTTCTGGAAAGTAACGAGTCTTTCCTTCTCCAGTGAGTTTATCGACTAACAAATTAAGCTGTCCAATCGCCGCTTTCACCGAAACTTGCTGACCTAAAATTGCCCGAACACCCGCTTCCCATGTACTCCATACACCCGGAATACGAATGCCTTTCTGACGAACAATACCAGGAGCAACATAGTTTAAGTGACGTTCCACCGTGCAGATGTCAGCATCAAGATCGAACATACGGCGAACAACAGTGACAAGATTCTGGAGTTTAGAGACATCTTCGATTTCAAATTCAAGTTCTAAGTTATTTTCACCTTTAGTCGCTTTGAACCATGCACGACTGCCGAGGATGCTCACTGAACGAGCGTAACTTTTTTCCGTCACGAATTCTAAACCCTCTATCGCTCTCAAGCGATAAAAATCCAGCATATGTCGCCAGTTTAGATCTCCCCGAAAAGGCAGAGAAATGTGATTGGATTCAGACTTATCAAATTCTTTCCGTCTAACTTGAGATGGCGTCAGTTTGAGGATCTTTTGAAAAGCATCATTAAAACGACGTGTACTGTTAAAGCCTGCCGCAAAGCCTACTTCTGTGACTGACATAGAACTTGAATGCAACAGTTGCTTCGCAAACATCAACTGCTGATATTGAGCGTATTGTTTTGGAGACATGCCCAAATACTGTTCGAACAACATTCTCAAATATCGATCTGATATCCCGATGCGCTCGGCAAGCTCACAAACCGAATGATGATGCAGTTCCCCTTTATCAATCATTGTGATTGCACGTTGAAATGTGGTTTCCACACCTTTCCATGCCCAGGAGCCTGGTGCGCTATCTGGCCTGCATCGTAAACAAGGTCGATAACCTGCCTTTATCGCCTGAGTTTTATCAGTAAAGTACTCGACGTTTTCTTCTTTCGGCAAAGTAGCTGGACAGATGGGTCGGCAGAAAATGCCCGTTGTTCTCACTGCAATATAGAACCGACCATCGAAACGGCTGTCACGAGACATACGCGCCTTCTGGCACTGCTCGAACGTCAATGAAGTATAGGGATGTAAAAACATGATGCAGTCCTTGCTTGCGCAGTCTTACTGAGCAGTAGTATGCTCAGTTCGCTATATCTTCATTATAGAAAGCGGCTTAAAAGAAGATTAGCCATTTTCGGAACTCAATATTGAGATTTGTTGGCGATAGTATTTTTCTACACTAAAGTTAATTTCAGAACATCACAACAACGTCGGCTAGAAGGGAATTGGCATGGACTTACATACTTGCGTAATTGTGCTTAGAAACCAAAAAGTTATTACAAGTAAATCTGTTGATCACTCAATAGGATTAATTGAGCGGGATTCAAATAACGAGATTTCAGAAATTCAAATCAACACGACAGACGGAGTAAATATCCGAACCTATCACTACAATAATGTAGAGGAGTCGCTGGAAAGTTTGATGAATCTTTAATTCTTGTTTCCGAACAAACCTTCCTCCCTGATTCTTTGTGAAATCAATAGAGCACCGCCCCCTGTGCTCTATTTTTTTGTTGAAATCACGACCACCGTTCTTCACTTCACCAGCCTCAGTTCATCACTGACAGGTTCGAAAAAAGTGACCTAGGCAAGCCAAAAACTCATTTTTATTCTCACTTTTTTACAACATCTAACCACCAACACTTTGATTTTTATTGCCAAAAGAACATAGTTCGAATTTTTTGAACTAGAACATCAATGATTACTAATTTCTTACCTCGTTTACTGAGATTAAACTGTTATCAACAGCACGGGGATGAACTCCTCCCCGACTCAATTAAACATCATATGGGACAGAATCATGAAAGCACTACTACAAAAAATCATCACATCCAAAGCAGGTTACAGCACATTAGCTCTACGTATTCCTATCGGTATTATTTTTATGGCTCATGGTTCACAAAAGCTATTTGGATGGTTTGGCGGTTATGGCTTGGAAGGTACCGGTCAATGGATGGCATCAATTGGACTTGAACCTGGCGTATTGATGGCATTTCTAGCGGGTAGCGGAGAGTTCTTCGGCGGTTTATTTATTCTGCTTGGTTTACTGACTCGACCAGCAGCGACAGTACTTTCTTTCACTATGATTATGGCTATTTTCTCAGTTCACTTTGAGAACGGCTTGTTCTTGGCAAATAACGGCTATGAATTCGGATTGGCGTTGTTAGCAGCAAGTGCCTCACTGATTCTATCTGGTTCTGGCAAAATTGCTCTAGATAACTTATTGAACAAAAAGCTTTCTTAACCTAAGAAGCTGAGGATACGCTGATGATCACTGTAAGACAGGCTCAGGACAGAGGCCAAGCTAACTTTGGGTGGCTAGACAGCAAACACACCTTTTCTTTTGGCAGTTATTACGATCCCAATCACATGGGTTTCTCTGAGCTGCGTGTGATCAACGATGACATCGTTTCACCTGGCGCTGGCTTTGATACTCACGGTCACCGTGATATGGAGATCATCAGCTATGTACTAGACGGCGTGATTGCTCATAAAGACAGTGAGGGCAACGTAAAAACATTGCCAGCTGGAGAGTTTCAGCTCATGTCGGCAGGTAAAGGCATTTACCACAGCGAGTATAACGCTTCATCTACCGATTCACTGCGCTTTTTGCAGATTTGGATTCAGCCAAACACCTTTGGTAATAAACCTGGCTATCAGCAAAAAGATTTTGGCTGTAATCCCGGGTTAACAGCAATCGCAACGTCAACCGGAGAGAATGGCACGCTGCAAATCAAGCAGGATATGCGTTTATATCAGCTTATATTGGAGCCTAATAGCGAACAGGTTTTCGATATGAGCCCTGGCAGAAACGTTTATGTCCACCAGGTAAAAGGCGAACTGTTTACCGACCGCGCCTTACTCGTGGCTGGAGATGGAGCAAAAATAGAACAGCAAAGTACGGTGACTTTTTGCAATAACACGAATGATCTGGCGGTGGCCTTGATATTCGATTTACCGTAATAATTTTTTACTTTGCCACAAATACGAAAAGGCCCTGACAACTCAAATTGTCAGGGCCTTTTTCATTAGTTGGGCCAGCGTTACTCTTCAGATATTCCAGCCCCAATTTGCTGCAGGCTGTAAGCTGTGAGAGGATCGACGCCTTTTACAATCTCTTCAACCTGTTTAATGGCATCTACAGACGAGCTGGCTTTGCGATAACTCAAATAAATAGGTCGGTACCAATCCTCTACGCCAGACACCTTGTAGAGCTTTCCACTCGCAATAAATGGCTCTACCAAAGAGACAGGCAAGTAGGCAGCCCCACCTTTTTCTAAGATGAAATCCAGAGCAATACGGGCAGTAGACGTGCGTAAGTATGGTGCTGAGATTTTCGGGTGGCGCTCAGTATGCTCAGACGCAAAACGGGTTCCCCAGTCCACATAAACGTATTTGTTATCAAATACCGTATCTAGCGAATCAGGATTGGTCGATACCAGAACAAGCACAACATCCGCAACTTTTTTACAGTTCAGTTCATCGGCTTTAATTTGGTCGAAAGCAAATGCCATATCCAATGTTCGTTCCAGCAAACTGCGGCTGAGCATTTCGCGTCCCATGACTTCGGCCATAAAACCGTAGCCGCCAAAAGAATCTGTGACAACGCTTAAACAATTCTGTAGATAAGCATCCCAAATATTAGGGGTACCACCGAGCGTAAGCTGCAGTCCTTTCCCGTCGTCAAGCGATAATTCCAGCTTCGCTTGTTGTAATGTGGTCACCATCACCTCAGCGTAACTGATTAAACGCTCACCAGCCGAAGTCAACTTAATGTTATTTCGATCACGAATAAACAATTGAGTATCGAAATAACTTTCCAGTTGCTTGATGCGAGCACTTACTGCGGCTTGGGTGATATATAAATTCTCTGCTGCACGTCCGAAGTGACGAACCCTTGCCAGCTCTAAAAATGTTCGAAAGACCTTTACATCCATAAACCATCTCCTGGTTGATTTCAAACCAGATTAACAACTAATTAAAATCATGACGATAAAAAAAATTTGTTTTTCTTTTGTTAGCTTTACGCCTAATTTTCGCCTTAGTTCACTACATTAATCAATAACGGTTACAGAGGCTGTTGACATGTCTGACACTGAATTCCGTCATGGCAAAAAACGATTTTACGACAACGTAAAATTCCCACGCGGATTTGCAAAGTCTGGTGATTTTACTCTTGCAGAAGAGGAAATCCTAACAATTTATGGGGATACAATGCTTGGCCTTGAGTCAGGTGAGTTAACACCAGAAAACAGCGAAGAGAAACACTTCGTTAAGGTGTTAGAAAACCCAGGTAAAGCAAAATCAAAAATCGAGCGTACTTGGCTAAAGTACACCCAGCTTGCTCGTGGTCGCAAACGCTTCCATACGCTAAACGGACGCAACAAGCCTGAAGCATCGGAAGACTTCGCGGAAGAAAGTTTGGTTGAAGACGATTAATTGACAACTGTCTAAGCGTCAAATCTCGGACAGAGGTCTATTTGACGATGTCGAATAGACGTTTAGAAAGATTTCTTCTCCTAAAGCCCAAGGGGTGCGTTCTCCCGAGGGCTTTTTTAATACCTCACGATATGCTGATTTATTTGGCCAGCATTGCAATCTTTTTCAAAAAACTTTCTTTCAAGTGCTCTTGTTCGTATTCCAGATGATAGGTGTTATGAAAACCAACCTTTAACTCGACACCATTGCCTCGTAAAAATACGTTGTACCCATCATAGTCAGAGAACGCTTCTACCCCTTCATACATTTTACCAAACTCGGTTGGCGTGCCGTTGTTCATCACATTTTCATATGCCGATAACACTTTGCTTGGATCCAATTCATTTCTCATAGCGAATTCCTCTCCACTACACACGCCTTAATTATGGATAAGGAATATGCAGCCCGCCATATCCAAGATTATCTGAAATCAAAATATCGTCAGGTCTTCCTAATTATCAAGCTAAAGACGAGCGACAAAAGCTCATTGGAAGTGCTTAAAACTTAATTTCAGACATGAATTTTACTTATAGGGCGTCTAATCTATTAAGACCAATAGCGCTTTATAAAAGATTATCACGGCTTGAAATGCACTAAAAACGTCGATTAAAGCAACATTGACTAAAGAAAAAGCAAATTTTTGACCTAAAACAATAGCAGAACCTGACAACTTATTTTATAATGCGAATTAATGTTTCAGAACATCTTAAATTCCAATTACTAGGGGCAAAAAATGAGACTTATCCCGTTAACTCAAGCAGCACAAGTAGGTAAGTGGGCAGCAGCTCACATCGCTAAGCGCATCAACGATTTTAAGCCTACCGCTGATCGTCCATTCGTTCTGGGTCTACCTACTGGTGGCACTCCTCTAGCAACTTACAACGCCTTGATTGAACTATATAAAGCTGAAAAAGTGAGCTTCAAGCATGTTGTGACTTTCAACATGGATGAATACATCGGTATCCCAGCGAATCACCCAGAGTCATACCGTTCGTTCATGTACAACAACTTCTTCAATCACATTGATATTCTAGAAGAAAACATTAACTTGCTGAACGGTAATACGGACGATCACGACGCGGAATGCAAACGCTACGAAGATAAGATTAAGTCTTACGGTAAGATCAACCTGTTCATGGGCGGTGTAGGTAACGATGGTCACATCGCCTTCAACGAGCCAGCGTCTTCTCTGTCTTCTCGTACTCGTATTAAGACTCTGACAGAAGACACCCGTATCGCGAACTCTCGCTTCTTTGATGGCGACATCAACCAAGTTCCTAAATACGCACTAACTATCGGTGTTGGGACACTTCTGGATGCTGAAGAAATCATGATTCTGGTAACAGGTCATAACAAAGCCCTTGCTCTTGAAGCTGCAGTAGAAGGCTGCGTCAATCACTTATGGACCGTCTCTGCACTTCAGTTGCACCCTAAAGCGGTAATCGTGTGTGACGAACCTTCTCAACAAGAGCTAAAAGTGAAGACGGTGAAGTATTTCTCTGAGTTAGAAGCGGAAAATATCAAAGGCTTCTAATATCCGAATACAAGCTTAGCTAGACGCACCACAAACAAAACCCGTGAATCATCACGGGTTTTTTCGTTTCTCGCCGCTGCACTTGCTTACTGTGATTAGTATTTTCTCATATTCAGACCTTTCGATTCGAACAGTGAGCTGTTATACCTATATATAACACCAATCCAGCCTCAAGGGCTTTATCATGATTGAATGGCATGATCACCAGCCGATTTTCCGTCAGTTAGCTGCGCTGATCACCCAACAAATACTACAAGGGATTTGGAATGAGGGCGATGCACTCCCCTCTGTGCGCAGTGTGGCTGCGGACATGAAAATCAATCACATCACCGTCATGAAGGGCTACCAGATTTTGGTAGATCAAGGCTTCGTTGAAAAGAGACTCGGTCAGGGGATGTTTGTCGCACCAGGAGCAAAACAAAAACTATTAGCAACTGAAAAAGCACGTTTTCGCGAAGAACAAATCCCTCAGATCGCCGAAACGTTAAAACAACTGGATATTCCGCTCGAAGAACTTATCCAGCTTCTCACATTACATATCAAAGGTGACCAATGAACGCAGTAGTCAGTGTAAAACATGTCTCCAAGCAATACGGTAAACAAGGAGAAACACTACACGATATCAGCTTTGACTTACAACCAGGTCAGGTTCTCGGTCTGCTCGGCCATAATGGTGCGGGTAAATCTACACTTCTTAACGCGATGCTTGGTGCACACAAATATCACGGAACGATTCGTATCAACGGCTACGAACCGATAATGCAGCGTCATAAGATCATGCAGAACTTATCATACATTTCGGATGTCAACGTATTGCCAGACTGGATGACGGTAGAACAGCTACTAAGCTATACGGAAGGCGTTCACTCAAGCTTTAACCGTCAAAGAGCCGATGCCATCCTTCGCCAAACGGATATTCAATCACGCTCGCGTATCAAAGCCCTATCAAAAGGAATGAAAGTCCAATTGCATTTGGCGATAGTGATCGCGACCAATACTCAAATATTGATTTTGGACGAACCTACACTGGGGCTGGATTTAGTCTACCGAGAAACTTTCTATCGTCATCTGTTGGAGTGGTTCCATGATGGTGAACGTATTCTCATCATCGCCAGCCATGAAGTCGCTGAGATAGAGCACTTACTGACGGATGTACTTATTCTTAAGCATGGTCATTCGGTACTGCAGACATCCATCGATTCGATCCATGAAAACTACTTCATACTTGATGCGAGTGATGACCAGCGTTTGAAAATTGAGGCCATGCACCCTCTTTCAGCACAAAAAGGGCTTGGCACCACCAAATGGTTGCTCTCTTCACGCTATTTGTCCCAAGTCGAAGGGATGGGTGACATTCACGGCGTGACGCTTGCTGACCTATTTCTCGCGCTACAAAAGGGGGCTGCGTAATGCGTTCTGTATTTACGATGTTACAAAGAGAGTGGTTGGAAAACCCACTGGTAACACGCATACCATTTTTTATGCTGGTATGCGTAGCAGTATTGTTTATCAGCATCTTAGCCAATTCGAACCTGTCACAACATTTCTTTTTCCAAATGAACCTGGGTAAAGATGCAAGCAACATCCATAAAGAGATCGGAGATGAGTTAAGTACATTAATTGCTGGTGGTGCAGGTCTTCTGTCGATTCTGTTAGGCACTCAATATTTTCCAAGAACACTGCGTAAAGAGCGTTCAGAAGGCAGCATTATGTTTTGGCGTAGTATGCCCGTCAGTGACATTAAAAACCACGTAGTGAAACTGGCTTTTGGTTTGTTAGTGATCCCGTTAGTGTGCTCTGTATTAGTCGTGATCGCCGATATAATGCTATGGCAACTGAACATCTCAACTGATCGTCAACTGGGCTTTTTGTATCTTCATACGTCTTTGGGATATGTCCTATTCCACTGGGGCGAGTTCCTGTTGCGAATGGGATTAGCAGCGATCTTATTGCTACCGCTGGCTCTGACCATTATGGCCATTTCGCAAAAGGTCACCTCCCCTTTAGTGATCCTCTTTCTTACGGTTTATGCACTGCGCTGGATGCCGATCGTGATGTTTGGTTTTTACGGAGTGGATCAGTTTTTCTCTGACATATTCTACTTACCGTTCCACGCAATCGTTGCACCGGATCCAATCGAAGCAATACAGGATGCTGGCTGGTCGAATATTATCATCTATACCGTTATCGGCGTCTTGGCATGGATAACCAACCTGCAGTTCAGCCGTACGATTCAGTAACCGTTTAAAGCCGCATCAGATTAAAAAAAATGGTCACAACGTGCGATGTGACCATTTTTGTTTTTTAGCCATTCATCATACCAATCGTAGTAAATAACTGGTCATTCTAGCTTGTTAAAATACTCGATAACTGCGTTACAATTTTTGATTGTAGAATAACTACTTATCGAAAAATTATGCCTTGTTCTCAAGCATTTTTCCTACGCTATTTCTGATCACTTACTTACTGTGATTGGTATCATTTTTCTACCTAGCCAAGGAAAGAGATATAACCTTGCAGGATGAGTAAGTTAACAATATCGATAAAGAAAGCCCCTACAATCGGCACGACCATAAATGCCTGAGGTGAAGGTCCGTAGCGGTTAACAATAGAGCCCATATTCATTACTGCTGTTGGGGTTGCACCTAAACCAAAGCCGCAATGACCACCAGCAATAACCGCGGCATCATAGTTGCTGCCCATTACCTTGAACGTGACATAATAAGTAAAAATGGCGAGGACGACCGACTGCACTGCCAGAATGACCAAGAATGGAATCGCTAAGTCAAAAATATTCCATAATTTCAGGCTCATTAGTGCCATTGCCAGAAACAGTGACAAAGAAACCGTACCTAACATATCGACCGTTTCTGCATCCAACTTACGAATCTTAGTCACTTCCAGGAAGTTGGTAACAACCACACCAATAAACAACGCATATACAAAATCAGGAATCATCAACCATGAGATTTCGAATGTACTCACCCATTGTTCTAAGTACTTTGCACCAGTTACGCAAATAAGCAGGAAAAATAACTTCTCGACCACTTTTTTCGCCGTCACTTTGTCTTCTTCGTACTCGTTGTAAGTCACCAATTCCGGGAACTTTTCATGCGTTTTTGCGCTGCGACCGTATTCCGATTCAATACCATGCTTATCCACCAAGCGCTCTGCCATCGGACTGCCGATAATACCACCGATGATCAAACCAAATGTGGCCGACGCCATCGCAATTTCTAGTACATTATTTAAGCCGTATACATCCTGGAAGGTTTGTGACCAAGCCGCTCCCGTGCCATGGCCACCAGATAACGTAATCGAGCCAGCGATAAGCCCCATTAATGGATCTAAACCCAATGCGGTGGCAAGAGAAACACCCACACCATTCTGAATGATGATGTAGAACGAAGCGACGGCCAAGAAGACAAAAACCTTAGCGCCACCTTTCATTAACTGAGTGTAATTGGCCGCTAAGCCAACCGTTGAGAAAAACATCAGCATGAAGGTGTTTTGTAACGGAAGATCGAACTCTAAATCGATACCGTAGAAATGAAGTGTTGTAATAAAGCAGGCTACGATAAGACCGCCGACAATAGGCTCTGGAATGTTGAACTTACTTAAAACGGGCAGCTTAGCGTTAACAAAATGCCCGAGAAAAAGCACACTGATCGCAACCATGAAGGACTCCAAAGCCCCTACAGATATTATATGATTCATATCGCCTCTTATTTGTTGTTCTCTTCATCCTCCATAATGACTGAGTATTAGTTTAACCTTGGTCCTATAGCCAATTTTCTCACTGAATTTTCCGCAACGATCCAAGCGAGCACACCAATATATCCGCAACGAAATTGAAGACTTGATTCCACCGTAATAGCTTCGCAGAAAGCCAGATCCAATACGGAAAAATAGCCTATAACGCTCATTTATAAGCGTTTACATTAGCTGAGTAGTCATCAATCGCTGGGTGTTGTGAGAAACTTAAAAACAGAGCATTCTGAGCCACGGGGGCTCCCAAAATTAAGCAGAATATTCCATTCTCTATTGAACCAAGTACCTTGTCGCTGTAGCCGATAAAGTGCTGAGATCGCAGTTAAACAACTGGGGGGTTGCTTGTCCCTATCGTAGTATATTCACTCTGACTCAAGATGATTTAAACGAGCCGAATCCAAGGGAACTCTCAAGCAAATGCCAAAAAGTAATCGCTGCAGCGAGGCAGTAGTATAGCATATCGCCAACATTTTTCTTAATTTCAATCACATTCATAGTATTTATGATTTTTACGCTAATAATTAATCACTAGCTATCGTTCTAACACTGCAAATAAATACGTAAATTTGGATAAAATCAAAGACACTAAAACGACGTATAAAGCACTGAACCAAAACTAATCTTGCTGATGAAAATAAGGAGCATCCATGACAAAACTCACCATATTTTTTGATGGTTCTTGCCCGCTTTGCACCAAAGAGATGAAGGCATTAAAGCAGCAAGATACACATCAATATATCCGAACTGTCGATATCTCTAGTGACGACTTTACGTATTACCCGCAGATCGATGCAGCACGTGCCAACACCATACTTCATGCGATAGACGACAATGGAACATTGCTCCTTGGCTTAGACGTCACTTATCGCGCCTGGCAACTTGTAGGTCGAGGATGGCTCTATGCGCCATTGCGCTGGTCTCTAATCAAACCTGTTGCCGACTGGTTATATCTAAGATTTGCTAACAACAGATATCGTATATCTTACTGGCTGACAGGTAGATCTCGTTGTAGTACCGATCAGTGCTCACGCTGATACGCATCTTAGAATCACTTGGGATATAATTCCTGACGAACAGAATCCATTTGAGAAAGCCTCATGATTATTATGACCACTAATTTCGGTGATATTGAAATAGAACTGAATACCGAAAGAGCACCAGTAACCTCAAGAAACTTTAAGAAATACTGTGAAGACGGTTTTTATGACGGAACGATTTTTCATCGTGTCATTGATGGCTTTATGATCCAAGGCGGCGGTCACACTGAGGATATGACCGAGAAACCAACTCGCGCTCCAATTGCGAATGAAGCAAATCGCGGTTTAAAAAACACCATCGGTACAATCGCTATGGCTCGCACGGATGCGCCACATTCCGCAACGGCACAATTCTTCGTCAACTTGGAAGATAATGACTTTCTCGACCATACAGCGACCACAAACCTAGGTTGGGGCTACGCTGTATTTGGCAAAGTTACGGCAGGTATGGATGTAGTGAATCGTATCGCCAAAGTGAAAACCACCTCTAAACTCGGCCATGATGACGTGCCTTGTGAACTCATCATTATCGAAAAAGTGACGGTAAGTGAATAAGCCTGTCAGACACCAAGATGCACTGTCCTTTCACAAGCATACTTAGTACCTATTTAATGAAATAATGAACGGGTTTACAGTGTAAAGAATAAGCAGTGCCTTGCTGAGTAACAGTCACATTCCTCTAAATAAACTTTGCGAGGCACGGCTTACCGCCAGCTTCTTATCGCCGATATGGACAAACATTCGTCCTGCAATGTCTTTATTTACCTTATTAATTTTGCAAACCTGAACCAATGTTGAGCGATGGACTTGCCAAAACTGTTCGGGATTAAGCTGCTGAACCAACTCTTTTAACGATGTGCGGATCAAATATTCATGAACCGCTCCTTGCCCTCGCTGCGCATAGACGGAAACGTATTTCTCTTCCGCCTTGAAATAGAGCACATCAGAAGTGGCAATCAGATGAATATCTTCTCCCTGAGTCGCTTTAATCCAATGCAGGTATTGTGGCGTTTGGGGGGCTGACAATTGCTGAAGCTGCTCTAACAAACCATTCAGATGCATATTGCGGTTATCTTGCCCTCGTTTGGCAAGGCGAGTTTTAACTCGCTCACAAGTGGTTTGCAGACGAGCATCAGAGATAGGTTTGAGTAAGTAATCTGCCGCGTTTTGTTCAAACGCTTTAATAGCGTAATCATCGTATGCGGTAACAAAGACAATCAAAGGTGGAGCCACCATACAATTGATTTTTTGCGCCAGAGTCACCCCGTCTAAAATGGGCATACGAATGTCAAGAAAGGCAATGTCAGGTTGTTTTTCTTGTATGGCGTTCCAGGCCTGCTCACCATCGGCAACTTTAGCGATCACTTCCAGTTCCGGCCATGCTTCGGCAAGACTTTTATCCAAATGATGTCTTAACAACGGCTCATCGTCAGCAATAATTGCAGTAGTTCCCGTCTTCATTTCCTACTTCCTTGATTATGATTACAACTCTATTGGCCAACTTAAACGGACACTCACACCACCCTCAACAGGCTCACTGATCAACACCAAACCTTTTCCTGAATAGAGAGCATCAACCCGCTGCTTTAAGTTGTTCAGCCCGATGCCCGATCCACAGTGTTGACTCACATGATTCAAACCAACCCCCGTGTCTCTGACTTCAACCTGAAGCAACTGATGTTCGCATTTGATCCGCAGATTCACTTCTCCCCCTTCTCGCTTCGGTTCTATACCGTGAATAATGGCGTTCTCCACCAACGGTTGCAGCATCATTGGGGGCAGTTCTATTTGCCCTAATCCGTCTTCCACCTCAATGGAGTAACTCAAGCGATCACCTAAGCGAATTTGTTGAATCGCGAGATACGCATCAATTAACGCAATTTCATTTTCAATGGTGGTGCGTGCTTCACGTGAATTTTTCAATGTTGCTCTCAATAACGCGGTTAACTGCTCCAACATCTGTTTAGCTTTATCAACATCTTGTGACATGAGTGCGCTGATGTTCGCCAACGTATTAAACAAGAAATGCGGCTCAATCTGGCTTTGCATCTGTTTCAGTTGGCTAAGTACTAACGCGCGTTCTTGTTCAGCTTTCTCGCGCTTAATAGTTTCTAATTCACGCTGGGCAATAGCCTGTTTCTCTCGAGAGTGAAAATAGAAATAGCACATTGCACTGAACAATAACCCCATCAGACCGACAGACAGCATGCCTGATATACCGAAATAGTCGCCAAGCCAAAACTGCGCATTCGTCACTCCAAACAACAAGCATGCACTGAGAGATATAGAAATTTCCATCATACGCGGGATGGTCGGGAAGAGTTTGTCGATCAGCCACGAGAAGAAAATGGCCGAATAGCCAAAGCCAAAGCTAACCAGCAAATGAATGTATAACGGGTCGCCCCATACAAAAAGTGTCATTACGGCAATAAAGAGGCAGAATAGAGTGGTCTCTATAATACTTCGTAGCCACCCACCTCTATCCATTAACTTCGCTGAAAACATTTAAAACTTCCCTTTGATATTGAAGACAATCATATACTTATCGTTGATTTGAGCGTAAGCAGATTGCTCGTCTCCAAATAAAAAGCGTGCAGCAACTTCCAGTTCTACGCTTTGATCGCCGGTATCAATCCATTGATAATTGAGCCATTGCGTCACAATGACACCGCCATCTTGTGGTGAGAGCATCACATCGAGCGTTGGCGTCACATCGCTTAACCATCCCATGCGTGCTGTCATATTGGTCTCCCCGCGCCACACCGCCCAGGCTTCAATATCCCATCGCCAATGCAACATTAGGTTATGTTGAACAATGTTGGCATGTTGAAGACCTTGCGCGTAACTGCTTGCAATTGGTCTGGTAGCGGGCGATTGCAAGAATACTTCGCCACGGCTTATCGCTTTATTCCATTCACTTTTAGACCACGCACGGCTGTCATACCAGTATTCGGCGATCACATTGTGTCCTGCTTGGTTGGCCCAGTTCAGTCCGAACAGTGCCTGAAATGCGCTGCCTTGCTTCTTAACAGAAACTGGTTGATCAAGCTGATCACGAATTTGATAACCGACACTCTGCTTTTGCCACAGCAGCGAACTGTGCATGGCAATGGACTCGTCCCAAACGGTAATCGCACTGGCTCCGAGTAAGCCACGTCTCACATCGTCGTAATAACCAATCCACTGATATTCCGTATCGTCCACCAGCTTATATCTACGCACGCCAAAGCCTTGCTGTTCTGCCGCTTTATCTAACGCGCTTCGATCTTGTTGCCCCCAACCAGAGTCCGTGGCGATCAACGTCCATTCACCTGCTATGTCGTAGTGCGAAATAGAAAAAACACCCGCTCCTTCTTCTGCAACCAAGCCTATTGGATTTTGTCGGTATGGTTTGAACAAATCCAAAAGACGATAGCCGTACCCGATGCCCCAATCGACACGCAATTTACCCAAGTTCACATCGAGAGTGATATCGCGGACTTGCCATTCGCCCTGCCAAGCCAGTTCTCGGACTAAGAGTTGGTTGCTGGCCTCACTCCCCCACTCGCTATTGCCTTTCTCATTCAAATACAGACCTTGACTATAGAGCGTGAACAATCCGCTGATATTTTGGTAGTTAATTTGTACGTCGAGCAGTGCATTGAGCGAAGCGTGAGAGTCAACTTGCGCAACAATAAAATTGGTATCGCGTTGCTTAGCTGTCTCGTAGCTTAGTGCCCAATCCCATTCAAAACTCAGTTCGTTATTCGCAGAAACGGGAGAAACGAAAGCCCAGACGAAAAGGCTCGCAATGTAAGCCGTGTGGCATCTCATATTGTTTCCTTGCAACGACCTACAATTGTGAGGTATTCGCTTTTGGTAAATAGCTAGGACTGTAGAACTTGTCATCCAGTTGCCATGGCAAGATTTCTTGATACTCAATCACGGTTTTTTTGCTTGGTTGAATACTGTCTAGCAAGGTCATCTCGCTGACATAATCTCTTCCATTTTTCTTCGCTCGGCTGTATCGAGCTTGCTTAGCGAGTTTGCCTGAACGTAAATAAAGATCAGCTTGGATTGGAAACGCATCGTGCTTTGCTAACCATAAATCAATTTTCTGATAGCTCGCGCCTGCTGTTTTGGCGTTCAGAACGACATGGTAAGCTGGAATGCTCTTACCGTTCACAGAGAGGGTTTCGGTCGATTTCCACTCACCTTGATAATCCTGGCTCCAGGTGAGCGTTGAGATATCCCCAATTGAAGCTTCACCCAGTAACTTTTGCATTGGTGTAATACGGATCGGGCGGCGACTTTTGGGCATTTGCAGCCAGTAGTTATCGCCCATCATCAACATTTTTTGCCCCGCTTCGACGGCCGATTTAAACACCACCAGAGACTCTCGGTTCGGACGAGTATAAACGTGGTATAGGCGGGTCTTATCCAACGCTTGATCTTGGTACAAGCGAACCAAAGAGACCACTTTGGAAGATTGATCCTGTAAGCGGTAACCGTCAGCTTTTTCTATTAATTGTTCCACTTGCTGTCTATCCAACGCTTGACCATTCGCCATGGCGGCACCGCTCATGACCAAAAGCATCAGTAGCAATATCTGTTTGAATTTAAACATAAATCAGTGCCTCCGTAATAGGCTTGTTCACCCCTTTGCGTGCTGAGAAAAGCGCCGCAACCAGACAAATCATCAGTACTACGCCCCCTGCAACTACAACCAGCTCCCAAGAGAAGTAAATCGTGAGTGGATATCCGTCCGTACGTCCGGGCGGTGGCGGCATCTGCACGTCAACCACCATGAGCAAAACCGTAACCAAGGCGGTAAAGAACGCACCAATTACACTTCCAATCACAGCAAGCAGCCCCGCCTCTCTTAAAAAACTGGCAATGATTTCATGCGGGTAACTACCTAACGCAGATAAAGTGCCTATTTCACGCGTGCGCTCAGTGACGGACATAGTCATAGTGTTAAACAGCGCGACAAAGACCACTAGAGCCATTACCGCCCCCATGATGCCGAATATACGGTCATACAAGCCCTTCACTTTGAGATAAAAGAATGCGCGTTCCTGCCATGGTGTGATTTCAACGTTTTGGTTACCGAAGTGCTGCTTTTGATTTGCAAGGATCATCGTCACTTGCTTCTCTACTTTGGCTGTCAAATTGGTATCGAACAGAAAGATCGATAACGTGCTGACTTTGTCTGATCCAAGCAAAGACTGCGCACTATCGATGTTCACATACAGTTGGCGTTTATCTAACTCTGGAACACCCGTTGAGTAGATGCCGCGAACCTTAAAGTCATAAGCGTTTAGCGCCCCGTCTGTCGTCGTCGCCAGTAAGGTGATCCAGTCGCCCACAGTTAGGTTCAGGTTATTGGCAAGATCCAGACCCAGCATCACTTCAGGCTCCATAGGGTCATACCGCGCAGAATGGATATTTGACAATGTCTGCCCTTCCCGTACATCCAGGAACGGCCCTTTCATATCGAACTCGCGTTCATTCACTCCGATACCGATAAAAATGGCTGACTTGGTGCCATTGGAAATCAATCCACTGAACTCCACACGCGGTTGCACACCTCTGACTTCATTTAGCCCGATCAATTGTTTAGTAATATCGTCAGAGTGACTCAGACCGTTACTGAGGGGCATTTCTTCCTCTTTAGTAAAATAACCTGGCGTTGTAAGAGTTAAATGCCCGGTATCGCGCGCTGTGGACTCTTTCAAGCTGTCATAAGTGTAGAGACCAAAGCCGCCCGCACTGGTAAGCGCAAATACAGCAATCGCGATAATCAGCATCGAAAGCAGGCTGCGGCGGCGGTTACGTTGAAGGTTCAGCCACGCAAGACGAACCGAAGCTGGGATTAACTTGCCCATGAAACCTCCTCAGCACCAAGATGCGCGTGAGTAATTTTTCCGTCCACCAACTCAAAGGTACGATCGCAGCGTGATGCCATTCGCGGGTCGTGAGTCGCGATAATGAAAGTGGTGCCCATTTCGTGCCCTAGTCCTTTCATAATGTCGATCACCTTATTGGCAGTTTGGCTATCCAGACTGGCGGTTGGTTCATCAGCAATCACCAATGACGGTTTGTGAACCAAAGCACGCGCGATAGCAACACGTTGCTGCTGACCACCCGACAAGTTATCTGGCATATGGTGAATGAACTCTCCCAGACCAACGTGTTCAAGCATTTCGCTGGCAAGTTTGGTTTGTTCAGCTTTGGAATAACCGTTGAGATGCAGCGGATAGACAACGTTTTCCAACGCGGTCATCACTGGCACTAAATTGAACTTCTGGAATACAAAACCGAGCTTTTCACGGCGCATTTTAGCGGCCTGCATTTGTCCGGTAGGATAAGCGTTTCCCTCAAATGTCACTTCCCCACCGTACAAGGTATCAAGCATGCCAAAAATATTCAGCAGCGTGCTTTTACCCGAACCAGAAGGACCACACAACGCCACCATCTCTCCGGCAAATACTTTCCCTGACACCTCTCTCAGCGCATGAACTGTCTGGTTGCCTAAGAGATAATCACGGCTGAGTTGATTGAAAATAATCATAGCGGCTCCTTAATGCTTCGCCAGCAAGGCTTTTGCCGTTTGCGTTTCTAGGTTGTTGTCGCCAAGCTGCTCCATCTGCATGAACCATTTTTTGGCTTGTTCAACATCTTCTGCACGCAGCGCTGCTTCAATCGCATAACGATAAACCCATGCGGTTGCTGCGAACGGTTGTTGGCTAAAGCTCGGCTCATCCAGAAGAACAAGGTACATCTCATAGCCACGCTCGAAGTGGTTAAACATATCTGGCAGTGCGGTGTAAGTTGTTGCCGCCATCGCGGTTGCTAGATGGTATTCCGGCAGGCCTTGTAAGCGCTGTTGCTCGTGAACGGGTATTGGCTGGTTGAGCATTAAATCCAACCCTTTTTGAATAGTCGTCAGGCCGTGCTCTGTGAACTTCATCTTATTCCACGGCATAAACGCTTCACGACCTTGCAGCGTTTCGGTGATACCGAGGTATACCAGAGTCAGTGGTGTCGCCCCTTGTTCCTCAAGAAGTTCAGATAGCTCGTCATGAACGCTATCTACCAAACCTGAATTGCCTTGCTCGGCTTGGTTAAATCGATTCAGTAATGATTCCGTTGGGTTGGCAAATGCTAAACTACTACTCAGTGCGAAAGCGGAAAATAAGGTAAAGACTAATTTGAAGCCTGTCGCTAAGTGCGAGTTGAAAACCATCATGGTAACTGTCCTTATTAAAACGTGATTAGATGGTTTCAGGTTAAGCAAAGACCCCCTCCCCTGCTGAGATATGCGACCAATGGTCTTTTTGCGGAATGAATGGGATTTAACGCGGATAAATGGCTTTAATCGATTCAGCCCAGAAACTGAATGCTTGGTTGGCTGATAGGACACACATCAGTGGATAATTTTAGGTAGCTAAGTCATTCCATGTGAGTGATGGACTCTTTAGTTTCTCAATCAGTGACACTGAAAAATCGCCACGATCAAAAAAGGCTTCCCGAGGGAAGCCTTTCATACAACTGCGAATGCTATAAATTATAGCTCTGCGTTGTGGTAAACCTGTTGAACATCGTCACAGTCATCCAGAAGGTCTAAGAACTTCTGGAATCTTTCAGCATCTTCACCCGTTACTGGTGTTGGAGTTTGAGGAACGAAAGTGATTTCTTCCACATCAACAGTAAGATCCGGGAATGCGTTGTTCAGAGCGGTTTTCGTTTTGAAGAACTCTGTATGAGGAGCGAATACAGTGATCACACCATCTTCTAGTTCAACGTCGGTTACGTCAACATCATCCATCATTAGTGTTTCCAGAATGACTTCATCATCATCGCCTTTGAACTGGAATACCGCTTGGTGATCGAACATGTGAGAAACAGAACCTTCAACACCAATTTTCGCACCTGTTTTTACAAAACACTGGCGAACATCTTGGAAAGTACGGTTGCCGTTATCTGTCAGACAGTCAACGATAACGCTTGTACCGCCAGGGCCAAAGCCTTCGTAACGTGCTGGTTGGTAATCTTCACCACCGCCGCCACTCGCTTTGTCTAGTGCTTTTTCGATAACGTGCGCAGGCACCTGATCTTTTTTCGCTTTCGTGATTAGGTGGCGAAGAGACAAGTTCATGTCTGGGTCAGTACCACCATTTTTCGCGCACATGTAAATTTCTTTACCGTATTTGGAATAAACTTTAATTTTTGCGCCTGCAGTTTTCGCCATAGAGGCTTTGCGCACTTCAAAACTTCTTCCCATCGGGATGTCTCTCTAAATTCAAATTTAATGCGAAGGATTTTAGCAAAAAGCGAAACCTTTTCAATTGTCGCTTTGCCGAGGAATGGGGAAGTTACTTCATTCGCCGCTATGATTGTCACCAGAGCCACGAGTCGCGTTACGCGACACCCATTACTCGCTTGTACTTTTCAACCGATTGCTGGAAAAATGCTTTTTCATCAGCATCGTTAATCTTAGACAGTTGCTCTTCTATTGCTTCAGGACCAGACTTGGCCTCCCTGAGTTTCCAAACCAAAAACGAGGCTTGCTTATCCAGCTCGATTTTGTTTTTTTCGTCAGGCGGCAATAGGGATAGATTAAACGACATTCACAGCCTCAAGGTACTTTTAATACTAGCCGCGCACTATAGCATACCGACTTGGAATTGCAGAATAGAAACGCACTTAACTTGATCAATTTCAAGTTACTGATTTCGGGCTAACATCAATTTTCAATGCTTTTGGCAGGTATTGTTCAAATATTTGTTTCAATCGTTCCTGTGTTACTGGCTTAGATACAAAGCTATCCATACCAGCATCGAAACAATGTTGCTGGTCTTCTTCCAGCACATTTGCACTCAACGCCACTATTGGGACACGTCTCCCCCACTCTTCCATCTGACGGATTTTCTGAGCGGCAATAAAACCATCCATTACTGGCATTTGGCAGTCCATAAAGATTAAGTCAAAACTCTGCTCACGGCAGAGTTTAACCGCTTCGTCTCCATTGTTCGCCACATTGACCCGTACATCCATCTTTTCCAACATGATTCGCAGGACTTTCTGGCTCACCTTTGTGTCTTCTACAACTAGCACTTTTGGGGATTCGATTAATGGTGCTTCCGGGTCAATGCCCTCCAAGTGCGGAAAGTCGAAAACATTTTGAGGTTTAGCGGTAATAGATTCTTTTACCACCTTAAGAGGAATGGTGAATTCAAACCGGCTACCCAATCCAAGCTCACTGGTTAAGCTGACTTCGCCACCCATGATATTGACTAACTGCGCTACTATCGCGAGCCCTAACCCCGTTCCACCATATTTTCGTGTAGTACTGCCATCCGCCTGTTGAAAGCGCTCAAAAACCGTTTTGTGGTGTTCTTTAGAGATACCAATGCCAGTATCCACGACCGAGAAAGAAGCGTACGCCAGATCATTTTCCTGATACGCGAGTGAAACCTGTAACTTGATGTAGCCATGCTCAGTAAACTTCGTAGCATTGCTTAGCAAATTATTCAGTACTTGCTTTAAACGTCCAGCATCCCCTTTCACTTCTATTGGTAGTTGAGAGTCTATTTCGCTCAATAACCGCAGATGTTTTTGCTGTACTTTCATCGAATGCATACTGAGCACAGTATCCAGGAGGTGACGTAAATTGAAGGCAGTTGATTCTAATTCAATTTTTCCCGCTTCAATTTTGGAGAAGTCGAGTATGTCGTCAATGATCGTCATAAGCGAGTGGGATGAACTATCGATGATTTCGACAAACTCATTTTGCGACTTATCCAGACGCGTGTCTTTCAACAGCGATGCTGCTCCGACTATACCATTCATTGGCGTGCGTATTTCATGGCTCATCGTGGCAAGAAATTCGCTTTTCTTACGGTTCGCGACTTCCGCTTTATCACGCTCGGTTTCGAGTTCGACTTGGTGATCACGTATTCTTTTTACGCTTCGATTGTATTTCTCGGCTAAGACACTGATTTCATCGAAACACCAACGCTTGGGTAAAGTCACAGGACTGGGCGCATTACCCCCCCGAAAATCACTTACCGCTCCGGATAATAGTTGCAAAGGTTTTACCAACAAACGAAACGCGACCCACAATACCCCCACAATTAAAACGAAGATCTTGATCGCTTCTGTTATGACGAGGAAAAAAAACTCTTGCCATAAATTTTGATATATCACCCTCATGTCAGCTTGAACAACAAGCTCGGCGAGATCATACGTTTTCCCGCCGACTTGATATTGCATTGGCCAACTGCGTTCAACCACTCTTTCTGTGAGCCGTTTTCCTAGCTCGACGATAACTTCATCCTTTGTGGCGATACGCAGATAGTCGACCGAAGGTAATCTCATCGCACCATGAGCCTGAGTGAGCAATAACTCTCTGTCTTCGACCCATAAACTGGCGGAAAGGCTGGAAAGGTAGCTCGATTCGACCTGCATCAAATCCGTGGCTAAATGGGCTAAATCTTCATTGAATCCACGATACAAACTTATAGAGGAGATGATCATCGTAAAGATCAAACTCAGCATTAGCACGGCCAACATGAGCTGTTTTCCGATACTAAACCGACGTTGAATTCTCTCTTTTGTCCCCATCTAGATTTGCTCCAATAAACTGCGCTACTCTAAATATAGTCACGGGTAAGCAATAATCGAGGGTAGAATGAACGTACTGTTGCGTGGATTGGCATGTAGTTTCATGGTGTTAAGCGCATTTGCGTCTGCTGAAGAAGTGGATTATTACGTCATTGCAGAGCAAGCCAGGCCGTTTCAAATCGAGCAAAATGGACAAAAACACTCTGGTATAGTCACAGATATTGTCAGCGCTATTTTTGTCAATTCAGATTACCATCTGAATTACCACACCTACCCCTTTAATCGAATGATTTCTCTGCTAGAAGCCAGCGAAACGCCAAACTGGATCACTTTTGGCAGCCCAAATTGGGGAAGAGTCCAATCTGAAAATTTATCTACTCTACCCATTTACACTGTAAAACATGTATTGGTATCCAGTAACAAAGCGCCTTTTATGTTTAACAACATTCAGGACATTCGCGGTCGTTCGATAGTACTATTGCTCGGTTTTGATTACCCTGACTTAATGCCGTATTTTGAAAATGGTACGGTGAACGAGATGCGTGTTAAAGATTATGATGCGGCTTACCGGGTCGTACAGAGAACCCCCAAAGACACCGCATTTGTTGAAATGGAATCACGCGTTCTCTACAACTTGAAACGCCTGGATTTACCATTAGAGGAATACCAAATCCAGCCTTTCAGTTCGATCATTCCCGACTATTCCATCTACCTTGCTTTCTCATCTGAGATGAATCCGCAACTGCAATCGTTTATTAATAAACGACTCTCCGAGCTAAAAACATCAGGAGAGATTGATAAAATCATTAACAAGTATCTCTAGTACTTTTCCCGCCTCGCTGAGGCTTGTAAAACCTCTCTCTAAGGTTGGAATAACTTGGGATCGCTATCGAGAGCTACAGATTATCAAGCGGATTAATCTTTAGCTCTTCACGAACTTGCATCAGAATCGAACCCAGGTGATTCTGACCTTTTCCGTCACCTCCATCGCCCCAAAATTCATCTTTGTGTGAATGTTCCGTCAAGCTGGCATCTCCGGTTTTGATGAGCTGACTCGCCAATTTGGGGTGTTGCCTGAATTTTTCTCGCACAATAAAAGCCATGACGGATAGTTTTATTTCATCCCAATCTCGGCGTACCAAATGCGCGTATTTACGACTGAGTGAGAACGCTTCATCCGGAGTTGGAGCACGTTGAATCTGGCGTTGTATTGCAATATCCGAGAATTTCTGTGCTTGATAATAATGCTCGCTGGTGGCCCAAGCTTGATGATGAACCGTTATCGATGCACAACAAAAATTGGATAAAAAACCATGGGGTTCATCCGGCTCGTAAAAAAGAATCTGCTCAACCATACATGCGCTCCTGTATTACGGGAACGATATTCAATAAAAAGCATATCGTTATTGATATATCTTTTAGTAACGCAAGATTAGGTTGTCAATGAATCGGAGAAGATGGGTGGCTATTTTGTGTGAGTTGCTAATTTGACTGATCTTGAACGCTTCTCTCAGAAGAGAACAAAAACACTGAGGAATAATTAAAAGGGTAGTCTTTCGTGACTACCCTAGTAGTTCATTGTGGCACCTAAGGGAACAAATCAGTGAATCAAACCCAGTTCTTTAGCTTCTTCAATCGTCAAACCGCTTTCACGAATTTCACGAAGTGCTTCAATGCGTCTTCTGGCTTCTGCTGATTTCAGTGTTTTCTCTGGCTGCACAACGGTTTCTTCTTCAGGTAATTCCCATTTGTGAGCGATGTTACTCATCTCTTCATGGTCGATAGAATTAATGGACATATTTCCTCCGAACACACCATGTTTTCGATGAGTAATCTATAGCAAACCCCAAGGGGCGTGGTAAGAAAAACGATAGGGAAATGTGACCATTCCCGACCTTTCGATAACTCATTAATAGATTCATCACTTAAACTTTGCCAAAGGCGAAATTTACGATTAAATTTGAATGATTACCCCTAAGAAAAGTGTGCTGATCCAGCTCTCATTTTTACTTATTCGGAAAAAAATCTTAATCCCTCCAAACCTATATTTTTCTTCATATTTCGCTTGAGTACGGACGCAAAAGCATGACACGTTATGCTTTATTGATCTGGAAGAATGATCAAGGTAAGTGCAACAGCGCTGAATTTTGGATAAAAAAAAGCGAGCTTCCTTAGGAGAAACTCGCGAAGTCTATTCAGAATGAATGTAACAATATATGAGCCTATCTATTAATCATCAGAAAGGACAAAAGGTTGTCTATTCGAGATAGAGATTAGTCCTCACATCAGTATCTAATGTCATCAATGTGTAAGAGTTAAGTCTGTTTTTTATCAGTGGCATCGATGATTACATTTAAAATCAATAAGTCACTCATTCCTGTCGATGACAACGATTAAATGGCCATCTCGTCAAGAGCCCGGTAAACCATCTCGTCCATATGACCATCAAAGATTTGCCTGCAAACCTTACGACGAACCGCAAGTCCTGCAATCAGCCGTTCAATGGTCAGATGTTTAATATCATTTTGAGAATTAAACAGCTCAACGGTTTTACTCAGAATCTCATAAGGCACAGGATCATCCCCGACTCTTAGCCAATCAAGCTTGTCAATGTACTCAGAACACTCTTCCTTAATTGATGCATAAGAATGGCCAGTCATTGCTGAAAGAGCGGCTATACTGCGTTCCAGGGCCTCTGGAGAGGTATATTTGGACAGAGTAATAGTGATTTCATCTGCGTTAATCTCGACCAGATGTTTTCTTTGCTTCACCCTGCGTCCCAAATTTCCACGAGGTGACGGTGTTTTACGTTGAATAGGCTCAAATTCGCCGTCAATGATGCCTGAGAGCTCTTCTAGCTGTTGCTTTGATACCATCTCATTACGAAGTGGGTTTGGCAGCGTAGGAGCCATATTACGCTTTCCTGCGTTCGTTGTGCGTGCTCTTGAGTATCGTAAGACTTCTTCGACATCGCATTTGATGTCTATCTGGTAATCCGTTGCCCTATCGTTCTCGACCATGGTTTCGATCGTCAGATGATAACCCCACAAGTTGACTACAAAAAGATCGTCCGTGCCTTTGCCATCTGATAATCGTCTTAGCTCACGGATCAGATCCATGGAGAATCGGCGCCATTCGATATTGCGTGCTAACTTTTGGTTCAATTCGCTTAACAACATGCAATCAGTATGACGACGTACCATTCGGCTGCGGAAGAATGAATACAACTGGAAAACCAAAGTATGCTGTTTAAGAATTTCTGGCGGGAACAAGAAAAAGTAGTCCCGAGTAAGTAACTCTTCGTAGAATGATGGTTCCCAAACCAAAATATACAAGTTGGGTTTGATCCGGATTTCACCATCAATGCCTTCTACAGGCGCTTCTTCCGATGCGGTGATCGTTCTAGCCAGAAAACGGAATCGATCACTTTTAAAGCCTTCCGGCATATTTTCGCTTAGCCAGCGCCCGGTGAGTTCATGCAACTGGAAATCGGTGAATTCAATTCGATCAATACTGTCACGAATGGAATCACGCGCGGGACCGCTGTCCTTTTTCCCCCTTAGCGACAAGATATCTGTAATGTACAACGGGGTTTTATTCGGTACATGTGCAGCATCGAGATGGTATTGATCTTTATGATGATCGTGGTATTGCACGGTTAAAGTAAACAGGGCAAAAAGGGTCATCAGATCATCAACTGTCATAATATTTTTAGATGATCGTGTTTCAATCACGGCTTTGGTACCGGAGATCGAAACCATAGATTTCTGATAACTTTTTCGCGTACGAGGTGGAGCAAGCGCTTGATCAATGATCCCTGCCCAATTTGTCGGTGATACCACAAACTGATCAGCCTCATCTTTCATTGTTGGTGGCGTATTTAAGCCATGCTCATTCAACAACCGCTTATTAACCTGCGTTTGAGCTAATGCTTTTGAACGCTTTTGCTTTTCATTTTGGCGAACTTTCTCAGTGACTAAGCTGGTTGCACCCAAAACGGAAATGAGCTTATTTGGGTTCACAAACTTATGCAACATGGTTTTCCCGGCTAGTCCTTCTTCAAAACGAACCGGGGTTTGAGTGAATAATCCGATGTTTACTGCTGCTCGCAAGCGTTGCTGAAGCGCGGCACGGGTCAATTGACCATCTGTTGCTTCCACAATCTCAGTGGTGGATACGAATCCATCTTTGCTGCTGAAACCTCTTAATGAGATCAGATTAAGCAACTCTAAGATGCTTTTGGTCACCCCTTTGAAATGCTGGTACTGCTCTACCCAATCTGCAGAAGATTCATGTACTTCAAAAAGATGGCCATCTTTATGGCTTCTTGGTGCTTTAATCAGAATTTTTTCATCAGCCGTCATTTTAGATCCAGATCACACTAGCCGTAGTTATGCTATTGTTCCGAAGAATAAAGAAAAACAGATCATAAATAAAGAAAAAATCTTGTTTTTTAAATAACTGATCTTTTTGATTATTCTGATCTTAATTGATTATATGATCTAATGATCTGTGCACTGATTTTTCCATAAGTTAATGTTATTAAATGAATTTTTTTTAGAGCCTTGGGAAGTATGATCATGAAGTTAACGAAACGATGATCAACACATGAGTGAAAGCATGATCATATTTTTCCGCAAGCATGATCAATAAGTTTCTGAAAAGATGATCAAAATGATGTTGAAACGATGATCATGATGTTTATACAGGTTATCCACAGAAGTCAGGGGTTAGTGTGTAATTCAATGTGTTAACCGATCAAGCTTTTCCTTGTTATTTCCCTTCGGATCGATGATCAAGACAAGTATAGATGCGTGTGCCACGCTAAATTCTGCTGGTAAATTATTCATGTGGTTAAAATGGCACCACATTTCTTTTGTGAATGTGTAAATATAGCTTACGAGGAAACTTATGGAAGCATGATCATGATGGTATAAGTCAACGCTGCTAACGTCTTAAATTTATCGTTCCGCTATTTTGGCGTCTTTCCTGTCTCAGATGCCCCTGTCTGTCTGCATTCAACCGTAAAGTAGAGGTCATTTTACATGCTTCCGTGAAAACGACATACTTGATCATATTTCCGTAATATGGATCCACCTCCATGCTACTTAGTTTGTCATTCCCAACTCCTCTTATACCTTGATCATGTTTTCGTGTTGGTACTTATACACGGAAGAATGATCAAGATAGTTCCTTGATCATTCTTCCAAGCAATTTGTTCTATATCTCTAGTTATTGACTCGGATACATGATCAAGGTTCTATTTTAGATAAAACGCCTTGCTGCATGATTTAGTCGACAATTGATTTTACATAATCCGTAATTTAGTCCGCGAGTATAATCGTTCCGTAAAAACTAACATTTACAATGTAAATAAGTGACGTCGTAACATTTTAAATGTAAGGTAGTTTAGGAGCCATAATCCCGATAATATTTGATTGAATTTTGATACGTTTTTTACCGTTAATCATGAAACTGACGATTTTAATGTTTTTTTATGTGATTGTTATTCAAAATGTTTGTTCAGCTTTTTGTTGTTTTTGCTATCTACTGCTGTACAATTGCAATCAGATATCCTTCCAACGGAATTTGGCATGAAAAGAGAAAAAACGATTGAAAACCTTCAAGAGTTAGCGGAACTGACACAGCAGGTTCAAGCTGACCGTATTGAGATTGTTTTAGAAGAGAGAAGTGATAACTACTTCCCTCCAATGTCTAAGGCAATGATGGAGACCCGTTCGGGACTGACGCGCCGTAAACTCGATGAAGCTATCGGGAAAATGGAATCTGCGGGCCATCAATTTACTAAGAATAATGCCAATCATTATTCCATTACGTTAGAAGAAGCGCATATGCTGATGGATGCGGCAGAGGTGCCGAAATTCCATGAGCGTAAAAAAAATACAGGCAATAAGCCTTGGATTATTAACGTACAAAACCAGAAGGGCGGTACAGGTAAATCGATGACGGCCGTTCATTTGGCGGCATGTTTAGCGCTTAACTTAGATAAACGCTATCGTATCTGTTTGATTGACTTGGACCCCCAAGGTTCACTACGCCTGTTCCTAAATCCACAAATCAGCGTTGCTGAACATGACAACATCTATTCTGCTGTCGATATTATGTTAGGCAACGTACCTGATGGGGTAGAGATTGACCGCCAATTCTTGCACAAGAATGTGTTACTGCCGACTCAATATCCTAATTTGAAATCGATTTCTGCGTTCCCAGAAGACGCGATGTTTAACGCTGAAGCATGGCAAACATTATCTGAAGATCCATCTTTAGACATCGTTCGTCTGTTGAAAGAGCAGCTTATCGACAAAATCGCCAATGACTTTGATGTCATCATGATTGATACCGGTCCGCACGTCGACCCGTTGGTTTGGAACGCAATGTATGCCTCAAATGCATTATTGATCCCATGTGCGGCAAAACGTCTTGACTGGGCTTCAACCGTAAACTTCTTCCAGCACTTGCCGACGGTATACGAAATGTTCCCTGAAGACTGGAATGGTCTGGAATTTGTTCGCTTGATGCCAACTATGTTTGAAGATGACAACAAGAAGCAAGTGTCTGTACTCACTGAAATGAACTATCTTCTTGGTGATCAAGTTATGATGGCAACCATCCCGCGCAGTCGAGCCTTTGAAACCTGTGCGGATACCTATAGTACGGTGTTCGACCTAACTGTGAGCGACTTTGAAGGTGGTAAGAAGACACTAGCAACCGCTCAAGACGCAGTTCATAAGAGCGCACTGGAACTAGAGCGCGTATTGCACTCTAATTGGCCGTCATTGAATCAGGGGTAATAAGTAAATGGCTTTAAAAACGTCTGAATTAAACGCAAAATTATTTGGAAAAACAAATAAGCGCCGTGTCGCTACTCCCCAGGAAGCACAAACGGCAGCTAAAGAAAAGGCACAGGTTATCGAGCTGGCAGTAGCTGGCGAGAGTACAGTTCAATTTGAATTAGTTCGTATTCCAGCGGATAAGGTTGAATCTGAGACCACTGTTTTTGCTGAGAATGCACGTGAACAATCTTTCCTGAATGAGCACGCCTTATCGGATGTTTTGGTTACGTTAAAAGAGCGTGGCCAACAATACCCGGCCGTTGGTCGTCGCACGCAAGATGGCAAGATTGAAGTGTTAGATGGTAGCCGTCGCCGTAAGTCATGTATCCTGGCAGAAAAAGATTTCTTAGTTTATGTTGGCGACGACATCAATTCTAATCATGCTAAGTTTTTGTCTGACGTAGCCAATGCTCACAAACCGCTATCTCTTTACGAGAAAGGTAAAGAGATGCAGGCCAAGTTAGACAATGGTGAAGCAGAAGACCAGAAAGCGCTGGCTAAAATGTTCCAGTGTAGTGAAGCTCTGGTGAGTGGAGCGTTAAAAGCGGCGGCATTACCACTAGAATTGCTACAAGCGTATCCTAATGTCGGGGATTTGGGACGTCCGACGATTGTTAAATTGCATAAGCAGTTCTCTAATTTAAACCCGGATCAGCAGCAAGGTTTGCTAGATAAGTGTCGTACAACTGAAGGCTATTTGTGGCAGCGTAGCACAGCGCAGGGTGTTGCTCGTCTGACAAAAGAAGTGACTGAAAGTCTGGAACACTGGATTACTGAGTTAGCTCCGGTAAAACCCGCTCAGAAAGCTGAAAAAATCGATCTGATAAAAGGTCGTGTTAGTTACAGTCGCAAAGGCAATAATCTCGCTCTTAATCTCAAAAAAGTTGATGATAGCTTGATGGATGAAATTCTCTCTTTCGTACAAAGCAAATTGCAGTAACGAAAACTGAATTATTAGCCGCCTTCGGGCGGTTTTTTTATACCTAAGATTTTTGTTCCCGAAGTGGACAACTAACAAGTTGTGATAACATGTTGTTAGTTTAACCTTGGGTCCACAGCATGCACATACAAATAGAGTATCTTTCTTTACTTCAGCATAAGGCACATCGATCTTTTCAGCGTATCGGCGTTGTTATACAAGGCGACTCCGTTTGGCAAGATGCGCTTATTACAGAGTTTTATCAAACTCAGAAAGACCTGTGTTGGTTTTGTGTCGGTGAATGGTCATTAGACAATGCATGTTGCGTTTCTGCGAAACAAGGAAATATGTTGCTCGGCAGAGAGTGTGATGTTTTGCTCTTTGATGTACGTACAAGCTTTGATGCGAATAGCTTTACCGCTGCACTTGGTTCATTAGTTGGTGGTGGCCTTCTTATTGCCGTGGTCGGGAAAGAAGAGACTGCAAACTACGCAGAACAATGGATGAGGTCTCAGTGGCAAAAATTGCTTGTTGTAGAACAAGACAAAGCACTACCTGAACTGCCTAATCTTCCTCTCACCGATAAAAATACCCAGTACACGCAGCAAGAGCATGCTGTTGCTGCCGTTGAAAAAGTAGTGACAGGTCATCGTAAGCGACCTTTAGTGTTAACTGCAGACCGTGGCCGAGGGAAAAGCAGTGCACTTGGTATTGCATGTGCGAATTTATTAGCAGAGAAACCGCTTCGAGTATTCATTACTGCGCCGTCTCTAAAAGCCGTAGAACCTGTTTTTGAACACGCACAACGCGTACTGAATTGTGGTAAACGGCTGGGTAAAGACCGATTTGAAACCGGGCAGGGCAGCATTCATTTTATTGCACCGGATGAACTTCTGGCTTCCACTCCGGAATGCGACCTACTACTTATCGATGAGGCGGCAGCCATCCCAGTTCCAATGTTAAAGCAGATAACTGAGCATTATCACCGTCTCGTATTTTCTAGTACGATTCATGGTTATGAAGGCTGCGGAAGAGGGTTTACTCTCAAGTTTGTCGAATGGTTGAAAGAGCAAAGACCCGGTATGAAAACCTGCCATTTGCAACAACCCATACGTTGGAGTGATAGCGATTTTCTGGAGTCATGGCTGTATGACACCTTTCTGTTAGACGCTGAACTTGATAGTCCGCCTACCGTATTGGGCGAGAGTGTTCAATTAAACCATATCGCCAAGCAAGAACTGTTGTCTAATCCCGACTTACTACGCGAGTGTTTTGCGTTATTAGTTAATGCCCATTATCAAACATCACCGAATGATTTGTTACACCTTCTAAAAGACGAATGCAGTGCCATCTATGTCGCAACCTCCAACAATCATCGCATTGGAGTGTTGCTTACTGTCACTGAGGGGCGTTTAGACGAAAGCATGATTGGCGATATCCAACTTGGTAAACGTCGTCCACCTGGTCATTTGGTACCCGTCACCATCATTAATCAGTTGGGGATGCCGAACGTCGGGCACCTTGCTACATTGCGAATCATGCGTATAGCCGTTCATCCGGAGTTACAACGTAAAGGCGTTGGTCAGAAAATACTGAATCAACTTGAGCAGTCGTTACCAGCCTATATCTCTTATCTCTCCACCAGCTTTGGTTTGACTGAGGAGCTTTACCATTTTTGGCAAAGTCTAGGTTATCAGCCGATCCGTCTCGGCACAAAGCGCGATGCAGCAAGTGGATGTTACTCCTTGTTGATGGCCAGGCAGCTAGCAGATAAACCGCAAACTTGGATTGATGAAGCGGAAAAACTTTGCCGAGAATTTCTTCTTTTGAGTGCTTCTCAAATTTACCCGAAACTTGAGCCTGCGTTATATCGGTGCGTGATGTCAGATCACGTTTCGATTACGTCGCTTCACATCAGCCAACTTACTCTAATTCAAAATTATGCATCGGGAGGAGGGAACTATGAATCGGCTTTTGTTTGTCTCCAGCATTGGCTGCTGAATAACGGGTTAGCATCGGTTTCAGACTTAATCATTTGCAAACTATTTTTAAATCAAGACTGGGAGTTCTGCGCCAAAGAGTTTGGTCTGACAGGACGTAAACAAGTAGATCAAGAAATTCGACAGGAAGTCCAACGACTTTGGAATCAATTTACACTGTAAAACCAGTTGTGGTGTAATTTACACTGTAAATAATCAAGAGAAGAAAAAGGGAGTTTACACTGTAAATTCCCTTTTTCTTTCCCGCATCTAAATTGAGTTTCCATTTTTAGACTAAAAATTTTATTAGGGCGAGTGGGAATTTGAATCCACACTTTACAGTGTAAACTGGCCAATTCATCTCTACAAAGTAGCGCTACTTTAAAATCACAACGCGACCACCGACTCCGACTACAAAAATTAAAATTCAGGTTCGTGTTGCAACAAGGCAATGATAGCCGGAAGGTATTTCTCTATTGTTAAGTCAGAAGAGACGGCAGGCAGTTCGAGAGTAATACAAGGTAGTCCTTGTTCGCTGCACCAGGTGCCAAATGAACCTGGGGTTTCGTAATCCACATCTTCGACCAAAGGTAAATCGAATTGGCTACCTAGCCATTTTGCCAGCTCAGAATGGTGGGGATCATCAACAAAGGCAAGAGGTTCGTGGAAAGAGACGACAAACTTAGGTCGTCGTTCTTCGATAAGATTGATCAGTGCTGCCACTTCAGGTTCACGTTGTTCTGCTTTACCCGTTTTCACTTTCACATCTCGTACTGGGGTATGAGAGCTCCAGCGGTACACTGTGCCATGTGCAGTCCAGTTTTTCGTCGGAAACGCTCGATTGAGATCTACCTGATTGGCATTGGCTCTGGTACCAAGTTGGTTGCCATCAGGATTCATGGATAATACGACATCATGGCGTAAACTGTTTAAGGGCAGTGTTCTTAGAGCGCATGATAATCCAGTAATTGATGCCGTTTCATCGCCGTGTGTACCTGCTAAAATTAACCCACGAGATGCGCTTTCTACCTGAGCTGGGAAGTAAAGCAAAGGCGCGCCAAGGACCGATTTTCCGAAGGTTTGTGGCGTAATTAAAAATGCAGCTCTTTCCGTTCTTGGAATTAGACTCACCATAATCTCCTGATAGATGGAGTAATATTATTTAACTACTTAGATAAACCGAACAGTTTCACTTCGTCAACGGTTATATTGTTAATTGTGGCATTTGCTTCAAAAGACATGTTAGGAGAACTCAAACGATATGGATTTTAAAAAACAATCGACTGCATTAATTATTTCTTCACTTTTAACTCCATTTTTTTCCACTATTGTACTTGCAGAATCACTGCCAGACGGCGTTCAACTTGCTGCTGAGCAATATTTGGTTCGCGCCAATGATGCTGAAGCGGCGACCTTAGATCCGGCCAAAGCGGAAGGTATGCCAGAAATGCACATACTGCGCGATTTATTTGAAGGCCTGGTGATTCAGGATCGAGATGGCAATATTATTCCTGGCGTAGCGGAATCGTGGGAAACAAAAGATAACCAAACCTTTATTTTTCACCTTCGTCACAATGCCAAATGGTCCAACGGCGATCCGGTGACGGCGGATGATTTTGTTTATGCCTTGAGACGCGCAGTTGATCCACAATTGGCTTCGCCGAATGTTTGGTATCTCAAGATGACTAGCATCAAAAATATTGGTGACATTTCTGAAGGTAAAAAACCTGTTGAAGATTTAGGTATCACCGCACCAGACAAATATACGCTGCGTTTTGAGTTGGATAGCAAAGTCCCTTATTTTGTCGCGATGACGGGTCACACATCGATGATGCCAGTACATAAAGATACGGTGGAAAATAGCGCTAAGCCGTGGAGCGATCCAAAACAGTTTGTCGGCAACGGCGCATTTATCCTTGATAAATGGGTTGTGAATGAGCGCATCGAATTGGTTAAGAACCCAAATTACTGGGACGCTGACAATACGCAACTCACTCAGGTGACATACATCCCTTTTGAAAACCAAAACGCCTCGATTAACCGCTATGTGGTTGGTGAAGTGGATATTACGTCTGATGTACCCACTCATTTGGCACAAAAGCTTGAGCAAGAATATCAGGATGCGTACACGGTTGTACCGCTCTTATGTACTTACTACTATGCATTCAACACCACTCGTCCTCCGTTTGATGATGCAAGAGTTCGTCGAGCCGTTTCTTATTCGATAATGCGAGATGTGATTACTGACGGTGTCACTCAAGTTGGCAACTTGCCTGCTTACACATTCGCTCATCAATATACGGCGGGCTTTGAAGCGACACAGCCAGAGTACAGTCACTGGACACAGCAACAGCGCGATGAGAAAGCTCGTCAGCTATTAGAAGAGGCGGGGTACGGCAAAGATAAGCCACTGGATTTCAAACTCCTGTACAACACCAGTGAATCCAACAAAGCGATTGCAGTCGCTATTGCATCGATGCTGAGTGAAAATCTCAATGCCAACGTTGAGTTAGAAAATCAGGAATGGAAGTCTTATCTGGTGTCGCGTAAGCAAGGTGATTTCGATGTGATGCGGGCTTCGTGGTGTGGTGATTATAACGAAGCGTCTACGTTCTTAAGTTTGCTGCGTTCTGATTCATCAGGAAACTTCGCGCGCTACAACAGCAAGGAATACGATCAGGCCATGGAAAATGCGCTTGCGACTACAGACGAGAAACAGCGTCAAAGTTACTATGATAAAGCAGAGCAATTAATCGCTGCTGATGTACCGATCGCACCGATTTATTATTACATGCAGGCTCGACTTGTACGTCCTAACGTAGGTGGCTTTGCTAAAAATAATGTAGAAGGGCGAATTTACTCAAAGGACCTTTACATCAAGAAGTAATCCAGAATAAACACAACGCACCTAAACGATATCTAGAGAGGTGTTTACCACACCTAAAACGAAGTTGAGTTCAGTGGCCAGTTCCGCTATTCAGCCTAGGTAACGCTGATTCAGATAAAGAAAAGCCGATGTAAAAACATCGGCTTAATCTTAATATTGAGGTTATTTTTTTCTTCGGGTGTAAAGTCGAGAAGTCGATTTACTTGCTAGGGGTTTTGTTTTTGCCAGTTTTAGTACCGCTTTCTGTAATATTTGATTGTTCGGGTAGGTGATCAAGTTGCCGTTATCGTGCTTAATCAAAACATGGAACATGCTGATTTCTTGAATCTCCCCACAGATGTCTTCATCTTTGTCTACGACTTTTATTCGGTCGCCCACACGATAAGGAAAGACAAAAAATATCAGAAAGCTGGCGGTGATATTGCTCAGGATTGACCATTGGGCGATGAACGCGACACCTAATACTGCAAAAATAGACGACAAAAACAGTGAGACATCTCCATAGCCAATGCCAGTGACTATCGCGAAGATGGATGCGGTCAGAAATAGCAGAGCGACATTGAAACAGCGCTGAATAAAGCTCAGACGTGCTTTCTTAACGCCTTTCGATGATGCCAGATTGATGATGGCACGATTGGCGATTCTTTTCACGATCCGGTAAGCGATAAGGACCATGACGCCCATCAACACTTTATACCCGAGAGAGCCTTCGTTGAAATACTGGCTCAGTTGCTCTAATTGGATCCAATCATTCATTTCTTTAACTCGATGATTTTACGAAACGGCTGTTATAGCTGATTTTTCTCGCTAAGTAATCACAATTTTTTAACTCATGCCAGTTTCACAAGGGCGCTGGATGATACTTGACCAGTCTCTCATATCTGAAATTGCACCAAATGAAACGCATCCTGGAAGCATCGCTGGGTTTCTATCCTGCTAAGCTAAAGGTGATAACTGTAACGCTTCTATATCTAAAGAGGCGCGATATTACCAACATCACAAGCCGAGGTTTGGAATCACATGGGTGGGATGGAAGAAGATGAAAAGGCGATCATGATACTGGTTGTGATCGTGGGTTTAGTGCTTATATGGGTATTCTTAGAAGAGTTTAACTATTTAGGGTTCAGATGAAATTAACCCCGTTTTCACGGGGCTAGATTGATACACTTAGTGTTCGTCAACTGACTGCGCGTACTTTACCTTGTTTTAAGTCGTTCAACACTTGTGCCTTTGGCCCGTCAGCGATGATGCTGCCTTTTTCCATCACGATGATGCGGTCGACAATATCAAGCATGGCTGTTTTGTGGGTGATAAAAATTAATGTTTCACTCGGCTTGAGTTGCGACAGTTGATGCTTGATGTGCATTTCCGAGCGATTATCCATAGCACTGGTTGGCTCATCCATCAGCAGCACAGGTGGTCTGCCTAACAGCGCCCGAGCAATGGTTACTGCTTGACGCTGGCCTCCCGATAGCATTGCTCCACCTTCACCTACCTGGCGCTCTAAGCCCGCAGGATCAGATTGCGTAAATGCGGTGACACCTGCACGGTTGGCGGCATCCATGACATCGCGATCATCGGTTAAAGGTCGTCCCAGAGTGATGTTGTCGCGGATAGATCCAAAAAACAGGTTTGGATCCTGCGGTACGCAGCCGATATTACGACGAATATCGACGTGATGAAGCTGTGCGATATCGGTATCATCAATGCGAACGTGTCCCTCAGTCGGTTGGTATAAGCCCATAATCAGACGCTCTAACGTCGTTTTACCCGAACCAATACGGCCAATGATGGCGACTTTTTCTCCGGGATTAATGGTCAGGCTCAAATCACGAATCGATGCGACGGGAGAATTAGGGTAGTAGAAGGTCACGCGTTCGAGCTCAATTTTGCCCTGCACAATAGGTCGATGAATGTAACGTTTTCCTTCTGCCTGTTCATCAGGCATTTCCATCACCTGATTAATAATGGTCATGGACGATTTAGCCTGATTATAGCGTGTTGATAGTAAAGACAACTGAATCATCGGGCTGATCGCGCGGCCACTCAGCATCGTCGCGGCGATTAACCCACCCATAGTGAGTTCTCCTTCCGCAATCAAATACACACCGAGAATGATCATTCCGACATTACTACTTTGTTGGACAAAACTTGCGGCGTTCTGGATGCTGTCTGTAATACGGCGGCTTTTGATGTTCCAGTTTGCCATGTGCGCAACCGCTTCTTCCCAACGATATTGGAACTGGCTCTGTGCGCTAAGCATTTTTACCGTTTCCAACCCGGCGAGGCTTTCGATTAAATTGGCATATTTCTGAGAAGCAAGTCGAGACCCTTCTTCGATAGATCGTTTCAGTGGTTTTTGAATCAACAGTGAGTGGATAATCAAAATGATCACACCGACCACAGGTACGAAGACGAGATTCCCCGTCATGAGCCAAATAATCACTAAGAATAGTATGGCGAAAGGCAAGTCAATAAGAGCACTTATCGTTGCCGAAGTAAAAAACTCACGAATGGATTCAAACTCTTGTAGATGACGTGCAAAAGCACCAACGGAAGGCGGCTTGGACTCCATTCTGATCCCCATTACTTTGCTGAACAGCTTAGAAGAGATAAGAATGTCTGACTTTTTACCCGCAACATCAATGAAATAGTTTCTTAGAGTTTTGAGAATGAAGTCGAACAGGAAGACGACAAATACACCACTTGCCAGTACCCATAATGTTTCAAACGCAAGGTTTGGTACCACCTTGTCATAAACCAGACGAGTGAACATAGGGGCAGCAATCGCAAAAATATTGATCAGTAGTGAAGCGATAAAAACATCGCGATAAATACGTTTTGACTGCCATATGGTTGACCAAAACCAGTGACCTTCTTTGGTTTTAAGCACTTCGGGGGAACGTTCATCAAAACGAAATTGCTTTTTAACTAAGAAGTAACGACCCGCATATTGTTCGAGTAAGTCTGATAATGCGATGGTAATGGGTACCATACCGCTCTCTAGGGTGGTGATTTCTGCCTCTTGTGCTTCGACATTGAAGCTATTAAGAACGCAGGAGTCTCCACCTTTGAGCACTAATATTGCCGGAAGAATGAGACTGGAGATGTTTTGCAGATCTCCACGGTTTTCTTTGGCAACGAGTCCAGCTCTTTCCGCCGCTCTGGGCAGCAGGAAGGGAGTTAGCTTGCCTTCTGACAACGGAAGGCCGTTAACGAGAGCTTCCGGAGAGTTCGCTAACCCATAATAACGGCTAACGTAGATGAGCGAATTCAGCAACGGGTCTTTCATCGTAGTTAAACCTTTCTATTCTTTGTCGACGATGAATCCTTGGAATACCTCAACAAAATGTTCTGCGAGGAAATCCAACTGGATTTGAGTTTCAATACGGGATGCCACTGTCGTAATCCCCAAGTTATGTGCGGTGCGAGATATCGACGTGAGCGTAAATTTCTGTTTTTCGTCGTGCAAATTGTGAGTAAACAAGTAATCGAGTTTCACGTAGTTTGGACGGAACTCTTGAATGTATTCCAAAGATTGGAAATTGCGTCCGTAGTTATCGACACCGAATATCGCGCCAGCTTGGCGGATGGCATTACACAGCAGAGCCGTGTGGTGAGGATGCTCAATAAAGCATTCTTCCGGAATCTCAAAGTGTAGCTTAGATGCGACCTTTGCGTGTTTTTCCAGCATACTCGTGGTCCAACGAATAAATGAAGGCTGCGACAAGCTGCTCTGAGCAATGTTGATCGCGACAGGATCCGTCAGTTCTTCACGCTCTAACATGTTGATTATGGATTCGATGACGTATTGATCAAAAATATTGGTGGCTTCTAACTGTTCCAGGGCAAACAAGTATTGGTTCGCGCGGTAGGTCTCCCCCTCTTTTTCAATGCTAGAAAAGACCTCGCTATGGAAAACTTTACCCCAAGCATTCTTGGCTGCCTGGAATCGGAAATGAACCCAGTCACTGTGAATCGCTTCTTCGACCAATGCTTTCCATTGCTGTTTACCCATTAGGTTCGATGGCGTATCGCTGCCGATAAAACCATAAGGCTTATCCGGCTCGGCTTTCGCTTTGGATAGCGCGTTATCGACCATAGAGAGGATTTCAGAGTGCGTTTTCTGCTCTTTGCTGTGAGCAACACCCAGTGCCGCTTTCGGTTTAGCGAGCCCTGTCGGGTCTGTGTTTAACCCATTTACACAGTTGACGATACTGTCAGCCATAATGCGTAGTTCGCTTTCATCCATATGTGGGAAAAGCAGACCGAATTCATCACTGGAAAGACGAGCAATCGTTGCTCCCGGAACATCAATAGTATTTTTAAGTCGCAGAGCGAGTTCTTTCACGTGGGCATCAGCACGTTGGTAGTCTTTGGTCTCGTAAATGTCACCAATGTATTCGGCATGGAGTAGCGCGATACCCCCTTGCGTTTCCTCGGCCAGCCATTGATCCACCTGGTTCATGTAGAACGAGCGATTGCCTAATTTGGAAATAGGATCGAGGTAAGCCTGAGCTCTTAAACGTTGTGCTTCTTTAGCCTGTTCTTTAAATGACAGCTCAATTTGCGCTGACATCGTATTGATGCCATCGACAACTGCAATCAGGTCTTTGGTCTTAGGGCGAGTGAGTGGCTCACCGAACTGATTATTCGCGATGTCTTGCATCTTGTTCACGATTGCCGCCAGCGGTCTCAACGAACGACGCAAAATGTATGAAATGGCAATGAGTCCCGCTAAAAAGAGCAGGCTGAACGCGGACAATAGCCCAATGAAACCCTTCCAGAGCTGTTCGTACGCCGCGCCTGGGTGGCTGATAATTTCTACTTCGGCGAGTTGCATCCATCCGCTTGTGACCACACGTTTGTCATGAATCGCTTTAAACAGGTTTAAGTTTATAAACCATTGCGGCACGCTGCTTGGTTTGATTGGGTAAGAGCGCACTATCTGGTAATCAGAATCGAGCGATGTCAGACGGACAACCGAGTAGGTACTGCCATCAAACAATGCGTTGATCACCGACTCAACGGCCACCTTATCTTTGTCTTTTAGATAAGGTGCTAACGCCAGTCCCACGGTATTAATAGTGTTGTTGACCTCTGAACGCTGCTGTTGCTCCAGGCTGGTTCGAGTAGTATTGAATTCGATTACGAATACTGATGCCATCAAGAGTATAAAGACCGTAACCATTCCCACTACTAGCTTCTTATATAGGGTCATGTTTTTCACTCGTCATAGTTAATTTTAGGTTTTTTTAATTGCAACTTACGTTCGCGCGAGCGTAAGTCATTCCAAAGGCTCAAACGTGAGGATTTGCCTGCCAGTTCCCCACTTCCAGCGGCAGATTTAATCAACCACAGGTTTGTACCATTAAAACTGTAAATCGGTAGCAAGTCGTGGCGCTTGGAGGCTTGAACAATTTCTGGATTGAGATTGTCGAGTATCAGCGGCTCTGAACTTGCAGTTGGGTAGTAGGCTAATACCATATGAAACTGATTTAATTCTATTGCTTTAACGTATACCAAACGCATCTTAGAGTCAGGTATTCCCAATTCGAGTAATGAGAAATACTTCGCAATGGTGAAATCTTCACAGTCTCCTGCATTACTGCCTAAGAATTCGAGAGGCGTTGCCCAATAGTCCGCTTGCCCCCATAGCCTTCTATCGTCAACGAAATACAGCTGATTAAAAAAGCGGTTAACACCCGAGAGTTTCTCTCGCGTATCCACATTGCTTAGTTGAGTTAGCGTATTTCTCCACGTACTGACACGCACTCCTGCTCGCTGGCCGTACACTGCCGTGACTTTATCGACCCATTGCTGCTCTTCTTTGTTTAACGCGCTACTTTGGAGCGAAAGACAACTTAAGCAAAATAGTAATGTGACTTTACGTATGAAGATGGGTTGCATATTAGATTTACGTCACAAGTGTACTCTTATAGTGAGTTCGTCTGTGAGAAATAATTACTTTTTATTTAACAACTTACAAACTCTACCGTGATGAATTCAGTAAGAACTGCGAGTGCCCGGTGCCGTCTACTCCTTCAAAGAGTTGGTTTTGGCTTTTAAGATAGGTTCAAGCAGGTACTCCAAAACCGTTCTTTTCCCTGTGATGATATCCACCGATGCTGTCATCCCTGGAATAATGGGCAAATCGGCATCCTGACCAAAATTGGTTTTTTCTGTGCGTACACGCACGATATAAAAACTATTGCCTTCGTCATCTTGTGTAGTATCTGCGCTGATGTGTTCCAGTTCTCCCTCTAAACCGCCGTATTTAGTAAAGTCGTAAGCGCTAAACTTCACGATTGCATGTAAGTTAGGACGCAGAAAGGCGATGTCTTTTGGCGCTATTTTGGCTTCAACAAGTAAGGTATCTTCCGTTGGAACAATCTCTACTATGTCCATTCCTGGTTGAATAACTCCTCCTACTGTATTGACGTAAAGCGTTTTGATTTTGCCAGTCACGGGGGAGTTGACGACCGTACGATTAACTCTGTCTTCCAGGCCAACAGCGGATTCTACTAATTCTGAAAGCTGATCTTGAGCATTGTTCAGTTTCTCTTGCTGCTCGGAGCGAAATGATAACGCGGCGTCGATTCGTTTTAACATCGCTTCTCTTAGCGCGGATTTGAGCACGGGAATTTTTAGCTCACTGGAGGTCATTTCACGACGCGTATCGTTGACCTGACGTTGTAGCTTCAAAAGTTCAATGCGAGGTACGACGCCTTCATCTGCCAAAGGTTGGGTAATCTCAAGTTCTTTCCTTGCGTATTGGTAGCTTTGACGCAGGTTGCGCACCCTTGCCTCTATCTCGACGAGATCTTGCTGCTTTTGCTGAACTTGTTGATCAACAACGGAAAGCTGGTTACGCAAATTGTCTAAGTCTTCACGGTATAGGGCTTTTTGACGTTGAGTCAGTTGTGGTTGATTTTCTTCTAATGTTGGTGGAAACGTGAGTTTGCCGTAATCCAGAACGACGCTCTGCCGCCAATTATTAGGATCAAAATCGCGATTGACCTCTACGCTGTTGATTGACGCGGAAAGTTGCAACACGGAGGCAGTTAAGTTCGCGACTTGTTGTTCACGTTCCCGAAAGTCGGAGCGAAATCGGGTGTCGTCGATGAGCAGCAGTTGCTGGCCTTTTTCGACCAGTTGGCCTTCTCTCACCAAAATTTCTTTGACTAAACCGCCTTCGAGGTTTTGTACCACCTGAATCTGTGATGAGGGAATAACTTTGCCTTGACCAACGGTTACCTTATCGATTTTTGCCCAAGACGCCCAACCTATGGCGGCGACAAAAAACAACACCATCACCCATAGCATAAAACGTGCACTATTGGGGGTATTAAGAAGCAAAGCGGCGGTTTTATCGTCGACGAAATCCAATTCCTCAGCGCTGAGTTTGCTGTAATTATCTCGGCTCATCACATTCCCTGATCATAATGGCTGGTTATATCTTAATCTTGTTGTTGTAATCCGTTTATTCTTGCTTGTATAGAGATAAACGGTGAAGAGGGAAAATGCTCCCCTTGTTATCACCTAACTTTCTGTCGTCATTTCTCGTGGCACTGGCGGTGATATGCTCTTTATTGTGCTTTGAACTTTGATTTATCCAACTGATGTTTTTTTAGTTTATCGTACAAGGTCTTGCGTGATACCTGTAATTCTAGTTGAACCTCTTTGAGTCTGCCTCTGTGCCGTTGCAAAGCATCAAATAATAGGCAGTATTCAAAGTGTTCTGTGCGTTGCGTCATACTCTGAATTTCGATGCTTTTTTCACTGTTCCAATCTTCCATGCGAAATGTATCGGATCTGAGTGCTCGTAGTTCAGCAAATTGACGCAGTTGAGTGATGTTTTCTGGCCAGGATAATTCCGAGATACGTTTTACTTCATCCAAACTGATATGCGGAGGCTGAAGTTGGTAACGACTTGCCGCATGTCGCACGAAGTGTTTGTACAGTGGACCAATATCTTCTTTTCGTTCATCCAGTGGAGGTAAGTGAATCAGCGTGGCGATGGCTTTTACGCCAGGCTCTACTTTGGTGACCGCCCCGAAGACGCGTTCTAGTTTGGGGTGCGCAAACACACGTTGCCATTGCTCCATAGAGATGTTCTCGGCACTATGCAAATACAGGCTACAGTGGCTTTTGCCATCCGTTAAATGGTGAATGGTTTTGTCCAAAGCTTCTACAGAGAGCTCGTATAGATCTTCTCCCGATGCCGCTATCAATTCGCTATCGGCTGTCGCATGTATATCATGAGCAAATTGTGTCGCAAGTCTGCGGCCGGTGCCTTCCTGGCCGACGAATATTAATGGCTGGCTGGTTGGTGCGCTGATGAGTAAGCGACGAATATTGACCATGGATTTACTGTGGCCGATCATTTTAGGGCCAACATGAGTTTGCATGTCGAGCTCTTTCTTCAGCCAAATATTTTCTTGCAAGAGATTCAGTTTGTCGCCAGCGTTATTGAGCGATTTCATCAGTTGCTCCGTTGAAAACGGCTTTTCTAGGAAATCGTACGCACCACTCTTCATTGCTTCGACGGCCGTTTTTACATCTCCGTGTCCCGTTAACACAATAAATTGAAAGTGGTTATTCTTGTTCCGTAATGTGCGCATAAACTCCAGACCATCCATGACGGGCATATGGATATCCGTGATGACAATAGCAGGGGCGTTGGGGTCGATCACGCGTAAAGCTTCCACCGCATTGGGAAAGCAGGTGACTTCGATACCTTCGATAAGCAGAGCCTGAGCTACTGCATCACGAATGTGGGGTTCATCATCGACGAAGAAGACTGAGTTATGCATCATCGTTTTCCATTATTTGGTTGGGTTTGTACTGATTTGCCATAGGTATGGTCACCACAAAGGTCATTCCTCCGGTCTTGTTCGACTGGCTGCTTTGATGATTGAATGCACTAAGTGATCCTTGATAGCTTTCTAAAATACGTTTCGAGATGGTCAAACCGAGCCCCAATCCTTCTGGTTTGGTAGTGAAAAATGGGTCAAAAACTTGGGCTAATGCCTTGTCGGACATGCCTGGACCATTATCGGAGATGAGAATGTCGCAGTTAGTGTCATCACATTGAACGGCGATGGATATTTGCGGATCAATACCGTATCCATCCATTGCCTGCGCCGCATTGTGAAAGATATTAATCAATACTTGCTCTAACTCAACACTGTGAATGGCCAATCTCAAACTGCGATCAATATCGGGGACTTTCAATGTGACGCCCTGCTTGATCAACTTACTGCTTAATATGCTGGTGGCGTTGTGCACCGCGTCGTGCAGTATCGACACTTCATTGTGAGGATTGTTCTCCGTTTTGCGAGTAAAGACTTTGAGTCGTGCAATCACTTCTGAAATGGTGTCATTTAATAACAGCATTTTGTCTAAATTGTCTGCAACCATTGGGTAGCGTTCCATGCTCAGTAAACGCTGCGAATTCTCGGTGTAAGTTCTTAATGCCGCGAGGGGTTGGTTTATCTCGTGATTGATGCTGGCGGACAGCTCTCCTAATAACGCCAGTTTTGCCGCTTGTGTCAGTTCCTGCTGTGTTTGTTTTAGCTGTTGCTGGCTTAGTTCATACTGGCGAATGGTTTGTTGCAGCTTGTGGTTGGCTTCGCTCAATACAACCGTTCTTTGCACCACTTTTTCTTCCAAACTGACATTGAGGTTGGCCAGACTGGCTTTGTTTACCAGCATTTGAAACCAGGCGAGCGCTATCAAAGCGATCAGAGCGTACAAAATCAAATAAACGACATCAGCCTGAATAACTGCAGCCAGAACTGTATTTTGAGGGATTAGAGCGATGACACGAAAGCCTTTGTCCAGCAATTGAGTGGCATAGGCAAGGTAATTTGGCGATATCAAAAGTTGATTATCAGAAAAGTCAGATGCATGGCTCTGTACGGTAATCTCGCCGTTATATTCCGGTAGTGTATCGCCATATTGTCTGGTTTGCGTGAGCTGGTAGATGGCTGCTGCAGACAAAGGAAACAGGGCTTTATAGCGCCATTCCGACAAGTTACTCATGAACACGACGTTATGCTTGTCCGCGATCAGTACGTCCGTGCCGTTTTGAGCCAGACGCTGCTCCAGCTGTTCCAGGTTTACTTTGACAGTAATAACCCCCAAGACCTTTTCATTAGCCCAAAGCGGTGAAGAAAAAAAGTAACCGCGTTTATTGGATCGCACACCCAATCCCACATATTGTGATGTTTCACCGCGTTTGGCATGTTGAAAATAGGGACGAAAACTAAAATTGGAACCGACAAAAGAATCGGATTGCTGGTAGTTGCTTGATGCAATGACTAATCCGGTACTGTCTTGGACATAAATCGTGTCCGCTAAGCTTTGTTTTAGCCAGTTGGCCAGCAACTGATTGAGGTCATCTGAAGGCGTTCCTTGTTCCACTGCTTGTAATAAGCGTGGATCATGACTCAAAAGGTTGGGAATTTGCTCAAACTTAGCCAGCTCGTAATCGACTTCTTGCGATACCAGTGATGCTTGGTTTTCGAGTTTGTGTTGCCACTGATCATGTTGATACTCCGTTGCGTAATGATGGGTAAGGGCGAGCCCTGTAATACCGATAGCAAACAATAGCAATAAAAAGTGGCGCAGTGCTTTGGGATTGAGTAAGTTCACGTGTGGCTGACCTGATGTAACGTATACCCTATTCGGGGAACGAGAGTGATTGTGGTTATCAGACGCGGCAATGATGGTTGAATCTTAATCATTACTTAGCCTCGGTCTAATCGCAGAGACAAGGTCATGGATTACGCATCTAGACGTCACTTGAGGTTTATATTATCAGAAGGTATCTGATGATGCTGTGAGGTGCAGCGATTACGAGACATAAGCATTGATGTCCTTGTATTTCCTTATTATCGAGAGCACAATCGACAAAAAATAGTGAAGGAGTAAAGATGGAACTTGCTGATATTCGTCGTGAATACACCAAAGGTGGTTTGCGTCGTAAAGATTTAAAAGCTGATCCTATCGATCAATTTAACTTGTGGTTGAAGCAAGCTGTTGAAGCAGGTCTCTCTGATCCTACGGCGATGACGGTTGCAACCGTGGATGAAAATGGCATGCCGTTTCAACGTATTGTTCTGCTGAAAAATGTCGATCAAAATGGATTTGTATTTTATACCAACCTAGGTAGCCGTAAGGCGCAGCAGCTTGAGCACAATAGCAACATCAGCTTGCATTTTCCCTGGCATCCACTAGAACGACAAGTTCACATCACTGGCGTTGCGGAAAAGCTTACCGCGATGGAGAACATGAAGTACTTCACTTCTCGCCCTAAAGAGAGCCAATTGGCTGCGATAGCCAGTAAGCAAAGTAGCCGAATTTCGGCTCGTGGTGTATTGGAAGGAAAGTTCCTCGAGCTGAAGCAGAAGTTTGCCAAAGGTGAAATTCCAGTGCCGTCATTCTGGGGTGGCTTTCGCGTTAAACCTCAAAGCATTGAATTTTGGCAAGGTGGCGAGCACCGTCTGCATGATCGCTTCTTGTTCTCGCAACATGACGGTAAGTGGGACATCGACCGCTTGGCTCCGTAACTGATTCTGAATAGAACGATAGAATATTGAAACACCGCCAATATGGCGGTGTTTTGTTTTGAACTTCTTAACGATCACCGTTGAGCACAACGGACAACTGATGTTTGAGTAACGTCTTCGGTACGATAGAGCCGTATCCCGCTTCCATGGCCTTATCGATCAACTCATTTTTACTGTTTGCCCGAAATTTATTCCGCAAACGGGCGACATGCCCTTCGACGGTTTTGGTTGAGATCCCCATAACCTGAGAAATGTACTGTGGTTTCTTGCCATAAAGTAACAAAAAGAGTGTTTCCTGCTCGCGGATGGTTAACTTCTCTGGCTTGGGGTTCAGATTTGAAAAACGGAATATTGATTGCTGATTGGGGGCGACATCAACAGCCCGGCAAACCCAGTAACCCACTTCGATAACGGCTGTGTCGGTCAGTTCTCTTCCGTAAAAGATGGTGCCAAGAATATTGCCCTGTTCATCTTTCCAAGGGGTTTTAGTGAAAATATGGGCGCGCCAGCGTCCGTCAGGATAAGGGTGAATATCAAGGATCTTCAACGATTGGCCTGTTTGCAAAACATATTTATCCTGGCGTTGAAATTCTTGAGCACACTCTATGGTCGGGCTAGGCATCTCAAAGTCAGTTTTGCCGATACACTCTTCAGGTGTGGCATAGCCTATCAACTCGGCGTATTCCTGATTCACATAACGAAATACGGAATCTTTATCTTTGCATCCCCAACAACCTGGTAGCTGTCGAAGGAGTGACTGTTCTATGGTATTGATTGGAATATTCACTAGAGACTCTTTGCTTGCGAAATTGTAAGTCAATTAACTCACATCTTTGATTTTTGTTTATTGTCACCAAGAGCTACCTTGATCATGCTTTCGAAAAGTTCGCGGCGCGTTGGTAGTGAGTTCAGCTTGATTAAGATTACTCTGAGTGATGGATGACGCAAGAATACCGTTACGTGGCCGATATAATATCAGCTTATGCCATTGCTTTCATTTGGATAAACCAAAAAAAAGCCAGCCTGAAGACGGGCTGGCAACACAAGACAAAATCTTGTTGACGTGTAGAAGAGGTTCTAAATCACGTAGCGAGGGTCTGCTAAGTAAATTAGAGGTACCTATAAGATACCGGGAGACTCAGGGGGTATCTTCCTAAATCTCTCGGACTAATGTATTGAATCAATAGAATATAAGTAAGGGGGGAAATCCCTCTAAGTAAAGGCGATTCAATTTGTTCTATTTGATCGAAGCACAAGACTTTACAAAGCCACTACAGCGTTTATCAGTAAACAAGCAGTGAATGGTTCTCAACGATCTTTGCAAAGCGTGAGTGCTTAGTTGGTTGGTGGTTCCTATCTGTCCGTTTTTGTTAATAAAATTGGTTTGCCGTTAACCGTAGTTTAATCTCGCATGATCATCGTTCCGGAACGATGATCATGAAATACGCGTTGATCATGTTGATTTGATCTTGTGCAATTGGTCAGGGGATGATTTGCAAGCAACCAGAGAAGGTATATCATGCCGGATGTAAGCCGTATGCTTAGATAATTGTGTGAAAAGATGGATTCAGTTAACCCGAAAGCCCCGCTATATAAAGAAAGTATGCAACCTCGTCCTGCAGAACTGATCACGCTCCCATCCTACATGGAATGCCATGATCATTCTTACACGCAGATCGTGATTGGCTTAAAAGGTCAGGCTGAATTTGAAGTCCGTGGACAAGGTAATTTAGTCGGCCCGGGTCAGGGATGCGTGGTAACCGCATGCTCTGATCATGCTTTCGGTGGTGTGATAAATCAGTCGGATATTCTGGTGCTCAATATGCCTAAACCGACTAACGATGATCCGGAAATACTTGATAAAATCAATAATCTAGAGCGCTCGCATTTGTATTTTAAACTGGATAGTCAAATTCAGAAGCTGATCCAGATGCTCGTTCAGGAGATGCGCAGTTTCCCGGATGATCTTTTGCTCAGCCGAGCGTGTAACGATACGGTCATTGCTTTGATGCAGCGCCATATTTCTGCATTTGAAACCAGTCGCAAAGAATCTCGTTTTGATCTTGAAGCGATTGATCGCTATATCGAAAAGCATTTGAGCCACAAGATCAGTGTCGCACAGCTCGCTGGGCGAGTATTTCTGGGTGAAAGTCAGTTCCACTGTATGTTCAAAGAACAGATGGGCATAACACCACATCAATATGTTTTAGGCAAACGCATCGACATGTCAAGGGAACTGATTAAGCAGGGCAATCTCTCTCTTGGCCAAATCGCCGAATTTACCGGCTTCTCGAATCAGAGCACGTTCACTCACACGTTTACTCGCCTACAGGGTTTGTCTCCATCTCAATATAAGAAACAAGTTGGGTAGAGTCAGAAAATTCTTTTTAAGACCATGTTTATAGCATGGTCTTGTGTCGGGAATTTTGTGATAAAAATCTATTTCTTCTTAATTTTTAGTCAATTTTCGCATTAAATCGTTAGTCCTTCCTAAGTTATCTCACCAACGACGTTAAAGAGCGGATAATGTTATTGATATCGTTTGATTTTTGTTGTTAAAAAACCAGATAAATTAAAAGATACAACACAAAATATTATCTATTTGAGTGTGATTGTGTGGATGTTTTGTTATAAAAGCGAGTTTTTCGCAAAAATGCCGTAGTTTTTGACAAGTATTCTTGTCGGCCTCAAAATACACTGCCAGCCATTGATGATCCTCGAAGCGGTTTTCGAGGAGTGAGATTGAGGAATACACATGTTTACAGCTACAAACGTGTTGACACCGGAGTTTATTGAGCAGCCGCTTGATAAGTTGTGGTCACTGATCTCGCCATTGTATATGGTGGACGAGTCTCAATGGCTAGAGCAATTATTGCCGCTAGCGACGCCGACTGAGGAACAAAAATCGGCGATCACTATCCAAACGACCCAGCTTATCGAAGCCATTCGTGCCGATAAGAAGTCAATTCAGATGATTGATGCCCTGTTGCTGGAATACAGCTTAGATACACAAGAAGGTATCTTGTTGATGTGTCTTGCAGAAGCATTGATGCGTATTCCTGATTCTGCAACGGCTGACGCGTTGATCAAAGACAAGCTAAGTGTTGCAGACTGGAAATCTCACCTGAAAAACTCGGATTCTGTGTTTGTAAATGCATCCACATGGGGTTTGATGTTAACCGGGAAAGTGATTGGTCTTGGTGAAAAAGGCAGCCAGAGCCCAAGTCAGGCTGTAAACCGTCTGGTAAACAAATTCTCTGAACCTGTGATCCGCAAAGCCATGTATCAGGCAATGAAGATCATGGGTCACCAGTTTGTTCGTGGCCGCACGATTGAAGAAGCGCAGAAAAATGGTCGTCCAATGCGCGACAAAGGCTTTACCTACTCATTTGATATGTTGGGTGAAGCGGCGCTAACGACAGCGGATGCGAACAAATACTTCAAAGACTATCTAATGGCGATCGAAGCGGTAGGCCGAGAGACTTACGGCAACGACACCAGCCCTGCACCTTCTGTTTCCATCAAGCTATCTGCATTGCACCCTCGTTACGAAGTGGCAAATGAAGAACGTGTGATGACCGAACTGTACGACACGTTAATGCAGTTGCTAAAACGCGCAATCGAAGTCGGCGTTGCCATCACTGTCGATGCGGAAGAAGCTGACCGTCTCGAGCTTTCTCTCAAGCTGTTTGAGAAAATCTACCGCAGCGATCTTGTGAAAGGCTGGGGTAAATTTGGTCTTGTGGTTCAGGCGTACTCAAAACGTGCTCTACCAGTGCTTGTGTGGCTGAATGCTCTAGCAAAAGAGCAGGGCGATCTTATCCCATTGCGTCTGGTTAAAGGTGCTTACTGGGATAGCGAAATTAAATGGTCTCAACAAGCGGGCTACGAAAACTACCCAGTTTATACGCGTAAAGAAGCGACGGATGTAGCCTACCTTGCTTGTGCTCGTTTCCTATTGAGCGAAGGTGTGCGTGGCAATATCTTCCCACAATTTGCGAGTCACAATGCTCACACCGTAACGGCGATTGCGGTTATGGCTCAGCACAAAGACTACGAGTTCCAGCGTCTGCATGGCATGGGTGATTCTCTTTATAACCATGTGATGGCTAAGTACGGTCAACCAGTGCGAATCTACGCGCCAGTTGGCAGCCATGCGGATCTGCTTCCTTATCTGGTTCGTCGCCTGTTAGAAAACGGTGCGAACAGTTCGTTTGTACACCGTCTGGTTGATGCTCGTTGCCCAATTTATGAGTTGACGCACCATCCAGTGGATATGTTGAAGAGCTTCAGTACTCTGAACAACGAGAAGATTCCGTTGCCATCGGGAATTTTCTCTGAGCGTAAGAACTCCTACGGCGTCAACATTGATATTGAGAGCGAAGCAACACCATTTGAGACCCAAGTTGAACGTTTCCTAAACAATCAATGGACGGCAGGCCCTGTGATCAACGGTGAGTCTTTTGCCGAAAGCATGATCAAGGATAACGTGGCAGAGATCGTTACCGCACCGTACGATCGCCGTATTGAAGCAGGTAAAGTGGCTTTTGCTACTCTTGATCATGTTTCCGCAGCAATTCAAGCAGCGCAGAATGCTTTCCCTGAGTGGACAGGTACTGCGATTGAGCAGAAAGCGCAGTGTTTAGATAAGCTTGCTGACTTAATGGAAGAGAACCTTGCTGAGTTGGTGGCTATTTGTCACAAGGAAGCGGGTAAGACGATTCACGACAGTATCGATGAAGTTCGTGAAGCGGTGGATTTCTGTCGTTACTACGCGAAGCAAGCACAAAATCTACAACCCTTCGAGCTAGAAGGCTTTCATGGTGTTAAACGTATTTCGAGCCGTGAAGGTTTGGGTGTGTTTGTTTGTATTAGCCCATGGAACTTCCCTCTGGCGATTTTCCTTGGCCAGGTTACAGCGGCATTGGTTGCGGGTAACACTGTGGTTGCGAAACCAGCAGAACAAACCAGCTTAATCGCAGCTCGTGCGATTGAACTAATGCTAGAGGCCGGTTTCCCGGCAGGTGCCATTCAGTTGCTTCCTGGTCGTGGTGGTGAAATTGGTCATGCACTGACTTCTCACGATGCGATCGCGGGTGTGGCATTTACCGGTTCTACGGCAACAGCGCAGCGTATCAACGTGACGTTGGCAGAGCGTACTGCGAAACCAGTACCGTTTATCGCAGAAACTGGTGGCCAAAACGCGATGATCGTAGACAGTACTGCTCTGCCTGAGCAGGTGGTTCGTGATGTGATTCGTTCTGCATTTGCCTCTGCGGGTCAGCGCTGTTCTGCGCTGCGTGTACTGTTCGTACAGGAAGAGGTAGCAGGTCGTATCATCAACCTAATCCAAGGTGCGATGAAAGAGCTGTATGTTGGCTTGCCATATCTGCACAAAACCGATGTTGGTCCGGTTATCGACCAAAATGCGAAGCAAAAACTCCTGGCTCACATTGAGCATATGAGCAAGACGCAAACTAAAGTTGCTGAGTTGCAACTGGATGAAGCGTGTCAGTACGGTGATTTTGTGTCACCAAGTGCGTTCGAAATCTCAGGTATCGATGTTCTTAAAGAAGAGCAATTTGGCCCGATTCTGCATATTGTTCGTTTTAAAGCATCAGAGCTACCAAATGTAGTAGAGCAGATCAACCAAACGGGTTTTGGCCTGACTATGGGGATCCATAGCCGTAACGAAACGACATACCGTTGGATTGAAAAACACGCACGAGTAGGTAACTGCTACATCAACCGAGATCAAGTTGGTGCGGTGGTTGGCGTTCAGCCATTCGGTGGTCAGGGACTGTCTGGTACTGGCCCGAAAGCTGGTGGTCCACACTACCTGTACCGCTTTACTCAACAAACTTTTTCTCAACGAACAGTTGCTCAACAAATAATTGCTCAAGCAGATAACGCATAAGGAGTCGCATTATGGTTCATCAGATCACATATTTTAAAGATGCATTTTCTGCGTGGGAACAGTGGAATCTGACTGATTTTGATTACAAATGTGAGCACGCGCTGGCATTTAAATCTGCACTGGAAGTGAAAAATTCGGTTGTTGCAAAAGTGGTTTCTTTTCACTTGCAACAAGCATCGGCTCTTCTTGCAGAGTCTCATCTGTTAGTCGGACCTACGGGCGAAACTAACGAATTGTATACCGCTGGTCGTGGTGTGGCTTTGGTGATTTGTGAAAACAACACCGCTAACACTGCAAACGCTTTATACAGTGCTTTTGCGATGATCACCTGTGCCCTGATTGCAGGAAACAGCGTTGTAATTTGCAGTGACAATACAGAGCTAAACCAATTGGTTACGCAAGCTGTGTCGTCAGCAAACTTCCCATCTAATCTAGTCCAGGTCGTTGCGTACGATGCGTCAGCCGCATTACTTGAGAGTGATGTACGTAGTGTGGGTTATGTTGGGCATTCTCAGGTTGAGCACGCGCTCAATCTTCAACTGGCTAAGCGCGATGGTGCCATCGTTGGCTTAGTTTCTGAAACGGATTTAGAGTCAGCTAAACTGGCTCACGATCCTCATCTGTCGTTGCGCTTTATTACTGAGCGTACTCGAACGATAAATATTACCGCGGTGGGTGGTAACGCGACTCTACTTGAGTTGGGGAACGAGGCTCACTAAACCTGACTTGCGAAACCAATCTGGATCATCAGCCGGAAAGCTGACCAGATTGGTCTCTTTTACTTTGACGCATTGCTGAGACAGTAAAATGTCAAAGGATACAAGGAAGGAAATTATTATAACGAGGACTATCAAATGATAGAAAATAGCTTTGCTATCACGTCCACATTTGTGGCGTATTTAATCATCATGGTTGCCATTGGCATTTATGCGTATAAGAGGACTTCTAACTCATCTGATTACTTCCTGGGTGGTCGTAGTTTGGGCCCATGGCCTGCGGCACTTTCAGCAGGTGCGTCAGATATGAGTGGCTGGCTGCTATTAGGTCTGCCTGGTTACGCGTATGCTGCAGGTATTGAAGCACTTTGGCTGGCTGGTGGTCTGCTTATCGGTACATGGGCAAACTGGCTGATCAGTGCAAAACGTCTGCGTACATACAGCATCCAAACGGATGCGCTAACGTTGCCAGAGTTTTTGTCACGCCGATTCAATGATACTTCAAAACTGATTCAGACTATCTCTGCGTTTTTCATTCTTCTATTCTTCCTTTTCTACACCAGTTCTGGTTTAGTCGCCGGTGGTAAGCTGTTTGAAACCGTATTTGGCCTTGATTACACGTACGCGGTAATTATTGGCACATTATGCGTGGTTTCTTACACATTGTTTGGTGGTTTCCTAGCGGTATCCTGGACTGACTTAGTGCAAGGATTGCTGATGGCAGCGGCATTGATGATTGTGCCAGTCGCGGTAATGGAAGGTGGTTTCAGCCAACTTTCGTCAGATATGTACAATATTAACCCTGAACTGCTTACGCTGTGGAATGACGTGAAAGGCGAACCGCTATCGGCCATTGCTATTATCTCTCTCGCCGCTTGGGGTCTGGGCTACTTTGGTCAGCCTCACATCCTGGCTCGTTTCAAAGCAACACGTTCAAATAGAGATCTTTCAACGGCACGTCGTATTGCTGTAGGCTGGACTGCTCTGTCTATGGCAGGTGCATTGCTTGTGGGTCTTGTTGGGCTCGTGTGGGTAACTGGTCATCCGGGTACGCAACTTGAAGATGGTGAGAAAATCTTCATGCTACTCGTGAACACTGTGTTCCACCCAGTTATCGCAGGTATTCTGCTTGCGGCGATTCTTGCAGCCGTAATGAGTACAGCGGATTCTCAACTTCTTGTTTCTTCTTCGGCATTAGCGGAAGATTTCTACAAGCAAGTGTTTAAACCAAGTGCTTCTTCAGAAGAAATCGTAATGGTTGGCCGCGTCGGTGTGATCGTGATTTCCTTGCTGGCACTATTCCTGGCAATGACACCAGACAGTTCAGTATTAGGTCTTGTTTCTTACGCTTGGGCAGGCTTTGGTGCTGCATTTGGCCCTGCTGTTGTACTTAGCCTGTACTGGAGTGGTATGAACCGTCACGGTGCGCTAGCGGGCATTCTGACCGGTGGTGTCACCATCGTAGTATGGAAACAGCTGTCTGGCGGTTGGTTCGATGTGTACGAAATTGTACCGGGAATCATCTTATCTACCATTGCGATTGTTTTGGTTAGCAAACTGACTGGCGGAGCTGCGCACGACGTACTTGAGCAACACAAATCATACAAGCAGAAATTAATTGATTTAGACTAATCGATTTCCGCAGATTGAACCAATAGAGCCCGCTTTGATAGTGGGCTTTATTTTTATCTGCTTCTCGCGCCTGAAACCGCTTTATGACGCCGCCTGACAATTCTTATTCCCCATCGATGTCATCCTCAATTTTACTCAATGTCATACTTTGCTTTGGTTTTCATATGGACAAAAATTGTAACCAGGAAAGTGCTATATCATTGAATAAAAAGTGAAAGTCCGTATAAAAACCTTGCCAACCGTGTGAATCATTCAATTAAATCAGCAAAAAACTAACATTGCGGTGACAGTTAATTTGTAAATAGCTAGTTAAAATAGTGCTGGGTAACAATAAGTTATGTGTAATTTTCCGTATTCTGACATCAATAGGCACTGATATTTAAAAAAGTGGAACAAAAGTTGATATCTGACCAATGTCTCAGTTTTTTGATACGTTGAGACTATTTTTTGAAGATGGTACACAAAACTGGAAAGTGTGTTTTTTAATGTGGAATTATTTTGAACAAAATATGTCAATTATCAGTAGCCACAGAAAATGATGGGAGAGAATTAGATGCCGGAAATATATTGTTCAGCTTGTAGAAAGTCGACTCAACACAAGGTCATTATGAGACGTTGTGATTCACAACCGGGTGAGACGTTCACAGGGAAAGTGCTGAGCTTTACACAGTTGATGGCAAAATTTGTATCGGGAGAGCACTATTATGAAATGGAACCTCAGTACTATTGCCGACGCTGTAACCATCGCGCTATTGGTGAAGTGGTTTCACATCCAACAAGACAAACATCGGCAATCGTATAACGTACGTTAGTGTTTACACTGGGTTTGTTTCAGAACATGAAAAAGGGGTATCTTAGCGAGCTCTGATCTCATGTCTTTGTGAAATACATGGATGCTATTCACAAGCCTAAAAAGTTTTGTGCGTCAGAGGTAGGTTCAACATTACTTCTCCCTCAGTAATGGTTTCTCTGTACCACTTTCGAGTCGAATTTGTGTCTTCTACAAAATCTCAATTCTTATTAGGCGCATTTCTTTACCTCCACACATATGGCAGTGTCGACGCGATCTGAGTCTATTCGTCTCTGTCGTAGGGAGACGCCGTGCAGTGTCTGCTTTTTGTACCCAGCCAAAATTAAAATAAAGCCGATTTCACACGTTATTCAATAGTCAGTTTGCAAATGAAGCGCTAGCGATTAATGTGAAGCTCCATAAGTTGTGATTAGGGTGTCATTGATGAGTTATCAATTGGACAGGATTGACTTACATATTTTGAGAGTGCTTCACTCACGAGGCCGAATTCCAGTTGTTGAGCTAGCAAAGCTGATAAATTTAACCACCTCTCCTTGTTCTGATCGGGTCAAAAGGTTAGAGAAGGAAGGTTATATCAACGGTTACCATGCCGAACTTAATGCTGAAAAGCTAGGACTGGACGTACAGGTATTCATTCACATCCGTCTCGATCAAACCAGCTTCTCGATTTTTGAGAAATTTGCCAGGGCGGTTGAGCTAATGCCAGAAATCGAAGAGTGCTATTCGCTTTCTGGGGACTTCGATACCATGATCAAGGTTCGAGTCAAAAGCATGAAAGCTTATCAGGAATTCATGTCAAGTAAGCTTGGGACGTTGCCTGGAGTGATTCAGACGCGCAGTGAAGTGGTGATTGAAGAACATAAAACCGGGTTTGGAGTGAACCCAGAACTGCTTGGGTAAGCTTGCGCGAATATAATGTTAAAAAGGAGCGATGTCGCTCCTTTTCTGTGTTGCCCAGCATATTGGGCTATTAGCCACTGATTAGTGTGGTCAGTATTCCTATCAAACCGCCAAAGACGCCGCCCCAAACAACAAGCCAGCCTAAGTGTTCTTTGATCATCCTTTGCACCATTTCCTTAACGAGCACAGGTGTCAGCTCACTGAGACGCTGGTCGATAATGCCTTCGATGTTTTGTTTGATCTCATCCATCATAGCTGGGGATTCAAATTGTTCTTTCAATGCTTCCTTCACAGAGTCACTTTGGCTGAGCTCTACTAAAGATTGCTGCATTTTCTCAACGAAAGGTTGTTTCATTGGCTGAAGTGCCTCTGCGCCACCAAACATAGCCAGCATGCCACCAAACTGAGAGCCCTCGATGACTTCAACCAACGAGTCAAATGCAGGGTTGAAATCGACTTTATCAATCACAGGCTGAAGATTAATGCTTGCGCCACCTGCCATCTCTTTATTCAAAAAGCGATCAATATTGGCTGCAGTAAAGAACTGCTCCATCATCAGGTTTTTGATCGCAAGTTTGAATTCTTCAAATCGTGCAGGGATGACGCCAGATCCATATAACCCGGGTACTTTTTCAAACAGCATGTGAATAGCGAGCCAGTTGGTAATAGCACCAGAAAATGCGAACAAACCAGCATACCAAAGATAGTGGTTTTGAAGTTGATGGCCAGCACCCATCAAAATTATTGCGAGGACATTAGTTAACAAACTTTTGTTCATAGTGATCAAATATGTATGAATTTAGGAGGAACGACGTGGGCCTGATTTTATACCTAAATCACCTCGAGATTCTAGGTTCAGCGAGAATGTCTTGGTTCACAGACGCAGCAACGCTCTAAATCCTATATATCCAAGTAAGGTTGAGCTGCAATGAGTGTGAGGCTGGTGAAGAGATGGCAAAAGAAAACCCGACAGTCATTGTCGGGTAACACTGCTTTTTCTTAGGAAAACTAAGAGTAAATTTTATTTTTTATATGCGGTAGATCTTACTACAGAGTTGGCATTTCCATTTTGCTGTGTATCCAAATAGCTTGTCAGCCCAACTCGGTTTTACTTGTACTATCTGCATTGAACCACATTTACACATAAGCTAATTACCTTCTTATAAGTTTAAGTGCCCGCTACCATTTGTCGTGGTTTGGGTTGAACCAGCCATCCATTGAGTATAGTTGTTTATCAAAAAGTGAAGGGACAAATACAGTCAGTTGCCTTTGTACGGTTTTTAGCTCTCTCAGCAGAGTGAAAATAAAAGCTGACTTACGGCTTCTTGAGAGTCTTTCTTAACATAAATAGGTGAAATTGAGAGTTCATACTTTTAGTTGAAAAAATCCTAATTTTCCCTCTGATTTCCTGAATTTTTATTCAAGTTTTCAGGTTTTTTATTGTTCTTTCTATATTTGATGTTTCTTGAGTTTAAATTCAGTTCAATGCTGAATCGTGTATATCTCTAAGCTAACTTCGTGTTATTAGCTATAATTTAGGTTATTGACACTGTTTTTTCCGATTTGTAACCCGCTTAACACAAAATTTTTAGTCTGTGAGGTGGAAAATAATTTTCCTGCATTTTTTGATTTTGACAGTGAAAATTACTTTTGTGCCAATGAAATAATCGTAAAAACAGTAAAACCTTGCTTAACAATGTATTTACAATCTCCTCATTCTAGTGATAAGGACGTATCGGATGCTATTACACGAGTCAGTACCCCAATTTGCTAATGGGAACGAAGAAAGCGCATTTAGTGCTCTGCGCCATACCGCAAACTGCGTAGTGATGGTGCCACCTAAAGAATTTCGATTTAACGAAGAAACAGCAAAAGACAATGAGTTTCAGAACCAGGTGTCACTTAGCCAAGAACAAGTCTCACAAAAAACAATGGCTGAATTTGCTGCAATGGCTGCAACGTTGCGTCAGGAAGGTGTTCAGGTCGTGGAATTTGATTATCCGCTGTCTGATGTCGCGACGCCTGATGCTGTATTCCCGAATAACTGGTTTAGTACGACGTGTGACGGAACCTTGTACACATTCCCGATGGCATGCGAAAACCGTCGAAAAGAAGTACGTCCGGAAGCTTTAATTGCAGCACTTACGCGAGCTGGCCGAGAAGTACATAAGCAAAGCAGTTTGACTGAATACGTGAATGATCATGCGTTTTTAGAAAGTACTGGTGTGATGATTTTCGACCACTTCAACAAGGCGGTTTATGCGGCACTTTCCCAGCGCTGTGACCGTTTAGTTCTGGAAGATTATGCAAATCGTATTGGCTACGATCGCGTGATCTCATTCCAAACACGTCTACCGTCTGGATCGCCTATTTATCATACAAACGTGATGATGGCGGTAGGTGAGCAATTTTGTGTTATCTGTGATGAAGTGATCCCTGAGTTTGAGCGCCGTTTTGTATTGAAATCATTAGCGAAAGACAAACAAGTGATCTCAATTTCGATTGACCAGATGAACCAGTTCTGTGGCAACATCCTTCAACTGGAAACTGTGAACGGCGATAAGGTGATTGCTATGTCTCAATCGGCGTACGAGGCATTTTCTCCAGCACAAAGAAATCAACTGGCGACACATGGTAAATTGCTGCCATTTGATGTTTCAACTATTGAATCTATCGGTGGTGGTTCTGTTCGCTGTATGCTGGGTGAAGTCTTCTTACCAAGCCGTAAAACAGCTCTGTAAGTACTCACTAACCTTTTGTCGATGAATCGATTTCGCCAACCTTTTATGGTCGGCGAAACCGTTTCTATCTGGCGTAAATTGTTTTACAGCCGTACCACCTTGCAAAAAAAGGGCGAACAGCATTCTGTTCACCCTTTTCAATGATTTCCAAGATATCACTTATTGTTGCGTTGAACTCATCGCATCTTCGATCGTTTTCGTCATGTCAAATGTCGTGCTTCCTTGCGTTGGGGGATACTCCACCAGGCTCTTCACATGTTCTTGAACCATTTCACTTACCGGCGCAAGCAGCCATGAAATTTTCTGAGCTAAGTGGCCGTTTGAATCTATCGAATCATAGCTTTCAAATGGATCGGCGCGTAAGTTGTACACTTTAGGTTTGTTAAGTGTGACTAGGTTGTCGTAGTAATGTTCTGCAACGGCGAAGTGGAACTTCCAAGGCCCGACACGCACAGCTGACAGCTGACCTTCGAAGTAATAAAAAATGGATTTACGAGCAGAGTGATCAGATTCTCCTTTCCAATACGCTAAGTTATCAACACCGTCGATGTACTGTTTCTTCTCTTTGATCATTTTTTCGTTAACATCCTTGACCCCAGCGGCCGAGGCTAACGTAGTAAACAGATCCTGGTGTCCTTGAATACCGTTCAAAACTTGCCCCGCAGGAATCGCGGCAGGCCATTTAACCATCGTCGGTACTCTTACCCCACCTTCATAGGTGGTCATCTTTTCAGCACGGAATGGTGTTGTACCGCCGTGTGGCCACGATGAGTGCTCTGGGCCGTTATCTGTTGAATAGATAATAATCGTGTTCTCGGTTAAGCCCCTTTTATCTAGTTCTGCCAATAAATATCCAATGTCGGCATCGTGTTGCAGCATGCCGCTGCCATAGTAGTCAAATTCACTGGTGTATTTCTCGGCGGCGTAGCGCCACTTGTCATCTAAACGTGTATACAAGTGCATGCGACTGGTATTGATCCAAGTAAAGAATGGCTTGTCGTCTTTAACGGATTGGTCGATAAACTTGATCGCCGCTGGGAGCATTTCCTCACGGTCAAAATTCTTCATTCGTTCATTACCCAGAGGGCCAGTATCGGTGCATTTTTGTTTGCCGATCTCTCCGAATCTAGGTTCAACGGTTTTGTCTTCTTTCTCAGTTGCATAGCAATGAAGGACGCCACGAGTTCCAAATTTTTTCGCATACTCTTCAACCGAGCCGGAGTATTCTTTAGCAAAATTTTGGTAGTCCCTTTGTTCGTGTTCTTCTTGCGTGTTCAAGTGGTACAAGTTACCGAAAAATTCATCAAAACCATGAACGGTTGGTAGTGCAAAATTGTGGTCTCCCAGGTGGTTTTTACCAAACTGTCCTGTCGCGTAACCCGCTTGTTTTAAAACTTCGGCTAAAGAAGGGGACTCTTTTTTGAGTCCTAATTCACCACCGGGAAACTGCACGGTAGTCATCCCCGAACGAATAGGGTATTGACCGGTAATAAATGCCGCTCGGCCCGCGGTAGAACTTGGTTGGGCGTAGTGATCGGTAAACATGATGCCTTCGTTGGCGATACTGTCGATGTTCGGTGTTTTGTATCCCATCGTACCCATGCCGTACGCACTGACGTTTTGCCATCCAATATCATCGCCAAAAATGACCACAATGTTTGGCTTGTCTGCGGCTAGAGCAGTCACTGGTAATGCTGCACCTATCATTGCTGCGATTGTTTTGATTTTCATACATTAATTTCCATATGCTACTGACTGTCTAAGTCAGTATAGTGCAAGGATTTTATTCGGTTTGAATTTGAATATTTTTTTGGAATTTTTGCAGGCGAGGCACGTTAGGCTCGCAAATATTTTCAATGAGTCGTGTTTTTAAGACAGAGGGAACGTGAAGATATATTACGATTTTAGATATTTTAAAGAATCTGATTATTTTATGATGTAAGTACTTACTATTTCTTTAAGCATTAAAAAAGCCAGCAGATAGAGGTCTGCTGGCAAAGTCTTTGGGCTTCTTTTCTTTTTATTCCAGAAGTGCTGGAGATTAACTTTGTTTACGAATCAGGTAGTCGAACGCGCCTAAGCTTGCTTTTGCACCTTCACCCATCGCGATAATGATCTGTTTGTAAGGTACGGTCGTTGCGTCACCCGCTGCAAACACACCTTCCAGGCTGGTTTCACCGTGGCTACCGATTTCGATCTCGCCACGTGGAGACAATTTCACATCGGAATCTTTCAGCCACTCGGTGTTAGGAACTAAGCCGATTTGGACGAAGATGCCTGACAGTTCTAGCTGTTTGATTTCATCTGTGTTGCGGTCTTTGTATTTCAGGCCAGTTACGCGTGTGCCATCACCCACAACTTCAGTCGTTTGTGCCATCATAATGATGTCGACGTTTGGTAGTGAGTTTGCTTTATTGATCAGTACCTGATCAGCACGTAAAACATCAGCAAATTCAAGGACTGTCACGTGTTCTACGATACCAGCAAGGTCGATCGCGGCTTCAATACCTGAGTTACCACCACCGATAACCGCTGTCTTTTTGCCTTTGAATAGCGGGCCATCACAGTGTGGGCAGTATGCTACCCCTTTATTGCGGTATTCTTGTTCACCAGGAACATTCATTTCGCGCCAGCGAGCACCTGGGCTCAGAATAACACTCTGACTCTTAAGAGTTGCGCCGCTTTCTAACTGAATGTGGATGAGACCATCTTCAGTGTGTGCTGCGCCCATCAGCTTTTTAGCTTGTTGTTCAGTCACAATATCTACTTCGTACTCTTTCAAGTGTTCACCAAGAGCCGCTGCCATCTTAGGGCCTTCAGTGTGTTTCACCGAGACAAAGTTTTCGATCGCCATGGTATCCATAACCTGACCACCAAAGCGCTTAGCAACAACACCAGTACGGATGCCTTTACGTGCTGCGTAGAGTGCCGCTGCACTACCACCAGGGCCACCACCTACAACAAGAACGTCGTACGGTTCTTTTTCATCCAGCGCTTTTGCTGCTTTCTCGCTCGCGCTGTCGTCGACTTTGTTCAGGATTTCTGTAAGAGACATACGGCCTTGACCAAACAGCTCACCGTTAACGAATACGCTTGGTACGGCCATGATATCGCGCTGTTTGACTTCGTTCTGGAACAAGGCACCGTCGATCATGGTTGCTTTCACTTTCGGGTTAATCGCAGCCATCATGTTAAACGCCTGAACAACGTCCGGACAGTTCTGGCAAGACAGAGAAATAAAAATTTCTACATTCAGTTCTTTGTCTAGCGCTGCGATTTGTTCAATCACTTCTGTTTCTAGCTTGATCGGATGACCACCAGAATGGAGAAGCGCAAGCACTAGTGATGTAAATTCATGACCCATAGGCAGGCCTGCAAAGCTAAGTGCTGTGCCTTTCGTTGGGTTAGTTACCGTCATGACTGGTTTACGTTCGCTGGCCGCGTCATCACGAACAACAGAAATAAAGTCGCTCATCTCTGCGATTTGATTGGCCAGGGACAGAATATCGTTCGCTGCTTTGCTTTCATCTAGGCTAACCACTAGACGTACGTCTTCTTTTACATTAGCCAGATATTGTTTGAGTTGTTGTTGGATCGCTTGGTCTAACATAGTCGTTATTACCTTTTAATAAACAGAAGAGTGGTTACTCTGGATAAAAACAAGAGGAGAGAGCAAACCAGGAAGAAGGTCGTCAAGGTATCTAACCCGGATTGCTCTCTTAAATCTTTAATTAGGTTTCGGTTCGTAGACTGAACCGGAGTTGGCTAGCCTAGAATTAGATTTTGCCTACTAGGTCTAGAGAAGGAGCTAGAGTTTCTTCGCCTTCTTTCCATTTAGCTGGGCAAACTTCGCCTGGGTGTGAAGCTACGTATTGAGCCGCTTTCACTTTGCGTAGTAGGTCTTCTGCGTCACGGCCGATGCCTTCAGCAGTGATTTCCATTGCCTGGATAACACCTTCTGGGTCGATTAGGAAAGTCGCACGGTCTGCAAGACCCTGACCTTCACGCATTACGCCGAAGTTGTTTGTGATGTTGCCAGTCTGGTCGCCAAGCATGTAGTAGTTGATTTTGCCGATAGTCTCAGAGCTGTCGTGCCATGCTTTGTGAGTGAAGTGAGTGTCAGTTGAAACTGAGTACACTTCAACGCCACGGCTTTGTAGCTCTACGTAGTGGTCTGCTAAGTCACCTAGCTCGGTCGGACAAACGAATGTAAAGTCAGCTGGGTAGAAGAAGAATACCGCCCACTTACCTAGAACATCCTGCTCTGTTACTTGTACGAATTCGCCTTCTTTAAACGCTGTAGCTGTAAATGGTTTGATTTTAGTATTGATCATTACTTTACTTTCCTTTCGGTTATTTTTGGATTAGCAAATCTTGCTGTCGGAAAGTATATTCGCACCTCAGTCAGATTTAAGAAAATCGCTTTTGGCTATCTTATTGATAGCCGATTCCTATTTTTCTAAATAGAAAAAACCTATTACGCCTCTGTTGTTGCAATGACTCATTGGGTTTTACTTTTTGCGCATCTGTGCTGGTGCGGTGTCTAAATCTGATGCATAAAAAAACCTGCATATGCAGGTTTATATTGATTTATCAGGATATTAACTAACAAGGTTATCCCAATGTAGCCAATAGTTTGTTGCACAAGTTCTTTAATGTAATCAGTTCATCCAGTTCCAATGTTATTTTGCAGGATATGGCGTTGGGAACCGATTTAGCGCGTGTTTTTAACTGTTTTCCTTCCTCGGTTAGGTTCAAGACCCGCACGCGCTCATCTGTTTCACTTCTGCCTCTGGTGACGAATTTTTTTGCTTCAAGTCGCTTTAACAATGGTGTCAGGGTGCCTGAATCTAAATGAAGGCGCGACCCTAACTCTTTTACACTAGCGCCGTCTTGTTCCCACAGAACCATCATCACCAGATATTGAGAGTAGGTGAGTTCCAACTCATCTAACAGTGGGCGATAGGCACGAATCACGGCATTCGCAGCGCTGTAGAGCGGGAAGCAAACTTGATTCTCCAGCAAAATTTTCTCATCGTTGTTCAACGGATTTTCTGTGTAGCACTGATTCATGGGGTTGGCCTATCTGATCACTTTGTGTTGGTATCAAAATAAATTGTGCACAATATAGTTGCAAGTTATCTTTGTTTCGATATAAGATTGCAAGCAATTAAATTGCACACAACTTAAATTGGAAGGGGATATTCGTATGGTGACGTTATACAAAACTCAAGCAACGGCTCTTGCTGGTCGTAATGGTCAAGTGAAAACCAATGATGGTCTATTGTCTCTCGACTTAGAATATCCGAAAGAAATGGGTGGCACTGGTGCAGCAACAAATCCTGAGCAACTGTTTGCTGCGGGATACTCGGCGTGTTTTTCTAACGCGATTTTACACGTTGCGCGTGAAGCTAAAGTGAACCTCAAACAGGCGCCAGTAACGGCAGAAGTCGGTATTGGTCAGAATGGCAACGGCGGTTTTGCTTTGACAGTGAGTCTGGCGGTTGAGTTGGATTTACCTCAAGAACAAGCGCTTGAGCTGACTCGTACTTCGCATCAGGTTTGCCCATACTCAAATGCGGTACGCGGTAATATCGATGTGGCAGTAACGGTGAATGGTGAAGCAATTTAATTGAGTTGGAATGCTTAAATCAGATAAAAAAGCCTGCATAATCGCAGGCTTTTCGGCTATTTGATGGCAGTGCAGAAACTAACATCTGCATGGTGAGTTTGTGGGTCAAAGCTATGGTAAAGTTCGAAGCAAGGACGATCATCATTTTCAATGCCAGACTCAATCACTTTACTCATCAAATCATCCCACGCTTTTGAGTATTGGTTGTTTTCCGTGATGTGTTGACGCATGACTGCGTATTGACCACCAGGAAAGTCTTGCAGCTCAATGCCACTTGGGACTTCGGTGCTTTCAGGCACCATCAAACAGATGTCCGTTCGACATTTCTCGTTGGGTGTGATTTCTGGGTTATCGTGGTAAATAAAGATGCAGGTATTGCCTGCAAGACCTTTCATGCCAGCCCATTGATACAGGCGACCTGCTGGCTCTTCATAGCCTTCGCCGTAAGGGCCATTCACGCGAATGTACGCCAGTTTGGTGGATTCAAAGTGTTGCGTTTCCATAATAATGTTCCATGTTGTGAGTTCAGAGCCAGTATATGAATCGCTGGGATTTTCTTCGTTTCCATTCTTGCGCAACGTGTGTCCAATCTTGCTCTTTCGCGCTAATTCAGCAAACTGTTGGTAGTTTTCGCAATCGCGAAAGGCCGTTGGCGTCACGCCGTAATGTTGTTTGAAGGCTTTGGCTAAGCTTTGTGAGCTAGAAAAACTGTACTCTAAAGCAATATTGAGCACCGGTTGTTTGGATTTGAACAGGTCATCCGCTGCGGCTTCTAGTCTTAAACGTCGAATGAAATCGGCTAAGGTCTCGCCCTGTACGGCTTTAAAGGTACGATGAAAGTGATAGGGAGATAGGTTCGCTAACGCCGCCACTTCGAGCAGATTGAGAGGTTCGTTAAAGTGCTGTTCCAGATAGCGAATCACAGGAACGAGTCGTTTATGATAATCGACGCGCATTATTGGTTCATCCTTGTTTGATTTGCTCAAAGCGTATCGTAACAAGGCAAGCTTTCAAGGCTGTTATTGGATAAATGCGTCGCGGTCGGTTGTTTTCAATAAAGATATTGTTGTTCAACAATAGGTTAAGCCTCACACTGGTAAGCGAAGCACACAATAAAGTGCTCAATACCCAGTCAGCTCCATATAACCTGTTCCCGAATGAGAACCATCGATAGTAACAGGTCCTTCCCAATACGCGACAGATAGCGGCATTTTTGCGTTTACATTGAGTGCAGATACAGTGAGATTAACTTGTTGGCTTGGAATCGAAAGCTGCCACTCGGTCGGATAATTATGCCCTTGAATTTGAGTTTTCTTGCTTGGTTTTAAGCTGATTTCGTTCTGTTGGATAGCGGTACCGGAACCATCTTTATGCATCAGTTGCGCATGTGAGTAACTGGCTTGTCCGGTTTTTGAATCGCGAAGTTGGAACACGACCAAACTCGTTTCATCAGTTAGCCTTAGCGCAAACCAATCCCAACCCTGCTGCGATTCGAGTAGGTACTGTGAACTCCACTCTCTGTCGATCCAACCTTTACCCGATACTTGATGAGTTTTGCCATCAATGGTGACTTCTCCCTCCACATCAATAAAGGGCTGACTGTAGTAATACGATGCGGCCAGACCATCGGCACTTTTGGTACTGTAGCCTTGCTCTCCTTGCTTTTGATAGGGCGCATTGCTGGTGAGTTTTAGTGAGTAACCAAATTGTCTAGAGTGGGTATTGAGTGTGGCAGGAAACAAGTCATCGGTCGAAGACAACCATTGCCAATCATCGAGATAAACACGAAATGGTGAGGAGTCCACTCCGGCAATATCGGTTTGATCCCGTGACCATTTTTCATCGGCGTAGTGTTTATCTTTGGTGGTGACGGCGCTGTGGGCCATGTAAATTTGTTGGCTTTGCCATGTGGTTTTCTTTATTTCTTGTTTATTTTTCTGTGGAGCAGCAGCGAAACGAAATTGTGTCCATTGTAGGCCAAGCGGCTGACCTTGCTCATCGATTAGGTTTGCGGTTAAGTACCACCATTCATGACGAAAATCGCGATGCGCTTGATGATCAGCAGGGAAGGTGATCTCAACGCCTTTGACCACCGGTGTGAACGGCTTGGTTTCGGCTGGTGGTTCACTTCCTCTCAATAATGCACTTATGTTTTCCTGTTTGGATTCTTCACAGCCGATAAGAGATAAGCAACCAAGTACTAGCGCGATATTTTTCACGATGCGATTCATCACAACACCTCACTCTGCAAGCTGGACACCACTGGCTTGCTCACCAAGCGCCACAGTGGAATTAAAGTAGCAATCACGGCAACCAAAATGGTGACGAGGGCGATGCTTAGAGCGTCACTCCAGCTCCAAAGGTAATGTAAGCTCCATCCAAAAGCACGCAAAGTGACAACATCAGTCAGTAAATATCCGACCATCGCACCAAGTGGTAAAGCGATAACCAGCGTGAAGCAGACCAAGGCGGCAATTTGCCCAATCACCATCGCCATCAACTTTCGACGACTCACACCAAGCGCGTACAACTTTGCTATGGCGGCTTTACGTGCATCGAGCAACATAAAGCAGGCACTGAACAAACCAATCACGGCCACCATTAAGGTCACGCCATTGAGCGCGCGTGTGATAGCAAAAGTTTGCGAGAAGATATCCAAGGCAATGGATTTGATGTGCGCCTGATCGTAGAGCTGACTTGGATGCAGATTGAGTTGCTGTTGCAGGTGTTCGTACATCGCTTTTTTGTCGCCAGAGACTTTGATGCCCAGACTAATCGGTAAGTCAGTAAAGCCACTCTCTCGCCACAATTTAGGAGCGAGTAGAACTTCACCGTTGGGTGCGCCGTAGTCAAAGAAAATGGCTCCGACGGTCAGAGTCTTGTCTTGCAGCGCGTCGAGTTTCAACTGACTGCCTAGGGATAAACCAAGCTTCACCGCTGTTGGTTCACTGATCGCAACCAATTCCCCTTGATAAAAGCGCGGCCAGAACTCAGGAACACGAGACTTGAAGACCATGGTTTGCTCCAAGGTGTCTTTATCTTTGGTACCAAGCAAAATTGGCAAACCTTGCAGGTTATCGTCGACATAATACTGCTTATAAACCTTCTCAACGTTGTTGAACTGCTCCAGAGCGCGCTCGACGCTCGCGATCTCACTTTGTGATGGGCTGACATAGATATCCGCGTGTAGCCTTTGGTCAAGCCAATGCTTCAAGGTGGATTCAAAGCTGCCAACCAAGGTATTCATGCCGATATTGGCGGTCACCGCGAGCAGTAACGCCATCATAGCGAGCGATAGTGGAGATATCAGTTCGAGCAGTTCGGCAAACAAATATTGGAGTAAACCGGATGTGGCACGTTGTTCACTCCAATGAGCTAATACACTGAGTGTTTTCGGCAGATATAAAGGAATGGATATCACCAACACACCGAGCCATGCCATGGTGAAGCGGTGACTCTCGCTCATCCATAAACCCGCTAGCGCTAACACAGTGAGCAGAGCGCCAATGATGAAGAGCTGATTTTCGTTGGACGTTTCCGGCGCTTGATAAAATCCACCATGAGAAGAGAGCGGCTGATGAACTCGCTGTTTAAAGTGCTGCCAGCACGCGAACAAAGTGGCTACTAAAGTCAGCAAGAGTGCTTGTGCCCACCATTGCCACTGCCATGTACCAGGCAGCAGGGTTGCACCATAAAGTTGCTCAAGCGTCAGGGCGACGGTTGGATGTAGCCAATGGCTCAATTGCATCCCTAAAACGAAACCAAGTGAAGCCCCGAGTGTGACCAGAATCGTCAACTCCACTAACAGAGCAGAGAATACAATGGCCGGCGCAATGCCTGCTTGCTGAATTTGTACCAAAAGACGATTACGTTTGAGTAAGCTGTATTTCACGCCGTTGTAGGCGATAAACAGACCGACCAAAAACGCCAATAAGCTCATTGCCGTGAGATTGAGGTGGAAGCTTTCCGTCAGTGAACCCAGATCGGTACTGTTTCTGTTGGCAATCCATTGTCCTTGTTCTCCGACTAGACTTTGCCATTTCTTAAGGTCACTACTCTCTGTATCGCCATCGGTGCTGAAAACCGCGACATAGCTCAGTTGCCCTTGTTTGTTGAGTAACTGTTGAGCGAAACCAATATCCATCAACATTCGACTGCCTAGTTGCCGTTCATCGGGCAACACAACCACCTTGGTTTTTATGTCATCCAGAATCAAGAAGTTCACTGCACCCAGATTTTGGTGTTGTGACTGACTCATTACTACAATCGGCTCGCCAGCCAGGAGTTCAGGCAGAGGTAGTGAGCTATTAAACAGAGAAACATCTTGCTGGCTATTAGCATCGCTGGCGTAACGAGATCTTGAGGAGAGTGCCGCAATGAGGTCACTGCCCTGTATTGACCACCGACGCCCTTGTTCATCTCTGACTTTACCTTCAATCACTGGCAGCGAGGCACTCAATCCATTTTGCCTTAGTGAGAAGTAGAGGGATTCGGGTAAATAGCGCTGTCCTGCTGGTGGAATAATCAGGTTTTGCGCTTGAGCGCTAAGTTGCTCGGTGGATTCTGCATAGCTACGCTTGGCATTGAGATTGATGGCTTGCACTGCGACAAATAACGTCACGGCCAGCACAATACCGATCAGAATCGCAGCCGCCTGCAGTGGCGCTTGCCGATAATGAGCCGCAAACAGGTGAAGGGCGAGTTTGATGTGCGCGAACCTAGTTTGTTTCATAGTGAGGCTCTTGGTTTTCCGGTTCACGATCAACGTGGTTATGTTGCAGGTGGCCATTCGTTAAACGTAACTGAGTCTGCATAAAGTCAGCACATTCAGCGCTGTGAGTCACCAATATCACCGCGGCTTTACCCTGAGTGGTGATTTCACTCAGTAGCTTCATTACCTCTAATCCTGCTTTTTGGTCGAGGTTTCCGGTAGGTTCATCGGCGAGCAAAAGCTTTGGTTTGTGGGCTAAGGCTCGGGCTATCGCGACACGCTGCTGCTGACCGCCAGAAAGGGCAGAGATATGTCTATCAAGCAGGGGACTGATGCCTAACGTTTCCACCAGATAGTCACACCATTCGTTCCATTTCTCTTGGTTCAAGTGCAATGGAAAGGCAATGTTTTGTTTAACGTTGAGTGGGGTTAACAGGTTGAATTGCTGGAAGATAACGCCAAGCTTTTGATATCGAAAGCGGCTCCATTGAGGGTCTTTCCACGTGGCGGTGTTTTCTCCATCCAACCATAATTCACCGCGAGAGAGAGGCTCAAAGCCTGCAATCAAATTCAGCAGGGTACTTTTTCCACTACCACTTGCTCCCGTTAATGCCACGCTTGCACCTATTGTCAGGGTGAAGTTGACGTCTTCCAGCACGCGGTGTGTCTCTTTGCCATCCACAAAGTTTTTGCTGGCACTTTTAAGTGTGACAAGTGGGCTTTCCATTTCCTCTCCCTGTAATCCAACAACTTGTGTCGTTTCTTTTGGCGGTTTTGTATCTATAAGATTTTAGACAACAAACTGAAGAAGATAGCGATTAACGTCGACTTCCTGACTACTTGTACTCAAAAGAGAAGGGGATGGTTGAGTGTCTTGGGGAGATAGCAGGCATTAAAAAAGCCCGAGTGATACTCGAGCTTGTAAGATTGGATTCAGACTTAAAGCTTACACGTAGTACGCTTCAACTTCGCCTTTCAGTTTGATCAGCATTGGGTTACCGAAACGGTCTTTTGCTTTTGGAGACGCGATTTTTACCCAACCTTCGCTCACGCAGTATTCTTCAACGTCAGTACGCTCTTTGCCGTTAAAACGGATACCGATTTGGTGCTCAAAGCACTCTTTCACAAAGAATGGGCTACGTGGGTTACCCGCAAGGCGATCTGGTAGAGCTGGTTTAGTAATGTCGTTCATTTTATGACCTGGATTCCGTAAAGAAAGTGCGTCATTGTAGTCAGTGTCTGCGCAGTGTTCAAGATAACGTTACTCCAATGTCTGGATTATGGTTTTCTGTGTAGGGTGCTGCTCTGATCAAACCGTATATCAGTTGCCTGCTAGCCCTACCGCCGGATAGTCATCTGCTTACATAAACAGATTGGCTGAAGGCATGCACAAAACCGCTATCTCCATTTATCTATGAGACTCCTAACAGCCAGTCCTCTGTTTAATAAGTAGTATCCGTGTCATCGTGAAAACAATGGATTTGTCCCTATGTATAAATATAAATTACCTGTCCTTGAAAAAATCGGTTTCGGTGCCGGTGACATGGCGGTCAACGTGGTGATTTCATCAATGATGTTAATCATTACATTCTTCTACACGGATATTTTTGGCATCAAACCCGAAGATCTAGCGATGCTATTTATCGTGGTTCGTCTAATTGACGCGGTGACCGACCCGGTGATGGGCATGATTACCGATAAGTTTACCTCTCGTTGGGGGCGCTATCGTCAATACCTACTCTTTCTGGCGATTCCGTTCGGCATCTCGGTCTATCTTGCTTTCAGCACACCAGACGGTGACTACAACACCAAACTGGTTTACGCCTACGCAACGTACATCCTTGTTACCGTAATGTTTACTGCTGTGACCATTCCGTACATCTCATTAATCAGTGTGATGACCGACGACCCGAAAGAGCGCTTGTCTGCGAATGGCTATCGCTTATTCTTCGCTAAGATCGCAGCGTTTCTAGTCACTATCATTGTGCCACAACTGTCTGCTGTCTGGGGTCAGGATAACATCCAACTGGGTTACGAATACTCGATGGGATTAATGGGACTGATGGGCACTCTTCTGTTCCTATTTTGTTTCGCTACTACCAAAGAACGCATTGAACACGTAGTCGACAAAAAATCGTTCAAAGACCAAGTTAAATTACTGATGAAAAACGACCAATGGTTAGTGCTTTGCGCGGTATGTGTGACGGGCACTATTGGTTACGTGATTCGTGGTTCGGTTGCAGCCTATTACGCCAAGTACTACCTCGGTGGCGACGCAGGCACGATTTCAGCATTCCTTGCAACTGGTGTTGGCGCGGCGATTCTGGCGATGGTTGCATCAACCTGGATTACGAAGTCGTACTGTAAAATTAAGCTGTTCCGCTACAGCCAGGTCGCGGTACTTCTACTAAGCGCAATGCTTTACTTGTTTGTAGGTCGTGACGACTTAGCTCTTGCTTTCGTGTTGTATTTCTTGGTCTCTTTCGTGGTGGATTTACACGCACCGGTATTTTGGTCAGCGATTGCAGAAGCCGTGGATTACGGTGCATATAAAACGGGTCAACGCGTGTCAGGTCTTGCGTTTGGCGGCATCTCATTTAGCCAGAAGTTGGGAATGGGTATCGGCGGAGCAGTGGTCGGTTGGCTGCTGACTTTCTTCAACTACGTGCCAAATGAAGCTCAATCAGATTACGCGTTAACGGGTATCGCGCTGATGCTGACGATTATCCCTGGCTTCTTCCACTTCTTAATGGGTTCACTGATGTTCAAATACAAAGTGACCGATAAGTATTACCAGTCGATGACTGCGACAAACATCTTAGAAGAAGAGAAAAACTTAAGTGACGTTCATTCTTCAAAACCTCAATCAAGTTACGTAAATTAAGGTAAGCAGTATGACTGATTTCGTCAATCCTATTATCGAGCAACGTGCCGACCCGCATATCTACAAGCACACGGACGGTTACTACTATTTCACCGCTTCGGTACCGGAATACGATCGCATTGAGATTCGTCGGGCAAAGACCATTGCTGAGCTCGACAGCACTAGCGAACTGATCAACGCATGGTACAAACCTGATACGGGCCCATACAGTGACTTAATCTGGGCACCGGAGCTGCACTTTATAGACAACGCCTGGTATGTCTACTTTGCTGCCGCACCGTCTAGAGAAATCGTGGATGGTTTGTTCCAGCACCGTATGTACGCGATATCGAATCCGAACCCAAATCCGATCACACCGGAATGGACATTCGAAGGACAAATCGACACGGGTATGGATACGTTCTGTCTGGATGCGACCTCGTTCAGTCACAACGGTGTTAATTACTACGTTTGGGCGCAAAAGGACAACAACATCGGCGGGAACTCCAACTTGTACATTGCCGAGTTAGAAACGCCAACCAAGCTGCGTACAGCGCCACAGTGCCTGACGATTCCAGAGTTTGAGTGGGAGCAAATTGGCTTTTGGGTCAATGAAGGGCCATCGGTTATTCAACGTCACGGCAAGTTCTGGATTACTTATTCTGCCAGTGCAACAGATGAAAACTACTGCATGGGATTGCTGTACGCCGATGAAAACAGTGACTTACTTGACCCGAAAAGTTGGGTGAAAGCCAAAGAACCTGTGTTTAAAACCAACTGGGAGAAAAAGGTGTACGGGCCTGGCCACAACAGCTTTACCGTCGATGAAGAAGGCCATGATCTGCTGGTTTATCACGCGCGCGATTACACCGAAATTGAAGGCGACCCACTTTGGGACCCTAACCGCCACACTCGTATCAAACGCCTGATTTGGAAAGACGGTTTTCCACTCTTTGGCGAAGCGATTTAGTCCTGTTATCTCAGTACCTGCGATTTGCAGGTACTGTGTTTTTGAAAGGAGCCTCTATGCCCAACAGCATAATCCCACCCGACTCGATCAAGGCTACGATTGAGCGCGATCTTTTTACAGATGGCGAGCCTGCCAAGGTTCATATCTTACGTAATCATCACGGCATGACAGCCACCTTTATGGACATTGGTGCGACATGGTTAAGTTGTCAGCTTCCTACGTCATCCGGGACGCGAGAAGTTCTTCTCGGAATGACATCTCTGCGCGATTATCAGTCTCATTCTGCTTTTTTAGGTGCGACCATTGGCCGTTTTGCCAACCGCATCGCCAATGGCCAGTTCAGCTTAAACGGCCAAACTTATTCCATTACTCGAAACGATAATGGTAACAGCCTGCACGGTGGTGTTGAAGGCTTTGATAAACGCCGCTGGTTAGTGAAAGACAGAAGCGATTCGCACATTACTTACTGTTTGATGTCTGCTGATGGTGACCAAGGATTCCCGGGGAACCTTACTGCTGAAGTCGCTTATACGCTGACAGAAAACAACCAGCTGTGTATCGAATACTCGGCGATTTGTGACCAGGACTGCCCGATAAACCTGACCAACCACGCCTACTTTAATTTAGACGGTGCAGAATCTGGCAAGACCATTCTTGACCATGAGTTGCAACTGCTCGCTAACGAATACCTGCCCACCGATGAAAATCTTATCCCAACCGGAGAGCTAAAAGCGGTAGCGGGCAGCAACTTTGACTTTAATTCTGCTCAGGTAATCGGTACTCGTCTGGAGCAAGATGAAGATCAGAAGCTAGCCAAAGGCTATGACCACGCTTTTACCTTACCAGAAGAGCTGACTGATGGTGCCAGCACTATTGCTCGCCTGACCAGCTCAGATAAGCAGGTGGTGATGTCTGTGTTTACCGACAAACCTGCGATTCAGTTCTACAGCGGCAACTTCCTGGCAGGGACGCCATCACGTAATGGGGAGTATCGGAATTATCAAGGGCTAGCGCTTGAGACTCAGTTCTTACCTGATTGCCCAAACCACCCAGAATGGCCAGAAGCGAACAAACGCTTTATTACCCAAAAGTCGTTCTACCAGCACCAAACCAGTTACCAGTTTAACTTTCAGTGATCAGAGATGATTCGGGCAGGATAAATTCCTGCCCGACATGTATACCCAGCATTTTAAGGATACTTGGGTATACTTACATCACTTTCTCACGATAGAGTTTCGGGCTTAATCCTGCTTTGTTCTTAAACACTCGTGAAAAATAAAGCGGATCGGAATAGCCAATCAAGCGAGAGATTTGGTTGATGGAATAGTTCGACGTCACCAACAACTGCTTGGCGCGACTGATTCGTTGGTCATCACGCCATTGGGTAATCGTCATGCCAACTTCATCCCTAAACAGATGCCCTAATCGAGATGGAGACAAACATATCAATTCCGCGAGTTTTTCATTAGTAAACTCTTCATTAAGGTGCTTAGCTATGTAATTCAAGACTTCGGTGATTCGCGGATCGACACGTTTTTTGATCAGGTTTGGCTGATTCATTTTGCAACGAATAAGCAGCTGTTCTAATAAGTTCAGCGTTAACTCATCGCTGTAGGGTTCGTCTTGCTTGCTCAGCTCTTCTATTTGTTTAAAGAGCTGCTTTATCTTCTCCTGATCGTCAATGTGGACGCCATTGGTGATAAACACGCCATTGATGGAATTCTCCCACTTAAGGCGATTGATCCAGTAAGCCCGAGGACGAAAATAGATCCAGCGGTGATGCCAGTCTTCCGCCTCTTCAGAGCGGTGGTAGTAGTGGGGTACTCCAGTTGGGAAGAGTAATAAATCCCCTTCATTAACCGTAAAGGATTCGTCTCCATGGAACACCGTTCCCTGTCCTTTGACCGTCAGGTTGATGATAAAACCCTTCATCCCATTGGGACGATCGATGACAAAGTCTAGAGCGTTGTCTTTCGAGATTGGTGTTAAGCCCGCAACTAAATGAGCATTGAAGTCATATCCAGGTTTCAATGGATCGTTTTGCATTCTCTCTTCCGTATAACAGCATTAACAAGCGCCACAAAATCGTGCGGCGAAAAAATAAACCAGAGTGGGAAGCGTTGTTTACGTTGTTGTTTTAACTCTTCACCATGATTATCGGTTGCAGCTATTATTTTGTTGCGATGGTAGACGTCTAACACGTCATATCATATCGCTACGCCACAACCCGTCATGCTAAGCATGGATATATCAGTATAGTTGTCACAAACCGCACTACTATTCTTGTTCCTTTGGCATGCGCATGACCTGCCAATACTACTCGATTACTTTGCGCAGTAAAAAAATAGGTAACGAAAACGAGAGGTAGGGAATTGCTAAAGCAATTAGGGGAGATGGCATGATGTGCGGGAAGTCGGATGTCAGATATATAGCAAAACACCTACTCGACTGACCCCCTCAGCCGAATAGGTGCATGCGTATTATTAGATACCGCTGCTAAAACGGTAGAACAGGCTGTTGTGTTTCAGCTCCGTTTTGAAGTCACGAACGGTTGTGTTTTTATCAATCACGACCAGCTCGATACCAGCAAACTCAGCGAAGTCTTCCAGCATATCTAAGGTGACGTTTTGTGTGTATACGCTGTGGTGAGCGCCACCCGCGTGAATCCATGCTGCTGCAGAAACTTCCAGATTTGGCTGAGGTTCCCAAAGCGCGTGAGCAACAGGCAAGTTAGGTAGCTCTGACGGCGGTGTCACGGTATCAATTTCATTCACCAACAAACGGTAACGGTTACCAAGGTCAATTAAGGTCGCCACTAACGCAGGACCAGATTTCGCACTAAAGATCGCGCGTGCAACATCGTCGGTTTTGCCAATCGTATGGCGATGAATCTCAATCGATGGTTTGTCTGCAGCAATAGTCGGACACACTTCCAACATGTGCGCGCCCAATACCTGCCCTTCACCAGTTAGGTTGTAGGTGTAGTCTTCCATAAATGACGTACCGCCCGGTAAACCTTGTCCCATGGTTTTAATGATGCGTGTCAGTGCAGCTGTTTTCCAGTCGCCTTCGCCGCCGTAACCATAGCCTTTTTCCATTAAGCGTTGAGTTGCCAGACCAGGCAGGTTAGTCAAACCAGTCAGGTTTTCAAACGTATTCACGAACGCCATGCAGCCACGAGCTTGTAGGAAAGTCTCCATGCCCAATTCTAGACGCGCTTCGTTCTTAAGAATTTCCAATTGCTCCTGCGTTTCAAAGATTTCAGGCGCGATTCTGTACGTCGCACGGTACTCTTCTAGCAGAGCGTTGATCGCGCTGTCTTCTACTTGGTTGATCACTTCGGTTAGTTCACCCAAACCGTACGCGTGCACTTCAAAACCAAATTCGATTTGTGCGCTGACTTTATTACCTTCAGTTACCGCAACCTGACGCATGTTGTCACCGAAGCGTGCGACACGTAGAGTATGGCTTTCATGCCAACCAATTGCAGCACGGCACCAGTGGTCAAGTTGCTTGCGCACTGACGGTTTTTGCCAATGTCCGACGATAACGCGGCGATCCAGACCTAAACGTGTACCGATGAAGCCAAACTCGCGGTCGCCGTGAGCGCTCTGGTTAAGGTTCATGTAGTTCATGTCGATGCTTTCCCAAGGCAGCGCTTCGCTGAACTGAGTATGCAGGTGTACAAATGGTTTATTCAGCTGCTTAAGACCTGAAATCCACATTTTTGCTGGCGAGAAAGTGTGCATCCATAGCACCACACCCAGACAGTTTTCATCGTTGTTCGCTTGTTGGCAAACGTGGAGAATTTCTTCTGGTGACTTCACGGTCTCTTTACACACAACAGGCACGCATACATCATTACCCTGGTTAAAACCTGCAACGATCTCTTCGCTATTTTTTGCTACTTGCTCCAGTACCTTAGGGCCGTATAGGTGCTGTGAACCTGTGATAAACCATACAGATTTGTTTGTTAAATTTTTCATAAGTGCCTCGTTAATTCTGTGTCGTATTGGTCGCCTCGCTACTTGCCAGGCGACAATTGTTAATTACTTTTGTCCGTAATACGCGTCTTTACCGTGCTTGCGTAAGTAGTGCTTATCCAGCAAGGTCTGTGGGATTGGTAACGTGCTCGGGTTGATAGACAGGGTGCGGAACGCCATTTTGGCAACTTCTTCCACCACCACCGCGTTATGTACTGCGTTGTGTGGGTCAGTTCCCCAGGTGAATGGCGCGTGTTCGCGAACCAAGATTCCAGGAATCGCCAGTGGGTCAGTTGCACCAACTGTCTCGACGATCACTTTGCCTGTATTCAGCTCGTAATCGTTTTCAATCTCTTGTGTGGTCAAGGCGCGGGCACATGGAATATGACCATAGAAATAGTCCGCGTGTGTGGTGCCAAAGGCTGGAATCGCTGCGCCGGCTTGCGCCCATGACGTCGCATAAGAGGAGTGTGTATGCACGATGCCACCAATTGACGGGAACTGACGATATAGCTCTAGATGCGTCGCGGTATCAGAAGAAGGCTTAAGATTGCCTTCAATGATTTCACCTTGCAGATCCACAACCACCATGTTTTCCGCACTGAGTTCGCTGTATTCGACGCCACTTGGCTTAATAACCACTAAACCTGATTCGCGATCGATACCTGAAACATTGCCCCAGGTAAAAGTCACTAGGTTATGACGCTGAAGATCCATGTTGGCTTGCCACACTTGATGGCGTAGGGCGTTCATACGTTCAGCCAATGAGTTCACTTCATTCCATGTTGCTTGTTCAGACATCTGTACGCTCCTGAGATTGGTGGAACTCGGCTATTTGTTCCATGTGCTGGCCAAGTTGACGATAAGTCGCGTAGCGGTCCGCTCGCAGTGCTTGCACTTGTGGATTTGGAGAGTAAGTTTGACGAACTGGACTTGCCATTACGTCTTGTGCGGCTTTGGTGTCTGGGTATACGCCAGCTGCGACTGCAGCAAAAATCGCAGCACCCAGTGCACAGCACTGATCGGATTCGACTACGATGATCTCGCGGCCAATCACATCCGCACACATTTGCATCACGAAAGGAGATTTCTGAGCAATACCACCGATTGCAATCACGCGTTCAACTTTTACGTCTTGTTCAATGAAGCAATCTACAATCGCTTTCGCACCATGCGCCGTCGACTCAACCAGCGCTGAGAATATGGCCGGTGAAGCGCTACCAAGGTTCAAATCACAGATAGCACCTTTTAAGCGTTGGTTTGCGTATGGTGTGCGTCTACCGTTGAGCCAGTCCATCGCCACTGGAGTGTACTTGTCGATGCCTTGTTGCTCAGCCGCTTGTGATAGCATTGGCAATAAATCAGATGCGATCTCTTCTGCGGTTATGGCGAAGTCTGGGTTACGCTCTGCGTACGCTTGTAATGGCCACATAAGAACATTCTTGAACCAGGCGTACATATCACCAAATGCAGATTGTCCTGCTTCTAGTGCCAGTAGTTCTGGCATCGCACTGCCCTGAACCTGCCCACAAATACCGTGAATAGTACGATCGCCCACCTTGTCTGCTTCAACCATCAAAATGTCACACGTTGAGGTGCCGATGACTTTCACCAGGTCATGCGCTCCAGCACCAGCTCCTACTGCGCCCATATGACAGTCGAATTCACCAATCGCAATCGCAATGCCTTCTGGCAAGCCCAGTTTTTCTGCCCATGCTTTTGACAGGTAACCGGCAGCTTGGTCAGAAGTAAATACTTCCGTGTACATGCGATCGCGAATGCCATCTAGCGTTGGAGAAATCGCGCTTAAAAACGCTTGGTCAGGCAGGCCGCCCCAGCTGTCGTGCCACATGGCTTTGTGTCCGGCAGCACAAATGCCACGACGCAGTTTTTGCGGATGTTGAGTGTCGGCGAGAATCGCTGGAATCCAGTCACAAAGTTCTACCCAGCTGTACGCGCTTTTAGCGACTTGCTCGTCCTGCTCGCTGACCCAAGCCGCTTTGGCCCAGAACCATTCAGATGAATAAACACCACCGATGTAGCGGGTGTAATCTGTAAACTTACCTGAGTGGGCGAGCTCATTTATCAGGTCCGCTTTTGACACTGATGTGTGGTCTTTCCAAAGCACAAACATCGCATTTGGGTTGTTTTCGAATTCTGGTAACAAGGCCAGGATGTTACCGTTTTCGTCAGTTGGAGCCGGCGTAGAGCCCGTAGTGTCTACACCAATACCAACAATTGAAGAGGTTAATGATGCCGGAACGCTTGTCAGCACCTCTTGGATAGCGCTGGTCATCGCATCCAAATAATCCTGAGGATGATGTCTGAATTGGGATTGAGCAGGCTGGCAATATAGCCCTTTCATCCATCTTGGGTAATAAACGACAGAAGAGGATACTTCTGTGCCGCTTTCTGCATTTACGATTAGAGCACGTACGGAGTCCGAACCGAAGTCCAAACCAATGACATGCTGTTGATGTGTGTTTATTGTTTCCATGACTGCTCCAACTTTTGGTCAGCAAACTAAATCTACTTGTTGTTATAGCTAGAGGAGCCTTTTTATCCCATAAAGAGGCCCGCTAACTTTATGGACAAAAACGTCATGGGCTTTTTTTTGTGTTCCTTTTAACACCGTCTGTTTTTAGGCGGGAACGGTAAAAACACGACTGATTTAACGATTCAACTAGGGGACTTACCGCTTGAAATAGTGATTGGTCGCATAATTGAGATCTGTGTCATAGCCGCTCTGGCTAAATAAATGGACAAATTCGCTACAATTTTTAGCTGTGATTGTTGTCACTAACAAATGTTCAAAAATCCACAAATATGTACAGCGAACACTCACCTCTACCAGTGGATGGATAACAATGAAACTCAAAAAACTCCTCACAATCGCTGCCCTATCTGGCGTCACAATGCTAAGCGCTTCTGCTAATGCATTTTTTGGTTCAAATGATGACACTCGACTAGGTTACCTGGTTAAACAACCTGAAGAACCATGGTTCCAAACTGAATGGTCATTTGCTGAAAAAGCCGGTAAAGACTTAGGCTTCGAAGTCGTAAAAATGGCGGTGCCAGATGGCGAAAAAACGCTAAATGCTATCGATACTCTAGCGGCGCAAGGTGCTAAAGGTTTCGTTATCTGTACTCCTGACCCTAAGTTAGGTCCTGCAATCATGGCGAAAGCGAAAAGCTATGACCTAAAAGTTATTACGGTTGATGACCAGTTCTTAAACGCTAAAGGCGAACCAATGACAGATGTACCTTTGGTGATGATGGCGGCAACCGCTATCGGTGAACGTCAGGGTATCGAGCTTTACAAAGAAATGCAGAGTCGTAACTGGGATGCTTCTACAACAGGCGTTATGGCGATCACAGCAGACGAGCTTGATACTGCACGTCGTCGAGTAGACGGGTCTATCTCAGCGCTTAAACAAGCTGGTTTTCCTGAAGGTCAAATCTACCGCGTACCAACGAAAACCAATGACATCCCTGGTGCATTGGATGCTGCAAACTCACTTCTTGTTCAATACCCAGATGTTAAACAGTGGCTTGTGGTTGGTATGAATGACAACACAGTGCTTGGCGGTGTTCGTGCAACGGAAGGTCAAGGATTCGGCGCTGACAACGTAATCGGTATTGGTATTAATGGTGTTGATGCGGTTAACGAATTGGCGAAATCTCAAGCGACTGGCTTCTACGGCTCACTACTACCTAGCCCAGATGTCCACGGCTACAAGAGTATTGAATCTCTATACAAGTGGGTAAAAGAAGACGTTCAGCCAGAGAAATATGTTGAAGTGACGGACGTTGTTCTTATCACTCGTGACAACTTCAAAGACGAACTAGCGAAAAAAGGGCTATAAGCTCGTTTTTGGTGGCGGCTCAGTTAGCTTAGCCGTCACCAACTGATTTAACGGAGAGAATGTCATGGCGAAGTCCCCCTCATACATCGAGTTTCGAAATATCTCGAAGCACTTCCCTGGTGTTAAGGCATTAAATAACGTTAGCTTCCGAGCAGACGCAGGCAGCGTACACGCTTTAATGGGAGAAAACGGTGCAGGAAAATCAACTCTACTCAAAACCTTAAGTGGCTTTCATCAACCAACTAAAGGTCATATCGCGATTGACGGTCAAGAAGTCGCTCTAAACTCAACCAACGATGCCCTAGAACACGGTATCGCAATTATCTATCAGGAGCTTAATCTGGTTCCTGAACTGACAGTTGCAGAAAATATTTATCTTGGTCAACTACCGACTAAAGGTGGCAGAGTTGACACTGAAACCCTAAATGCAAATGCACGTGTACAGCTTGAACGACTAGGTGAAACATTTGACCCTTCTTGCCAGTTAAAAGAGTTATCTATCGGCCAGTGGCAAATGGTGGAAATTGCCAAAGCGCTAAGCCGTAATGCGCAAATTATTGCTTTTGATGAGCCAACCAGTAGCTTGTCTCAACGTGAAATTCAAAACCTGTTCAAGGTTATCCGTGAACTGCGGGACGCTGGCAAAATCATCATGTATGTATCACACCGTATGGAAGAGATCTTCGACCTGTGTGATGCAATTACGATCTTCAAAGATGGTCAGCATGTGCAATCTTTCCACGACATGTCTGAACTGACACATGATCGCTTAGTGGAATTGATGGTTGGCCGTGAAATTACTGACATCTTCAACTACCGCCCACGTGCACACGGTAAGAGTGGTTTGCGCCTCGAAAACTTCGAAGGTCCGGGGTTAACCTCACCGGTTTCACTGGATGTTAAACAAGGTGAAATCCTGGGGCTGTTTGGTCTGGTTGGTGCAGGTCGTACTGAGCTTACTCGTCTTATTTTCGGTGCGGATAAAAAAACTGGCGGCGATCTTTTCTTACACGATGTCAAGATTGGTGTCAGAAACCCACAAGATGCAATTCGTTACGGCATTACGCTTTGTTCGGAAGATCGTAAAGCAGACGGCATCGTTCCTATCATGTCTGTCCAAGAGAATACGAATATTAGTGCGCGTCCCTGGCACTTAAAGTTCAAGAGCCTGATCGATTTTGACTGGGAAAAGAACAATGCGTCTAAACAGAAAGAAGCGCTAAACATAAAAGCTTCTTCTCTGGAACAACCTATCGGCAAGTTGTCTGGTGGTAACCAACAAAAAGTAATTCTTGGTCGTTGGCTATCAACTGCAATGAGTGTGATCCTACTTGATGAACCTACTCGTGGTATTGACGTCGGTGCGAAGTCTGAAATTTACGAACTCATTTTTAAGCTGGCAGAAAACGGTGTAACCGTACTCGTCGTATCCAGCGATTTGCCTGAAGTGTTGGGTATCTCCGATCGCGTAGTTGTCATGAAAGACGGTGCGGTTACGGGTGAACTGCAACGCGACGAATTTAACGAACAAACCGCTCTTCGTTTGGCAATGCTAGATAAAGAAGATTCGGCAGCCGCTTAAAATTAAGGAATATCATTATGTCTGTATCAACCCCTACTAAATCTATTGAGTCAGAAATAAAATCTGGCGGCTTCAACTTCGGTAAAATTTGGGATAAGTTTGGAATGCTAATGGTGTTTGCAGGTCTGTTTTTGCTCTGCTGCCTGTTCGTTCCTTACTTCGCTACCTTTATCAACATGAAAGGCTTAGGCCTGGCAATTTCAATGAGTGGTATGGTGGCATGTGCCATGCTGTTTTGTCTTGCTTGTGGTGATCTTGACCTTTCAGTTGCTTCAATCATCGCTTGTTCTGGTGTAGTCACTGCTGTGGCGATCAACGCGACTGGGAGTGTTGTACTGGGCGTGGGCGCAGGCTTACTTTCCGGGGTAGCATTTGGCTTACTAAACGGCTTTGTCATTGCAAAACTACAAATCAACGCGCTGATCACTACGCTTGCAACCATGCAGATTGCTCGTGGTCTGGGCTACATCATTTCTGACGGCAAAGCAGTCGGTATCACTGAAGAAAACTTCTTCGCGCTAGGTAACTCTTCTTTCATCGGTATTCCTACGCCAATCTGGCTCACCATTATTACTTTTGCTGTGTTTGCATTCCTTCTTAACCGCACAGTTTACGGCCGTAACACTCTGGCAATTGGTGGTAATGAAGAAGCAGCACGTTTGGCAGGTGTGGATGTAGTTAAAACTAAAATGATCATCTTCACTGTGTCGGGCTTTATCTCTGCACTTGCTGGGGTTATCTTAGCCGCACGTATGACCAGTGGACAGCCAATGACTTCTGTTGGTTTTGAGCTGGTGGTTATCTCGGCTTGTGTGCTTGGTGGTGTGTCGCTAAAAGGTGGTATTGGTAAAGTTTCTTACGTTATCGCTGGTGTACTGATTCTGGGCACCGTTGAGAACGCGATGAACCTTCTGAACATGTCGCCATTTGCTCAGTATGTTGTGCGTGGTGCTATCTTGCTAGCGGCTGTTATCTTTGACCGCTACAAACAGACAGCAAAAGCATAACCGAACAGCTAAATCCAAAACGCAAATTTAGAAAAAGTCCCTTCAGTTATGAGGGGACTTTTTATTTTTCGTGTTACAGCCCTTTAAAGTACTGAGCGTTGCTGGTCGGTTTAATCATCTGCTGCAAGGTTTGAGTGTTGTTCTCACAGCTCTCTTCGAGTCGTTTCAAGAGACCATTTAACCAATGATAAGCGACAAGCCGTTATCGAGAACGCGGTGTTTTGATACTACTTTCAAGTAATTCTGCTAACTCTTCTACTTTTTCTGGGAACTGCTCGGCGATGTTGACAACCTGGCCAATGTCATCCTGTAAATCAAATAACTGAGCGGTAGACAGGTTGCCTTTTTCATTGCCCGTGTATTGGCAGATAAAATCGTCATCGTGCGGCGGAATATAAGCGTAGCGTTGGTCTCTGAATACCTTCTTATATTGCATGCCCTCTAGCACCATATTGTTTCGGCCTAGGTGTTCCTTACCTAGCAAGGTGTTCAGGAGCGCTTGGCTATCCGGTGCTTCTTCCTCTTGCAGTTCAGAGCCTGTTAGCTGAGCAAAACAGTGATAAAGGTCTACTTGGTTGAACAACGCTTCCGTCTCTCCTCGGGCAGCGCCGTTTGGCCAGCGAATGATAAATGGAACTCGGGTCCCACCTTCAAACAAACTGTATTTACCGCCGCGTAGTGGTCCCGCAATACGATGATTCGCATTGAGCTCTACGGCTTCATCTTTGTATCCATCATTAAGTACCGGGCCATTGTCGCTGGAGAAGATTACGATCGTGTTGTCTGCCAGTTGCAGCTTTTCCAATTTATCCAGTACCTGCCCAATGCACCAATCCATTTCGACGATCACATCACCGCGTACACCATGGGGGGTGACGCCACGGAATCTAGGATTGGGAATGCGTGGTACGTGTGGCTGATGCAAGGCGTAGTAGAGGAAAAACGGCTGATATTGGTTCTGCTCGATAAACTCTATCGCTTTGTTGGCAAATTCTTCACCCATGGTTTCATCATCCCAGACTGCCGATTGACCACCGCGCATGTGGCCGATTCGGCTCACGCCATTGATAATGGTGCCGTCGTGGCCATGGTCGTACATCACATCCAGAAGCTCCGGATTGTGACGACCAGTAGGAACGCCATCAAATGCCTGATCCCAATCGTAAGTCACTTCTATTGGATCAGACGGGTCTAAATTTTCCACGTGACGGTTGTTGATATAAACGCAAGGAACTCGGTCATTCGTCGCCGCCATAATAAACGAATCGTCAAAACCTACATCATTAGGTGTTCCCTGAATTTCCTGATTGAAATCGAGTTCACCATTGCCAAGCCCTAAATGCCATTTCCCCACGATTCCGGTTCGATATCCTGCCTTTTGGAACATTTTTGGCATTGTGAAATCAGAGATATTGATGATCTGCGGGGCATCTCCAGGTAATACGGCAGCTTTAGGGTTACGCCAAGGGTAAGAGCCTGTAAGTAAACTGTAGCGTGAAGGTGTGCATGTCGCCGCAGTGGCATATCCTTGATGGAATTTAAGCCCTTCTTCCGCCAGTTTATCCAGGTTAGGTGTTGGAATGTCATTGGCTCCATAGCAGCTCAAATCGCCGAAACCGAGATCATCGGCATACATAATAATTACGTTAGGAAGTGTTTGGTTACTCATTAAATTTCCTTATTGGTGCGACAGATGTTGAACAAGTCATATGGGAGCAAGTGAGCCAGTATTCGGTTTTCTGCCCATGGGTCATCCACACGCACTAATTCTTCCGCCATCGCGCGTAAAAGGCGGCGTAGATCAGGAGATTCGGGATCGAAGGCCAGATTGTTGGTTTGGTACGGGTCTTGAAGATTGTCGAAAAATTGGGTTTCTTCGAGTTGTTCGGAAGCATTGATATGCAGTGCTAAGGAATACCGCTCAGTTTTAATGCCTCGGGCGGCAGCGAAATAGCCACGGAGTTTTCCATCTGCACTTGGTGCGCTATCAATGTTCTTCAGATAGAGAGCGTAAGTCGGGCTGGTTTCGATTGCTCCAGAGCGGAAAATCTCGGCGAGATCCCGGCCATGGATATCTGGTGGGCAAGATGATGAAAGCCCCATCAAACTCAACACGGTCGGCATAATATCAGCACTACTCAAAAAAGCTGGGTGTTGCTTAGCTTTTGTTTGTGAAGCGTTTTTGAGTAAGAAAGGCACACAAAAGGCCTCATTATAGAGGCTATTTTTAGCATCGGTGATGCCATGGCTACAGAGGGTTTCGCCATGATCACTGGTAAATACAACGATGGTGTTATCCCACTCTCCCTGCGCTTTTAATGTCGCCACCAAGCGTCCAAATTCGTGGTCGACCCCTGTTACGTTGGCGAAATAGAAAGGGGCACTGCGCGCTTTGTCCATCTGATGATCAGCATTTTCCCGTCTCAGAAGTTGCTTGGGTGAGTTGTCACAGTAGTGTCGCCAGTCTGATTCCCGGCAATCATTCAAACTATCATATGGACTGTGTGGAGGATTCATCGAAACAAATAGGGCAAAGGACTGATCTGGCCGCAGTTGCTGATGACGCGTGAGAAATTCAATCGCTTTGTCTGTTTCGTGTTCAGCTGACCATTTTTGAGGCTCGTGGCGTTGACCAAAAGTATCGTAATAATGGGGATTTCGGTGCTGATCGAAAGTGCCATAACCATACCATTCGTGAATAGCGTGACGACGTTGTGGCTCGGTATAAGAATCCCATGCTGGTCGATTAGGATCGACATACTGGCCTGGATTTTCTGGGTCATTTGGGGTGGGCAGATCAAGATGCCACTTACCAATGTAGCCAATATAGTAGCCCGCATCGGCGAGAACATCGGTAAAACAGCGAGTGTCTTCGGGTAACTGGGATTCAATGCGATCTGAATTGCAATTTAAAGGCACGCCACTTTTTGAGGGAAATTGTCCGGTCAATAAGCTACCTCGGTGTGGACTGCAAACTGGGCAGTTACTTACGGCATTGGGGAGCAGAGTCGCTAGTTCAGCAAACAGGTCTAAGTTTGGCGTCGAAACCGGATCTCCCTGTCCCGGCAGAAGGTCTTGGTAACCTTCTTTTTGCCATAGACTGAGTGACATTAAGCGAAACTGATCAGGAAAAACGTAGAGCAAATTGGGTTTTTTCATAGATTCAAAATGGCCATGTTTATGAAATGATAGTTTTTTCATATTGAAATTGCGTTTCATATATCTGTATCTGATCACATCATTACTAAAATAAAAAGATGTTTTAAAAAAAATAAGTGAAAATTACGAGTCACTTATTTTATTGAGATATTAAAATGCAGCCGTCACTGATTTCTGTTGTAAGCCCGCGCTCTAAACGTCCATTTCATGTCCTTACTAAGCCGATTGGACCTGTGTGTAACTTAGACTGTGAATACTGCTTTTATCTCGATAAAACCGAGTATTATCCGAGCACTAAGCGGTTTGATATGAATGAAGCGGCATTGGAAGCACACATCAAAAGCTACATTGAAAGTCAGCCTGCAGATTGCGTTGAGGTGACTTTTGGCTGGCAGGGTGGTGAACCAACATTAAGAGGCGTTGAGTTCTATCAACGTGTCGTGGAGTTACAAAGTAAATACGCGCGGCAAGGGATGCAGATCGTCAACACGCTTCAGACTAACGGGGTGTTATTAGATGACAAGTGGGGGGAGTTTTTGCGTCGTCATCATTTCTTAGTTGGAATTAGTATTGATGGCGATAAGGAACTGCATGATGTTTACCGTAAAAGCCGAAGTGGAAGAGGTTCGTATGAGCAAGTAGTACGCGGGCTACGTGTTTTGCAAAAGCATCAGGTCGAGTTTAATGTCTTGTCCGTAATACAAAATCACAATGGTAATCATGGCAAAAAGGTATATCAGCATCTTAAACAGCTGGGGGCGAAGTTTATTCAATTCATTCCGATTGTTGAAGTTGTCAAAGGTGAAGGGATTTCTGAGCGTAGTGTTTCGGCTGAGCAGTTTGGGCGGTTTATGATTGATGTGTTTGAAGAGTGGCGCCAACATGATATCGGTGATGTATTCGTCAGCCATTTTGATAATGCGCTGGGAATGCACCTTGGTTTGCCTTCTTCTATCTGTGTTCATGCCCCTCAGTGTGGCGATAACTTAGTCGTTGAGCACAATGGGGATGTTTATAGCTGCGATCATTTTGTTCACCCAGAATTTAAATTGGGGAATGTTAACCGGTGTGGTTACCCAGATCTTATTGAAACTCCGATCCAGCAGCATTTTTCTCATAGGAAGCCCTTAGGTAGTCAGCTGCACTGTCAGGGATGCAGCCAGCACACTTTGTGTCACGGGGCTTGTCCTGCCCAGAGAATTGATGATCAAGGAGAATTATCGTTAACGGCTAAGCACTATTTGTGTGAAGGGTATTTTACCTTTTTCTCTCATATTCGCCCGTACCTTCAGGCGATGGGAACGTGTTTGCGTCGTCAATTACCAGCATCCGATTACGCCCAGTTTCTGCGTTAAACTCAGGTTTCTAAGTCTAAAGTAATGCGCCTTATCTGAGAGTCAGTAACAGCCTCAATCTTTCTCACTAAATAGTACATGGCAGAGTAGTGTCACTTTTCCTCTGCCAGTTTAATACCAATCAGCGGTTATCTGGTTTTGTCGCATTTAGATAGAGCGACCAGATTTCCCACGCCTATAGAATCTTGAGTTAAAAGTTAAAGTTACTTCATCCACTTTTATTTGGTTTAAAAGCAACCGAGCAGGATTTATGTTTGCTTAATTATAAATAAATCGATGATTCAATTGTGTTTTCCTATAATTATCGATTTTTGCGAGCGATACATACATTGAATATTAAAAATGAAACGTAGTTTTGATCTTTATATCATAAATATAAAAAACCATTTCTATAACTGACAGTGATGAGTTCTAATCGCGACATTGATGAATTTATTGATAAGTGAGTGACTCGTGGCGATCAGTCTCAACCAATTAGCGAAGCGCGAAGCAAAATTTAGCGATAGAGCGGAAACTCTTCAGCTATTGAATCAGGTTGTGCATCGTCAGCTGTTGGTATTAACAGAACGCAGTTGCGAAAGTCCTACCTATAACAGTGCGGCCCATTATCCAGCGGAAGTAGCAAAGTTAGAGCATCTTTGCCGATTATTATGGGGAGTTGCACCTGTGAATAGTGAGCTTGACGATATTCATCTCCTGTTGCGTCAAATGATTGTTGCAGGCTGTGATCCTCATAGCCAAAGTTATTGGCAAGTGCCGAGTAACTATGATCAACGAGTCGTAGAGATGGCCTCAATCGCCGTTGCTATGGTCGATGCACAGGAGTGCTATTGGCAGCCTCTTTCTGAGCAAGAAAAAAAACAACTCGTTGACTGGCTTGGCTCAGTCACTTATCTCCAAATTCCCCCGAACAATTGGCGTTGGTTCCGCATTCTTATTTTGAGCGCATTAAAGATACTGGGTGAAAGCATTGATGAAAACGTGTTAGCGGATGATCTCTCCTTTGTGGATGCTTTATATCTCGTTGATGGCTGGTATCAAGATGGGGCTAACGGCGTGGTGGATTACTACAATCCTTTTGCTTTTCAGCTTTATGCGTTGGTTTACGTGCGTTGGCAACAAGGGGAAGGTGATTTTTGCCAACGCTTATTAGACCGCGCGGTGGCCTTTTCGCATGGTTATCAGTATTGGTTTGCCGATGATGGGCAGCCTCTTTGTTACGGTCGTTCTTTGAATTACCGATTTGCCGGAGCGGCATTTTGGTCAGAATTAGCCCGAAGCGAACATCCAAATATTGATATGGCAAAAGCGAAAAGTTACTGGATGCATACAATGCGCTGGTGGGCAAAACAACCTATTTGGGATCAACAAGCACAACTGCTGCCGGGCTTTGCTTACCCCAATTTACTGGCTAGTGAGTTTTATACCAGCTACGCATCACCGATGCTGGCACTGAAAGCATTCAACGCCCTTTATCTACCTGAACAGCATCCATTTTGGACAGCAGTAGATCAGCCTTTAGTGAGCAACATGTCTGCGATTTGGATTGGCGAGCACCATCAACTTGTTCGCCGTAAAGGGAGTTATCTATTAACTAATAGCGCGCCTGCTAACGAGCTGCGCCACTGCGAAGACAAATACAGCAAGTTTGCCTATAGCTCGGCTCATGGATTATGTGTTGAATCAACCCGTTGGCTGGATCAGGGCTGGGCAGGAGACAATATTTTTGCCTTCGCTCATCCGCAAACTCGTCAATGGATCAGCCGCGCCCGCAACAGCGATAGCTACCGAGAAGGCGATACTTTGGTTTCTCTATGGCAGCCTTTTGAAGGATGTGTTGTGCAAACCCGGCAACAGTTTTCTGAGCAGGGTGAAATCCGTAGCCACACGGTTACCACTGATGAAGCTCTGGATTTTGTTATGACTGGTTATGCGGTTGACGTTTGGTCTGCCTGGTTTAGCCATCACGTGGTTCAGCCTTCACGAGTTGTGTCGGAGCGGCTCTTCAGTGAACTGATTTTATTGCAAGGTGACGGGCAAACCTGTGTCTACCCATGTGCCCCGAATACCAATTTACTTTATCCCCATGCGAGTGTGCCTGCCATCACTGGGCGTATCGACCCCGGTACTCACCAAATTGTGGTGGCTGTCAACGCTGGTGCTGTGCCTCGTTAAGTTGGATGACTTACGCGAAGCATCGAGAAACAACCTCAATTTTTTGTAAATTACATCAGGGAGTGACTGATGAACTATAAGAATAGCTTACCTCTACTTGGCAAAGTTGCCATCGCGGTTGCAGCCTCTGTCTCTTTTTCAACGTGGGCTGATACTTACAATGAAGCTCCACAGTTAAAAGAGCTGGTTGCAGCAGGGCAACTTGCTCCTGTAGCCGAGCGCTTGCCAGAAAACCCTTTGGTTGTAGAGCCATTTGAGTCAGTAGGGCAATATGGCGGTACGTTAAACCTAGTGGGCAAAGTGGTCGATAACGGTCATCGTATTCGAACTATCGCTTACGATAACTTGTTTAACTTTGATGTTAACTACTCCAAAGTTGTGCCAAACCTGGCCACAGATTTCACTTCGAATGAAGAGAATACGGAATTCACCATTACGTTGCGTAAAGGTGTTAAGTGGTCTGATGGTGTACCTTTCACCGCTGAAGATATCGCATTTTACATCAATGATGTGATTGGTGATCCTGAGCATTCAGGCAACCGCCCACTGACGCTACCAACGCATGATGCAGCGAAAGCGGAAGTGATTGATCCGCACACAGTGAAGATCACGCTGGCAAAACCAAATGGCCTGTTTATCCGCAGTCTGGCGACAGTAGACAGTGAAAGCTTTACGGCTTTTCCGAAACACTACTGTTCTCAGTTTATTCCTAAGTTTAACGACAAAGCAGAAGAGAACGCGAAAGCAGCGGGTTTTGATTCTTGGCGTCAGTATGCGTCAACCAAGTGTGAAGCTCACTACTTTATGGAGCACTACAGCAACGTTGATCGCCCAGTGTTAACCGCGTGGAAAGTGAAGACACCACCAGGGCCTAACGCAAGTTTCGCAGAATTTGAGCGTAACCCATATTACTGGCAAGTGGATACCGAGGGTAACCAGTTACCTTATCTAGATAGTGTTCGCTGGCGTTACAGTGAAGACCAGGAGGAAATGGTTTTACGTGCGGCAGCAGGCGAAGCAGACTACCAGCACCGTCACATTGGTCAGCCAAGCTACCGTCCAATGTTGATCGAAAATGAGAAGAAGAGTGGTTATACCTATGAGTTCCGTCCAAATACCCGCTGTACAGAACTTGCCATCGCACTGAACCAAACGGTAAAAGATCCGTTCAAACGTGAGTTGTTCCAAAACAAAGACTTCCGTATTGCGCTTTCTCATGCGATTGACCGTGAAGAGATCAGTGAAACGGTGTTTTCTGGTGCAGTAGGTCCTCATCAAACAGCACCAATTGAAATCTCACCGTTTTACGATGAGGAGATGGCAACTCAATACACTGAATTTGATTTAGACAAAGCAAATAAAATACTGGACTCTCTGGATCTGACAAATCGCGACAGCGAAGGCTACCGTTTAATGAAAAATGGTGAGCGTCTGCGTGTTGAGGCGGTCTCTAAGGTTAACGATAAAGGTGTACTAGCAGATTCACTAGAGCTAGTGAAAAAACAGTGGAAAGAGATCGGTGTTTTCCTCGATATCCGTATTCTTGAAATAAACCATGTGACCAACATCCGTTTAACGAATGATTTCGATATGATCCCAATCGCGGGTGATGGTGGGGTTGGTATTATCGATGACGCGCGTCATTACATGCCATTTAGTCCGGAATCAACTTGGGGTCTGGGTTACTACTTATGGTCAACCGAGCCTGGCAATGAATTTGCCGTTGAGCCGCCTGCACACGTGAAGAAGCAACTAGAACTTTGGCAGAAGATCCAAAATACTTCATCTCAAGAAGCTCAGTCTAAATACATGGATGAGATTCTTGATATCGCTAAAGAGCATTTCTATGTGATTGGTACGGTGGAATCACTACCTGTGGGTGTCGTGGTGAATAACAAGCTGCAAAACGTACCTGAAAACATGCCTCAATCCTGGACGTTCCCTTCTCCAGGGCCGATGCGTATGAGCCAGTTGTGGAAACAGCAATAAATCGGCATTAGCGTGACAGGCTAAATCGAATAAGACTCGGCTTTGATAGCTGAGTCTTATTTTATGAAGAGAAATAACCTGTTTGAGCGCGTTTACTGCTTTTATTTGACCCGTAAATTGACATTTTGAAGATTAACTTATTGAAATATTGGATTTTAATTTTAATGTAACCTCAGTATTCTAAGTTGAATTTTTACGAGTTGCTGCCGCGTATACTGTGCATTTTTACTTTCCTTGCGTATTTTTTCTTCAGTATCGTGATTTCTCTCCGTTCGTTAACAAAATTGTTCACTTATTACGTCACTTTTGTTCTCACCAACTCTTATGCGAAGCTTTTCAAAAACTCGAGGCAACGATCTTTGAATTGGCCTCAAACGTTATTTTCAAATACTTCCTTCATGAGATTCAGCTTCGAAAACTCGCTCTGATAGACAATAGAATCGCAATCGATTTCAAACCACTATGTGAAATTCGGTTATGAAATAAAGGCCTTACGTGGAAATGGAGGAGATGAAAATTAGAGAATTACACACTGTTTTAGTGTGATTTATTCCTCTCGAATCCTTATTTTTCACAATTTCATTTCCCCTTGGTTTTAATTATCTGTTGGATGAATGGTAATTAAAAGTAAATTTTCAGCGTGAATAATTCGGCGCATATCACGCTTCAAATCTTTAATGACGATCTTGTTATCAAAAAAATGAAAATGCGTTTTAAAAATAAATTCTTGTAAGTTCTAATAAAAATGAATGTAGGGTTTGGTTATTAAATTGGTTGCACTTGGAGGGGTCCAATCACCATTTTTCTTCACCTGACAGCGGAGGTTTCGGCCTTCATAAACCAAATTAAATATTCCGAATAGGATTGGGATTAAGGAACAACAATGAGCAGTTTTTTTCTGTTTATAGGTAAGCGATTGATGTCGATACTGGTGACATTATTGGCCGTGTCTATCGTTATTTTTGCGGTAATCGATTTGCCGCCGGGAGATTTTGCCTCTTCCAAAATTGCAGAGTTACAATCTATGGGACAGACGGTTGACCCACAAATGATTTATACCCTGCGTGAGATGTATGGTTTGGATAAACCACTGCTTGAGCGTTACTTTGCCTGGATATGCGGGTTACTCACTGGGGATCTAGGTATCTCCCTCACCAACAACCAGCCAGTATGGGAAACTATTGAACCCCGCATCTGGCCTACGGTATCACTGGCTGCTGCCGTGTTTCTTTTTCAGTTTGTGATCGCCATTCCTATCGGTATGTATTCAGCACTCCGCCAATATTCTTGGGGCGACTACGTGGCAACTATTTTAGGTTTCATCGGTATGGCCACGCCTAACTTTGTTATCGCCATTTTAGCTCTACTGATTGGCTATTACAGCTTCGATACCGTTGTGTCAGGACTCTATTCTGAAGAGTTCCTAGACCAGCCAATGTCTTGGGCAAAATTCCTTGATGCCGCATCACGCAGTTGGATTTACGTCTTGGTAGTTGGCACTGCGGGATTAGCTGGCATTATTCGGATTATGCGCGCGAACTTATTGGATGAGTTGAAAAAACCTTATGTAAAAACGGCGCGAGCTAAAGGTCAAACCGAAGCGAAATTGATCATGAAATATCCGGTACGCATTGCGATTCTGCCAATCGTTTCTACCATCGGCTGGATGTTACCTGCGTTACTTGGCGCTGATATTATCGTGAGCCAAGTAATGAACATTCCCACATTAGGTCCTTTGATGCTTTCAGCACTTCGGGCTCAAGACATGTTTGTTGCGGGTGATGTCCTGCTCATTATGTCGATTCTAACCATTATTGGTACCTTAATTTCAGACTTACTGCTCTATTGGGTTGATCCCCGTGTGCGTGTTGGTGTAGCGAAGGAGTTTTAGTCATGACGACGCAATCAATCAATCTATTTGGCCGTTTATTGGGCCGTAAAAAGCAAACTCTCGATTTGACGACTGCGACCCAATGGCAGTTAATTGGCCTGAAAATGCGTCAACATAAGTTGGCCTGGTACAGCATGTGGTTTTTGGTGTGGGTGTATATTATTGCGATTTTCGCTGAATTTTTCGCTCCATTTGACCCGAGTGACAACTGGCGTCGTTACACCTACGCTCCACCTCAAGTCGTGAGTTTAATTGAATCGACAGAGAATGGTTGGCGTTGGGCTCCGCATCTTGAGTTTTACAAGAGCAAAACCGATCCTCGCACTTTGAAGCGTCATTACACCTTAGATGAGAGCAAGAAAGTTTACTTCTCTTTCTTTGGTGAGACCGAGCGCTATCACCTTCTCGGTTTCATTCCAATGAATCGTAAGTTCATCGTGCCGCACGATCCTAAACAACCATTCTTTGTACTGGGTTCAGACAGAATGGGTCGTGACATGCTTTCACGCTTGATTTATGGCGCTCGAATTTCTCTTTCGGTGGGTTTGATGGGGGTATTTACCACCTTTGTTCTTGGCATTGTGATTGGCGGTATCTCTGGCTACTTTGGTGGCGCTATCGATAACTTTATCCAACGTAGTATCGAGTTTATGAAGTCGATTCCAACACTACCTTTGTGGATGGCGCTATCGGCGTCGCTACCTGCGGAGTGGAGTTCGCTGACTAAGTATTTCCTTATCACCATTATCCTCGGTTTAGTCTCTTGGCCAGATATGGCTCGAGTGGTGCGCAGCCGCTTTATGTCACTGCGTAGTGAAGAATACGTAGCTGCAGCTTGGCTAGATGGCAACAGTCCTTTTGAAATCATCCGCCGTTACATGGTGCCTAACTTCCTCAGCCACATTATTGCAGTTGTGACTCTGGCTATCCCGGCGATGATTTTGGGTGAAACTGCGCTGAGTTTTCTGGGGCTTGGATTGCAAGCGCCGATGGTGAGTTGGGGTGTATTACTTCAAGAAGCGCAAAACATCCGTGCGCTAGCAGAAGCATCTTGGCTACTGATACCTGCAGTGGCGGTAGTAGTAGTTATCTTAGCAATGAACTTTGTTGGTGATGGTTTGCGTGATGCGTGTGACCCATATCATGATCAGGGAGCGAAATAATAATGAAACAATGCATTTTACAAGTAAAAGACCTTAATGTGAGCTTCCCGACCAGTACGGAACATTTCCACGCGGTAAAAGGTGTAAGCTTTGATCTCTATCGCGGCGAAACACTCTCGGTGATTGGTGAATCGGGTTCCGGTAAATCGGTGACTTCGTCTGCCATCATGCAGCTATTGGATAAACCGGGTCGTATCGATTCGGGTGAAATTCTTTACCATAATGAAGAAGGGCAGATTATCGATATCGCCCAAATGGATCCGCGTAGTAGAGAGATGCGCTATATGCGTTGCTTTAACATCTCGTTGGTTTCACAAGAGCCAATGGCAGCGCTGAGCCCGGTTCACACAGTCGGCGACCAAATCAAAGAAGTGCTTTGTCTGGTTGACCCGAACATCACTAAAGAGGGCGCTCATGCCCGCGCATTAGAGTTACTTTATCAGGTTCAGATGCCGGAGCCTGAAACGCTGATTAACAAATATTCGTTCGAGCTGTCAGGAGGCCAACGCCAGCGTGTGGTTATCGCGACGGCAATTGCGTCAAATCCAGACATTTTGATTGCTGACGAGCCAACGACTGCACTTGACGTAACCACACAGGCGGAAATTCTCGACCTGTTCGCGGAGTTGCAACAACAGTTTGGTATGGCGATTTTGTTCATTACTCACGATTTAGGTGTGGTAGCGCAAATCTCAGACCGCGTCGCGGTAATGGAGAAAGGCGTGTTGGTGGAGTGTGGTGAAGTCAGACAGATCTTCGAAAATCCACAGCACCCATATACCTGTAAATTGATGGAAGCGACTCGCTCGTTAGAAAAGCCGTCAAAGGTTAAAGTGCCCTTTAAACTCGATGTCGACAATGCGCCACGTCCGATTTTAGACCTCAGTGGCGTAAGCAAAATTTTCGAAAAGCCTTCGAAAATGTTCCAGAAAAAGAGTTTTATGACGGCAGTAGATAATGCCAGCTTAACCCTTTTCCCTGGTGAATCTTTGGGTATTGTGGGTGAGTCTGGTTCTGGTAAGAGTACCTTAGGTCGTGCAATTCTAGGTATGTCTCCAGCAAGTACGGGTTCGATAAAATACGTCGATGAATCAACTGATTGTGAAATTGAACTCTCCGACTACAAACGCCAAACACGCGATCCTCTGTTTGCCGATTTACGTTTGATTTTCCAGGACCCTTGGTCGTCGTTAAACCCACGTATGACCGTCTTTGATATCATAGAAGAGCCGCTGATTAAGTTGCGTACAGAGATGAACAAACAACAGCGCGAAGAGCGTGTTCGCAACATTATGAAGTGGGTTGGATTACCACCTGAGTTTTCCAGCCGGTATCCACATGCTTTCTCGGGGGGGCAACGCCAACGTATCGTTATTGCTCGCGCACTTGTGACGATTCCTAAAGTCGTCATTGCCGACGAAGCAACCGCTGCACTTGATGTTTCGCTTCGGTCTCAAGTTCTGGATCTACTTATCGAATTTCAAAACACTTACGGAACCGCGTTTATTTTAATTACCCATGACATTGCGACGGTTAAGTATTTCTGTGATCGCGTGTTGGTGCTACAGCATGGCCATATTGTCGAACAGGGGTTCGTGGAACAAGTCATCTTCAACCCTCAACAAAGCTATACGAAACAGTTGATTGCTGCTGTACCGGTTGCAGAGTTACCGCCAGAGGAAGTGGTAAGAAAGACAGCGTAATGCTTGATTAAACACTAAGTAACACCACAAAAGTCTCCTTTTAATCAGGAGACTTTTTTGTATGCTCCGTCCTGCCCTAAAGTCCTGCTTCTGAATAGCGTCATCTAGTTTTCCTTTCTTAATGTAGATACCTGAATAACTTCAAGATGGAAGATTGAGTGCGTTGCCACTGGAACAAGTTCAGGGCCTGCTCTCAAGGAAAGAACACTCCGCAGAATAGAGAGATCTTTCCAAGTTATTTGCGGCTGGAATCGTTCTAGTGACAGGTGCCGAAGAGCGAGTTGTTTTGGCTCACTTCCTCTTGATTAAGAACCATGAGACCTCCACATCGTTACCGCGTCTGTATACTAAGTCACTCTCGCTGATTCTGGCATCTAGGGGTTATTTAGGCAGAGCAAACTTCCAGCCTTCACCGTTTTCAGAATGAGAAAAAGTGGGGTGCGGGCCTGCGTTTGAGGGGGCTTGAGGCAGTCAGTATTAGTGCTAAGCGTGCTAAGCCAGCAGTAACCGACAGTAAGAGGTGATTTGCACCGATATCAGTGTAAAAAAAGGCCCGGCGTGAAGCCGGGCAAAAGACAGGGTATGAGTAATTAGATTATTTTAGTTTTACGCTGTACGAAATCAGCACTTTCAGGTCGTTACGATCTGCTTTGTGCACGATGTCGTCTCCACGGAATTTGCTACGGAAAGTGCGAATATTCAGACCTTCCAATGCGCCATCCATGAATTTGTAGCCGATGTTCCAGTCAAAAGAGTACATTGAACCATCGTATTCGTTTTCTGTAGCACTTGAGCGAACGTTAGTGCCGTAGTTACCACCGATACCCGCAGTTAACTCAGGAAGATTCCAATCTGCAAAGTTATAGTTCACAGCCAGTTTCACTGCTTTTGTGCCGTCGGTATTGTAATCATCTAAGCCAGAAGTGGTTTGCTGGAAGTTACGGTTATCCGAGTTAGCCCAAGGAGTAAGGCGGAAGTTGTAGTTAAGCTCTTGGCCTCCAGTATCTGTGCTACTAATACCGGCAATCCAGGTAAAGCCGCCGTGTTTGATGTTGGCACCAAGGCCGATGTAGCTTTGAGCTTCTTCTTTGTTTGTCGTAACGCCTGCGGTTAGATCGCTCTTTTCTAGGATCGAACCGTGGTAGAACGCGCTTAGGCCTACGTTTGCAGAGCCCATATCAAAGCTGTACTTACCTAGTGCCTGCCAGTTTGTGCGGTAGTCTTTACCAATACCATAGCCTAAGTCGATTTGACCTTGGTCGAACTTGTAGATTGCGCCTATGGTTTGGATGTTGTCGATGACGGTATTCGTGGAATCAGCATCTTTCGTTTGGTTCTGGTGCCACTTCGTTGTCATTGGCAAGAACTCTTTACGCCAATCGTTTTTGAATTGATCTGCAATCGCGTAGCCTAAAATCAGGTCACCAAAGTGTGCTTTTGCCTCAATACCACGGTAAGCGTGTGGGTTTAATCCCCAGCTTGAGCGGATAGTACCAATGTTGATTTGTGTGTAGCCACCACGAACGGCTAAGCCCATGTCATCGTTACCAAATTTGGCTTTTAGCGCGGCAACAGACAGTGCAGCATAAGATTTTTCACAACCATTATCATCGTATGCCGGGTTGTTTTTACAATCGTGGTCATAGTAAAGGATCTCAGACATACCCGTAGTATTACCTACTTGTAGGTTGGTATTAGCCCAAAGATCCAGTCCGATCGTGTCTTTGAAGTAGCCTGATTTGTAATCCCAGGCAAGTTGCAAAGTTTGGTTTTCAATGTTTGGTGACCATTTGCCCGTTACCATGTCTTTTTGTTCACGGTCACGAATGTACAAAAATGAATGGAGACTAGAAGTTGAGCCATCATAAAACGCTTGCTTGGCTTCGGAAGCTAGATCTACAGCAGCCGCGCTTTGGTTAAGAATGTCGTTTGGGTCTACGTCATTAGCGAAAACTGAGCCAGAAGCAAGGGCAGCCAGTACAGCAGTTGAGAGCAGAGAAAGATTGATTCTATGTTGCATATCAATATATTCCATTTTTGTTTGAACAGTAATTTATTTGCCATGTGAATATTATTGATATTTGTTATTATTTAAAATGAAACGTTATTTCATGAATGAATTTCTCGACGCTGTTCAAATTTAAAAAAGTATTAACTTATTTTTATGTGTTGTGTTTCTTATCGGGTTTTTTGAATGAATATTAATTGTTAATATGATGTTGTTGGTATTCTTATTACTATAAATATCTTGTAAATGAAATTAATTTTGTTTTGTTGTCAATAAAACCTAAAGTTTAAAGTGTTTGATTAAAGATAATGTTTTTAAATGTTAGTGATTATTAAATTGGTAGGTTTTAACAGAAAAAATGAGACGTTCGTTTGCTTTTGGTACAAATAAAAAGAGCCCAAACGGGCTCTTTAATATTTAAAGTTTCTTAAAAGATTCAAATGCTCAAACGACTTCAAAATGCAGGATTCAGTGACACGCTCCTGAAGGGTGAGTTGTATTGGCTCAAAGACTTTGTTAACGAATTTTGATCTATAACCACTAGAACTTCAAATCGTTGCCACATATGTAATCCAATTCATTTTCTCTGAACCTAGAATTTCGAGTTTGTTTGGCTATATCTATATCATATTTTAACTAGTAACTATTTATATAGGGCCAACACTAATTAAATATGGAGTTTTTACCTTTGTTAATAAAGTTCATTTTTAATGATTAATATAAAAAACCTATTAATTGAATATGTATTTTATATTCAATTTGTTTCTCAGTGTTTTTATATTAAATTATTTAACTAAAATTGGTTTAATAATGAACACATCTGAATTTTATCATTCAAATTTTAATAAAATACTTTTTTAAGCGACGTTTTACAGCGCATGTCACATAATTAAGCTTATATTGACAATAAAAATGAAATGGCATTTCATTAATGTTGATTAAGAAACTCTGATTGTTTATAGTTTTTCCATTCATTCTGTTTATGTATGAGATCGTGGGTAAAGACAGGAAAGCGTGTTGAGTCAAAGCTCGAAAACCGTACTTGAATGTGATTATAAGTCCGCTTCTAAAAATGTCTCAGCTACTTTAAAGCAGCAGAACAACGATGTTTTGTGTAAACCAATGTTGGGATACGGAGGCGTTTCCTTTTCGGTTTGCTCGTCCAGTTCCATCGTAAGTTAAGAGTGGTAGTCATCTCCCCGTCATCAATCGACTGTTGTTAGAGGAATAGTGATGAGCGCTGTGGAACATCGCCAATTGTCGCAGCTTTTTCCATTTTTAAAGTGGTTATCAAAGTTGAGCTTTCAATCGCTGAAAGCGGATATCCTAGCCGGATTTACTGGCGCAATTATTGTGTTACCGCAAGGTATTGCTTATGCCATGATTGCGGGGTTGCCGCCTGAATTTGGTTTATACACTGCAATCATTCCCGCTATTTTGGCATCGCTGTTTGGTTCTTCGCATCATTTGATCTCCGGGCCGACCGCAGCGTTATCTGTGATTGTTTTTACCACGATCAGTCAATTCGCTGAGCCGGGAACGCCTCTCTACATCCAGCTCTGTTTTACCTTGACCTTATGTGCCGGGATTATTCAATTGCTTTCTGGACTATTGCGCTTTGGCGTCGTGGTCAATTTCGTCTCTCATTCCGTCGTTCTCGGGTTCACCGCAGGGGCCGCTATTGTTATTGGTATCAGTCAGTTAAAGCATGTTTTAGGTTTGCAGTACCACTCTGGTGAAACGGCAATGGAGAACATAGTTTTACTCTTCAGTCATCTTAATACATTCAATGTTAAAGAGTTTTTGGTGGGGCTGATCACTATCGTAGTTTGCGTGGTGTGTAAGCGAATTTGGCCCCAATTGCCTCATATGCTCTTTGCAACCTTAATAGCAATGTTGTTTGCATTTTGGATGAACCAAGCTGGGAACGAGGTGTTGATGGTTAGAGAAGTCAGCAGCAGCTATTTAAGCCTCTCCACTCCTTTGGCCGGGTTTAGCTATGTTCATTCCATGCTTGGAGGAATTATCGCTGTGGCAGTATTGGGACTTGTAGAAGCTATCTCTATTAGCCGTTCAGTCGCGATGAAATCTCGTCAGCAACTTGATAGTAATCAGGAGTTTATTGGACAGGGTGTTTCAAACATTGTTGGTTCTTTTTTCTCCTGCTATGTCTCTTCCGGATCGTTTACTCGTAGCGGCGTGAATTACGCTAGTGGTGCTCAAACCCCATTAGCGGCCGTATTTTCAGGGCTCTTTCTGTTAATCATCATGGCGTTATTTGCCCCTTACGCTGCCTATATACCGGTTGCTGGAATGGGTGGACTCCTGCTGGTCGTTGCCTGGAACCTGGTGGATGTTCATCACATCCAAGTGATTGCAAAACATGACAGTAAAGAAATATTGATTCTGGTTGTGACGACGTTATCTGCGATTTTTCTTCACCTTGAACTTTCTATCTATGTTGGCGTTGCCGCCTCTCTATTCTTTTATCTACGCAGAACGTCGCGTCCTGTCATCGAGTCGCTAAGTTGCGATGTGTTGAATATTGAAGAGCAGGAAGATATCGCGGTGATTCGTATTAACGGCTCAATTTTCTTTGGTTGTGTTCAATACATACATCAGGAACTACAGAAGGTGAGTGCTAAGCAACTGATTATTCTTGGGCGAGGTGTCAATTTCATTGATCACCTCGGTGTACAGATGCTTGATGACTATGTTTCGACTAGTGGCCGCACTGTGTATTTCTGTCGCTTTAAGACCAACGTCAAAATATCGCTACTCAATGGCTCAACGTCAGTTCGGGAAGAGCATTTTTCTGAACGATTGACGCCGTTGTTAAACCTAATTTGTAAGAGGTAATTCATGAAAGTACTAGTGACAGGGGGATGTGGTTACATCGGTAGCCATGCTTGTGTTGCTTTGGCTAAGGCAGGGCATCAACCGATAGTGCTCGATAACTTCAGTAATAGTAATCCGCGAGTGGTTGTTCGTATTGAAAAGCTGATTGAGCAGCCGTTGATTGTTTACCAGGGTGACATTCGTGATCGCCAGGCGCTTAAATGTATTTTTGAGCAACATGATATTGATGCCGTGATGCATTTTGCCGGGTTAAAAGCGGTCGGTGAATCGGTCGCAAAACCGCTTGAATACTATGCAAACAACGTGGTAGGTACGCTAAATTTATTAGCCACGATGCGAGACGCGCATGTTAACCGCTTGATTTTTAGCTCGTCAGCCACGGTTTATGGTGATCCTCTTAGTGTCCCTATCGCAGAAACCGCGACGACTGGAGCCACGACAAATCCTTACGGAACCAGTAAGCATATGGTTGAACGCTGCTTAAGTGACTTTTCAGCCGCCAATCCTGATTGGAGTATCACTCTGTTACGTTATTTCAATCCTATCGGTGCTCATCCAAGTGGTTTGATTGGTGAAGATCCAACTGGCATACCCAATAACCTCATGCCTTTTATTACCCAAGTGGCAATTGGGCGACGAGACATTCTGTCTATTTTTGGCAATGATTATCCAACGTCGGATGGCACAGGTGTACGTGATTACATTCATGTGCAGGATCTGGTCGCAGGTCATGTCGCAGCACTGGAAGTACGTGGTCACATCAGCGGATTGCATGTCTATAACCTGGGAACGGGCAACGGTGTCAGCGTATTAGATATGGTGGCTGCGATGAATAAGGTGCTGGGTAGGGAGTTGCCAGTGCGCATTGAACCAAGGAGAGCCGGTGATATTGCTCAGTGTTTTGCCCAAGTGGATAAGGCAGAGCAAGATCTTGGTTGGACTGCGAATCACGATTTAATGGATATGGTTGAGCACAGTTGGAACTGGCAACAGCGTAATCCGAATGGTTACCAATTTTAAGTTTAAAGGAAACATAATGTCTCAATCATTTGATGTAGCAGAACATCCTCACCGTCGTTTTAATCCCCTTACGGGCGAGTGGGTGTTGGTGTCGCCTCATCGCGCAAAAAGACCGTGGCAGGGACAACAGGAAACACTCAATATTGAAAGCCTGCCGAGTTATGACGACAACTGTTTTTTGTGTCCAACGAATACGCGGATCAGCGGTGATATTAATCCAAATTATCAGGGCACTTTCGTCTTTAAGAACGACTTTGCCGCCCTTACCGAGCAAACCCCTGATTCACCATTGAGTGATGATCCTCTTTTTCAACTGCATAGTGCTAAAGGGGAAAGCCGTGTTATCTGCTTCTCTCCTGATCACAGTCGCACACTGCCAGAATTGAGCCTGAAAGAAATCGGACAAGTGATTACCACTTGGATGGAACAGACAAAAGAACTGAGCCAGCGTTACCCTTGGGTACAGGTGTTTGAAAATAAGGGTGAAAGTATGGGGTGCTCGCAACCTCATCCGCATGGCCAAATTTGGGCAAACAGCTTTGTTCCTACCTTAGTCACAAAAAAAGACCAACATCAGCAGCGCTATTTTGCGCAGTACCATAGTCCTCTGTTACTGGATTATGTTCAGCGTGAAGTGGCTTCTGGCGAGCGTATTGTTGTCGAAAGTGATTATTGGGTGGCATTGGTTCCTTACTGGGCGGCCTGGCCATTCGAAACTTTGGTATTGCCAAAAATTAAGCTAAGTCGACTGACGGAAATGACTCAAGAGATCCAGGCTGATCTCGCTAAAACCATTAAGTTGTTAACCATCAAGTACGACAATCTTTTTCAGTGTGCTTTCCCTTACTCAATGGGCTGGCATGGCGCACCGTTTATCGGAGGTAATCCGGATGCTTATTGGCAAGTACATGCGAGCTTTTTACCACCACTACTGCGCAGTGCCACAGTACGAAAATTCATGGTGGGATATGAAATGCTAGCCGAGAGTCAGCGCGACTTAACGCCTGAGCAAGCGGCTGAACGCTTACGCAGTGCCTCAGAAACTCACTACAAGCAAGGGTAGTTTGGCGGTTGGATCGCTCAACAATTCTTCACAATCAAAGCTGATATTAATTTTTATATTTAAATCAAATAATAAAAATGAAATATCGGTTTAAAAATGTGAAGTGGTGATGTGTTTATGATGATATATCACTGTAAAGTATATAAATGTTATTAAATATAACCCTGACTTTGTATTACAAAGGTTTTAAGAGATTTTCAGCATGAGTGAAACGATAACTTTGCGTCCTTTGCCAAGTACGCTGGACGAAACAAAAGTGGTGAACCATTTATCCACTGTGGTAGAAGCGATTAAGCGCAATATTCCTAAAATTGGGGAGCGTAATCCAAAGATAGGCACCCCGGAACATCAATGGGATTACTGTGACCAGTTTGATTGGGTATCGTCGTTTTGGACAGGCGAGTTATGGCTCTGCTACCAAATGACGGCTGATCAGCAGTTTAAAAACAGTGCCAATCTGCGCAAACAATATTTTGCCGACATGCTGCTTGATCCATTCTGGTTAGATCACGACCTGGGTTTCCAATACAGCTTAAGCTGCGTGGCTGAATACAAACTGACGGGCGATGAAGAGTCAAAAATGATGGCAATTCGCGCCGCTGATCACCTAATCCATCGTTTCCGCAAGATTGGTGGTTATATCGTTGCGTGGAATGACACGCATCCTCTTGGCCCTGAAATTACGCAAGGCAAATCGATCATCGATTCTCTGCAAAATACCGCGTTGCTATTTTGGGCGTCAAAAGTGACAGGTTCTCCGGTTTATGCGCAAGCCGCAACTCGACACAGCGAGACGTTAGCGAAGCATATTGTGCGTGAGGATTACTCAACGTATCACTCATTTAACTTCCATCCTGTCACTCAGGAACCGATCAAAGGTGAGACGTTCCAAGGTTACGCGGATGATTCCTGTTGGGCTCGCGGACAATCATGGGCAATCCACGGTTTCGCTCAAACTTATCTGTACACTCAAGACGAGAAATTCCTAACGCTGGCGAAGAAGCTAGCTCGCTACGCTGTAGAGCAAATCACAGACGATGGTGTTCCTGTTTGGGATTACTCGCTACCAAGTGACGAAATTCAGTACAAAGACAGTTCCGCAGGCGCGATTACTGCTGCGGGCTTACTGTTGATTTCGCAGTGTATTCAAGATCCAGAAGAAGCGAAGCAGTACCGAGATTGGGGTAACTTCCTGTTGCAAGGTCTGATGGACAGCTGTGATTTAACGGGCGATGAATCTGCGCTTGGCTTGCTTGCACACGGTGCTTCGTTTGTCAAAGTTGGTCTGTGCGACAACATGTTGCCGTACGGTGATTACTACTATCTTGAAGCTTTGATGCGCGCTAACGGTTATCAGAAGTTCTTCTGGTAAGCACACTCGAATATCCATTCAGGGGGATGAAAGCCCCCTGTCTATCCCAACTTTTTGGAGCCTATCATGACCCAAGTTGCCTCTCGTAAAGGTCATATGACCCTGCCTGTCGAAGAAGGGCAGGAAGAAGTAGTACTGGATTTATATCAGCGTTGGCAAGCGGATGCACTTCGCGACAGCGATGGTACAACTATGCCGGATTCATTAGCTGAACAAGACAGCGACATCTATTCAGTGATGTGCCTTGTTCGTGCCGATCAGGAATACGCTAACCAACATCCAGAGTACTTACATCGTAAATATCTGATGTCGTTCCCTGTGACGGCGATGAGTGATCGCGTTGAGATTTATCCACTCGATGGTTACAGCAAAGACAAATATGAGCTGGATGATGACAGCGATCCCAAGCTTTGGTGGGAAGTCCGAAACCGTACCTTGAACGAAGTGATTCCGGCTGACAAGTGGGAATTTGATGCGGAACATCAACGTATTGAACTCTTTGATGCGATCCCTTATCACGAGTACACCATTACCTTTATGGCGCGCCAGGTTTGGGACAGCGTTTCTATGTACAACGCCCTGACTAACGATTGGAAAGGACCTCGTATTAAGAGTCTTGACCCATACCATCCGGAATGTCGTGCTCATCTGTTAAATCATTTTGCACATTGGCTGGAAACGCACCCGAATACTACAGTGGTTCGATTCACCACCTTTGCATTTTTGTTTGTTATTGATACTGGTGAGAAAAACCAAGACATCTATCGAGATTGGACGGGTTACGGCGAAACCGTGAGCCCACGAGCGCTGGAAGATTTTGAAAAGCGTTTTGGCTACAAGTTGTCTCCAGAAGATTTTGTTGATGCCGGTTACTACAACGGTACCTATAAAGTGCCATCTAAGCAGTATCAAGACTGGATGACCTTTGTACAAGAGTTCGTCGTGGAGTTTGCTGCAGAGCTGGTTAACATGGCTCATCAAGCAGGCAAAAAAACGGCGATGTTCCAGGGTGACCACTGGATCGGGACGGAACCGTTCCTTGAGAGCTACCAAAAGATTGGCATCGATATCAATGTCGGCGCGGTAGAAGATGGCGTAGCTCTGCGTCGTTTAACGGATTCAGGCGGTGATCAGATTCGCGAAGCGCGTTTTTATCCTTACTTCTTCCCGGATGTATTCCGCGAGGGGAATGATCCTGTGGTTGAGTCTATGTCTAACTGGACCAAGATCCGCCGTGCGATGTTGCGAAAACCGTTGGACCGTATTGGCTACGGCGGCTACTTGTCGCTCGCGAACCAGTTCCCGCACTTTATTGACCATGTTACAGAAATTTCACGTCAGTTCGGTGACTACCTTGAATTCACACAACGTAGTGAATCGAAAAAAGTGGCAGGAAAAGTAGCGGTATTGAGCGCATGGGGCGCGGCACGTAGCTGGCTGCAAAACCAGGCTCGAGACCAGCGTTTCTACGTTCCACCTCGCCCTGATGTGATGGAATTGGTAGGTAACAATATCCTTGAATGTCTGTCTGGTTTGCCATTTGAGGTTGAGTTCATCAGCTTTGATGACATTGCAGAAAAAGGCATCTGCCCTGAGATCAAAGTCATCATCAATACGGGTGATGCAAACTCAGCATGGAGTGGTGGTGAGTGTTGGGATGATCCAAAAGTCATCGTTGCACTGCGTCAGTTTGTTGCCGAAGGTGGTGGTTTACTAGGTGTATCCGACCCTTCCGCATGGCAGAAAAATGGCCGTTACTTCCAGCTTGGCGATGTATTTGGTTTAGAGAAAGAAACCTCCCTGACGATGGGACGTGTTGCCATGCCACTGCAAATCGCAGAGAACCATTACTTAAGTCAGTTCATTAAGGGTGATGAGGACTTCGGCAACCCAAGCTATGTGTATCCACAAGCGGAGGACTTGACGGTACTGGCAGCGCAAGGACAACATCTGGCGCTAACGGCGCGCGGATACGGGGAAGGTCGAGCTGTGTATCTGGGTAACTTACCATTCAGTATGGAAAACGCTCGTTTGCTACAACACATTCTGTTGTGGCTGACTCAGCAGGAAGAGCTTTCTCATGCATGGTTGTCGAATAACCCGCAAGTTGATGTCGCTTTTTATCCCGAGACCAATAAAGCCACAGCGGTAAACTTCACCAATCAAGCTCAACAGGTCACGGTATTCAATACACAAGGTGAACCACAACAATTGGCATTACAGCCATATGAGTGGAGTTGGTTCGATAACTAACCCTGCTATGTCAAAGAAGGTGTGAGAGCACCTTCTTTTTGGCTGAAATATTCTTTATTCAATCCTTCGGTGACTAGATTAATAAAAATGAAGGTCACACTATTAGTTAGTACTCACTTCTATCAAGTGGTGAGAGCGATTCAAACTCACATCGAACGATTACCTTTAAAAGTGTATGCGGTGACGACGCTCACTCTGAAATGGGAGCTGGAGCACGTATTTGGGCCGCAGAGAGGATAACCCGTGTGAAGCGATGCTGCGGGGGATATATTGAGTTTCATAGACATAATTATGGATCATTGCTATGCGCACTATTTGGTTAGTTCCGACGTTGTTGTTGTCAGGATGCGCGGTTACCCCTCATTCCACTCCGATTCAGGATGATGCCAACTGGCATGTTGAACAGCTTTCGAATGGAATGAAATACCATATCTACCCGACACAAGATCAAGAGATCTCAGTCCGTATGGTAATGAACATCGGGTCGTTTCAGGAGCGCGCCGACCAAAAAGGCTATGCGCACTTTGTCGAGCATATGGCGTTTAATGGCAGCAACCATTTTTCTGGTAACGAAGCGATTAAATTGTTCGAACAGTCCGGCGGAAGTTTTGGTGCGGATATCAACGCGTTCACTACCTATCAGCAAACGGGGTACAAATTAGATCTCGCGAACCAAAGTAAATTGCAAGAAGCGTTAATCTGGATGCGGGACATTGGGGATGGTCTGACGTTTTCAGCTGCCCAAGTCGAGAAAGAAAAAGGCGTAATCTTGGGGGAATGGCGACGCACAAATCCGGATGATAAGCCTTTTGCCCTCAATGCTTATCAGGCTTCAATTGAAGGCACACCTTATGGGAAGCATGAGCCAATTGGTACGCGAGACTCGATTGAAAATGCGACATCGTCAGGACTAAAAAGCTTTTATGAAAAGTGGTATCAGCCACAATATGCTGAATTGATCATTGCTGGCAATGTGGATGTCGACTCGCTTTCGAAACTCATTAACAAGACGTTTTCCAGTTGGGAAAGTACGTCTGACGACGTGGTCAAAAAGCGTCGCGACATTCGGGTGAACACCAAAAACGAAATCTTACTTAGTAATTCCATTGAGTCACCAAGTTTGCATCTTGTCATTGAGCGGGGCGCTATCGGTCGTCAAACCATTGAGCAGCAACATTTGGAATGGCTGGATGAAGTGGCAGGACAATTAATCCAGCAACGTTTGATTGCGGATCTTAACGACGCTGCGGTGCCCTTTCAGTACGCGTATGCCCAGCCATACTATTCTAACTATCACCGTATGGTGTCTGCTGGTATCTCATTTGCGCCAGAGCGACGTGAACAGATGCACACACTGTTTATCAGCACGTTATCTTCGCTGCGTGATTATGGTGTTACCCAAACGGAATTAGACAGCATCATGGCGAACTGGCAAGGTGAATTGGCGAATCTGGACTCCGACTGGAGTAAACGCAAACCAAACAGCTATGCAGAATCACGGGTATTTCAGTTAGAGCAAAACAGCGCCGGCCAGTCAAAAGAGAGTTACGCACAGAGTTTGGCCTCATTTCTCGACATTACCACTTTAGACCGTATAAATGCTCAACTTGCAGAGCTCTTGTCCCAAGCGCCGAGTTTTTCTATTGGCATGGGTAAAAGTGAAACGCGCACCCAGTTTGCCGGTGCTTTTTCAGCGTTGAACTCGGCTTATTTCCAGCCGGGACAAAAGCCTTCTGCTTTGGACTCTGAGTCACAGGGCTATACTGCGTCTGATGGATTCCTTCAGCCAGTTGAGGAAGGCAGCATTATAAGCTCGCGCAAAGAGTCTGGAGGTTTTGAGGTCTACACGCTTTCCAATGGTGTAGACGTGTGGTTCCAACAAGATCATAAAGCCGGAGGCCGGGCTTACCTGTATTTTGCCAGCCAAGGAGGCAAAGCCGCACTGGATAAATCGCTATATCCGGCGTTTGAAATCGCTACGATGGCAACAGTAAGAAGCGGGTTAGGGGCGTTTTCAGGGGCGGAGCTGGATGGTTACTTACGCGCAAATAACATTGCTCTTGTCCCAATGCTGGATACCACTAGTCACGGCGTCAAAATGACCACGCAAAAAACGCGTTTAGAAAATGCATTGAATGCAATGTATAACCTCGCTACAGAGATAAAAGTCGATGAACGCCAACTGGCTGCGGTGAAGCAAGAGTTTAAACAGCAACGTCGTGCCTTTTTTGAATCACCGACGGGTAAGTTGATTCAGGAAGCGAACGTCAACGCTTATCTGCCTGATAGTCGTCACCGCATCTTAGACAGTAACGGCGTTGATCATGTAACACCTGAACAGATACTGGCGGTTCACAAGCGTTTATTTAAGTTCAATAGCGGCTTCAAAATGGTGGTGGTTGCGGATATCGAACCAGATCAACTTGAACCACTTTTAAGCAAGTATGTTGCTTCCATCGAAATGAGTCCCGGCGAGCCAATTGATTACCACGTGGCATTGAACCCAGATGCTCCGAGTCGCTCCGTCATGACAGATGGCCATGAACCATCGGCGCTTTACTTACAGCGCTTAACCAACGCCAACGATGATGCCCAAAGTGGGAGGGATACCATGATAGTCGATATCCTGCAGCGTATCAGTACGGCACGCATTCTGGACCAATTACGTGAAGAGTTGAGTCTGGATTACAACCCGAGTATTTACCCGATGATACAAGATCGTGAGCGAGTTTCGGATTGGATCTTTGAATCCCAGATAAATCCAAAAGATGTGGCAATGATGGACCGCCAGCTCAATACAATTTTTGATCACTTGGCAGAAAACATTACTCAAGAAGAGGTCGATATTGCGGCGCAACAATTGATGGTCGCCATGCAGGGAATGGAAGACAAGCCGAGCCAACGAGCTTGGGCTTATGGCCGTTACCTGGTGCATGATTACGGCTTGGATGTATTGCTGAACGTTGAAAAATCGGCCAGAAGTGTCACTCTGGAAGAAGTTCAGTCTCGCGCACGTTCGGTATTTGGGCCGCGAGCAAAACGTACGACGATCATTTTAAATCCACTTTAATGTATAGTGGCTTAGTCATAAGGTCTAAATTGGAAACCTAGGCAAGCGATCTTTTACTAGGGATGGCGTTTATCGAGTTGATACTTCCTCACCAGAGCAAGTTTTTCTCGATAGGCGTCGATCAGCTCTGGTTTTGTTTTCCCTTCATTGTGATAGAAAAGTGCTCCTTGTTCGCGGAGGAAGTCATAATGATCGTTTATCATCTCAAGAACGGTGTCCACACGTTTTAACGTGGTTGCCGTGCAGCTCTTGCCATCAATGTCATCCTCAATATCCAGAACATGAGAACGGAACATCTCAACAATAAACAATTTCTCTAACTGCTGCGTGCTCTGCAAGGCAGCCTGATATTTGAAAAGTTGTCCTTCTTTAGCATGGATGACAGCTTCGCTTGCCTTGTTTTTGCGTAGCCACTCACACTGTTCGAAGAGGATTTTCAGAGCTTCGTGCTTTACGTTTTTAAACACTGCCAATGACTCTTTCTTAGAGCAATTATGTTCTAACAACCATCCAGAAAGGAATCGGGTTTCGAAGCGCTCACAGAATTGAAAGATAGGTGCGTTAAGACTGTCGCTATTGAGCTCTGTTAACGGATCGAATGGGTACATGTAGCCGAAGTCGAACAGCCACAGTTTGTAGCCATCATCCACGAGCAAGTTTCCTGCGCATAAATCCCATTCGAACAGGCCAATTCTTTCGCATGCTGACAAGGTAGAAAATAGTTGGTAAAGCAATGAAGAGGAAACGGAACTAACTGGCTTGCCTTCAATCCAGTCAGACAGAATGATACCTAAACGGTAGTCCGCGTAGACCGTCGGAACAATACAGGCGAAGTCGTGGGATTTGTCGGGACAATCTTTCTGCTTTTGCAAATCAGAACGACGCTGCACTTCATTCAGGAACGACAGCTGTCCATTAAGATTTTGCACCATGGCTTCAGGGAGCTTCTTTTTCAGAGTGTAGTCTTTTCCGCCAAACCTTACCCGAAACACTTCAGCCGTTAATCCACTTTGAAAAGCCTCAACGACATAAGGAGAAGCATCGGTCGTTCGAGCCAATTGTTCCGGAGATATCGGACAATCGTCAATATTGCCAACGATGAGATTTTCTCCGCTCTTTTCAAATTGCATCTGCTGCTTTTGACGTTTGTCCATGTGAATGCCCATCTTCCTATTGATTCTGATTATTTTATCAAGAGTGTCAGTTTGTGAATCCTCCTTACTTCATAAACTAAGAGGCTGAGCGTTGAGGTGCATAATGGGGATTAAAGTTTGGGGAGGATGAGCTGGATGTGAGTGTCATCCCTTTCCGACCGATCTGTCGTATTGTTCTTAAACGATGGATAGAGAGATAAGTGTTTGAAAATTGGAGAAGAGCTTATGTTATTTTTCAAGGAAATGAGATTCACTTACAAAAAGATATTTATCTCTTTAAGGAGAACTTTATGAGTAAAGATAACCATTCTGCAGGGAAGTGCCCAGTGATGCATGGCGGTATGACATCTACGGGGTCCACTGTTATGGATTGGTGGCCGAATGCCCTAAACCTAGATATTCTCCATCAGCACGATAAAAAAACCAACCCTCTGGGCGAAGACTTTAATTATCGTGAAGCGTTGAAAACGCTTGATGTCGAAGCGCTGAAAAAAGATCTAAAAGATCTGATGACAGATAGCCAAGAGTGGTGGCCAGCGGATTGGGGTCATTACGGCGGTTTGATGATCCGCATGGCGTGGCACTCAGCAGGAAGCTATCGTACTGCTGATGGTCGAGGCGGTGCATCTACCGGTAATCTGCGCTTTGCGCCACTAAACTCATGGCCAGATAACGGCAACCTGGATAAAGCTCGTCGTTTACTGTGGCCAATCAAGAAAAAATACGGCAATAAAATCAGCTGGGCTGACCTAATGATTCTGGCGGGTAACATGGCGTACGAATCAATGGGTCTTAAAACCTTTGGCTTTGCATTCGGTCGTGAAGATATCTGGCACCCTGAAAAAGACACGTACTGGGGCTCGGAGAAAGAGTGGTTAGCTCCGTCACGTGGCGAAGGTAGTCGTTACTCAGGTGATCGTGATCTTGAGAACCCTCTGGCTGCAGTGATGATGGGCTTGATTTACGTGAATCCAGAAGGTGTTGATGGTAATCCGGATCCACTTAAAACAGCAGCAGATATGCGCGTCACCTTTGCTCGCATGGCGATGAATGATGAAGAGACGGTAGCACTAACCGCTGGTGGTCATACCGTGGGTAAAGCGCACGGTAACGGTGATGCCGCCGAACTGGGGCCAGAGCCTGAAGCCGCAGATATTGAAGAGCAAGGCCTTGGCTGGAACAACCATACATCGCGTGGTATCGGCCGTGATACTGTGACCAGCGGTATTGAGGGCGCGTGGACCACTCATCCCACACAATGGGATAACGGTTTCTTCAAAATGCTGCTTGAGCACGAATGGAAGCTGACAAAAAGCCCGGCAGGTGCTTGGCAATATGAACCAGTAGAAATTGCCGAAGAAGATAAGCCTGTCGACGTAGAAGATCCTTCAATCCGTTACAACCCAATGATGACGGACGCCGACATGGCTCTTAAAGTCGATCCTGACTACCGTAAGATTTCAGAGCGTTTTTACCAAGACCCAGCTTACTTCAATGAAGTCTTCGCTCGTGCTTGGTTCAAACTGACTCACCGTGATTTAGGCCCTAAAGCTCGTTACGTTGGCCCAGATGTGCCGGCTGAAGACTTAATCTGGCAAGACCCAATTCCAGCGGGTAACACTCAATACGATGTCGAAGCGGTTAAAGCGAAGATTGCCGCTACTGGCCTGAGTGTCTCCGATTTGGTTGCTACTGCTTGGGACAGTGCTCGTACATTCCGTCGTTCGGATCTTCGTGGTGGAGCAAATGGTGCGCGAATTCGCTTAGCCCCGCAAAATGCCTGGGAAGGTAACGAACCAGAACGTCTGGCGCGAGTGCTGGGAGAGTTAACGCAAGTGGCGGAAGAATTTGGTATCAGTGTTGCAGACGCGATTGTTCTTGCGGGTAACGTCGGTATTGAACAAGCGGTGAAAGCAGCAGGATTTGACTTTGACGTGCCATTTTCCGCTGGCCGTGGTGATGCGACAGCAGAGCAAACTGACGCAGAGTCATTCGACGTTCTGGAGCCGCTGGCCGATGCTTTCCGTAACTGGCAGAAGACGCACTACACAGTTACTCCAGAAGAGATGATGCTAGACCGCGCACAACTACTTGGTTTAACCGCGCCAGAAATGACAGTCCTGATTGGTGGTATGCGTGTGCTTGGTACAAACCATGGTGGTAGCAAGCATGGGGTGTTCACTGACCGCGTTGGTGTATTAACGAATGACTTCTTCGTCAACCTAACTGATATGGCATACAGCTGGAAACCAACAGGCCGCAACTCTTATGAGATTTGTGATCGCAAAACGGGTGAAGTGAAGTTCACTGCAACTCGCGCGGATCTTGTGTTTGGTTCAAACTCTATCTTGCGCTCTTACGCTGAGGTTTATGCGCAGGATGATAACCAAGAGAAGTTTGTCAAAGACTTCATCGCTGTCTGGACGAAAGTGATGAATGCTGACAGGTTCGATTTGGTTTAACGAACTAATTCTGTCAAATACAGACTGAGTAATCAGTGTTCGTGTTTAAAAGCCAGCAGTATCTCTGCTGGCTTTTTGCGTATCCATGCCAGACATTTTTTATTTGCATAACGTTGCTTGAATGAAAATCGTAACGGCAGATATGTATCGCTTTATCTTACCCAAATACACTTTTTGAACAATTGGTAACGTTCCCTTTCTATTTTGAGTGAAACCAATGTGAGTTCGTTGTTGTGTATGAAATTTGTTCTATATTTAAATTATTAAATTTATTGTCATAAAAATGCCAGTTTTTAGTCAATAAATCAGTTATTTATGAAAGAGACGTTAATATATCTAAACAATTTTATTGTAACCGGATCCAAGTCAGTTTCATTAAGGGTTTGTTAGGTACGCGTATTCATATATAAAGGCGTTCGGATGTCTGACTATTGTCAGAGTTTTATATCCTTAATCTTATTGATCTTGAATTGTCATTTTTCGTTGTTATGCTTTTTCGCGTGGTTAGCAAAGGCTTACCCACACTCAGTTCATCATCTCTTCTCTTGTAGGATGCATGACTGAAAAGGCAAAACCTCCGAAAGGGGGTGACGCAAAGTCTCCGATCTAACGGACATTTCCTATGATAGCGGGACCGCCAGTTTTGTATTTCGACTTATTAAATTCGTTCGATTTTTAGTATCAAACTCTTTGGTCTGATATTTACATTCACGGATGCATTCAGTCATTTGTTGATTCTGTTTCGCTGTGAATGGCTAAGTTTTATCTAATTTCGGGAACGTTACCGAAATTGATGTGATTTTTAGATGATTTCGAATGGGTTATGCCGTTGATAGTTTGTGACATTTCTGAGGGTTAACCACTTCTGGAAAATTGAATATTTTGAGAATTTTATTAACAGAGGTAAGTAAAATGCGTTCGACAAAAATGAAAGCGGGAGTCCCTATTTTAGGGATTTTAATGGGAACAGCGGCAAGTCAGTTAGCTTTTGCAGCACAGCTTCAACCTGGTCCAGAGCCAACGTTACACACTCAAGAAGCTTACGCTCCTGAGAGTAATTTTACGGCTAAATGGACCCGTGCTGATGCTCGTCAGCTCAAGCGTATGTCTGATCCAATGGCTGGGTCACGTGAGAACTCTATGCCACAAGAGTACACGATGCCGAGCGTCCCTCAGGATTTTCCTGACATGTCCAATGAGCAGGTATGGGTATGGGATTCATGGCCACTGACTGACGCAGATGCCAACCAATATAGCGTGAACGGACAGGAGATTATTTTCTCACTTGTTGCGGATCGAAGCCTAGGCTTTGATGAACGACACCAGTATGCGAAGATCGGCTACTTCTATCGTCCTGCGGGCATTCCAGCAGAGGAACGCCCAGAAAACGGTGGCTGGACTTATGGTGGCCTTGTTTTTGACGAAGGTGTCACCGGACAAATCTTTGAGGATCAGTCATACAGTCATCAGACACAATGGTCTGGTTCTGCCCGAATTTTCCCGGGTGGTGAAGTGAAACTTTTCTTTACCGATGTTGCGTTCTATCGTGACTCAAACGGCAATGACATCAAGCCATATGACCCACGCATTGCACTCAGCGTCGGTAAGATACACGCGAATAAAAATGGCGTGAAATTCACCGGATTCGATAAGGTGATTAATCTTCTGGAAGCTGACGGCACCTACTACCAAACGGCTGAACAGAACCCTTACTTTAACTTCCGTGACCCGTTTACGTTCGAAGATCCTGCTCATCCAGGCGAAACCTTCATGGTCTTTGAAGGTAACTCAGCAATGGAAAGGGGATCGGCTAAGTGTACCGAGGAAGATCTAGGTTATCAGGATGGTGACTCGTACGCTGAAACAGTCAGAGATGTGAATGCATCGGGTGCGACATTCCAGATTGGTAACGTTGGTTTAGCGCGAGCGACGAATGATGACCTTACCGAGTGGGAGTTTTTACCACCGATCCTTTCGGCGAACTGTGTTACTGACCAGACCGAACGCCCTCAGATCTATCAAAAAGATGGTAAATACTACCTATTCACTATCAGCCACAGTACGACATTTGCAAGTGGTATCACTGGTCCGGAAGGGGTGTATGGCTTTGTAGGTGATGGCATCCGTAGTGATTACCAACCACTGAACCAAGGTTCAGGTCTTGTACTTGGTAACCCAACAAACCTGAACTTCTACCCGGGCACGCCTTACGACCCAGATTACAACCAGCCAGCAGGTCACTTCCAGTCTTACTCACACTATGTGATGCCTGATGGACTGATTCAATCATTCATCGATACTATCGGCGTTAAAGAAAACTTCCGACGTGGTGGTACTTTGGCTCCAACAGTGAAAATCCTGATTGATGGTGACACATCAGAGGTTGATTACTCTTATGGGACGAGTGGATTAGGTGGCTGGGCGGATATCCCTGCAAATGTGAACGTGAATCCGAGCGGCGTGATCCAAAAAACGCTTAAATAGAATTCCTGAAGTTGTACATGTCATAAATCAGAGGGACGGGTAATTCGCCCCTCTATGGTAATAAGAAGGATTATGCGCTTTAAACCGAAATCACTGACGGGCATAAGACTTGTCACTACTGCCTGCGTTTTAGTTGCTTTGTTTACTGTCAGTCTCTCACTTTCTGGCGTTGAATTAGCGTCTGCCAGCTCGTCTCAATTTACTCGCCCTTCAGACTGGTCCCCTTATCGACCGGCGATACATATTACTCCCAACAGACACTGGATGAACGATCCTCAGCGCCCTTTCTTCATCGATGGTGTCTGGCATTTCTACTATCTCTATAACGCTGATTACCCAAATGGGAATGGGACGGCGTGGTATCACATGACATCAAAAGACCTAGTCCATTGGCAGGAACATGGGGTAGCTATTCACAAATATAAAAATGGCCTTGGCGATATTCAAACGGGTAGTGTCGTCGTTGATACCAACAATACGGCGGGCTTTGGCGCCGGAGCGGTTATTGCTATTGCGACTCAGCAGCACGACGGTGTACAGCGCCAGTCACTCTTCGTTTCAACCGATGGTGGTTACCACTTTAAAGAGTATGACGATAACCCAATCATGGATAACCCAGGGGCTGAACATTGGCGTGATCCCAAGGTCATTTGGGATGAGGAGAACCGTCAATGGGTAATGGCGCTTGCTGAGGGGAACAAAATCGGCTTTTATTCGTCCTCAGATTTGAAGCACTGGACGCATCAATCCGACTTCCAACGTGATGACCTCGGCCTTCTGGAATGTCCTGATCTGTTTCAACTCTCGCTTGATGGTGATCCTAATAATATTCGCTGGGTGCTTGCATCCGGCGCGAATGGTTTCAGAACAGGAAAAACGACGGGCACGGCTTACTGGATTGGAAGCTGGAATGGAAAACGCTTTATACCAGAAAGCGAAGAGCCACAGTGGCTGGACGCAGGAGCTGATTTTTATGCGATGGTGTCGTGGGAAGCTCCCAACTTAGGGGCTGTCCAGCGTCTTGAATCTCGTTACGCGATTGGCTGGCTCAACAATTGGGGCTATGCCAACCAGTTGCCCACTAAAGCATGGCATGGCGCCGCTGATTCTATTGTTCGTCAAATAAAACTGCATTCTGTAGGCGGAAAATCAGTCCTTTTCTCCCAGCCGATTGAGGCAATAGCCGGACTTGAAGGTGAAGCTTATACTCGCTCGACACTCGAAGTATTAGAGTCATCGGGGACAGATTTCCCTAAGCCGATATCTGACGCTTACCGCCTGAAAGTTGACATTGACACACACTCCGATGCTAAAGAAGTTCAGTTCCGACTAAAGGAAAAGGGGGAACATTACGCTATCGTTGGATATAACTTCGAAGACAAAGCCGTGTTTATCAGACGAGATAGGGATGCAATAGCAAGCTTGATGCCTGATGTATATCGTGAGGAACGTAAAGCGGTAGTTCGTGCCTACAACGGTGTCGTAAAACTAGACATCATTGTTGATACGCTCTCCGTAGAGGTTTTCGTTAACGATGGAGAGATATCACTTTCTAATCTTATATTTGGCGTTCAGGATACCAATGAGCTTTCGGCGGTTTCCATTGGAGGCACCAGCGTGCTGCGTAACCTAACACTCACGCCACTGAAGGTTGCTCCGATTCAGCGTTACTCTGGTGAGTGAGCGAAGAAATAAGAGTTTAATTTGGCAAGCTAAGAGGGCGTGATGGCTTTCCATTAATTTGATCACATTTGTCTCTGATAGTCGCCAAACAGACTAACTAAAACATGCCTGCAATTAAGGCTAAAGCAAGAATGACAGCCAGCATAACCAGAAAAAACTTCATCATTAATCCAAGATCATTACTACCACCACGTGGGGGCTTATTACAGCAGCTCATGATGTGTCCTCTCTATTGTTGAGAAATGTAGACATAAGGATAAGGGTTACCCTTGGGGGAAAGTAAAGCGCGTGTAGAGAATATCTCATCACAATAACAAAAAGGCTCATACTGCTGACTGCAATATGAGCCTCTTTATTTATCGATGACTTTTTGATTAAGCTACGGATTGAACTGAGCTTGGTTTGCCGCTTTTGACTTTCACCGTAATGATAACAGCGACAAGAACAGCGATTGGCACTAGTGGGTCGATGAAGGTACCACCTTGACCAAACACCAAGTTCAGTACCATAACAATTGATGCACCGACCGCCCATGCGACAGTTGACGATACAGTCCAAATCTTCAATTGATCCGCCAGTTCAGTGATACCTAGCGTACGGTTGATGATGTGGAAGTAAGAGTCGTTCAGGTGAGAGAAGCCAACAGGGCCTACAGCACACGCTAGTGCAACGAAAATTGGGTCCAGACCTAGAGTTTCTACAAGAGGCAGAGTCATAGTTGCTGCCACCATCATAGAGGCTGTCGCAGAACCTTGAATCAGGCGAAGCATAGATGCAATTGCCAATGGAACTAGTAGTGGTGGAATACCGCTGCTTGCGATAGCTTCAGCAACCTGTGGACCAGCACCAGATGCTTTTAGTACTGCACCCATTGCGCCACCACAACCTGTTACTACAAGGATTAAGCCTGTTGTAGATAACGCATCATCCATTGAACCAACCATATCTTTACGGTCAATCTTACGAGTCAGACCATAAAGCGCCATTAGAACACCTAGACCAACCGCAACCACAGGGTTACCCAGCAGAGAAAGAACCACGTGTAGTGCTGAATCACCTTTGCCAACCAACGTGTTGATTAGGATAAGTGCGATAGGGATCAGGATAGGACCGAACGATAAGAAGTTACCAGGTAGTTCTTTGTCATTTGTCGCTTTTACTTTTTCAAGGTTTGCCCAATCTGCTTGAGTTGTGATCCAAGATTCACCATTTGGTACACGGTAGTATTCATTACCTACACGGCGAATATAAATCATAGATAGCAGCATCATCGGGACTGATACCATCAGACCCCAAAGCATGTATTCACCAAGGTCTACGCCAAGAATACCAGCAACAGCAACTGGGCCTGGTGTTGGCGGAACAAGTGCGTGAGTGATCAGCAGACCTAGAGCAAGCGTTACGCCTAAGCCAACCGCTGATTTACCCGTATCACGTGAAATTGCGCGGACAAGAGAGTGCAAAATGATGTACGCAGAGTCACAGAATACAGGGATTGCCACGAGTACGCCGGTGAAACCAAGCGCGAGATCCTCACGACCTTTGCCACAAAGTTTTACGAAAGTTTTCGCCATGCGGACCGCAGCGCCAGAGCGTTCAAAACACGCACCCATGATAACGCCAAATGCGATGATTAGGCCGATACCGCCCAGAACGCCGCCAAAGCCAGCTTTGATCGCGTCAATGAGCTCCGTCGGAGCCATTCCTGCAAACAGGCCCATGATGATACTGGCAATAACCATTGCGAGTGCTACTGGGATGCGCGTTTTTACGATCATCCCCATCATGGCAATGATGCCAATCACAATTCCTATTAATGCTCCGTCCATTTTTGTTTCCTTTGTCTCGTGTGTAGGGGTGTGCTCGTGGGCAACCTATCGATGCCCACAGCACTTATTGTTATTTGTCACATTTAATCTTTTTGATTAAATACGCTTTATATTGTTGTCTGGCTTTGTTGAGCAAAACCTTTGTTACATCTTCATAAGTTATAGGTATGGCTTGACCCAATCGAGGCCTTGCTCTGTGGTGTTTCTCGGGTTGTATTCACAACCAATCCACCCTTGGTAACCTGAGTCATCCAACACGTTGAACAGGTGTGGGTAGTTCAGCTCTCCTTCTGAAGGTTCATGTCTTTCTGGTACTGAAGCGATTTGAATATGGCCTGTGTACGGCGTAACCTCACGGATAAGGGTGCTTAAATCACCATCCATAATTTGTGCGTGGTAAAGATCCAGCTGTAGCTTCACATTTGGTCGGTCGACCTGCTTAATTAACTCAACCGCATCACGCTGATGAGCGATGAAGTAGTTCGGAACATCGCGACTATTTAGAGGTTCAAGCATCAGTTCAATGCCGTGCTCAGCAAATCTGTCTGCGGCATAGCGAATGTTAGCGATAAACGTTTCTACATGTTGCTCACGAGTAAATTGCTTATCAACGATGCCTGACATCGCGTGTACCTTTTTGCAATTCAGCTTGTCGGCATACATTAACGCAGTGTCTACACTGGCTTTAAATTCATCTTCGCGGCCAGGGATTGCAGCAAAGCCTTTTTCGCCAGCATCCCAGTCACCAGGAGGCATGTTGAACAGGGCTTGTTCGAATCCAAATTGCTGCATTTTGTCTGCCAGTTCCTGTGGCTCGTATGCGTAAGGGAAAAGATATTCCACCGCTTTAAAACCCGCCTGGTGTGCTTTTTCAAAACGTTCCAGAAATGGTACTTCTGTAAACAACAGAGTGAGATTTGCTGCAAATTTAGCCATTATTTACCTCTCCCTTTTAGATCTTGGACCTCTGCATCCGTTAGATAACGAATCTTTTTGTCTTTAAGAATGAACGCCAGTTTCGCTGTTTCTTCGAGCTCTTCTGCATTATCCACCGCATCTTCAAAGTCAGTGCCGGTCACGACCGGGCCATGATTCGCCAGTAAGAATGCGCGGTAATCGCTTGCTCGTTGAGACAGTTCCTCTGCAATCTGTGGGTCGCCAGGGCGAAGGTAAGGGATAACGGGTAGCTCTCCGATACGCATAACATAATATGGAGTAAACGCTTTTATCGCGTTCTCACGATCCAACCCTTCCAGACAAGATAGCGCGGTCAAGTAAGTAGAGTGCAGGTGCACAATTGCATTGCACTCAGCGTTGTTGCGGTAAATTGCCAGATGGAAAGCCACTTCTTTTGAAGGCTTCTTACCTGAGATGTGATTCCCATCGATATCCACTACTGATAACTCTTCTGCCACAAGGCGACCAAATGAAGAACCAGTCGGTGTTGCCAGAAAGTGACCATTTGCTAGTTTTATCGAAAGGTTGCCCGCACCACCGGTGGCATAGCCGCGCTCAAACATAGAACGCGCCAGTGTTACCATTTGTTCCCGAAGCTCTTGCTCCGTCTTAGAATTGTTGCTCATTCGTACCTCACTCATGCAAAGAAGGACTGTGCTTTAGCGAAAAAGTTTTCATCGCCAAAGTTGCCAGATTTAAGTGCCAGAGAAAGTTCACCTTCTACCGACTTAACCCAAGGCACACCCGGTGCGATCTGAGGGCCAATGTGGAAGCCTTTCACTTTAAGGCTCTGAGTCACGACACCAGAGGTTTCACCGCCTGCAACAATGAAGTTCTTCACGCCATTTGATTGAAGCTTGATGGCTAAGTTACTGAAGAACTGTTCCACTGCATGGCTTGAAGCCTGAGCGCCGTATTTCGATTGAATCTCTTTTAGCGTGCTCGCGTCTGCCGTTGCGTAGACTAAAGGAGCAAGCTCGCTCTCAATGTTTGTCATTACCCAATCAAATACGACATCTGAGTAATCCTCATTTGTCAGGCATGTCTCAACATCGATAGCAAAGTGGGGTGCTTGCTGCTTGTAAACCGAAACTTGTTGATTGGTCATCACAGAGCACGAACCAGAAAATACCACTGCTGGTGCTTTCGCCGGTTTACCTTCTTGTTTGGCATTGCTCTGATCTTCGAGCTGTTCAGCCCAGTTTTTAGCCAGCCCTGCTGCCAGACCTGAGCCACCAGTAATAAGTTTTAGCGATTTAGCCGCTTGTCCCAGCGTGACCAGATGCTGGGCGTTGAACGCATCGACGACGGCGTAACGATGACCTTGCTCTTTAAGTTCAGTAAAACGTTGAGTGACGGCCTCTGCACCTTGTTCAATCGTTTGGAAGTTAACCAATCCGGTTGTACCTTTTGATTGAGCATTCATCATGCGGATCAAGCTTGAATCGGTCATCGGTGTCACTGGATGATTGCGCATGCCTGAGTCACTTAGCAGGTCCTCGAACACAAATAAATGTCCGTTGTAAACCGTGCGACCATTCACTGGCAGAGCTGGGCAAACAATCGTGAAGTCTTCACCGAGCTCGGCCAGTAAAGCGTCGGTCACAGGACCGATATTGCCTTCAGATGTACTGTCAAACGTTGAGCAGTACTTGAAGTAGAACTGCTGACAGCCTTGTTCTTGCAGCCACTCAAGAGCAGTGACGGAGTCTTTGATTGCTTCATCGACAGGGCAAGAGCGAGACTTCAGACTGATCACTACCGCGTCTGCGTTTACCTCAATCTCTGTTGTTGGGATTCCGTTTAATTGCACAGTGCGCATGCCGTTTTCAACCAGAAAACCTGCAATGTCAGTTGCGCCTGTAAAGTCATCTGCGATAACGCCTAATAACATAATTACTTCTCCACCTTACTGCGCTTACTTATCTACGCCTGGCAACGTGATGCCATCAAAAATTTTAATTACCGCACTGTCGTCTTCCTGACCAAAACCTGCGTTGCTCGCGCTGACAAACATGTTCAGTGCTGCACTAGAAAGCGCCAGAGGAAACTTAAGATCTTTGGCTGTATCTGACACAAGGTTGAGATCCTTAACAAAGATGTCGACCATTGATTTTGGTGAGTAATCGCCATCGACCACATGCTTCATACGGTTCTCAAACATCCAGGAGTTACCTGCAGCGTTTGTTACCACATCGTACATAAGATCAAGAGGGATATTTGCGCGAGCCGCGAGAGCCATTGCTTCTGCACCGGCAGCAATGTGAACACCTGCTAACAGTTGGTGGATGATCTTCACTGTCGCGCCAAGACCAATCGCTTCACCGATGTTGTAAACTTTTGCTGCAGTTGCTTTGAGAACAGGATCAAGTGCATCAAATGTATTTTGAGCACCCGATGCCATGATGGTCATCTCACCTGCCGCCGCTTTCACTGCGCCACCAGATACTGGCGCGTCCAGCATGACCAGGTTGTGCTCTGCAAGTTTTGCTTCTATTTGCTTGGCAGCATCAGCAGAAATGGTTGCTGAGACCATGACTGGTGTGTTTGGTTTTAATGAAGCTGCAAGACCTGTCTTAAACAAAACGGTGTTTACTTGTTGTGCATTAACGACAAGGACCAGAACTGAATCCAGCTTGTCTGCAAACTCTACCGCATTCGTTGAAACCGCTTTTGCGCCAAATTCTGCTAGCTCTGCAAGAGCTTGAGGGTTTAAATCAAAACCGTAAACATCAAGGCCTGCACGCACACAAGATTTTGCTGCGCCCATACCCATTGAGCCTAAACCGATCACACCGACAGATTGAACTTCACTCATAGTAACAATGCCTTCTTGGTAAATATTGAACTGAATTTTGTTAATTCTTGTTTAGTTGGTGTGATTATATGTGAAGGTTAACATCTTGACTTCGTTCTAAGTCACATTTTTAACAAAAGTTAACATTTAAATGATATTTCTCTCGTTATAAGTGCTGAAATACCGTTGCTTTGAGTGAGTTCACATCTTTGACTCTGTGAACACAACATATGTTCACAGATATTCACAAGTTGAATAAAGCTTGGTAGGATCCAGAAAAACAAGAAGTTGAAGTGAAATAATGATTCCAGCAGAACGCCAAAGAACAATTTTGTCCCTTTTGTCACATCAGGAAGTCTTAAGTATCTCTGATTTAACAGAGCATCTTGGTGTGTCACATATGACGATTCGTCGCGATATTGTGAAGCTAGAGTCTTCAGGGAAAGTGATCTCTGTATCTGGAGGGGTGCAGCTTGCTCAGGTATTGCATAGTGAACTGTCACACGATGCTAAGGTAGAACAACAGGCGGATGAAAAAGCTCATATTGCTCAAATCGCCGCAACGTTAATCGATAAAGAGGCCACCGTATATCTGGATGCTGGCACGACGGCGTTAAGCATTGCTCATCAAATCGTCGACCGAGACGATCTGTTGGTCATCACCAATGACTTTTCGATAGCTGCTTATCTGATGACCCACAGTCAATGTGAGTTATACCATACGGGTGGAAAGGTTGACCGTGAAAACCAATCAAGTGTCGGCGGTAAGGTTGCCGAGTTCCTCGCGGGGATGAACATTGATATTGCCTTTATCTCTTCTTCTTCCTGGAGTTTAAAAGGATTGTCCACACCTAATGAGGGGAAAGTGTGGGTAAAAAAAGCCATTGCAAAAGCCGCTCAAACAAACTATCTGATTTCGGATTCTACCAAATATGGTCGTGTTGGTAGTTTCCATGCGTTAGATATTGAGGAGTTTGATGGCATCATCACCGATCAAAACCTATCACAAGTCGTTAAAGTCGAGCTTATGGAAAAAGGTTTAACCGTTCTTGATAAGTTAATGAGCCGCCAGTAATGAACGAGCTCTTGTGTTAAGCCTCAAGAGCTCAGCCTAACGCGTATTATTGATTAGCTCGATACTTTCAAGTGTGGGAAAGTAAGGAAGGAAATTCCTAGGATATGGGTACAACTATAGAGCAATGTGCACCATTACGGTGCTTTTAATAGCAATAAATTCGTTCCAGATAGGTCTTTTCTTTCACTCTGTTTTGATACTCCAGCGGAGTGACATTAACTAACTTTTTAAACTCACGCAGGAAGTGCGGTTGGTCGCTGAACCCCAGAGCTGAAGCCAGATCAGAAAATGTCAGCTTTTCACAGTGATTAATATCGTAAATCGCTGATTGACAACGAATTGCACGGCTAAATCCTTTCGGCGTCAGTCCAATGTCATTTTTGAACATACGTTGCAAAGTTCGGCTGGTATATCCCGAAAATCTCTCTAATTCCTGAACTTGAATATTTCCTTTGTGTAGACAGATTTTAGCGACGATCTGCCGCGTCACGTTAGTCGAGCTTCGCGGGCTTTTTGCGTTGAGAAACTGGCTTACAGCTTCAACCTGTTTCGAAAAATCTTTTGCTTCTAAAACGTAATCAATGAGCTCATTAGAATGAGGCATAACGTCTTGTAAGCAATATTCTTTGTTGGTGAGTTCACCTGCGGAGGCTTGCAGAAAATCTGGTTTAACGCCGGGATTGAATCGTACGCCGAAGTAGCGATGACCACGATCAAATACAACAGAAGATGCCTCTAATCGAGTGCCACAGACGAGTGCTCCTGTTGAGTCTGCATCGCAGTCAAACACAATATCAATACATCCATCCGGAATGGCAGTGGTTGGGTACTCTGAGCGGCCGGCGATAAAGCTGTAGAAGTGTGATACTTCGGGATTGTTGGTTGAGAGTCGAGTTAGAAATTGCTCTGAACTCAATACAAACCAAGGTTGTTTTGAGTGAATCCCTGAAATATTGAACATCATTGATGAAGCCACCATCCAACTCTCCTTACTGCTCTGCGATAAGCCGCTAACTCAGCAAGTAAAGCAAACAAGGTGCCATATTTTTCTGATAGCCCTCCTGATCCCCAATGTCGCAAAAATTCAATACGCCGAGCAAAACGCCCAATAGTATCGAAAGCAATGGCTCAAGACGGAAACATCCTGATTCACAAATGGCAGATTTCCGGAGCGCATTGATTAATGCATGAAGCAGCAAATTACAAACTATATGGATATAGGTGGCGTTATGTCAGACAGCACAAAAATTGATTTTATATACCTTTCAGAGCAGGACATGATTAAAGCAGGCGTAACGGATATGCCTGCGTGTGTCGATACCATGGAGGAGATGTTTGCATTACTCCATAAAGGTGACTACCGAATGGCAGGTGCGAACAATGACTCGCACGGCGCAATGGTAACATTCCCTGATGAATCGCCTTTCCCTATGATGCCAAAACCAACGGCAGACAGACGTTTGATGGCGATGCCTGCTTATCTGGGCGGTGATTACCAGACGTGTGGTGTGAAGTGGTATGGCTCGAACATCGCCAACCGAGAGAAAGGTCTTCCTCGCTCGATTCTGATGTTTATCCTGAATGATATTGAGACCAGTGCTCCACTGGCGTACATGTCAGCAAACCTGCTATCAGCGTATCGAACCGGTGCAGTACCGGGTGTGGGCGCGCGCCATCTTGCGAGAAAAGATGCCAAGGTGATTGGCTTACTTGGCCCGGGTGTAATGGGCAAAACCACTGTCGCTGCGTTCATCGCTGCCTGCCCGCAAGTCGACACCATCAAAATTAAAGGCCGTGGCACAAAGAGCCTGGACAGCTTTATGACTTGGCTCGCCGCTTCTTACCCGCAAATCACCAATGTACAGATTGTCGATACCGTTGAAGAAGCGGTTCGAGACTCCGATCTGGTGACTTACTGCAACTCAGGTGAGACCGGTGATCCGTCTACTTATCCGGAAGTGAAACGAGAGTGGGTAAAACCGGGGGCATTTCTTGCGATGCCAGCAAGCTGTCGTCTTGATGAAGGCATGGAAAAATCCGATGTTCGTAAAGTGCTGGATAACAAAGGGTTATATCAGGCGTGGTTTGAAGAAGTGCCTAAACCTACACATAACATCATCCCTCTGGTTGGTATGCGTTTTATGGACATGATTGATGCTGGTGAGTTGTCTGCAAGCGAACTGGAAGATCTGGGTGACATCGTCGCAGGCGTTACTCCGGGACGTAAAAATGATGAAGAAATCATTGTGATGTCAGTCGGTGGAATGCCGGTCGAAGACGTGGCGTGGGCAACCAAAATTTACCGCAACGCCGTTGAGAAAGGCATCGGTGTCTCGCTGAATCTGTGGGATGAACCGGTACTTAGTTAAACCGAATTACATAACAAGAACAAAGGAAAAATAAATCATGGCAAAAATCATCAAGGTAAAAACTGGCTCCCGATTCGAAGAGATAGCAAGTTACTCACGTGTAGTGACGGTAGATAACTGGATATTTGTCTCCAATACTGCAGGACGAAACCCGGAAACCAATGAAATGCCGGACGATGTTTTCGAGCAAACTGAACAGGTATTTCTAAACATAGAGCGGGCACTGGCCGCTGTGGATGCCAGCTTGGCTGATGTCGTGACGTCTAAGGTGTTTATTCAAAACCCAGCTGATGTCAGTGCCGTGATGGAGCATATTGGCAGCAAGTTCAAGGGCATCGATCCGGCGACAACAGTGACGTGTCCTCCGCTTGGTTCGAGCATTTATAAAGTTGAGCTCGAAGTAACGGCATACCGAGGTGCATCCATTAGCGAAACCGAAAAACGGATCATCGGTTAGCAAAGCAGATTCTTATCATATTTAAGGGACATAGAGATGGTAAAAACACTCGAATTCGTAGAGACGCCTAACGAGCTACCTGTGTCGACCAGTGTCGTCATTATCGGTGGCGGCATTGTAGGCATTAATGCGGCGCTCACGTTAGCAGAGAGGAACATTCCTGTCGTTGTGATTGAAAAGGGTTTTGTCGGCGCAGAACAGTCTTCGCGTAATTTAGGCTGGATCCGAAAAACCAATCGTCACGCGGAGGATATTCCTCTGGCTCTTGCTTCTGATCAGTTGTGGGCGGGAATGGCAAAGCGAATTAATCGTGATGTGGATTATAAGCAAAGCGGCATCATGTTCCTTGCGGATAATGAAAAGCAGATGGGCGCTTATGAATCCTGGCTTGATTCAGTTAAGTCGCTTTCTCTGGACTCAAGATTACTGAGCGCTGACGATATCAAAGCGATGGTGCCGGGAGGAGAAGGGAAGTGGCTGGGTGGCATATACACGCCATCGGACGGTAGAGCAGAACCTTCAATCGCCACCAGTGCGATGGCGAAAGCGGCGATAGAAAAAGGCGCTGTGATTGTTCAGAACTGCGCAGTACGTAACTTGTCGCTGTCTGGTGGAAAAGTAAGTGGCGTGGTTACTGAAAAGGGTGAGATTCGTTGTGAGCAAGTACTCCTTGCAGGAGGTGCGTGGTCTAAAGCGTTTTTGAGTCATCATGGTGTTTCTTTACCTTCTTTACCATTGATTTGCTCTGTGATGCGTTCTAAGCCGATGGATGGTCCAACGGACATCGCGGTTGCAGGACCTAATTTTTCATTTCGTAAACACTTAGATGGTGGCTTTGTCATCATGCAGCGTGGAGCAATTGAAGCTCGCCTGACGCTAGACCACTTTTTGATTGGTCACCGCTATTTGGGCCAGCTCAAACAACAGCGCGATGCGCTACGAATTTCGGTTGGGCGACATTTCATTGACGATCTTAAAGCTTCAAAACGCTGGTCACGCAATAAATCTTCAATGTTCGAAGAGATTCGCGTTATGAACCCGGATCATAACTCTGGCTTAAACCAGGAAGCATTAAGCAACCTACGTAAAGCTTGGCCTGATTTTCAGCAAGCTGAAATAGCCGAAGAGTGGGGAGGGCTGATTGATATCACGCCGGATTCCAAGCCGGTTATAGATAGTTTGGATGCCATACCGGGACTGACGATTGCGACTGGCTTTTCTGGTCACGGGTTTGGCACTGGGCCTGCGGCAGGGATGTTGGCCGCCGATCTGATTAGTGGTGTTACGCCATTGGTTAATCCAGAGCCTTACCGGTTTGAGCGATTGTAGTCAGGTATCTTGATTTAAGTAATCTAGGGAATAGAAATATGAACGAATTAGTCAACACTAACACTATTCATATAGCTGAAGGATCAGCAACTAAGAATCAAAAGCTAAAAATTGGCCTTGCAACAATGATGGCGATTTGTATCGGCCTGGTGATTGTTCAGGGGGCCATGATTTCGGCGACGCAAGGCATCGGCCTTGGTGGGATGGCATTCATTGCAGCCATGTTTACTGCCTTTATTCTGGCTCAGTTTAACGCAATGAGTTTCGCGGAATTATCACTGATGTTTCCGCAGGAGGGGTCGCTTGCGACCTACACACAAAAAGCAATTGGTCACTTTCCGGCCATCGTCGCTGTTTTCGCAGGGTATGTGGTGGTGTCGGTGTTGGCGCTGCCGGTTGAGTTGTTCTTAGTCGACGCGATGCTAAGTGAGCTATTGCCCGGTATGCTACCTGAAAAAGTGGTGCCTTTAGGTATCCTTGTTTTGCTTAGTGTCACGAACATGGTGGGCGCGGATGTTTTTGCTCGCGTTCAGAACATGCTGGCATTTATTCTGGTCGCAGCGCTTATTCTTGTCGGATTGTGTGCTATCACCGGACTAAGTGAGCCGCATCCTGAATTGTCAGGTACGACGGTAGATTGGAGCTTTGGCGGTGTGATTGATGGCAGTTTTGTTGGTCTCGTCGCGTTGGCAATGTGGTTGATGGTCGGTGTCGAGTTTATCTGTCCGATGATCAAAGAAGTGAAAAATCCCGTCAAGAATATCCCCCGTTCTATGCACCTCTCTTTATTGTTGATCTTTCTAATATTTCTCGCTTTTGCATACGGAGCCAGCCTTTACCTCAACGTGGAAACGTTAGTGGGCTCACCTATCCCGTATCTTGACTACATCAATGCTGTCTTTGGCAATGCTGGTTTAGTGATTGCCACAGTGATGGCGCTGACCGCAACGTGCAGTACAGTGAATACTATTTTGGCCTCTATTCCGAGAATGTTGCATGGTATGGCAATGCAAGATCAGGTCTTCCCACAGTTTAAAGCGCTGAACCGCTTTGAGGCTCCGTGGGTAGGCATCGTGGTGATGGCTGGCTGCACTTCCATTCCGTTCTTGTTCCTGGATATCGATTCACTGATTGTATTAGTAATCGCGGCAACGACGAGCTGGCTGCTGGCTTACATGGTGGCACATATTAATGTCATCGTATTACGTAAACGTATGTCGGAGCACAAGCGTCCTTATAAAACGCCTTTCTATCCAGTGCCGCAAATCTTAGGCATTGTTGGAATGGGTTATGTTGCGCTGAACAACTCGCCTTCTTCTGAAATGACATCCCTTGTCTATACGATCACTGGTGGAATTTTGGCTTTAGTGATAGCGATAAGTGCGATTTGGGTGAAGTTTTACATGAAGCGTAATCTGTTTGAACCAGACATGACCTAGTGAAGCCAAACAATATAACTGGATAGTTTTTACAGTCACTATTAAAGGGACGGGACTACACATAGGGCGTAAATAATACGCCCTTTTCATTGGGGAAATTTTTAATCCCTATATTCGTATATGAAATATTTAAAATTTCCCTGCTAGCTAAGTATTTTCGGAAGAATTAACTCAATTATATTTTAAAATTATCACCAAAATCTCATTCTAATGGTTAAATAATGACCTGCAAGTTAGGGTTTATGTAATAACTATCTGAAACTCATGTAGTTACAGTTATGGAAAATATAATTTCAAAAATGTGATCCAACAGATAAATATGAGGGGAAACCATTAATTTTGGTGGAAATTTAAACAAAATATCAAGCTTCTATTGGTTTAATGTATTTATTAACTTTGTAGTTATTAAAAATCTTAATATGAGTCGATTCTATAAATTCAGTTTATATTAAAGATAAATTGAGTTTGTTAATTATATCTAAATATTCATATAGCATGCGCTTAAATTCTTAAGGCTAGTTTTTATTGATTATATTTTATTAAAAATAAATCATGAAATAGTCGATTAATAACATATTTAAAGTCTCTAATAAGCGCAGGAATTTCTATGAAATTAAAAGCAGTGACGCTAGCAATGATGTTAGCTGGTGGTGTATCAGTGGCAAACGCTGCAAACCTAGATCAAAATATCGATAAATCTGGATTTTGGCTGGGCGCAGCAGCTGGTATGGGTCTATCTGATACTGACGCTGGAGAAAGCGAAGTACTCAGCCCTAAACTTGAAATGGGTTACGATTTCGGCAAGCATTTTGGTCTTTACGGCAGCTACGATTACATGCATAACCTAAGCGATGCAGAACTGCACCTTGGCACATTAGGTGTGAAAGGAAACCTGTACTTCACTGACAACTTGTCGATGTTCGGTAAGCTTGGTGCAACGTACATCTTTGCTGATGGCAGTGAACTAAAAACAGACAGCTTTAGTGGTACTGCAGGTGTAGGTCTTGAATACCAACTGACTAATGCTGTAACGACAAAAATCGGTTACGACTACTACAACAATCTTGAAGCGAAAAATGGCCACGATTTAGACCTTAGCCAAGTCTACTGGGGCATGACGTACAAATTCGGTCAACCTGAAACACCGTTAGTCGTTGAAGAAAAAGTTGAAGTGCCAGTAGAAGTGGTGAAAGAAGTGACGCAGACTTCTCGTTCTACTTACACACTGCCTTACCAAGTGGGTCAGGTTGACGTAAATGACTACGGTCGTTACAACCTTGATGAAGTGATCACTACAATGCGCAGCAATCCTGAGTTGACTGCTGAAATCGTAGGACGTACAGATGCGACTGGTTCTGCTACTACCAATGAACGTGTTTCAACGCAGCGTGCAGAGCATGTTGCCCAATACATGATCGATCAAGGTATTGAAGCTGAACGTATCCACACTACAGGTGTTGCGGACCAACAGCCTTTGACGAATGGTAGTAACGCACAACTTGAGCGTTCTGTTCAGATTACGTTGAACTAATAGAAGTATTTTCTTCATAGGTCAGAGTCTAAGAGGTCTGTATTCGCACTTGCTTTTTAGGTTCACCAATTTAAAAAACAAACGCCACGGAACTTCAGTCCAGTGGCGTTTTTATATTGGCAGCGTTATTGTGCGTTAATAAGTTTTGAGTAGTTCTTAACCAAACATACGTTGGCTGTTTTCTTCAAACTCGTTGATAACAACGGTCTCTGCACGTTTGAAGAAGTTAAAATCAGTTGCCGTTGCGCTGGTGTAAGCGCCCATCATACGGCCGATGATCAAGTCACCGTTTTCCAGTTTTGGTAGCATCACGTTTTCTGCGATCACATCGATGCTGTCGCAGGTTGGGCCCGACAATACGCTCGGTAGGTACTCACCTTCTTGTTTCAATGTCACAAGTGGGTACTGCGCATCATCAAACATCAGACCGCTGAACGAACCGTAGATGCCGTCATCCAGGTAGTACCAAATCTGTCCGTCACGCTCTGCTTGCCCCATGACCGATGCAACACTGGTGACTGCTTCTGCAACGATAAAGCGTCCAGGCTCTGCAATCACTTGAACGGTTTCTGGTAACTCGTTTAACGCTTCGTTAATCGGTACACAGAACTCGCCAATTGGCATCACATTCTCAGTGTATTCCACAGGGAAGCCACCACCGATATCAAGCGTGCTCAATGCTGGCAAACCACGCGATACCACTTCATCCATCACTTGTTTACAAGTGCGGATAGCATCGACGTATTTTTGAGGATTCATCGTTTGTGAACCCACATGGAACGACAGACCCTTAATACGAATATTCCACTCTTTTGCTGTTTCGATGATGTTCAGTGCTTGCTCTGGAGTGCAGCCGAATTTTTTCGATAAATCAGCGAACACTTCAGAGTTACGGAAGCTCAAACGAACAAGCAGTTCTACGTCATGGTTGTAAGCTTTGAATTTTTCCAATTCATTTAAGTTGTCAACCACAAACACATTACAGCCATACGCTAGCGCATCGCGGATATCACGATCACGTTTGATAGGGTGAGTGTGAATAGTACGTTCTGCTGGTACGCCTTGTTGTTTCACCAAATCTACTTCACCAGACGTCGCCAGGTCGAAACTTGCACCTTCTTCCAATAGGGTATTGACCACAGTTGGGTGAGGTAGCGGTTTAAGCGCGAAGTGCAGCGTGACATTCGGTAATGCTTGGCTTAGAGCACGGTAATTTTTACGAATAATATTGCAGTCCAGCATCAATAAAGGTGCACCAAGTTGTGCAACCGCAGTTTCGATAAGATCGACTGTCTCAGCTGGTAGAGCCGGAGAAGAAAAAGATTGAAAACCCAATACAGACGCAGAATTAGCCATAGCAAACCTCCAAGTTAAGTAGGCACTTTTCATGGGCATTGTGATGAAAAGTGGAGCGTCAATAAAAGCGGGGTTACCGCCGTCAAAGAAACTCTTGGATAGTTGCTCTATCGCCTTGCCACAAAACAGCTGTGATGTACTCGGATTGGCTATCATCAAGAAGCAGCGCGATATTAAGGTCATAAGTTTTCACGCGCAATAAAAAATGCCGCAAATAAAGAAGAAGTTTTTTGTCGTAAAGATAACGATTGCTAATAAATTATTACTCTATGATTTCAATGAACTTATTAAGGATTTGGTTGTGTTTTAATCCACTTCTTGTCACCAATGAAATATCTGAACTGAAATGAAACTCATCAGGGAATAGGGCTCGCATTTGTCCTTTATTACACCAATAATCGGCATAATGTTGTGGTAGAAATCCGATGTAAGTACCTGTCAGTATTAAAAAAGCGATGCCTTCATGGTCAGACGCAGTGGCCGTGCATTTTAGCTTTTGATACAGATCGGTCGCTTCTGTCGACATTTTGTGTCTTGTGATGACGGAATTGGTTTGCTTAAGGCGTTCGATAGCCTGATCACTTTCAGTAAAGAATGGGTGCTCATGACTGCAGTAAAGGCAATAACTTTCGTTATACAAAGTGCGGTAATCGAAGTTATTGCTTTTGTTGTTTACAGGGAATGCACCAACGTGAAACCGCCCGTCAATTAAGCCTTTTTCTATATCCGCAGGAGAAGACATCGTGATGTTAATATTGATTTTTTCACTCATCTTACGGATGTGCTTTAACGCGCGGGTAATTTTCATGTGAGGCTGCGTGACCAGATTGTTGACCAGTGCGATATTAAGTTCGCCACGCAGTTCATTATTTATTTGGTTTACGTCATTACGAAATTGCTCGATAGAAGCAAGGAGAATGTCGGCAGACTCTAATACTGCCTCCCCTTCGTTGGTCAGAGTGATACCGCCTCTGCCTCTATGACAAAGCTTCATATTCAAGCGTTTTTCAAGGTCACTCATCTGCAAAGATATCGCCGACTTTGTGATGCCAAGAACAGGTTCCGCAGCGGTATAGCTTCCACACTCGACAACGGTTTTAAACAGACGAATCAGTTTGATATCAAAATCGGTAATCTGATGGATGATGCTTTTGTTGTTATTGTTGAGTCTTTTCATAACTTATGTAAAGTAAATTTAAAATCTACTTAACATACTCATGTGGTAAAAATAAGTCCAGTCAATACAAGGACGGTATAACGATGAGTAACTATAAATTTGCACAAGATGGAATCAATCCAGATTTTTCTGCTCATTGGATGGCATTCACTTCCAATAGAAGCTTTCACCAAAAACCACGCATCATCACTCAAGCTCAAGGATCATGGTTGAAAGATGCCAACGGTCGCGATATTTACGACTCGTTGTCCGGACTGTGGACATGTGGTGCAGGGCATGGTCGTCAAGAGATCCAAAAAGCGGTGGCCGAACAGTTAGGCACGTTGGATTACTCGCCTGCATTTCAATTTGGCCATGAGCTTTCCTTTAAACTGGCGGACAAAATTGTCGAGAAGATGCCTAAAGGACTGGATCATGTGCTTTTTACCGGTTCTGGCTCAGAATGTGCCGATACGTCGCTCAAATTGGCACGAGCTTACTGGCGTGTAAAAGGCAAAGCGTCGAAAACCAAGTTAATAGGCCGAGCTCGTGGTTATCATGGCGTTAACTTTGGTGGAACTAGCCTAGGCGGCATTGGCGGTAATAGAAAAACCTTTGGCCAGTTAGTCGATGCTGACCATATTCCTCACACTCTGCAACCCGATTTAGCTTTTACAAAAGGCTGTGCGGAAACGGGTGGTGTAGAACTCGCGAATGAGTTTTTGAAACTCATCGAACTTCATGACGCCTCGAATATTGCCGCAATTATAGTTGAACCCATGTCAGGCTCTGCGGGCGTGATTGTGCCACCAAAAGGTTACCTACAGCGTCTTCGTGAAATTTGTGAACAGCATGACATCCTGTTGATTTTTGATGAAGTTATCACGGCCTACGGACGCATGGGATGCTGGAGTGGTGCTGAGTATTTCGGCGTGACGCCAGATATCATGAACACGGCTAAGCAACTGACCAACGGTGCTATCCCTATGGGCGCGGTGATCACTTCTCATGAGATCTATCAGGCCTTTATGGAGCAGGATTTGCCTTCTCACATGGTCGAATTTGCACATGGCTACACGTACTCCGCGCATCCGGTCGCATGTGCCGCAGGTTTAGCTACACTGGATCTGTTAGAAAAAGACTCGCTGATTCAGCAGTCACACGAACTTGCGCCTATATTCGAAAGCAAGCTGCACGGGATTCAAGGGGCGAACCATGTTATCGACATTCGAAACTGTGGTTTAGCTGGCGCAATTCAGATCGCACCAAGAGACAATGATCCAACCATTCGACCGTTCGAATGTACATTATCTCTGTGGGAAAAAGGATTTTATGTTCGCTCAGGCGGAGACACGATTCAATTTGGTCCGACGTTTAATGCCAAAGCTGATGACCTTGAGCGTTTATTTGACGCGGTTTACGAAACACTGGATCAACTAAATTAAAAATCAGGAAAAGGAAGTCAAAGCATGGACGTTATTTCGCATTTTATTGCCGGCGACAAATTCTCACATTCAGGTTCAACAATTGATGTTTACAACCCTGCAACTGGCGAGTCGATTCGTCAGGTTGAAATGGGAAGCGCAGAAACGGTTTGTTTAGCGATAGAGGCGGCGAAACGCGCATACCCCACGTGGAGTAAAACGCCTCCGCTGAAAAGAGCGCGAATCATGTTTGCGTTTAAAGATCTATTAGAAGAGAACCAAGACCAAATCGCACGTTTGATCAGTGAAGAACATGGTAAGACGATAGAAGACTCACTAGGTGAGCTTCAGCGTGGTATCGAGAATGTTGAATACGCTTGTGGCGCGCCAGAGCTATTGAAAGGCGAATACACAAGAGGAACTGGACCGGGTATCAATGCGTGGAGTGATCACAAGCCTGTAGGTATCGTTGCCGGTATCACGCCATTTAACTTCCCGGCGATGGTACCACTTTGGATGTACCCACTTGCGATTGTGTGCGGTAACTGTTTCATTCTTAAGCCGTCTGAGAAGGTGCCAGCTTCAACCCTGTTCATTGTTGAACTATTACATAAAGCAGGGCTGCCAAGCGGTGTACTCAACGTTGTTAATGGTGGCAAAGCGGTCGTTGACGCATTAATCGAAGCACCAGAAGTGAAAGCGATGAGTTTCGTCGGCTCAACACCTGTTGCTGAATATATTTATGCAGAAGGCACTAAGCGCGGCAAACGTGTACAGGCCCTTGGCGGAGCTAAAAATCACGCGATCATCATGCCGGATGCAGAAGTATCGAGCACGGTTAACTCACTCATGGGTGCGGCCTTTGGCTCGTGTGGTGAGCGCTGCATGGCGATTTCTGTTGCCGTGTGTGTTGGTGATGAAGTGGCAGATAATCTGGTTAAAGAACTGACTCCCCTGATTCAAGAACTGCGAGTTGGTGCCTATACACAAGATTCAGTTGACATGGGGCCAGTGATTGCCAAAGAGCATCTTGAGAAGATTTCTGGATATATTGCGAGTGGTGTCGAGGCGGGTGCTGAGTTAGTCGTGGATGGTCGAGGTCTTTCTGTTCCTGACTTCTCTACCGGCTACTTTATTGGCGGCAGCTTGTTCGATAACGTCACTCCAGACATGAAGATTTACACCGATGAAATCTTTGGTCCTGTGCTATGTGTAGTGCGTGTGAAATCCCTTGAAGAAGGTATTCAGCTCATTAACGAACACGAGTTCGGTAACGGGACGTGTATCTTTACACGCGATGGAGAAACTGCAGAGATATTCTGTGACGAAGTTGAAGCCGGGATGGTCGGAGTCAACGTACCGCTTCCGGTTCCAGTGGCTTATCACAGCTTTGGTGGATGGAAACGTTCGTTATTCGGCGATCTTCATGCTTACGGTCCTGACGGTGTGCGCTTTTATACTCGACGCAAATCCATTACTCAGAAATGGCCAAAGCCGCAAAACAACGAAACCGCGCAATTTGCATTCCCAAGCAATAAATAGCACTCAATTCTTTGGCTAATTCACATTTCCCCTAGCTCTTGCGCTGGGGGAAATGTGTTTGTTTAGCACGTGTTAATCTAGTCTTGCTTAGAATAGGTTCATGCTTTTAGACAGGTTGTGCCAACGTTTTACGCGTTGCTGACTGTTAGGATTCTGCTGGGCAATTCTGTGCACCAGCATATTTGCTGCCATGACGATTCCCCAGGTCGATTCCAGAAATAACCCCGCTTTAGACTTGGTGTGGCAGACGTGAGGTGTGAAGTCTTCCGCCCAATAACAGAATTCATCTGTGATGATGACGATCTGAATACCGCGCTTCTTGGCCTCTTCACATAGTTTTTTCGTTTCAGCTGCGTACGGGACGATATCCAGAACAACCAGTACATCGTAGCCTTTTTTGTTCGCGGGTTGTATTTCCATTCCCAGCCATTCTGCCAGCATCCCATCGTGGGCAGAGATGTATTGAACATTGTCCCGTGCAAAAGAAAGCCTCCGGGAAATGTCTTCAGCCGTCCCTCTGATTGACTGAAAACCTGTTACATACACTTTTTGTGCGGCACTGACACAGCCAACCAGCCCATCCCAGGTTGCGGTACCAAACTGCTCATAGAGCCGCATCAAAGCTTGCATGTCGTTTTTCATATGCTCTTGATAAAAGCTATCAATTGGAATATCAGCATCGCTGTTGTACTTGTTCTCGATACGCTCTTTTTTTACTTCATCTTTTAAAGACGAAATACCGTGATATCCCGCTTTCTTTAAAAAGCGGCTGACGGTTATCTGGCTGACTGCTGCTTTTTCCGCAATAGATACTCCGGTTTCAAAACTGATCTGCTCCAGATTTAGCAAGATATACTGCGCCACTCTTGCTTCGGAAACAGAAAGTTTGGGTATCAATGACTTTAACTTTTGTGCGGTTGCCGATGCTACGATGTCTGACGGATTACTAAATGTATGAACCATAACACTTCCTTGTGTTTAGATGCACTTATGTAGGGCAATGCTGCCCTGTGACGGTGCTTTAACTAGCCGCTTTAACTAAAAATTTTGGCCATTTTCTATACTGGCATCTCTAACTAACTGTTTATAAGACGCTTATTAATATGTTATATGAATAACATATCATGATATTGAAATAAACATGCCAATGTAAAAGAATTGTTACTGACATCGAAACGATGATTTAGTGGATTAAAAGAGATTAAACAGCTTGCTTTAAACACATGGAAGGTGGATACATGAAGGCATTAAATGTTAATAGTTACACCCGCTTAATAAATCGAAAAACAATGGCAGCAGCAATCGCAACGGTGGGATTAGGGATATCTCAACAAGCCGTCTCTGCCGAAGCGCTTAAGCTATACAACTGGGGTGATTACATCAACCCTGCCGTTCTTGAAGAATTTACCAAACAAACGGGTATCGAAGTCAGTATTGATACCTATACCTCAAACGAAGAAATGTTAGCGAAACTGCAAGCTGGAGCGACAGGGTACGATATCGTCTTTCCCTCCGTTCACATGCAAGACATCATGTTTCAGCTTAACCTTCTGGAGAAAACGGATATTAACCAAACTGCCGGTTTTTCACATATCGATACCAGTTTCTTAAACGCGAAATCAGACCCTAAAGGTGAATACTGCTTACCATATGCGTGGGGTACGGTCGGTATTCTTTATAACAAGAAACAGGTCAGCTCCATTGAGTCGTGGGAACAGTTCTTCGAGCTGCCAAAAGAGGGTAAGAAAATCGCAATGCTGGATGACATGCGTGAAGTTATCGGCATTGGTTTGATAGAGCAGGGAAAGAGCGTGAACTCGACAGATCGTGATGATCTGAAAAAGGCGCAAGAGTTCATCATTAAACAAAAACCTTATATCTCTTCATTTACGTATGACAGCGCGCCGTTGGTACAGTCGGGTGATATCGCTGCTGCGCAATGGTATGTCGGTGCAATGCTATACGTATTTCAAACGCCGGACGAGCTTGGTTACGTCATCCCTAAAGAGGGTGCGACCATGTATCAGGAAAACATGTGTGTACTTAAGTCGGCACCGAATAAGAGCAATGCGAAAAAGTTCTTAGAGTTCTTCACTCAGCCTGAAATTGCCGCACTGAATACCAAGCAGCAAATGAACGGATCCGTCAACAAAGATGCGATTGCACTTCTTCCTGAATACATTCGTGATAATCCAAACATCAACCCGACAGCTGAAATTCGTTCAAAGTTGCAACTCTTTGCTGAACTAGGCAAAGACATCAAGCTGTATGATCGTGTTTGGACCAAGATCCGCACTCACTAATTAACTCAAAATACGGGCTTATCTCCTGAGCCCGTGCTCAACTATTGTAAATGGTGACTCAGATGTCAGATTCTCTATCCGAAGAATACATTCGTATACGCCGTGGCTATCGTCAGTTTACTACGCCTGAGGGCAGTGTGATTAAAGCGCTCGATGGGGTTGATATCGCCATCGCGCGAAAAGAGTTCATCACTTTGTTAGGCCCATCGGGTTGTGGCAAAACCACATTGCTCAAAATTATTGCCGGGTTTGAAAGTTTAGATAAAGGTGACGTGTTAATTGATAATGAGTCCATCGTTCAACTTCCTGCTCACAAACGTCCAGTGAACACCGTCTTTCAGTCGTACGCGCTATTTCCGCACATGACCATCGAAGACAATGTCGGCTACGGACTAGATGTTGCCAAACTCAAAAAAGATGAACGTAATCAGCGCGTCAAAGAGGCGCTGGAAATGGTTGGCCTCTGCGGGACTGAAAAGCGAGTACCGTCGCAGCTCTCCGGAGGCCAGCAACAACGCGTCGCTCTGGCGCGCGCTATTATCAATCGCCCTAAACTTTTGTTGCTCGATGAACCGTTATCTGCGTTGGATAAGAACCTGCGTCTGAAGATGCAACTAGAGCTTAAGCGTTTACAGGCCGAGCTCGGTATCTGCTTTGTTTTTGTTACACACGATCAGGAAGAAGCCTTGACCATGTCAGATCGTATCGTCGTTCTCAACGGCGGTAAGGTACAGCAGATGGGAACGCCAGATGAAATCTACCATACGCCTAAAAATAAATTCGTTGCGACATTTATCGGCGAAAGTAATTTATTTAACGGTAAGGTGATTTTGGTAGAGAACCACGTAGCGGTTGTCGACTGTGCAGGGGTGAAGATTTTCTGTGAAGCGGACAATTACCGCGTTGGTGATTGTGCTGAATTATTGCTGAGACCTGAGCAATTTTCATTGAAACCGGCGCTTGATCAAGGGCTGACTCATGGTATCGATATGACCGTCGACGAAGTCGTTTTCGTCGGTGCCGATTACCAGTTGCATGGTAAATTAGTCAACGGCCAATCCGTCACCGCTTTGGCACGCCGCAGTGATGGCAGTTATCACGTGGGTGATACAGTGACACTTTATTATCAGGTCAGTGCCCCACATGGGATCAGTTTTGAAAGGAAAACTGAGCGGGAGGTTGCATGAAGCCATCCTCAAAGACGCTTTCCCGAGAACAAGTATCGCTGCTAGTCATGCTGTCCCCGACGTCGATATTTCTGGGCGTGTTTTTTTTAATTCCGCTAATGATTATGCTGACCTACAGCTTTTTGGAGCCGGGGCTTTACGGCGGTGTTGAATGGAGCTTTTACCACTGGAACTACGGCAGAATTCTAGGCTGGGCTGACGGTTTTTATGAAGAGTTCGACATCGTTTATCTGGAGATCTTATTTCGCTCAATTGGCTTAGCTGCTGCAACGGTTATTTGCTCATTAGTGGTTTGCTACCCAGTCGCGTTTTGGATCAGCGGCTTATCACCTAAGAAGAAGTCACTGTTTATCTTATTGATAACACTTCCTTTCTTTTCCAGCATGATTGTTCGTTTGTATGCATGGATCCTCATTCTGCGAGACTCTGGTTTCGCCAATCAATTTTTAGAGTGGACAGGCGTTATCTCTGAGCCTTTGAGCATCATGTATTCAGGTACCGCTGTGATCATTGGCATGGTTTACATTTTTGTGCCGTTCATGTTCCTGCCTATCTACTCAAGTGTTGAGAAGCTAGACACAAGGCTGATTCAGGCGTCTGAAGATCTTGGAGCAACGCCATTTACAACTTTTCGCAAAGTGATATTTCCGCTGACGCTACCAGGCATTATGGCGGGCAGTGTGTTGGTATTTATTCCGAGTTTAGGCAATTTCGTTATTCCTGAGCTATTTGGCGGTGCCAAGGTTCTGATGATTGGCAATATGGTCGAGCAGCAATTCCTCTACGCGAGAAACTGGCCATTTGGTGCCGCGTTATCGATGATTATCACGCTGTTTATGTTGGCGTTACTAAGCGTGTTTTTCTATCGGATTAACCGATCTCCGGCAAACCAGTAAGGAAATAGTATGCAAGGGAACTCGATGTTTAAAAGGATCTTATCGACTTACAGTTTACTGTTTTTTGTTTTTCTCTATGCCCCAGTCATTTTGATTGTGGTGTATTCCTTCAACGCTAACCCTGTAAACATCATGAACTGGGAAGGTGCGAGTTTGGACTGGTACCGAATCATGTTTGGCTTGGAGACAGAAATGCAATTGCCGGACACGTATATTGATTCAACCGGGCAACTGCTGAATGCACTAAAAAACAGTTTAGTCGTCGCAAGCAGTGCAACCGTAATCTCCACCGTATTGGGGACCATGGTTGCGCTCGCATTAGCGCAATTTCGCTTCAAACTGCAGCCGTTTTATAAAATGTTGATGCACGTTCCTATGGTGATGCCAGACATCGTGCTGGGAATTGCGCTGCTGATATTTTTCATCGGCTCAGGTCTGACTCTCGGCTCTACGACCATTGTTATCGGCCATTGTACGTTCTTAATCAGTTATGTCTTTATCGTTGTCAGTTCACGACTGGCAGGGATGGATCCGTTATTAGAAAGTGCGTCTGCCGATTTAGGAGCCAATGAATGGCAAACATTCAAACGCGTTACTTTGCCTTTAATTCTGCCCGGTGTGATTGGCGGTGCTTTACTCAGTTTCATCATCTCTATTGATGATGTGGTGATCACTTACTTTATTAGTGGTACGGATTCGACCACTTTGCCTGTGTACATACTCAGCATGATCCGAAAAGGAATTAAACCGGAAATCAATGCGATAGCGACGCTAATGCTGCTGTTCTCATTAGTTATCGCTTATGTGGGCATCTACTTTAAATCTAAGAAAAGCTCAATATAAGGATATGGAGTTTAGATATGACGAGAAAACTCAGAGCTAGAGAGCTAGGTCTTCCGTTTCCTGGTGTGACTGGTGCGAACAACGCGATTACCGATGTTTCTGGAGTGTTGGTTGGCTATAAGACCCTGCTCAAAGATGATCCTGACTCACCAGTACGAACTGGGGTAACAGCGATATTGCCTCGCGGATACTCAAAGACTCCGCAGCCAGTTTGGGCGGGAAGCTATGCACTGAATGGCAATGGCGAAATGACCGGAACTCACTGGATTCAGGACGGCGGTTATTTTTGTGGGCCACTGATGATCACGAATACTCATGGTGTCGGGATCACTCATCATGCTGCGGTAAAGTGGATGGTGAATCATTACAAAGATGCCTGGGCAGACAATCATTTATGGGCAATGCCCGTTGTTGCAGAAACTTATGATGGTGTTCTTAATGACATCAATGCAATGCACGTAACAGAGCAAGATGCGTTTGATGCGTTAGAAAGCGCCCAAGATGGTGTGATTGCCGAAGGCAATGTGGGTGGTGGTACAGGCATGATCGCCTACGGTTTTAAAGGCGGTACGGGGACGTCTTCCCGAGTAGTCAAAGTGGGTGACGATAGCTATACCGTCGCAGCGCTTGTACAAGCAAATCACGGAATTCGTCCTTGGTTTAATGTGCTGGGTGTGCCTATCGGGAAATACATGCAAGATGAGATGATGCCTGAAGAGAAAGAGATGGGGTCAATCATCGTGATACTTGCCACGGATGCACCGATGCTTCCTCATCAACTGAAACGCATGGCTAAGCGCGCGGCAATTGGCATTGGTAGAAATGGCTCGCCGGGCGGCAATAACTCGGGCGATATCTTTTTGGCGTTCAGTACCGCGAACCAACAAGATTTGCCTCAGTTGTCAGGACATTACGCGTCAATGACGTGTGTGAACGATGAGCTGTTTGACGATTTCTACATGGCTGCGGTTCAGGCTGTTGAGGAGTCGGTGGTCAATGCCATGGTCGCGGCTGAAGACGTAACGACGTTTAAACCAGCAGGTTACAACTGCAAGGCCATCGATACGGGGGAACTGGTTAAGTACGTCGATCGATTTTTTAGTGTGTAGCCTTGCTATTGATTGATGTTTAACAAGCAATCCAATTAAAGAGCCTTTGACGAGAACGCTTCGTTGTAGTCAAAGGCTCTTTTTATTTGTGTGGTGATGCGGAGAACTAAATTGGTTCTCCTGCTTCATCTTCCTCGACGATGTCTGTTTCTAAGTTGGCTTCCCTTAGCCAGCGCTGCATGGTTTCGCTATTCAGCACTATTTGCTGATATTGGGTCGCTTTTTCTGACAGTGTGATGCCGTAAGTGAGTGTGCGCAATACAACCGGTGCGTACATGGCGTCTGCAATTGACCATTCTCCAAAGAGCCAGCCTCCCGGGTACTGTTCCATTTGCTCTGACCAGATTTGATCAATCCGTGCGATGTCTTTAAGTGCTTCTTGACTCAAAGATACCGTTCTCTTGGCGCGACAGTTCATTGGCATTTCGTTACGTAGTGCCATAAATCCAGAATGCATTTCCGCTGAAATTGCACGCGCTCTGGCTCGCTCTGACTGATGTTGTGGCCATGCTTTTCCATTCAGGTAAGCTTCGTTAACGTATTCGAGAATCGCCAGTGAGTCCCAGACCGTAACGTCGTCACAAACCAGTGTCGGAACCTTGGAGGTTGGTGTAATACCCTCTAACGTTTTATAGAAATCATCAGTGAACAGTTTTATCTTTTTGATTTCAACATCGATGTCATATTGCATAAAGATAAGCCATGCACGCAGTGACCAGCTCGAGTAGTTTTGATTGCCGATGTAAAGTTTCATCAATACTTCCTTGTTTTTTCAGCACTTATAAGGAACATTTACGGTAACGGATTGTTTTATCGAAAACTAACGGATAGTTTTGATAGGACACATTAATAAAACCGATAGATAAGCTTAGTATGGATATTGATGCTTTAAAAAGTCTTCTCGCGTTTGCAGATACTGGTAGCTTTACCCGGGCAGCGAAGCAAATTAACCGAACTCAGTCTGCGTTTAGTGCCCAGATGCGCAAGTTGGAAGATGAACTGAATATTCGTCTGTTCGTCAAAGAAGGGCGTAACCTTGTGCTGAGTGAAGCCGGACTAGCATTACGAGCTCATGCTGAGCAGTTAGTCACTTTACACAATCATGCGGTTAATCAGGTGAGTCGTTATCAGGATAAGCTGCCACTCAGGCTAGGTTGTCCGGAAGATTACAACGACGCCATTCTGCCAAAAGTTATTGGTATCCTCAAACAAGCAGAACCCACATGTTCCATTCAAGTGTTTAGCCAGCCTAGTGTCACACTGCGAGAGTGGCTGGATGAAGGTAAAATTGATGCAGCCATACTGACGCGTTCTGCTGATAGTGAAGAAGGACACTGGCTTGCCCACGATAAAGGTGTTTGGATTGCCAATCAGGATTACCAAATGGATAAGACTAAGCCTTTACCACTCGCGCTTTTCCAGCCAGATTGCAAATACCATGCAGCGGCAATTGATGGGTTAACGAAAAGGGGCATCTCTTACCAGCTTTTAGCGTGTTGTAATACTGCGTCAGCCCAAAGGGCGATAGTCAGAGAAGGACTGGCAATTGGTGCTATGGGGCGATTAAGCGTCTCAAGCGACCTGCAAATTCTAGCGAATATGCCACCATTGCCTGCTGTCGATATTGTGCTCGTTTCCGGAGTGAATCCACACCCATTACTCAGCTCTTTTGATCTGGCTTCCGCCAACTTTTCAATGGTGGATTAACGTAATGTATAGGAGTGTTTAGAAAAGCATTAACGCAGGCACAGCAATAGCTGCGTTAATGCTTATTCTGAATTAATGGCCAAGTTTCAGCATGACTACACCAGACAAAATCAGCATAATGCCAATGTAGCGCACCATTGAAGTAGGATCTCCGTAGAAATAAACGCCGACAAGAAATGTCCCTGCAGCGCCAATGCCAGTCCAGACCGCATAGGCTGTACCCATAGGGATCACACGTTGTGCCGCAAATAACAGTGCACCACTGATCGCCATGAATAGTATCGCCATTGATATCCCTAATACCTTGTGCCCTGACTGAGCAACTTTCAATCCAACCGGCCATCCAATTTCCGTAAGACCAGCTAAAAGCAGATATAACCAGCTCATAATTTCCACCTAATTGGGTATAAAAACATTTGCGGGTCATGGTATCTATTATTACGATAGATAAAAGTTAATAAGTATCGAATTTTTTCATATGTTGAGTTTGGAACAAGTCAGGATGTTAGTCCTCTCTGCTGAGCTAGGATCATTTTCCGCATGTGCAAGGAAAATGGGCAAGGTTCAATCTGCAGTGAGCCATGGCATCAGTACGTTAGAGATCGACTTGGGAGTCGAACTGTTTGACCGTTCGGCTAGAAGCCCAAAGCTGACTCCGGCGGGAGAGCGCTTAATCCGCAGTGCGAAAAACCTGTTAGCTCAGGCGGACGAGTTCGAGAAAATTGCTCAATCTATTGAGAATCAGGAAGAAAGTCAGTTGACGATCGCTATAGATGACGGTGTATATAGCCCTAAATTGGCCGATCTATTTAAACGACTGGATAGACAGTTTCCGACCATTCAGATAGATGTATTGAGTTTAGCCTCCGGTGATATTTCCACTGAAGTTGCAAATGGCGATGTGGATATCGGTGTGATGTTTACCGAGATCGAAGTGCTAAAGCAGGTCGACTTCTGTTATGTGGGGAGTATTGATTACCTTCCGGTTTGTCATCCGGATTACCCGCTTGCGGATATTGAGGTTGAACTGCAATCTGATTTAGCGCCATTTCGCCAACTGGCGATTCGAGGGAAATCAAAAGTAGAATCGCAGGCATTGATCAGCATTGCACCAAAAGTTTGGTGGAGTTCAAGCCATTACAGTGCTCTGGAGTTAGTTAAGCAGCAGGTCGGCTGGGCTTATTTGCCTTCATTTTTGGTGAATGACTTAATAGACGCTGGTGAACTCCATAAAATTAAAGTGGCCTTTGACCATAAACCCTGGAACGCTCCTGTCGATTTAGTGTTTAAAAAAGGCAGAATGAACGGGCCCGTATTTCAATGGTTGTTCGATGAACTTAAACAAATATTCACACCTACAACATAAACGGTGGTGAAAGGGGATAATCAACTCCCGATGACATTTGGGTATATAGGAAAGTCCGCGAAGCTTAATTGATTCATATCAATGATATTGTTCAGAAAAATTGATGGAGTCGGTTAATCCTTTGAGCTGATAATAGCCGTTGCAGATCTCTATAGTGAGTATTATTAGACTAAAAAGGGCAGTGGTTATGGGTGAATTATTGAATTTTATAGATAGAGTCTTGGCGAAACCCGATCTTGGTAAATTGGTGTTACGTGTCAGTTTTGCATTTCTATTTTTATTACACGGCATCCACAAAGTTATCGGCGGCACGGATTTTATACAAGGCTTGTTGGTCGATCACGGTCTACCTGCTTTTGTTGCCTATGGGGTTTATTTAGGTGAGGTGGTTGCACCAGTATTGATGATTATTGGTGTTTATACTCGTTTGGCTTCACTGGTTGTTGCAGGCACCTGTTTAATGGTTATCTACCTTCTACACATGGGAGATTTGTTCGCCTTAGATAAGTTTGGTGCTTGGGCGGTTGAAGGCATTGGTGTTTATCTGTTCGCCTCAATTGCGATCATGTTTCTTGGTTCAGGCAGGTACGCAATAAAGCCGGACGCGTAGTCAAATTGTTTCTCCAAAGTTCTCAATAGCATCGGGCATCTGCCCGGTGTTATTAATTCTATCAAATGCTTTTAATATTTATTCTAACAATAAAGATTTAAGGTCACCTGCGTTACATTCCTTTCTATCGTTATCGCTTCCAACAAACTGTCTTAGCCCGAAACAGTTAACATGCTTTAAATGAGGCGACTACACTGTATTCATGTAGAAATTTGGACTTTAAGTAATATCGTAGATTTCAAGGAATCAATATGGCGACCAACCGATCCAGAAGATTGAGAAAAAAGCTTTATGCCGATGAGTTTAAAGTTTTAGGCTTTGCATTTTTTTGTCACCTGCACGTAAAGCAAGAAGCGGAATGTGATCAAATTATCGATGATTTCTTGTCGTTTATTGAAGAGCGAGGCTTAGTGATGGGCGGTGGAGCTGACCTGACATCCTTTGATGGCTTCATTGTTCCGGAGCGCCGCTACGATTCAGCCTCAGAAGAGGATCGTTTGGCAGTCGAACAATGGCTAACCGAACACAGCGGGTGCTCTGATGTTGAAGTCGGGCCATTAGTCGACGCCAACCAACCTGAGTGAACAAGGGAGCAGGGAGACGATAAATGAGCAAGGATATCGTGTTGATACGCGGGCTTTTTCGTGGTCAATATCATTGGGGAGAATTTTCACAGCTACTCAATGAGCTGCTTCCTGACCGGAGAGTGATCGCCGTGGACATTCCTGGCACTGGTGCGCTTTCCGGAGACAAGTCGCCATGTTCTATTGAGGAAATGGTTGAGAGCATACGATTTCAACTAGCCTCAAATGTTCAGGTCGATATCATCGCCATTTCAATGGGAGGAATGATTGCACTTAAGTGGGCAGAATTGTATCCCGATCAGGTAAGGCGGGTGATTTGTATCAATACCAGTAGCCGGGGTGTAAGCCCGTTTTATCAGCGACTAAAGCCCGAGAACTACCTCAACATCATTAAAGCCTTACTTTCTGGCCCAGAGGAAAAAGAGTCCATCATCTATTCGATGGTGTCGAATCAGCCGTTAAGCCAAAAAGTTATTGATGATTGGGTGATGCTTGGAAAGTTATATCCAACGACAACAATGAATTTTTTGCGTCAGTTATTCGCAGCCGTTATGTTCAAAGCGAAACGTCCGAACAATGAAATACTGTTTATTTCTTCACTCGAAGATTCGCTGGTCAGTCATATTGCTACTCAATCACTTGCTCAAATTTGGGACATGCCGATCATATATAACCACGGTGATGGTCACGATATCCCTTTAGATAATCCGGAATGGCTAGCTTATAAAGTGATTCGATATTTAAAACTGGATGAAGAACAACAAAACGCCACCGTACGTTAGGTGGCGTTTATGTTTGTTAACGTCGATATTTGTTAATGTCGATAGTATAAAGAAATACGATTACCGTCGATTTCCTGAACGACAAACCGAATCTCATAAATATCGCTTAATACCGCCTCATCGATGACTTCGTTTACCGTACCGGCTTTGATGACTTCGCCCAGTTTCATCGCGACGATGTGGTCTGAATAGCAGGAGGCAAAGTTAATGTCGTGAATCACGATCACCACCGCTTTGTTCTTCAGTTTGGCTAACTTGTGCAGGGTGCTCATGATATCGACAGAGTGTTTGATATCGAGGTTATTCAGTGGTTCATCAAGAAAAATGTAATCTGTGTCTTGCGCGACGACCATCGCGATGAACGCCATTTGTCGTTGACCACCAGAAAGTTGGTCGATAAATCGATCTTGTAAATGGTCGATTTCCAGATGCTGCATCGACTCTTCGATGATGCGATGATCTTCTTCTGTTAAGCGTCCCTGAGAGTAAGGAAAACGCCCAAAAGAGACTAAATCACGCACAGTAAAACGCATATTGATGTTGTTGGATTGACGCAGAACCGAGAGGCGTTTTGCTAAATCTTCCGTGTTCCACTGATCGAGTGGTTTGTCACCAATGACGACCGTACCTGCGTCACTTTCCGTGAGGCGACTTGCCATGGAAAGCAGGGTACTTTTCCCTGCGCCATTTGGGCCAATAATACTGGTGACTTTGCCAAGTGGGAAAAGGGCATCAGCATTTTTTACCACGTATTTTTCGTTGTATTTTTTGCTTAAACCTTGAATACGGATCATGTGATACACCTTTAATCGAATTTATTTTTCATAAGCAGAACTAAGAAGTAGCCACCGCCAATAAAGTTGATAATAACGCTGATGGTGGTGTCGAAATCGAACAGGTTTTCGACCACCCACTGGCCACCAGACAGCAGTACAACCGACAGTACAGAACTCGCCACAATCAGAAGGCGATGCTGGTAGCCAGTAAATATTTGGCGAGTCAGAGCAACAACAATCAAACCAAAGAACAGGATTGGGCCGATAAGTGCGGTAGAGATAGACACCATGAGAGTGATGATAAACATGATCTGCATTGTCAGCTTGTGTGTATCGACACCGAGACTTTTGGCGTTATCAGCACCGAGCCACATCACGTCCAATTTGTGAGCGATACGTATTAAATAAGCACTACACAGCAGCAGTGGAATCACGCACCAGTACACCAACTCGCTGTTGACATTGTTGAAGCTGGCAAACATGGAACCTTGAATGAAGTTAAACTCATCTGGGTCGGTCACCATAGTAAAAAAGCCTGTGATGCTGCCGAACAAACTGCTTAATACGATGCCGATCAGCAACAGGGTAAAGATATTGCGTTGTCGACCACGGAAGTAGAAGCTAAACAGCGTCATTGCACACACAATCATGATGCCAGTAGACAAGACAAAGTTGAGTTTGCTGTTGATGACCAATGCGCTCATGCCACCAAACATCACCACCAATATCACCTGAATCATCACATACAGCGAATCAAAGCCCAAGATTGATGGCGTCAGGATTCGGTTATTGGTAATGGTCTGGAAAATTAGCGAAGAAGAAGCAATGGCTATCGCCGCCAACACGATCGCCAGAACTTTTGGAATGCGGCGAGATAAGAAGAATTGATAGTTGTCAGGCGTTAAGCCTTTACCGATAAATACGGCACAGATAAGTACTGCGATAGCCGCGAGTACCATGACTTTGATGGAATCACGCATTTGCTTTGTCTCTCAGTACCAGATAAATGAAAACGGAACCACCTAAGATGCTGATGATCATCGAAATAGGGATTTCATAAGGGAAGATTATCAGGCGACCTAAAATGTCACACGTCAGCACGAGGATCACGCCTGCGAAAGCTGTCCAAGGCAAGTTACGACGCATGTTGTCGCCAATGAATATCGATACTAAGTTCGGCACGATAAGACCCAGGAAAGGAATCATCCCTACAATCATCACGACAGATGACGATAAGACTGCGACTAAAATTACGCCAATTAACACGATGCGTTGATAGTTCAAACCGATATTTTTTGCGAAGCTCTCACCAACGCTTGCTGCGCTGAAGCGGTTGGCATAGGCATAAGCCAATACTGACACCGGCAGAGCTAAGTATAAGAACTCATAATTTCCACGTAGTACGGAAGCGAAGTTCGCGACTGTCCAGGAGCCAAGTGTCTGTACCAAATCATATTTATACGCGATAAACGTCGTCATTGAAGAGACGACATTGCCGTACATGATACCAATCAATGGGACCAATACCGTGTTCTTAAATTTGAGCCGTTGTAGGAAGCGAACAAAAATAAGGGTACCAAGTACAGAAAATGTGAAGATGGTGATGAGGTGTACCCAGTTGCTCATGTCTGCAAAAAAGATAAGAGCAATGATGTAGCCGAACATCGCCCAGTCCACAGTACCTGTTGTGGAAGGGGCGGCAAATCGGTTTTGTACGATTTGTTGCATGATCAAGCCAGCGATACTCAATCCCGCTCCCGCTAGAATGATGGCGATTAATCGGGGTAAACGACTGACCAAAAGAATGTCCAGACTGTGGCTGTCACCAGCCAAAATCTGCGATAGAGAGACGTTTGCTACTCCGACCAACAGGGAAGCACCGGCGAGGACAATGAGCAAAACGAAAGCCAAAATATGGTGTAATTTCATAGTGAAGAGGTTGATTTATAAATACGACAATGACCTTTCACGCCAGAAGCGGAAAGGTCATCTTTTATCGGGTGATCAGAGTGGGCTGCCTAGTTAACAACGACTTGGTTTAGCTCATTAATCATGGTTTGTGTTGAATGGTAGCCACCGGCCGTTAAGTACCAGGCTGCTGGGTCAACAAACATGACATGACCGTTTTTCGCGGCTGGCGTTGACTTCACAAGCTCATTATCAAACAGTGCCTTTGCTTTGCCGTTACTTTGGCCGATCGCTTGTTCACGATCTAAGACCAACAAGACTTCTGGTTGGGCGTCTGAGATGTATTCAAACGAAATCAGATTGCCGTGTTTACCGGCCACGGATTTCACATTAGCAGATTTTGATGACGCAAAACCTGCTTCATCAAATACAAATGAGAATCGGCTCTTCTCTCCAAACATTGCCAGGTTGTTGCCGCTGTTAGATACCATCAAAGCGCGTGGCGGGTGAGCGGCCACTTTTGCATGAAGCTGATCGATCTGACCTTGAACGTCTGCAATTAACTTTTCAGCCTGGTCTTCTTTATTGAAAATATCACCAAGATTACGCCAGTTCTTTTGAGTGGTTTTCCAATAGTTTGTATTATCGATTTCGAACATGTAAGTAGGAGCGATCTCATTCAGATCTTTATAGCTGTCTGCCAAGCGGGCTTCAGCGATGATGAGATCTGGTTTTAAGGTAAACAAAGTCTCGAAATTCACCTCTTTCACGCTACCTGTATTCACTACAGTATCGTCTTTATATTTTTCCAGCGTCGCTGGAAGCAGTGTCTTTGGTACTCCAACCGGCTTGATCCCTAGAGCATCGATATAATCCAGGCTGCCGTAGCCCAGTACGACTACGCGTTTCGGTACTTCATTAATTTCTACTGAGCCCAAGCTGTGTTGGTAGGTTTTTGCGATGGCTCCCATAGGTGCTAACGCAAATAGCAAAGTTGCTGTTGCTATACGAAGAGAAGTTTTACCAAACATAATGATTTCCCAAAGGTGTGCATAATCAGCGAACTACTTAAAAAGCGTCTAAACCTTAAAAACGCGCAGCAGGGTAAGCTGAAAAGCGATATTACTAACTTTTCTTAAAAAGAAATAAGAATGATTATTGATTGCAGATACGTTAGCAGATAGTCTATATGCAGCAACAGTATTATAGGAATAGTGGGTATTCAAAAAGTGAATTTAGCTCAGGTCGACTTAAACTTGTTATTTATTCTCAAGAACTTACTTGAGGAGAAGCATGTATCTAATACCGCAATTTTGCTAAATATGAGTCAACCATCTGTGAGTCGCTCTTTACAAAAGCTCAGAAATTTGTTTGACGATGAACTTCTTGTCAGAACGGCTCACGGTTATGAACTGACACCAAAAGCAGAGGTGATCAAACAAGATTTGAACACGGTACTGACTGGATTAGAAAAGCTGATGTATGGTCAGTCTTTTGTTCCGGAGAAGAGCAAGGGTACGATACGCTTCTACGGTTTGGTACCACAGGTCATCATGCTGCTTCCAAGCGTGATTTCGCGTATCAGGGAAGAAGCGCCCAATATGATTGTCGACGTAGACTCTATTCCTAAAAGGCACTTCGATGCTCTGATTACCGGTGACGTACATTTCGTGCTATCTACTGCTTCGCCACCAAGCTCGGAGCAAAATCTGTATCGAATGAAAATTGCCAGCCGTGATTATCGGTTTTTAATGAGTGAATCTCATCCGCTAGCGAATGTCGAAGAGTTGACCATTGACATGTTACTTGAATGTAACTTTGGCCAGATTTCTCTGCAAGGGGGCAAAACGTTATCGATTTATCACCGATTTGCTGAACTTGGGGTGGTGGACAAGAATCGGCCATTATCGATTCCACTGCAGCTTTCAAATTTTAACGCTGCGCCTGCCATCGCTGAGCAAACGGATGTGATTTTTCATTTACCTACCCCATTTGCAGAAGGAGCCTGTCTGGGGCGCAAACTGGTGACGAAAACAGTGCCAGAGGAAATCCGTCTTGATAGCGAGTCGGTCTTTTTGTATTGGCACAAACGATATCACAACGATCCAATGTGCATTTGGGTCAAGTCGTTATTCAAGGAAATATATGGATCAACTGAGGGTGAATGATCAAATGCCCCATTATTCATATCTCGTATAGTGGTAATTTATTGGTTGGATACAGGGGGGCTTGTCTTAGATAAATAAAACATATTTAATACGAACCATTATCATTATAAATTTCAATAAGAATAACAGGTTTTACTATGTCTAAGACGACTCTGTTCGCACCAAAACCATTAGCAGTGGCGATTGGTACACTATGCACTTCAATTTCAGTAATGGCTGATACTACACCAACCCATGTCGATGAGCAGATGGTGGTAACGGCAACGCGTACTCAACTGGAGCTGAAAAACGCACCTGCGTCGATGTCTGTCATTACAGCAGAAGATATCGCGAATGACCCAGGTATTACATTGGCAGATATCGTTGCCAATCAAACCAGCGTGGAGGCTGATTACGACAGCACACGTGCGGGACGTCAGCAGATTTCTATCCGTGGTATGGATTCAAAGTACACCCTCATTATGGTGAATGGCCGTCGTATGAGCTCAGCAAGTGCGATCGTGCGTGGTAATGATTTCGACCTTTCTGCAATCCCTATGGATTCGATTGAACGGGTCGAAATTATCCGTGGCCCTATGTCGGCGCTTTACGGTTCTGACGGTATGGGCGGTACGATAAACATCATTACTAAGTCACCAGAAAATGACTGGAGATCTCAGCTTAGTTTGGATAATGCCACACCAAATGACAGCGATGGTGGCCAGAAGTACAGCGTTGGACTGACAACGTCAGGTGCGCTGATTGATGACACTTTATTCGCACGTTTTTCGGTTTCGCAAACCAGTCGTGATGCATGGCAACCTTACTCAGGTACTAAAACAGTTAGGGGTGTTGATTACGATCGTTCCGACATTACGGCGTTAGAAGGGCGTGATACGTTGTCGATGTTTGGTACCTTGTCGTGGCACTTAGCGGAAAATCAGTTTATCGATTTGGACTTAGGATACAGCGATGACGAGCGTGATACGGTTGCTGAAAGTGCAACGACGATACTTTCTTCTAATTCGCGAGTGAAACGTGACAGTCAGGCGCTCTCGCATACCGGTTTATGGTCTTGGGGTGACACGCAAGTACGCTATTCTCGTGAGAATGTGGAAAACGTAGAAGCGGCTAATGACGGTGCGGATTCTATTGAAGAACTAACGCAGATAGTGGAGGCGTCGGCAACGACTTACTTGGGTGAAAGTCACACGCTTACGTTTGGTATGGATTATCAGAACAGCGAACTGACTAACCCAGAAAATATCGTGAGTGGCAAAGCTGACGCCTACCAAGGTGCGCTTTTTGCTCAAGATCAGTGGGAAGTGACAGACACTTTAACCGCAACCATTGGCGGTCGTTTTGATAAACATGAGCAATATGGTGAAGAATTCAGTCCACGTATTTATTTGGTGCACCAGACAACAGATTCACTGGTCTTAAAAGGCGGTGTGGGTAAAGCGTTTAAAGCGCCAACCATGACACAAAATAACCCAGACTTTAAGTTGATTAGTTGTAAAGGCAACTGTGACATTCAGGGTAACGAAGATCTTGAAGCCGAAACCAGTATCAACTATGAACTCTCCGCTTTGTACAGTGCTCGTAACTGGGATATTGAGACGGCCGTATTCCGCAACGAGGTTGATAACCTGATCGAACAATCCGATGTTTTCTGTGAAACAGGGTCTTGGTCAAGCTCCATCATGAGCTGTATCGACGAAAATGGTGACCCAATCGATCGCTCGGTTTCTAATCCATACAAATCATTTACAAACGTATCGAAAGCGGTCATCCAGGGCGTAGAACTGTCTGGTAGCATTCAATTTTCTGAGCAATGGGCAATGTCTGGTAACTACACTTACTTAGATACAGAAGATAAATCGACGGGCGAAGAGCTGAACGAGCGCTACAAGCACTCGGCATTTGCTCGCCTGAACTGGTACCCAACCAAAGATCTCGATCTGTTTGCGAGTGCTCGTTACCGAGGTGAGCGTAATATTGATTCTGAGTTGACTCAAGACGCTTACACGACGTTAGATTTGGGTACGGTATACCATGTGAATGATTCACTTCGAGTTCGTGCGGGTATTACCAACCTGACAGATGAGAGCGTATCTAAAGAGCTTGAAGATATTGGTTATGTTGAAGCTCCGCGTACTTACTATGTAGGTATGACAGCAAACTTCTAATCAAATTTTTTAGTTGAATAAAGGCGTTACAGCACATACTGTAGCGCCTTTTTTGTTTTTGCGTACCTTAGCTTGAGTTTTTACTGTTCCTCAGGCAATGGAGCATTAAAACCACGCAGTATGTTGGCTAAGGTGATTGCAGAAAACAGGGCAATTACAATAGAAAGGTGCCAGGCTTGACTCAAACCTAACTGCACCAGCGTCAAGCTGACAAGAGATGACGTAATCATTTGGCCTCCACCAGACATCGCGGCGGCCGAACCTGCTTGCTTTTTATATGGCTGCATTACCAAAGCTTGCGCGCAGGGTAGCGCAATTCCATTACCCAAAATCATCAGCAGTTGGCCCAGCATCAGGTACAAAGGCTCTATAGGGCAGAAAAACAACCAAATTGCAGCGCTGATATGCAGCACTGGGGTACAGAGCAGCATCTTCTTATTGCCAATGATGGGTCTGGCCCGATTGCAAATCGTTGTACCACCTAACATTCCGAGGGCAGGGATTAGCGCCCACATCGCGTATTCATCCGACGTCATCCCGATTTGGTTCTGCATAATAAATGGCATGACCGAAACCGTGGTGATCATCAAGCTAAAATTCAGCCAACTGATGCTGGCAAAACTCATAAAGTAACGTGTCGAGAGTAAGTTACGGTATTGGCGTAACATCGTTTTTGGTGATGGTATCGAAGAGCGATTCGGTATCGTTTCTGTAAAGCGGAAAGCGATAATGACCCACGCAACTGATACGTAACCCAGCAGTGAAATAAACACCATGGACCAACCAAAGTGGAAGTTAATAAAACCACCAATTACTGGCGCCATTAAAGGCGTAATAGAAGCAGCCATTGCGATATAAGACAAGGCAACCGGAAGTTCACTACCGCTAAAGCGATCTCGGGTAGAAGCGCGTGCTAATACCGCACAGCAACCCGTTCCCAACCCTTGTAAAAAACGACCCATGACCATACCTGTAAATGTGTCACTTGCAAGGATGATCATAACTAAGCCTGACATCGCTATTAGCAGGCCAGTCAAGAGCACTTTTTTACGCCCTAATGCATCGGATACCGGGCCGTAAATAAATTGCGACGGGCCAAAGCCAAGTAAGTAAATACTCACTAATAACTGAGCTTGGTCGAGTGAAATAGAGAAATCTTTTGCGATCCAAGGCAGGGAAGGCATAACCAAGCCCATACTTAGTTGGCCGATACTGATGATCAGACAGGCAATGAGAATGGCACGAAAATGAATACCTTCCCTCATGATGGTTCACCATCGGAAAGCCCCGTTTTGCCACGCGTTCTTAATCCACCTTCGTCATCAAAGTCATTCAATTTCGCCTTGATACGTTTAACGGTTGATAGGCTGACCTCACATTGATCGGCAACATGTTGTAGTGTGTTTCCTTCAAGCAACAACGTGGCGATTTGCTGATGTTTGGCTTTATCGGCAGGTCTGCCACGGAACTTCTTTTGCCACACATCAGGTTGACCTTTAATGGCTCGTCGGCCTTGTTCTGCGGCGAATAAGCGATGTTGGGTTTGCACTTTTCCATAACCAGAAAGTAGCGTGAGCATAGTTTGAGTCTCGTTAGAATCGGGCTCAAAACTCATAGATTCGCACACGGTTTTAAGCGTCACTTTCTTATCAAGCAGTTGCTTTATGGTGTTAAGTGCCTGACTAAATTCACGGCCAAAGGTGGTCAGCCACCAGATAATGACAGTATCGCCGGGCTGAATGGCGTTAATTAATTGCTGGAATGCTTGTCGTTCTGCTGGTGGGACACAGCCTCGTAGTCGATCTTCAAAATGTTTCGCTTCGGGAGCTGCGGCTTTTAAAATCTTCAGGTTTTCGATGTAGGCTTTGTTCCGGGGTGAATAACGTGAATAGAGGTAGGTAGTCATGGTGACTTGCCTCGTCAATAATTAGGTTCATATAAAGTAATGGCTCATAAATATACATGGGTTTATTAATGCTTACAACACCAAATGAGCTAGTGGAAAGGAAGTCAGCAGCAGAAATAAAAAAAGCCAGTCAGAATGTTTCTGGCTGGCTTACTGCTCATGTATTAAGGCAGGGGGGGTGACTTATCTATTCTATTCTTTCAGCTCGGTTCTTCTACCCTACCGAACACGAAAAACTAAGATAAGTAAGTGGTTACCACAAGGAGCTAAAACTGGTTATGCGGTTGCTTGCTTACCTTGCTTTGCTTTCTCGCGCATACCCAGCACGACGGTCAGGGCAAAGGCGCTAGCGAAAGAAATCATCATGCCGATAATGTAGTAGCTAATTTTGTCTGGCGAGATGGAGATGATGCCAGGTAAACCCGCCGCACCAAGCGCTTGTGCTTTCACATTGAATAGCGTGATGAATGCACTGGCGATGGCTGAGCCTGCGATGGCCGCCAGAAATGGATAACGCAGCTTGAGGTTTACACCGAACATCGCTGGCTCAGTAATACCGAGAAGACCTGTGATACCTGATGGTACTGCGATACCCTTCATTTTTGTGTCACGAGTTGTGAAGCCTACCGCTAATGCTGCCGCACCTTGCGCTACGTTCGACATGGCTGCGATAGGGAAGATAAATGTGCCGCCAGTTGTTGCGATGTCTGCCAGAAGCTGAGTTTCAATCGCGATAAAGCTGTGGTGCATGCCTGTGATAACAAATGGAGCATAGATAAAACCAAACAATGCGCCACCGATAAAACCAGCAGAATCGTATAGCCAGTTCAGTCCGTCGCCCAGCATAAAGCCAAGGTCGCGAGTAAACGGACCAACAAGTGTGAAAGTTACGAAACCGGTGATGAAGATCGCCAGCATCGGTGTCAGCAAGTTGTCTAAGACTGAAGGGATAACCTTACGCAGACCAAGTTCTACCTTTGCCAGAATAAATGCGGACACTAGCACTGGAAGTACTGAACCTTGGTAGCCTACCTTTTGGATCTCCAAGCCCATAATGTTCCAGGTTGGAACCGTTCCCGAAATAGATGCACTGCCGAAGCCCCAGCCATTCAGTAAGTCTGGGTGAACCATCAGCATACCCAGTGCAGCTCCCAAGAATGGGTTACCGCCAAATTTCCTTGAAGCAGAGAACGCCAGTAAAACGGGTAAGTAAACAAAAGGTGCATTGGCGAATGTGTTGATCATGCTCGCTAGATCAGCCAAGCCTGGATACGCGTCTATGATTGACTGGCCTTCAATAAACAGACCTTGCGCGGTAAGCAGGTTGAAAAGCCCCATCAGAAGGCCACCCGCAACGATCGCTGGAATGATTGGGACGAAAATGTCCGACAAGCCTTTTACTGCGCGTTGTACGATGTTTTGTTTTTGTGCCCCAGCAGAAGCAACATCATTGGTCGACATCTCAGCTAAGCCAGTTTGCTTCGCCATCTCAGCGTAGACTTGGTTTACAATGCCTGAGCCGAAAATAATTTGATATTGGCCTGCTACTTTGAACTGGCCTTTAACGCCATCTAAGTTACCGACGGCTTCTTCGTTGACTTTGTCTTCATCTTTTAGTGCTAGACGCAGGCGCGTTGCACAGTGAGCAAGGGCTTGAATATTCTCTTTACCGCCTAAATGCTCGAGTAATTGTTTCGCTATGACTGGATAGTTCATTGCACACCCCGATTGGTATTGCTGAAATTTAAAATGTACACAAGTGCTATCGCCAATTGGGCAGCATGAACATTCGGAAAGATTCTGCTGCTCTCATACCCACTTTCGTGGCTTTCTTGGCTTAATATTACTCATCCCCTTCACCGTGTGTGGTCTGAGTACATATCAACACCTGACTTATCGTTTTTGTATTTTTGGGAACGTTTGCAAAATGGATTTTTGATGATTATTCACTAGGGGTCAAAACAAAAGACTGAAATATGTGAGTATGATCCCCATATTCGTCAACAAAATTCCGCTTAACGAGGGTAAAATCACGTTAACTAACGAGGGATACAGATGGATTTCTGCAAACAATCCCAATAGAGAATTGGAATAGGGGCAATATGGCAAGTTTGCACGACGTAGCGCGTTTGGCTGGGGTATCTAAATCCACCGTATCTCGCGTGATTAACAATGAGTACGGGGTAAAGGAAGCAACCAAAGTGAAAGTACGAAAAGCCGTGGAAGAGTGTGGCTACGTAGTGAATCAGGTTGCTAAAGATCTCAAATCTCAAAAGACGAATCTAATTGGTGTCATCGTTCCGCGTGTTTCTTCTCATGCAATTTCTCAAGGTGTTGATGGGCTGACGGCGGTTATTGAGCAGTCTGGTAAGCACGTATTACTGGCCAATACTCACCAGCTTTATGAGAAGGAAGTTGAATATATTCAGATATTTAATCAAAAGCGGGTCGAAGGCATCATTCTCTATGCGACTCACCTGGATGCGCAATTGGTGAAAGCGATACATCAATCGAATGTGCCTGTCGTGCTGGTGGGTCAGGACGGTTCTTTACACAATGTGCCAAGTGTTGTTCACGATGATGTTCGTGTGGGTTTTGAAGCGGGTAATCGCCTTGTCGCCGCAGGTTGTAAACACATTGGTTTTATTGGTGTTCAAGGTGCAGATATCGCGGTTGACGCACTGCGCTCTCAAGGGCTGAAGCAGGCTTTAGATTTTCATCAACAAGCGCTGCTATTCCATGCCCGAGGGGACTTCACTATTGAATCGGGTTACCAACAAGCGCAGGAGTTAATCAAGATCTATCCGGATGTGGATGGCCTGTTTTGCGCGACCGACCGTATTGCCGTTGGCGCTGTAAAGGCTTTGCGCGAGTTGGGGATTAAAGTTGGTGAGCAAGTCCGTATACTGGGTGTCGGTAATGACGAACTGGCAGGAATCAGTATTCCTGGCTTGTCTACTTTCAATTATGCTTTTGATAAAGCAGGGGAAAATGCAGCTAAAATGTTGCTTGAACGGATTGAAGGTCGTGGTAAGGAAATGAGCAAAGTAGTGCTGACATTCCAAAACATCGTGCGTGAAACCTGCTAGAGGCCATTTTATTTTTCTGAAGCGCATTTAATTATGGGGAACGTTCCCTTAATGTCTTAAATAAAAGCCGATGCCATAATATGCATCGGCTTTTGTCTCTGTAGATTGGGATGTTGGCTTATCCTAAATACAGCTATTTCGACTTCTGCTTGGGTTGGTAATGCAATATCGCCATAGAAGTCGGTGAAAGCAGAACTTCGCCTTCGGCATGACCTGGATTTAAGTTGCGCACGTTGGTATCGCAAATCGTTATCCAGTTCTGTTTGCGATCGTTTGGTAACTTAAAGCGAGCAGTGGCATTGGTCTGGTTGATTAAATACACCAACTCTTGATCGTCTTTACCAATCCCGAGATGAAGTGCCACTGAGCTTAAACGGTTCCAGTCATCGTGCTCCATTAAGCGCCCATCGGTTCTACGCCAGAAAATGCGGTTATTATGACGATTATCGCCACTGAACGAGCGAATAAATGGCACCATGTATTTTTTACGATTGGCTACCATTTGCGACATCCATATTTTGAAATGTTGCTTACGCTCCGTCTGACCCCAGTTAAGCCAACTGGTTTCGTTGTCCTGACAGTAGGCATTATTGTTGCCGCCCTGAGTATGAGACAACACGTCTGCCGTCAGGATATGAGGAATACCGAAGGCAAACAGCAAGCTCGCGATCAGGTTGCGCTTTTGTTTCTCGCGCGTCGCGATGATCATCAGGTTTTCCGTCTCACCTTCTACGCCGTAGTTTTCAGAGCGGTTGTCACCGTGCCCATCGCGGTTTTCTTCACCATTGGCTTCATTGTGCTTTTGTTTGTAGGAAACCAGATCCTGTAGCGTGAAACCATCGTGGTACGTGATGTAGTTGACGGTCAGCTTGTATGGCCAGTTGGCTGCGCTGTATATGTCACGTGAACCCATCAAGCGGGTCGCAAACTCTTTTAAATAGCCTTGATCGCCGCGCCAGAAGCTGCGTGATATATCGCGAAGCTTGTCGTTACATTCATTCCAGCCGAACGGGAAATTACCTACCTGGTAGCCATTTGGACCGATATCCCACGGCTCTGCAATCAATTTTGTTTCTCGCAGTATCGGATCTTGCGCGACGGCTTTGAAAAACGCGGCTTCTGGATTGTAGTTATCACCCTGGCGGCCAAGTGTAGCAGCCAAATCGAAGCGGAAACCATCGACTTTGAACTCGCTGACCCAGTAGCGCAGCGTATCCATCACTAAGTTTAAAGCGGGCTGATATGTCAGGTCGACGGTATTGCCACAGCCAGTATAATTCGCAAAGTGGGTGCCATGCTTGATGTAAAAACGTGAATCAAGGGCTTTGAGGTTGAAAATTGTCGGGCCTTCGCCACTTTCTGCTGTGTGGTTGTACACCACATCGAGGATCACTTCGATTCCGTTTTTATGCAGTTCACGAATGGTTGTTTTCAGCTCGGTTACCGCATCCTTTTTTGCATAGCGCGGATCCGGAGCCATAAACAGGTACGGATTGTAGCCCCAGTAGTTGACCTTTTTCATTTCTAAAAGATGCGGCTCGTGCATACACGCTGCGATAGGTAGCAATTGCAACGTGTTAATGTTCTGCTGCTTATAAAACGCCAGCATCTCCGGAGAAGCCAGTCCGAGATATCGCCCTTTCTTACTGGCATCGACGTTTTGATGTAACTGTGTCAGGCCTTTGACATGGGTTTCAAACAGTACCATCTCTTCTCTGGGAATACGCGGGTGCTCAGATTCCTGCCAGTCAAAGTTGTCTTCGATAACGACGCACTTAGGCATATCAAAGCTTTTGGCTGGAGTAAAAGGGGGTTGATAGTGAAGCGCTTTATCTATGGATTTCGCGTAAGGGTCGGAGATGAGAAGTTTTTCATCTTGATGGAAGACAACATAACCATACTTTTGACCTGCTTTTATCTTTGGGATGAAGGTATGTCGAATACCCGCATACTCTCCGGGCAAATCGTGGAGAGTGTACTTACCCTCATCCGAAAATAAGGCCAGTTTAATGTCTTTATTCTCGGGCGCATGAATAGAGAAGTTACAGCCTTCTTTATTTAGTGTTGCACCCAATGGGTATGGGTGAGATCTAAGTTGCGTCATCGGCGATTCTTTATTTATTAATTTATTGCTACCTATAGGAAACTATAAGATAAAAACTTTGTCTTACTAAGGTCAACAGCTTTAAATAGAAAAGAAGATAAAATATTCGTGTAATTTAATTACTTTAAATATGAGGTTTTATGTTTAAAGTTTGATCTGTTTATCGTTTTGTATCCATTCGCCATTGAAAATATTTACGTTCTACTCCCTAATTTCGTGATATAGCTAGATAAAACGCCATTCTGTATAATTCCTACGCCCTTCTCATCCCCCTTAATTTAGTTTGGGGCGGAGGAAGTCATCCTTTTACGCCTCGGGTAGTCTCTATATTGTTGAAACAAACGGGGACTTGTTCCCATCTTACCTCTCTTTCTATTGGTGTGTTTTATCTGCCTTTAATCACCGAGAGAGAGCAGGGAGGACAGAATTATAAATACCCTTAATGGAGTTAAGAATGAAAAAAGTAAGTGTAATTGCTGCAGCAGTGGCTGCTTCTTTAGCTGCTGGCTCTGCATTCGCAGTGGATTTTCATGGTTACATGCGTGCTGGCGTCGGTGTGAGCGGAGACGGTGGCCAGCAAGTAACATTTGAAAAGAACAAGGTTGGTCGTTTAGGTAACGAAGGCGATATCTACGGTGAAGTTCAGCTAGGTCAGGAAGTTTACAACAACAACGGTAAAACGTTCTATGTAGACTCTATGGTGGCAATGACTTCTAACGGTTCAAACGACTGGGAAAGTACTTCTACTAACTGTGGTTTGAATGAAGCTGGTACGGATGTTGAGTGTGTTGACGATGCACAATTTGCTCTGCGTCAGTTCAATGTCCAAGCGAAAGGCGTTCTTAACTTCGCTCCTGAAGCAACACTTTGGGCAGGTAAGCGCTTCTACCAACGTCACGATGTTCATATCTCTGACTTCTACTACTGGAACATCTCTGGTGCTGGCGCGGGTATCGAAGGTATCGAAGCTGGCCCTGGTAAACTCTCTTTTGCATGGGTTCGTAACGACCGTTCAGACATCACTGACGAAGGTAACGACGGCGATGCAGCAAACGTTAACACACTAGACCTTCGCTACGCAGGCCTTTCTCTATGGTCAAATGCGACTCTGGAAATGGGTCTGGACTACGCAATCGTAAACGAAACTGACGACGCGTCTGATAGCACTAAAGATGCTAAAAATGGCGTAATGGTTACTGCTGAATTAACTCAAGGTCTGGACTCTGGCTTTAACAAAACAGTATTCCAATACGGTACTGAAGGTTACTCTAAAGCATTTGCATTCTACGGTGACGGTAGCTGGTACGGCGCAGAAGCTAACGACGGTGCAGACGGTTACCGCATCATCAACTGGGGTGTTATCGGCCTGGGCGACAACTGGGAACTTGGTCACCAGTTAGTATACGGTGTGGGTAATGACATGTGGGACGGTCAAGACAAGTGGGAAACATTCTCTGTCGTTGCTCGCCCAGTATTCAAGTGGGATGAAAACAACAAGACTATCTTCGAAGCGGGTTACGCAATCGACGACAACGATGGCTTTGAAAGCACTTACGGTAAGATGACTGTTGCTCAAGCTTGGTCTGCTGGCTCTAGCTTCTGGGCACGTCCAGAAATCCGTCTATACGCTACTTACCTGACAGCTGACGACGACGACGATACGCAAAAATTTGACGGCGGTCGTTCAGACGACACATTCCAATTCGGCGTACAAGCTGAAGCTTGGTGGTAATCATCTAACCACTGAGTCCTAAATTGTCCTAGAATGATACAGCCAGAATTTATCTGGCTGTATTTATTTCAAAAACAATAAAAATTCGAGGTAGACAGTAATGAGAAAATGGCTTGCTCCCGTACTGCTGGGCATGTTGGCAACTGGCTGTGCGTCTGTAGAACAAGTAGAGATGACTCCAAATGATCAACAACAAGTGATTACCCAATCGGGTGATATCAAATGGGTACCGCTCGATGTACCTGTGGTTACTGAGTTTGCTTTGACTGATAAAAGCCAAATGCTGTTAGATGGCAACAGTGCTGGTGCTATCGCTGCGTTCGCACTTCCTGGAAATCGAGGCAGTCTCGATCTGCAACTAGAGACATTCGTAAATACCGATCTCCAATTTTATGCGCCAAATGTCATCGTGGTGAATGCAGACGGAAAAACGGTTTACTCTGCAGATTTCTCAAAATTTGAGTATGTACCTGCAAAAATGTTGGATAACGACAAATTTGTACTTAATCTCAACGTTATTCCTGACATGAGTGGTAAAGACCTTCATGTATTGATTTACACCACGTCCAATGATCTAAAAGGAAGTTCTCAGATCCTGCATCCGGCTAAAGCCTATGCTAAGGCTCGCCATACTCAGCCGCCAGATATTGCCGATCCGCTTGCGAAGCACAGTCCACTTGGTCAATTCCGCTTGTCAATTTCAGCCAATGACATTGTAACGTCTAAAATCGTAGCGAAAAACGATAATATTCCAGAAGGTGCAGAATTAACCGGCTACTACCACCGTGCCATTGAAAGAGCCGTTGCTGAAGAGAATATTCCTAAGGCCTTAACCTTACTCGATGAAGCAAAAGAGTTGGGTATTCCAGGTGCACAAGAAGTATTTGTTAAAGCGGTAAATAGCAAATAACCGAATTCACAAAGGCCAACCCGTTGTTGGCCTTTTTTATATCACTAACAGTCAAAAATTACCCCTACATACAGTTAACGTATTCACATATTTATTCTTATTTCTTTGCCTTTAACATTGCTTGCGTAATAATTAAATAGAGTTTCTAACATTGTTTTATGAACGCTTGAGAAATAAATAAACCTATCCAAATAATCAAGACAAGAAAGATAACTTCAAACCTTCTGTCGTCAGAACTGTATTATTTCGACTTAAGTATTAATTTTTCCTGACTTGATGATCTTTACTAAATATAAAAAGGATTAACGTGAATATGAAATTAATGAAGACTACACTCGCTGCCGCCTTGCTTGTTGTGCTGGCTGGTTGTCAATCTAATTCTCAGCCTGACGCGGTCGCAGCACCCGTTACAAACATGTCTGATGCCGATGCAGTTGCTTTCATGCAAGCTTGCGATAATCCAGACAGCGCAGAAAGTGGTCCAATTAAAAAGCCACTGTTTGTTGTCGGTTCGTTTGCCGACTCTGATTGGAAACACGTTCCTCAACGCCAGTATTCTTACAAGGGAAATAACTTCTATCAAGCTGTGACTCAAGAAAAATCAGGCTCATTTAAAATGCAGTATGCAACAGAGTTATGGATCCCGCAGTTTACAGCGAAAGGCAATCGTATGAATGTGGGTGAAATAACCCCATTAACATTTGGTGGTTACGGAACAGACACTGTAGTTGATATTAAAGACGACGGAAAATATGTTTGGAGCCTTCAATTTGAAGGAGAAGGTAAGCCACTCAGCGTCATGGTCAATAAATGCCAGTAGTATTCTATTAAGTTATTTTTAAATTTGGTTTTTTATTTAATTGGCCCCGAAATGAAAACATTTCGGGGCCAATTTTTTGAGCTTTAGTCTGTGTATCTATCCAATGATATAAAAATATAAACAGTGGAAAAATTAAACGGAGGGCAAATATAAAAAGGGGGAAGCGGTGGCTTCCCCCATTAGTGTTATTAAATAACTTGGTTTAAATGATTTAGTTTTGAGTGACTGTCACGATTGGTGCTGTTGTATCTGCAGCATTAAAGTGGAAGTGGTAGCTTCCGTCTGCTGGTACCGTGATACTGATGTTACCGCTCTCGCCGCCCGCTTCCATGGTTAATGGCGTGCCGAACTCAATTGCGCCTTGTCCGCCGAAGTTAGTTGCATCTGCCCAGTCTGAGCTGGCAATCTTCATCTCGAATGTGCCTGCAGTCAGGTTGATGTCTAATGAGTAAACATCGTTTGCCACATAGCTGAATTTGGCGGTTTCAATCGCTCCCCAGTTAGCGTCTGTCACATCACCGCGTAGGTAAAGTGCAGTTTCGCCAAACGTTGGTGCGTCTGCTGACTTGGTTACTGAAACGACAGGTTTTTCTACGCTGTCATCTTGAACGTTAAGTGCATTAAGGATGAAGGTGTATTTGCCTGTTTCAGCGACAGACAGTGTACAGTTGTCACCTGTTCCCAGATCAAGCGAATCACCTGCCATGTCCACTGAGCTACAACCAATATTTGGATTTGACCAGCCTGCGTCCGCGAATTTGAACTCATGGTCACCAGCTTCCAGTACACCTGTTACCGAGTACATGCCGTTACCAATGAAGGTCATTGCCCAGTCTGAGCTATCTGCCCAACCGTTCATTGTACCTTTCACGTAAACAACCGTTTCACCGTAAGGAGGGATGCTTGATACGTCTTTGTTCGACGTATTTACTGGCAGACCTGCTCCTTGCGCGCCAGCTTGAGGCTGGACAAATACCGCTGTTGTCAGTGCTGGCACTGTGAAGGTTTCTCCTGAGAAGCTCGCTCCTTTCACGATTTCATCAGCAGAGTTTTGTTGTATATCATGAAGTACAAAGCCGCTCGCGCCAGCTACAGTAAATGATTGTGCTTCAGACGATGAGTTAATCACTGCGACAATCGCGTCGTTTTCAGGATCCAGATCCTGACCGGCAGATACACCGTCATCAATAGACATCACAATCAGACCCGCGACCTGATTTTGTCCAACGTTGCGGAAGTCAACACGATTCATCACTTCCTGAGCGGTATCCAGACGGAACAGTTCACTTGAAGTACGGATTTTCAGTAGCTCCAGGAATTGCTGCTTGGTTAACTCAATGTCGTTTGTATCAGGTTTTGCCGTGCTGTCACTGACGATAGTTTTGATAAGCTCCCAGTTATCGCCGTCTTTGTCTTCGCGAGGCAGACCTACGTTCCAGTTGTTGTCGCTACCGTCAAAGAATACGCGGTTGAACCAGTCACCAGAGTCGTAAGAGTCACGCTGCATTGACTTAGAGCGAAGTAGCTCAGAACCCATGTGAATGAACGGAATACCTTGCCCCAACATCACTGTTGATAGAGAGACGCTTTGCATACGAGCACGCTCAGCTGAGCTGGTGCTTGTTGCGATCTTGTAGGCGTTATTGTCCCACAGAGTTTGGTTATCGTGCTTAGAAACGTAAGAGATGTTCTCAGAAGGCAATTTAGTGTAGCCCGCAGGTGCTCCGTTGTAGTCCACGTTTTTACCAAGCTTGGTCTCACCGGTGTAATCGAGAAGCACATACTCTGCCAGGTTACCAGCCATACCCAGACGAACCAAGTCTTGATTGTGCAGACGGCCATTTACTGACTCTGTATCCGTCTTGGTTTCTTCGTTTGCGTAGGCCGCGTTACCAAAGCCCTGATTGTAGCGAAGTGAGTGGTTACCCTCTGAATCGACACCGCCATCAAAAGGACCACCACCACGGACAGCATCACGAAGACGGTCTGAGAAGGTACCAATTTCTGTACCAGCCATGTTTAGCTGAGTCGCTTGATCGAAGCGCGCGTCGTTTGCCACCTCACCAAAGTCCCAACCTTCGCCGTAGAATAGCGTGTTCGGGTCAATTGCACGGATTTGATCTAAAGCGTAAACCATCACATCTTTTGGCTGGTGACCCATCAAGTCAAAGCGGAAACCGTCAACTTTGTAGTCCTTAGCCCAAACCTTCAGTGAGTCAACCATCAACTTACCCATCATCAGATTTTCAGTCGCGGTGTTATCACAACAGGTCGAGTTTTCTACACCACCCGTATTGACGTTCAGACGGTGGTAGTATCCCGGTACGATTTTATCCAGAACGGATTTTTCATTGATGCCAGATGCGTTGGTATGGTTGTACACCACGTCCATCACCAGCTTCAACTCCATCTTGTGCGTTGCCTGAACCATTTCACGGAATTCAAGAATACGCTGGGTGCCGTTTGGATTCGTCGCGTAGCTGCCTTCTGGTACGGTGTAATGGAATGGATCGTAACCCCAGTTGAAACTGTCTAGCATACGCAGATCGTTCATCAGCGCTTGGGCAGAACCAGAGGCAGGATCGTAACTGTTCAGCACATCTTCAATGATTTTCGCATCATCTTCTGCTTCACAGACAGACGCGTCAGGTTTGATACCACACAGTTTGCCGACGGTGTCATTGATATCTACGCGATTGTCTGTATTTTCATCGACAGTTGCGATATCAAATGCAGGCAGAAGGTGGAGCGTTGTCAGACCTGCGTCTTTCAGCGCTTGCAGGTGAGACACAGACTCACGATCGGCTTCTGTGAGTGCTAGGTATTTACCGTTGTAAGCCGGGGTACCTTTGGAATCACTGAAGCTGAAATCACGCAGATGTGACTCGTACAATACGTGATCTTCATCTTTCTCAACGGTTGGGCGATCGTAGTTGTTCCAATCCTGAGGCATTAAGCTTGTATCGTCTAGGTCGACAACTTGTGAGTATAGCGAATTGATTGACAAGCTTAATGAGTATGGGTCAGTGACCATACGCGTTTCTATCACGCCAGTGGTTGGGTGATAAACCTTCACTTGGTAACGGTAGAATTTGTTCACTACATTACTTTGTGGCTCTGAAGCCCAAATACCTGTGACGCTGTCTTCCGTCATGGTAACGGTTGACTCTTCTTGCAGGTTCTCATTGTAGATGATCAGAGAAACGTCTTGAGCCGTTGGTGCCCATAGTTTGAAGGTTGCAGCGCCGCCTTCAACAATCGCACCCAGCTCCTGACCGATCGCGTTACCAGCATCGGCATCTGCGAATACAGCATCCAGTACGCCCGGTTTTTGCACTTCAGTAGCCGAAATAACATCGCCATCAGCGTTGTAAGCCACCATCACAATTTGCGATTTCAGAATGGTACGCAGGGTGGCGTCATCGACGTCGATTCCCGCTACTTGCAGGCTAGCTAAGTGACGGAAGCGGGATTTCAGTTCTTCAGACAAGTCACCAGCTTTGCTTAGCTCAACGGCTGTACCACCAGTGATCTGTTTGTCTTCATCCATCTGGATGTCGTTGGTCAGGCTGTAGTATAGCTTTATGGAATCAGCGTTTGCTGCTGCTTCCCACGCAATGGTGTTGGCATCTAACCAATGTGCTTTTTGACCGTCAATATCGACTGGTCGCTCTTCGATTGGCTCGTAGTAAAGTTCGCTACTACCGTGAAAACCAAATACCCCTTTAGATTCGCCAATCTTAGTTAGTTCAACCTTAGAGTTTGCACTGCCGAAGGCTTTGTCATCGCCATTGTGTAAGATGAAGTTCATACATTCGTATGGGTCAGACGCGTCAGGATCGACTTTAAGTACGTAGTACGCACCATAAGTTTCGCTGATACCATCAAATGTGCGAGGTGATGCCCAATCTGTACCGCCACTTGTAATGCCCATGGCGTCTAAATCGGTACTGGTACAGCCTTCACCGTTCCATAGGTGCAGACCCCAGCCGTCGTAGTCGCTTGCTGAGGATGCTGAGGCAACATCACGTTTATAGTAAACAACAACTTCATTCTCTCCCGCAGGGTACAGGCCTGAACTCGGGGTGGTGGTGTCGTCGGAGCTGTCACTGCCACAACCGCTGATCACCGCGACGGAGATCAAAGGCAGTACGGTTTTGGCAATTGTTGATAATTTGAATGTTTTTTTGTCCACGTTTACAAATCCATTTTTATTGAATTGATATTAAGAACGCATTGGATTTCCGCTCAATAGCGAGAAGAACAACACGTCCTATAGGGTGCAAATGCCGAAAGGAAATGTTCAAATAGATGCTAATACACTGAATCATCAGCAAAATGTGAGTGCAGGCAGTTTAGTTTTTTACAAGTGAAAATTTTCTTACACAGTTGATGGACATCTCAAAGTGAATAATAAAACTCGCGCAGAGTGAGAGATCTAACGCATTATCAAAATCAAAATTTTAGTAGGAGGAGTCAGGGGGGATGACAGGGGATGAGCATGTCTCAGCCCCAAAAGCGTGACTGCCTTCTATAAAAATCGGGCAGATAATTATCTTTGGAAAATAAGTTTGGTCATTGATCAACAACATTGCCGACTATTTCGCACTTAAATTTTAGAATTCCCTCAAAGTGGTCGTGTTTGCCTGTATATACCGCTATTAGGACGATATTGAGCGGTTAGCTATTTTCTCTGACTCAAATCAGTGGTTAGAACTGCAATTTAAACTGAGAGTGATCAACCTTTGACCAAGTTGAGTGCGATTTGAGTTAGTAAATCGGGGCGAGTCGGATACACTAGCCGCTTCGCAAAACTGACGCTTGCCGCAGTCTTAGAATTATCGATAACAAAAATAAGAGGACAGGTACTTATGCAAGGTATCCTCTCTATACAGTCTCATGTCTCTTTTGGCCACGCTGGCAACAGCAGTGCTGTTTTTCCTATGCAGCGTATGGGATTTGAAGTGTGGCCTATTCATACCGTTCAATTTTCCAATCATACCCAATATCAAGAAGGTTGGACGGGTCGTGCGTTTTCAGCGGATGACATCAGCGACCTTGTTCGTGGTTTAGGCAATATTGGCGCTCTTGAAAAGTGCCAGGCGGTCTTAACTGGCTATCAAGGTAGTGCTGAACAGTGTCTTGCCATCGAGGAGACCGTCGCTCAAGTTAAACGTGCAACCCCAACGGCGTTATATGTTTGTGATCCAGTGATGGGCGCACCAGACAAAGGTTGTATTGTTGCTCCAGGGATTGCTGAGAATCTTCTAACGCGGCTGATGCCAATGGCTGATGTTATTGTGCCTAATCAGTTTGAACTCAGTCAGTTTGCTGGAATGGAAATCCACACCCTAGAAGATGCCGTCACTGCTTGTCAGCGCGCTCTGGCGAAAGGCCCAAAAGTTGTGTTGGTTAAACACCTCTACTGTCTGGATAACGGCAGCTTCAACATGTTGCTTGCTACCCAAGAAGGGATTTATCTTGCCAAGCGGCCTCATTTTGAATTCGCTAAGCAACCTGTTGGTGTAGGTGATTTGATTTCGGCTATATTCACGGCCGGATTGCTGAAAGGCTGGAGTCCGAAACACGCTTTCCAGCACTGTCACGATGCTTGCTATGGCGTGTTAAGTGCAACTTTCCATGATGGCGAGTGGGAGTTACAAACTATCGCCGCTCAGCAAGAGTTTGTAGAGCCAAGCAAACATTTTCCCATTGAAGAAGTGGCGCTGTCTGATGCTTAATGGACATTGAGTTAAAAAAATGGGGGAGCCAATTGGCTCCCCCATTTTTATTGAATATCAAACAGATTATTGCTGTTCTTTTTGGTGCTCTGAGTTACAAACTGCGGCAGTGAAGACCACGTCTGTCGAACTGTTTAGTGCAGTTTCTGCAGAGTCTTGAATCACACCAATGATAAAGCCTACTGCTACAACCTGCATGGCTACGTCATTTGAAATACCAAACAGGCCACATGCCAGAGGAATCAGAAGCAGAGAACCGCCCGCGACACCAGAAGCACCACATGCAGAGATTGCTGCAACTACGCTCAGAAGCAGAGCTGTCATTAGATCAACTTCGATACCCATAGTGTGCACTGCTGCCAACGTAAGCGTTGTAATAGTGATTGCTGCACCAGCCATGTTGATGGTTGCACCCAGAGGGATAGACACTGAGTAAGTATCTTCATCCAGTTTTAGCTTTTCACACAGTGCCATGTTTACTGGAATGTTCGCCGCACTTGAACGAGTGAAGAATGCCGTTACGCCACTTTCACGCAGACATTGGAAAACCAATGGGTAAGGGTTTTGTTTGGTTTTGAAGTAAACAATCGCTGGGTTTACTACCAATGCGATGATAAACATTGCACCTAACAGTACTGCTAGTAGGTGTGCGTAGCCAGCCAACGCGCTGAAACCTGTTGTAGCGAACGTTGATGCTACCAAACCGAAGATACCAAATGGTGCCAGACGAATAATAAAGCGTACGATCTGTGACACACTGTGGCTTAGATCTTCGAATAGTGCTTTGGTCGTTGCTGAAGCGTGGTGTAGCGCCAGACCAAGACCAACACCCCAAGCAAGAATACCGATATAGTTTGCTTCGACTAGAGCGTTTACCGGGTTGTCGACCACTTTAAACAGCAGTGTTTGTAGAACTTCTGTAATACCCTGAGGAGGCGTTGCACCTTCAGCACCAGTTACAAGCGTTAAAGTGGTCGGGAAAAGGAAGCTTAGAACCACGGCTGATAGCGCAGCGAAGAATGTGCCCATCAAGTAAAGAACAACGATTGGGCGCATGTAAGTGTGTTGGTTTTTCTTTTGATTCGCGATAGATGCGGCAACCAAAACAAACACAAGGATCGGAGCAATTGCTTTTAGAGCTCCAACAAATAAGTTACCAATTAGACCAGCACTTTGGGCGTGACTTGGTGAAACTGTCGCAAGTAAGACACCAAAGACGATCCCGACTAGGATTTGGAGAACGAGGTTACCACGAGCATATCGGGCAACGAGGCTGTTGTGTTGCATACTTCATTCCTGCAATGTTGTGCTTAAGTGATTGAGCAATACTAAACATTACACGGCGATAATGTCCTTGAATGATCAAGGGGCAGCATCACTACTCGTCACTAAAACACATGATTATCAATTATCCTGTTTTTGTATATTCAACCCTTCTCTGGCTGAATGGCACATATCTTAACTTGGTAATATTTTGTGTCTAGTTTTAGTTTGTTCTTGGATTAAATGTTTGCTCGATGTTATCAAAATAAGTTATTTGTGTTGCAAAATATTGGCACTTATGAATGATGCTTTTGCATAACGTTACTAAAAAGGAGACAAATGTTCCCTTTAGCGCGTTGATAGCGGGGTGAATGAAACTTGGAGAGTATAGTCGCTCTCATCCTATTGCGGCAGAGCATTCCTTACGTGCGGCTAACCCTTTTCTCTTCCATAATTTGCGAGTATGTGTTGGCTTTGAGTCCGTAGATGATCTGGATATGGCGCTCGTCTATCACCACGACACCGTGCGCACCGTGTTGTTTCAGCGCTTCTTTGTTGACGATGGCAGTAGAGTTGAGTGTCAGTCTGAGACGTGTGGCACACGCGCCAGTTTCAACGACATTCTCTATACCACCAATTGCGGCAATAATGATGTCGACATCCTGATCCATATTTGGGTTTACCTGAGTCAGGAATTTAAAGATGCGTTTTAGCCTTTGGAACATACTCTTTGTCTATCTTTCTCGAATTTGGAAACTAGTTTATATCTTAAATAAGCATACATATTTGAGGGATAAAGCACAGAAATTAGATAAATAGCCGTCAAGGCATAAGGTGCTGAATAAAAATAAGGCTCCTGATCCAGGAGCCGAATTGAAACGTTTAATGTGCGGTGAGTTGTGAAATCGCCTCGACAATCGGCGCTGGTGTCAGCGTGTGCGGGACTTTAGTGATCAAGGTTCCATCGGGTTTTAAAAAGTAGAAATAGGAGCTGTGGTCTAAGGTATATTTCAGCTCAGAACCTTCTAACTCTGTCTTACGGAAAATAACGCCGTAGCTGTGAGCGAGTGGAGTTGTGATGTCCAGTGGTGCTGACAAGCCTTCAATCATTGGGTGGAAGTAGTGTGCATATTTTGCAGATGCATCCGCTTCATCACGCTCAGGATCAAGAGAGATGAACATCGGACGTAGCTGGGCTTTTTGTGCATCATCAATTTGATTCAGTGCGCCTGCCAGCATCGCTAGCGACGTTGGACAAACATCCGGACAACGCGTAAATCCAAAATATACGATACGGATACGTGGGTCGTTTTCATCAAAGATGTTGACTGGCTGATCGTTTTCACCAAACAAGATCGTCTGTTCTGACGTTGCAGGCTCAGATTGTTCGGTAGTAGGGATCTTTTCCTGGTTGTCTAAATAGCTTTTAGCGCCAAACCCAAGTACGAATGCGACTATGAGAATGAGGGACCAGTTACGGCTCATAAGGATTCCTTATCTATGCATTTTGATGGCGGGATAAATCGTGTTTTGTCCGTCGCTCAGCTCTCCTACCCAAGTCATTGACTCTTGAGTACAGACAGGCAAAACCACTTCACCCATGTATTTTCCGGGAGAAACCATTTTTAGGAGAAATTTGGGTTCTCCCATTTCCATTTCTCGACCCGACAGGCTCAGTACGAGTTGTTCAGCCTGATTGCCTGACCATTCAACGGTCAGTTGCGCCGGAACTAGCGGTTGAGCGTTGTCGACATTGAGTATCATGGAGACATCGTGCTGGACACAAGCCGTTGTAGACAGAAAACAATATTCATCAAGCGGTTTGAGTTCTGAGGAAGTTGATAAGCTTTTGATAAGAGTAGGGGCGTAAAACCCTGCGACCAGTGCCACAGCGACGCCTGTAATGTTTAACAGTTTCATTAAAGCTCAGCAATTATGACGTAATAAGAACCGTATCGTAGCACATCTGAGTAATGCTGAACGAGACAAGTTCGAGAAATTGTGTACACCTTATATAGATTGAATAAAAAACGGAGCTGGTGGCTCCGTTTTAGGCAATAAAGTTATTTATTTGAATCTGCGAACTTTTCTAAGCCAAGCACCAGCGCGATTGCAGCCAGCATCATCACTATCGCTATCACCAGTTGTGAGGGTTGCGAGGTGATATGCTCATATTCAAACGGAGACAGGTTGTGCTGAAGTAGTGGCACTTGCTCACCTTTTGAGTTGGTGCGCCAGGTTAACGTCTCTTTCCATGGCCAGATCTTAGGTAGGGTGCCGATCATCAATCCAGTCAGAAACATAAGCGTTGCGTCGCGGAACTTGCGTAGCAGCCAGGACAACAGGTGTGAGAAGGTTAGCAGACCAATCACACAGCCAGCTAAAAACAGCGCTAAGATGTCCATCTGGAATCCCTTCACTGCGGCTAGCACTGGTGTATACATGCCAATCAGTAGCAGAATGAAACTGCCTGAAATCCCTGGCAGGATCATTGCGCAGATCGCGATAGAACCAGCAATAAGCGTGTTCAACATCGTTGGTTCCATATGCAGAGGCTTAAGCACCGTAATGCTGTACGCGAATGCCACGCCAACCAAGAGGGTAATGAAGCGAATCGCGTCACGCTTTTCTACTTGCCTGACGATGTGGTACACCGAAACCAGAATCAGTCCAAAGAAGAACGACCAAATTGGAATCGGGTGCGTATTCAGCAGCCAGGTGATCAGCTTTGCGAGCGTCGCAATGCTAACGAAAATACCCGAGAAAAGAGAAATGAGAAAAAAGCCATTAATATGATTAAACGCTGCTTTAGCCCCTTGTCGTTTCCAAATCGTCAAAAGATAGGGGTTAATTCGTCGAATGCTCTCTAGCAACGTGTCATAAATACCAGTAATAAAAGCAATAGTGCCGCCAGAGACGCCGGGAACCACATCCGCGGCTCCCATGGCGATTCCTTTGAAGAAAGTAATTAGATAATTCATATTTCTATGGTTATGTCGTTTAGATGGCAAAGAGTATACAAACATTGCTGTCAAAAAAGTATGAAATAGTAGTGATGATTGATATCTAACTGCTTGATTAATCCACGAAGGTGATTTTTTTGCGTAATCTCAAAGCAGAATACGTCTTCCGTAAATAAATGTTTTTTTGCAATATAGAATTGCCAATTGCAATTGTATTTCGCATTTTGCATTTTGCATTTTGCAATAAACTGTGTCGAAAATAAGTTATATATGAGATCTTGAGCGCAAAAATATGCCTTTAAAAACTGGCACGTTATATGCATAATATGCCGCGACCCTTCTTAAGCCGAGGGTCACCTAGCCAACTGACGTTGTTAGTGAATACAGATTGTTCACAGTATATAAAAGCCAATCGCGGTCATTGCGGTTGGCTATTTTTTTGTCTGAACAAAACGTTTTTTGAGCATGACTTTTTCGTTAAGTCAGGCAACAAAAAAGGGCTGACGCGATACGCCAACCCTTTATTCGTTAGGTTTGTTTTCGATGACTCTCTTGTTCTAGTAGCCCATCAACTGCAGCAAATTTTCTGCTGTAATAATCGCTTCCTTACGGTTTGCAATGTTCAGCTTTTGATACAAGTTGCGAATGTGGGTCTTGATGGTAGTACCCGCTACATCGAGCTCTTGGGCAATTTGTTCATTACTAAAACCAGAGTAAATCAATCCTAAAACTTGCCATTCACGTTGAGTGAGCGGGCTAGTGCGTACTAACTCTGGTACGTTCGGGTGGTTGACCAGCTTTTCAATGAACTCTTCGTCAAAGTGTATGGAACGGCTGCGTTGGTTCGATGAAATGTCTTTCATCAATTGCTGTGCTCGATGGCGTTCCAAATCCCCCAGTTCATGGCGAAGGCTAAGCTTTTCTAGCAGACTGCCAGTCGTTGCACCATCAATCAGGAAGTTTCCAACCATGCCTGTCTGATTGGTCATGACCAGCGCTTCTTTTAATAATGCTTTTGCTTGCTCTTCATTTGATTGGCGTGCGGCTAAAACGGCTTCTACGACCAGATTTCGGTTTGTATCGGTGACCAGTTTGCTGCGGCGCGCCTCACTTTGTAAAAAGTCTAACGCTTGACGCGCTTCGTCATACTGCCCGAGGTTAATGTGCGCTCGGGCGATGTTGCGCCATTGCAACTGGCAGAAGTGGTTATACGCAGATTCTGGACGAACTGCGGTGTTTAACCATTCCTGTATCGCTTCGGTATTGCCGCGAGCTTGCCAGAATAGGATCAGAGACAGTGACGCATTTGCAGTCCAGTCAACGTGGTAAGTAGACTGTTTCATCAAGTGTTGAATATGCTCAATAAACTTACCGGCTTTGTCGAGTTCTCCGCGTCCAATCGCAATACGTGCCAGCATCGAGTAGCTATGTAAGTGCTTACTTGGTGAATGATTCTCAAGGATCTGTAAGCCCTTATAAGCGCACTCTTCGGCTTCGTCTAAACGATTCCAGCACCAGAGCACTTGCGCACGGATACGCAGCAAGAACTCATGCAGCGGAACATGTTGCAGTTGGTGCTCCTCGATCAAGCGGAAGCCTGAGTCCTGCACTTCAAATGCGGCCTGGACGTAACCCTGAGCAATCAATATTTCACTTTGCTGCAAAATCGCCCAAAGTGCCTGATGATAAACCTGATACTGACGTGCCAATTTTTCAGTTTGTTGCATCATTGGCAAGGCACGATCGAGTTTGCCCAGGACGTGATTGACTTCTCCAACGACGGAAGTTGCGACGATTCGGCTGCGATAGATAGTGTGATCGAGCTGACTAAGAGCAAGTTCTGCCAGTTCGAGTGCTCTTTCGGGTTGGTTGCTGTTAATCGCCACCTGCGCCAGTAACGCATTAGCCTGACCTTGATAATGGACATCAAGCTCAATATTGCGTTTTTTATGCTCGGTTTCAGCTTCCTGAAGTAACTGACCAACCTGATTGTAGCGGTGCTGACTCTGAGCCAGCCATGCACGTAACATGGTCAGTTTTGGATGACTGAACAGTAGCTCCGAATCTAGCTGATGAATCGCACGCTCCAAGGTGCTTAGCTCGCCTTGGTTAAACATTTTCCAGCCAAATTCATTCAATATTTCAACGACTAAGTGTTTGTCATTTGACTTTTGTGCGTGGTGAATCGCCTGATGTGGCGATTTTTGTTGTAACCATGCCAATGCCGCATTACGGTGCAGATCTTTCTCTTGTTGAGGAATTCTGGCCTGGCGTTCGTGAGATAGAAACTCACCGAACAAATTGTGGAATCGGAACCAGTTATGTTCACCCTCAAGTGGATAGATAAACAAGCCGTAACGATTGAGGGATTCGATCAATCCAAGCGCATCTTCACGCTGAGTCAACGCAAACACCAACTCATCGTTAAAATGATCTAAAACCGATACTTGCATTAAGAAGTGGCGAGTGTCGTGATCGAGTAGATCAAACACCTCTTCGACCAGATAATCCCATAGATGCGCGTGATTAAACTGTGATACCGACTCAACGGTTTGCGCCAGCGTACGGTTTTGATGTTGCGCTTGCAGAGCGATGAGTTGTAGCGCCGAAGGCCAACCTTCAACATATGCTCGCAAGCTATTCGCCATGTCTTCATCAATACCATCAGCGATGCGTTGATTAAAGAAGCGGGTGGTTTCTTCTGTATCGAATGCCAGCATTTCATTGCCGATTTCGATCATCAAGTCACGCACTCGCAGATTCGCTGTACCGAGAGGCGGGGTTGCACGGCTAGTGACCACGACGGTCAGATTATCTGGCATGTGCTTTAAGAAGAAGCGCATCGATTCATGAATTTCATCATTGGTGATCAGGTGGTAGTCATCGAGTACGACATAGCATTCCTGGTGAAAATCAGCCATTTCCGCAAAGAGTTCGCTATACAGAGAGCGCAACGAGGATATTTGGCGCTTTTCCGCCAGTTTTTGGGCATTAGCGCAACTGTAGTTGGTTGCTTTATTCAATGCTTGTAGCAGGTAATTGACGAAACGAAAGCCGTCATTGTCACTGTCATCAATGCTATACCAGCCAACGTTGGGCTTGTCTGACAGCCACTGCGCTGCCATCGTGGTTTTGCCGTATCCAGCAGGAGAGCGAAACAAAACCAATTTGTAGTAAGGCGCTTGTTGCAGGAGGTCCAGCACTCGAGGACGTACAATGGCGTTGTGTAAACGACCCGGGCGAGTAAGCTTAGATGGAATCCACATTAGTAATTGAGTCCTTATATGTAAGCGTAAGCTAGCGAAATCTGAAAACGGTTTGTGTCACTAAATCTTAATTTGTTTAAAAAGCGAACAAAACATGCAAATTGATTGAGATGTTACGTCATCGCCATCGCAGCTTACTTTGATCCACTTCCTAATTCTCAGGAGATAACCCGATTGGCATTAACTACGCCCTTGATTTGTGATTTTGATCACCTAAAAGCACTTCGAGTTGGTAATGTATGCATTTTTCTGCACAGCGTTTGGAATATTTCATGGTTGTTAACTGGGTTAATGTGATCACTAAGACAAATTTTGCATCAAAGACCATGTGAGCCCTAATAACCGTCATAAGTGTAATTCATGCTTTTCTCATGCTTGGTTGTGACCGAAATCACTAACAAGTCGAGCGAGCCCAGTGTTGTTGAGATTTAGATCACTAATTGCTTGGGGGTACCCCCCTCTACGCCCTCATTCCTCCTCCTTTAAGGGGGGAGAATTAGGAGGATGTTTATTCACCCTGCTAAATGCACGATGTATGGCAGATGAATTACTAAAAGACGTGAGAATTTCTTAATGAAACCTACACAACAGAAAAAATTTGACAAAAAGTCGTTCCAAGACAGCGTAAAAAAACACCTATCAGTGACTTACGCTCATACCGTTGAAAATGCCGATAGCCGCGCATGGTACCTGGCAATGGGGCGCGCACTGGCTGAGTTCACTACTTTTGATTTACTTGCGACTGAAGAAGATCCTCGTATCAAGAGCGCTAAGAGTGTTAACTACCTTTCTCTAGAGTTCCTAATCGGTCGCTTAACAGGTAACAACTTAATCAGCATGGGTCTGTACGAGCAAGTGACAGAGGCAATGGCTGAGCTAGGTCATAGCTTAACTGACCTGCTAGAAGAAGAGCGCGATCCATCATTGGGTAACGGCGGTCTTGGTCGCCTGGCTGCATGTTTTATGGATTCATGTGCAGCACAAGAATTCCCTACTGTAGGTTACGGCCTCCACTATGAATACGGTCTGTTTAAGCAGTCATTCAAAGATTGTCGTCAACAAGAAGCGCCAGATGCATGGTGTGGCGTTGAAGGTTACCCTTGGGAAGTCGCTCGTCCGGAACTTGCACAGGAAATCGGCTTCTACGGTCACGTTGAAGTGGTAAACGAGAACGGCAAAGAAGTTCGTAAATGGGTTCCTGGCATGACAGTAAAAGCGATGCCGTGGGATCTTCCAATCGTAGGATACGAATCAGACACGGTTTACCCTTTGCGTCTTTGGGAATGTCAGGCAATTGCACCATTCTCACTAGCCAGCTTTAATAGTGGTGATTACTTCGAAGCTCAGCATGCGCTGATAGACGCAGGTAACATCACTAAAGTGCTTTACCCGAACGATAACCACGAGAAAGGTAAAACACTTCGTCTAATGCAACAGTACTTCCACTCTGCGGCCTCAGTACGCGATATTCTACGCCGTCATGAAGCAGCAGGTTACTCACTAGAAGAACTGCCTAAGCAAGAGGCAATCCAGCTTAACGATACGCACCCAACCATCGCGATTCCTGAGCTAATGCGCATCCTTGTTGATGAGAAAGGTCTAACTTGGGAAGCGGCATGGGAAATCTGTTCACACACATTCGCGTACACAAACCACACATTACTTCCAGAAGCACTAGAGACATGGCCTGAGTCGCTAATTCAGCACTTGCTTCCACGTCACATGGAAATCATTTACGAAATCAACCACCGCTTCCTGCAAGAAGTTCGTGCTAAGTGGCCTGGTGATGTTGCGAAACAGCAAAAACTTTCGATCATCGAAGACGGTTTCCACCGCATGGTACGTATGGCCAACCTGAGTGTAATCGGTTCATACGCGGTTAATGGTGTAGCAGCGCTTCACTCTGAATTGGTTAAGAAAGACCTGTTCCCTGAGTTCCATGAGCTGTACCCAACTCGTCTACACAATGTGACGAACGGTATCACACCTCGTCGTTGGTTGAAGTTCTGTAACCCTGGCCTGTCTACTTTAATCACAGACAAAATCGGTGACGAATGGCCTGCGAAACTTGAACTGCTAGAAGGTATTGCGAAGTACGCAACAGACGCGAAATTCCAAAAAGAATTCATGGCAGTTAAGAAAGAGAACAAAGAGCGCCTGGCTAAATGGGTCAAAGAAAACATGGGTATCGAGCTGGATACCAATGCGATCTTCGATGTTCAAATCAAGCGTCTACACGAGTACAAGCGTCAGCACCTAGATTTGCTACACGTGTTGTCTCTGTACCATCGTATTCTTAACGAGCCTGGGTTTGATTGTGTACCACGTGTTGTATTCTTCGCAGCGAAAGCAGCACCGGGTTACCACCTAGCAAAAGAAATCATCTTCGCAATCAACAAAATTGCAGAGAAGATCAACAGCGACCCTCGCATCGGTAACAAGCTTAAAGTGGTATTCATTCCTGACTACCGCGTGAGCATGGCAGAAATCATCATTCCTGCGGCGGATGTATCACAACAAATCTCACTAGCGGGTAAAGAAGCATCGGGTACTGGTAACATGAAGATGGCGCTTAACGGTGCTTTGACTATCGGTACGATGGATGGTGCGAACGTTGAGATTCGTGAAGAAGTGGGTGACGAGAATATCTACATCTTCGGTCTGGATGTTGAAGGTGTGAAAGCGGTGAAAGCTCAGGGTTACAACCCATTTGATTACTACAATGCGGACCACCTGTTGAAAGCTTCGATGGATTTACTTGCGGGTGAAGAGTTTACTCCGGGTCAACCAGGTCTATTGCGTGCAACGTACGATAGCCTGCTTGATGGCGGTGACCCATACCTATGTCTTGCAGACTTCGCGTCTTACGTGAAAGCGCATGAAGATATGGGTGAACAGTACAAAGATCAGGCTGGGTGGGCTAAGAAAGCCATCCTTAATACAGCCCTAGTCGGTAAGTTCACATCAGACCGCTCAATTCGTGACTATGTGAATAACATCTGGAAACTAGAACCGGTTCACCGTTAATCGACCTATATACCCAAGTAACATGGCTCTGAACTTTGCACCTAGAAGTCACTTGGGTATACGACCAAGGTAGCCAAGCGCTACCTTTGGTTATTTCCAAATATAAATTATTGATAACAATAAAACCCTACATGGAAGGTGTTTGCATTACCTTCGGAGAAAGCGATGAAAGAACAAACAGCATTGAAGAAAGTCGCGGCAATGGCGAGATTGGCTGATAGCTACGTGAGCGCCTGGGGAGAAGAGGCTAAAGTGTCTGATGAGACTTTGCGCCGTTTGCTCGCGTCACTTGGCTACGATATTAGCAGCGACGAAAAACTATTAGCTTCTGCTGAGAGAAAACATAAGAAAGACGTACTAGCCCCTGTTCTTGTTTTACGCGACGGCGACCCGGTCGAAGTGGAACTAAACCTAGGTACGAGTGCTCGTGAGAGTGAATTCAGCTGGCGTTTAGAAACAGAGCAAGGAGAGGTACTTGAAGGCTATCTTCAGTCTCAAATTGTTCGTGACGAACGTGCTGAGGGTGGCCCTCTAGTGTTTGCATTGCCAAAGAATTTGGCGTGGGGTTATCACAAATTGATCATCAGCCGTAAGCGTCGTAAAACGCCTTACGAAATGTCACTGATCATCACACCTAAAGCTTGTTATAAACAGGATGAGCTAAACCAACACAAAAAGCTTTGGGGTCCGAGCATCCAGCTTTATACACTGCGTACTCAGCATAACTGGGGTATTGGTGATTTTGGCGACCTAAAGCAACTGGTTAGTGACATTGCTTCGCGTGGTGGAGACTTCATTGGCCTGAACCCAATTCACTCGTTGTTCCCAGCAAATCCAGAAGGTGCAAGCCCATACAGCCCATCGTCTCGTCGTTGGCTGAACATAATGTACATTGATGTGGTTTCTGTACCTGAATTCGCACTAAGTGCAGAAGCGCAACAGCAAGTTGGCAGCGCTGAGTTCCAGCAACGTCTGCAAAAAGCTCGTGACTCACACTGGGTGAATTACACAGAAGTTTCTGCGCTTAAGATGAGCGTATTACCGCTTCTGTTCAGTGAGTTCAAAGCCCGTCACCTGGACAAGAATACTGACCGCTCTCGCGCCTTCTTCGACTTTGTAGAGAAAGGTGGCGAAAGCTTGTTGCATCAAGCAGCGTTTGACGCGATTCATGCTGACCTTCACGCTGAAGACTCAAATATGTGGGGCTGGCCTGCTTTCCCTGATAAGTACCGCTCTTTTGAGTCTGCGGGTACTCAGAAATACGTCAAAGACAATCTGGAACGCGTTCACTTGTACATGTACCTCCAGTGGATTGCAGACGATCAAATTAAAGAAGCACAAGTACTTGCGGAAGAAAAAGGCATGTCTGTTGGTCTGTACCGAGACCTGGCAGTAGGCGTGGCAGATTCTGGTAGTGAAACTTGGGCTGATGAAGGTAACCTGGTTCTGGACGCAAGTATTGGTGCGCCACCAGATGTTCTTGGTCCTTTGGGCCAAAACTGGGGTTTACCACCGTTAAATCCACAAGTATTGGAAGCAACAGGATACCAAGCGTATATCGAACTACTGCGTGCAAATATGAAGCACTGTGGTGCGTTGCGTATTGACCATGTGCTTGGATTGCTGCGTCTGTGGTGGATCCCTAAAGGTGAGAAGGCAACCGAAGGCGCATACCTGTATTACCCAGTAGAAGATATGCTGGCAATCTTAGCGCTTGAATCTCATCGCCATCAGTGTTCAGTGATCGGTGAAGATTTAGGTACTGTGCCAGATGAAATCGTCGATATCCTTCGCGATGCGGGTGTGCATTCTTACAAAGTATTCTTCTTCGAAACATCGAAAGAAGATGGCGGCTTCATTTCTCCGGAGCATTACGCTGAGCAGTCTATGGCAGCACTGTGTACACATGACATGCCAACGCTACGTGGTTTCTGGCACTGTGATGATTTAAAAATGGGGCGTGAGATTGGACTTTACCCAGATGAAGATCAACTGGAAGGTCTGTTTGCTGACCGATTGAAGTGCAAACAAGGCATTCTGGATAGCGTTCGCTGGCATGGTTACCTACCAGAAGGCATTGGTCACGATGCGCAGTTTGTCCCAATGGATTCTTACCTGAGCGAAGCACTGCAACTGCACGTTGCCTCTGGTGGTTCAGCGCTACTGAGTGTTCAGCTTGAAGACTGGCTGGAAATGGATCAACCGGTCAACATTCCAGGCACCGTTGATGAGTATCCTAACTGGCGTCGTAAGTTGTCGATGAACCTCGATGAAATTTTCGGTCGTGAAGATGTGAATCGAATTGCGAAACGCCTGACTGAAGTTCGCGCACAAGCAGGTAAGTAAAATGAATAGAGTGATTTAGACACATGAGCTGATTTCAATTTGTTGCTTTTCAGATAAGAAATTTCCATCTAGGTCACTCATTCTTCAGGAACAATCCGTTAGGATGGAGTACTGTTATTATGCCCGCGATAATAGCGGGCATTTTCGTTTTTTGTGGCAGCTTTGTAACATTGATGTGTGAAGCCGCGCTTTTTAGTAAGTTTACGCTGGTTGTACAAACCAATATTTGCTTAAAATCTATTCGTTTTAGGTGGGTGTTGGCTCTAGGGAGAAAGGTTTGAAAAACGTTAAAACCAATACAATAAAGAGAACAAAGAAAAAGTACGAACGCGCCTATGATCTGCTGGCTCAGGCTTCTTACTCAGACCCGTTTGCGACACTCGGGCCATTCATTGATGATGGTGAGGGCTCCCTGAGAGTCTGGATGCCGGGCGCAGATAAAGTTGAGCTGCTCATAGAGGGCGAACCTCGCGTAGAGCTTGAACGTGAAGGTGAGAGTGGTTTTATCCTCAAAGAGAAACGTGACTTACATCTCACACACTACCGTTTGGCGGTGGATTGGGCTGGTGTTGAGCAGATCATTGATGACCCATACCAATATCATAATATCTATCAAGAGTACGAACATCTTCATACACCGATAGACATGTACCATTACATGGGCTCGCAATTTGTTACGTTGGAGCGCGGTGGTGAAAACATCTCTGGTGTCCGTTTCCTTGTGTACGCTCCACATGCTTCAGCAGTCAGTCTGATTGGTGGTTTTAACCAATGGGATGGTCGTCGCCATCCGATGCAACGTTTGGATTACGGTATCTGGGGGTTGTTTATTCCAGATCTGAAAGAGGGCGTGCAATACAAATTTGAACTCAAAGGTCCACATGGGGAAGGGCTTCCTCATAAACAAGATCCTTGGGGTTTTTACTCAGAGCAATACCCTTCATTCGCGTCGATTACCTACGATCATAGCCGTTATCAATGGCAAGACGAAGAGTGGCAACAGCGTCCCGTCACGCAAAAACGTGATGAAGCACTGTCTTTCTATGAACTACACGCTGGGTCGTGGAAGCGTAATGAGCAGGGTGAGTTTTTGAACTACCGCGAGTTGGCGGATTTGTTAGTACCTTACTTAGTCGACATGGAATATACCCATGTAGAGCTGATGCCAATTTCTGAGCACCCATTCTATGGCTCTTGGGGGTACCAGCCAGTTGGTCTGTTTGCACCAACCAGCCGCTATGGTTCGCCAGATGACTTTAAGTACTTCGTGGATCTGTGCCACCAATCAGGCATTGGCGTAGTGCTTGACTGGGTACCAGCACACTTCCCATCAGATGGACACGGTTTGGCTAACTTCGATGGTACACCGCTATTCCATGATCCCGATCCGCGTCGTGGATGGCATCAAGACTGGAACTCGTATATTTACGATGTCGGTCGCGAGCATGTGCGCCGTTTCCTTGTTGCGAATGCACTGTACTGGTTTGAACAATTCCATATTGACGGTATTCGCGTCGATGCGGTTGCTTCCATGATTTATCTGGATTATTCGCGTAGCCACGATCAGTGGATCCCGAATATCGACGGCGGTAATGAAAACTACGAGGCCATCGCGACGCTGAAGTGGATGAATGAGGAGGTGTACAAGCACTTCCCGAACGCTATGACGATCGCAGAAGAATCTACAGCATTCCCAGGCGTTTCGGCTCCAACATTCATGGGCGGTTTAGGGTTTGGATTTAAATGGAACATGGGTTGGATGCACGACAGCCTTGCATACGTGAAAGAAGATCCTGTTCACCGCAAATACCATCACAATACCATCACATTCCCGCTTATTTATGCACACAGCGAAAACTATGTGTTGTCTTTGTCGCACGATGAAGTGGTGTATGGGAAAGCTTCTATCCACAATAAGATGCCGGGTGATGAGTGGCAACAAACGGCAAACCTACGTGCATACTATGGTTACATGTATGGTCAACCAGGTAAGAAGCTGAACTTCATGGGCGCTGAATTTGGCCAGACCTCGGAATGGAACCATGATGATCAGTTGCAATGGTTCTTGCTGGATTTTGAACGTCACCAAGGTGTACAGGCTCTGACTCGGGACTTAAACCATCTGTACCGCAATGCTCCTGCGCTGCATGACCAAGACTGTGAGTCAGCAGGCTTTGAATGGCGTCTTCAAGACGAAGCGGACGCAAGTATTTTGGCTCATGAGCGTATTAGCCAAGATGGTGAGCGTATTTTGGTGATTACTAACTTCACTCCGGTGCCGCATGAGAAATTCCGCTTAGGCGTACCGAATGAAGGCAGATATGAGCTTCTGCTCAATACCGATGATAGTAAATACCATGGCAGTAGTTTTAAGGTTCATACGAGTGTAGAGACCGAAGAGATAGAGAGTGAGTCTCTTCCTCAGTCACTTGGACTTCGCCTGCCTCCGTTATCTACCGTATTCTACAAGCTTGTTAAATAAGCACACCTACTGAAACAAGCCCGCTTTACATTGTAAATCGGGCTTTTTTTGACCAAACTTTGACCTTCAAAAACTTGCTCTTCGTCACATAATCCGGCATTCTTGCTCGCTGCTTTTAAAGCTCTGAGTTGTTGGGATCTTACACATGTTGAAAAGGCTGAAGTCATTTCTATTGAAAATGGTGTTGGTACTGTTGCTCGTTCCTGTCGTTTTAGTGGGCGCGGGAAGGTTTATCGATCCTCCTATCTGGGGATGGAAACTCAGTCGACTCATTTCGCCGCCAACGAACTACCCAGAGCATAGCCTCCATGAGTGGGTGCCTTTGTCTCAAATCTCTAAGAACATGCAACTTGCTGTGATTGCGACCGAAGACCAGAAATTCCCTACGCACTATGGGATCGATTTTGAGTCGTTGTTTCATGTAATAGCAAATGCGGATGAAAATGGCCCATCCCGAGGCGCAAGTACGATCACTCAGCAAACCGCAAAAAATCTGTTTTTGTTTCCATCTCATTCTTATGTTCGCAAAGCTTACGAGTTGTACTTTGCCCTGCTGATGGAAGCCATGTGGAGCAAAGAGCGCATTTTGGAGGTTTACCTCAATGTGGTGGAATTTGGTCCGGGTATCTATGGGGCTGAAGCGGCTGCACAGAACTATTATGGTGTGAGCGCAGACAGGTTGTCTCAGTGGCAAGCGGCGCAATTAGCGGTGGTGTTACCCAATCCTTACCGAATTAAAGTCTTCCCACAGAGTAATTACACTCAGCGCCGCACAAGGTGGGCTTTGAACCAAATGCGTAATCTTGGCAGTGTGCAGTTGTAAATTCGACGAACTACGCCTCTTCATTAGTAAAGTGTGAGTTATCCCAAGCTTTGGGGCGTAGTCTTTTAGAATGATGTGTTCAGTTTCTTATACAGGCAAGATTAGCGTGAATAAAACAATTACATTCACGCAACTTGTCTGCGTAACCAATGGACTGAACGATGAAACTGAACCTTATCACGACGACATTATTACTTGTGTCGGCAAGTGCCATTGCCGAACCCAATATTTCCATATCGACCACAACGAATAGCCGCGACTTTCCACTTAGTTCTGCACAAGCGTTAGTTGTACCACTGACCAAAGATGGCTACACACTAAAAATAACCGGTGTTGAAGGAAACTGTACGGCGCCAGAAGGCCAAACCGTCAAGTTTAATCAGCCGATCTCGCTAAACTGTGGTGAACCAACAGAGCTTCCTCTTCAGATTCGTTTTACCGGCGATTACTCATTTGCCTATGATGACGAAGCGAAAACGCTCCTATTCAAACGTGAACCAAAGAAAGCGGCGAAAACCGAGTTCAAACGCCCAGTTCCACAAGTTCAATGTGAAGTCTACCAAGGTGGTGAAGTCTCTATCGCCTTGGGAGATAGTTTTCCTGATGGGACGAAATTACGAGATGCTTATTCAGGGCAAATCGTAGAGGTCAAAGACCAAAAAGTATCGCTCACTCCTGAAAAATCTTCTGGTGGCATTGTATTGCTTGAACCCATCAAAAAGACCAAAGAAGCCGTACCGTTCGATTACCGTAATGCCAATATCTACTTTGTAATGGTAGATAGATTTAATAATGCGGATAGTAGCAATGATGAAAGCTACGGCCGTAAAAAAGATGGAAAAGAAGAAATCGGTACCTTCCACGGTGGTGATCTTAAAGGTGTGATTGAGAAACTGGACTACATCAAGAGCTTGGGTACGGATGCGATTTGGCTGTCACCGATTGTAGAGCAAGTGCATGGCTTTGTTGGTGGCGGGGACAGTGGTTCGTTCCCATTTTATGCCTATCACGGCTACTGGACTCGTGACTTCACCAAGATAGACGAGAACTTTGGAAACGAAGATGACCTGAAAACGCTGGTGGAAGAAGCACACAAGCGTGGTCTGAAAGTGCTGCTAGACGCAGTAATCAACCATACCGGATATTCTACATTAGCCGACTTGCAGTTTGATGGCCTTGACGTTTTAAAGCCGGGCGCTGATTTACCTGAGAAGTGGGGTGACTGGCAACCTCTGAGTGGGGAAAACTGGCATAGTTTCCATCAAAACATCGATTACCAAAGTCCGAACTGGGTCAACTGGTGGGGCGGTGATTGGGTAAGAGCCGGTTTGCCGGGCTATCCCGAGCCAGGCAGCAGTGATATCACCATGTCGCTCGCTGGTTTACCGGACTTTGTCACCGAATCAGATAAAGCGGTGACACCGCCAAAATGGCTACTCGACAACCCGGGTACGCGTGTTAAGGCTCGTGACAATTACACTGTGTCGGACTATTTAATTGAATGGCAAACCGATTGGGTGAAACGCTTCGGTATTGATGGCTACCGTGTTGACACAGTTAAACATGTGGAAGGTGAAGTCTGGAAACGCCTGAAGCAGGAAGCCTCTCAAAGCTTACAACAGTGGCGTAAAGAGAACGGTAAGTCGGGGCAACCTTTCTGGATGATGGGCGAAGTATGGGGACACTCCGCATATCGCAGCCCTTATTTTGACGATGGATTCGATGCTCTTATCAACTTCGATATGCAGAAGAAACTCGACAAAGGTGCAGCCTGTTTTAGCCAAATGGCAGAGACCTACCAAAGCTATGCCGATACCATTGCCAACGAGAAAGACTTTAACCCAGTTAGTTATATGTCCTCTCACGATACCGAGTTGTTCTTCTCGCGCTTTAAAGACTACGCCATGCAGCGCAACGCGGCGAACGCATTGCTATTAAGTCCTGGAGCAGTTCAGGTTTATTATGGCGATGAAATCGGGCGTAACATTGGCCCGTACGCGGATGACTTTCATCAAGGCACGCGTTCTGACATGGTTTGGGAATTGACTGATGACAAACAAGCGTTGCTGAAACACTGGCAGACGCTTGGTCAGTTCCGTAAGGCACACCCAGCAGTTGGGGCTGGCAAGCATCAAGTGATCGCTCAAGACGGAGCGTACGTATTCTCACGTTCACTTGGTTATGACAAAATTGTGGTTGCGTTTGTTGGCCGCGATAGGTAATCCCAGGCTAGAAATAAGCAATTAAAAGTCCTTCTTTTGGATTTTCAAAGAAGGGCTTTTTATTTCAAATCTGAATATTATTTCGAAGTAACACCCGCAAAATTAAGTAAGATTAAAATTCCTAATTTTATCTATTATTTATTCTTATACTTCAATTGTGATTGTAATCATAAAATAAAATATCGTTTTAGTTTTTTATATTAGTTTGAATGACTGATTGATTTCGATCATATCTCGAGAATCTGAATAAGTTGAACATATGTGTCATATCCCCCATGTGTAGGTAATCTTATGAAAAATCTGATTCAAACTGATCGTAAGGTGACGTTAGGGTGCTATATCGCACTGGCGTTTGCCGTTGTTTTCTTCTCTGGCATGTTGCAATCAAACCAATGGTATGGAGTCTTTGACTTCACAACGTTGAATGGCTCTTTTGGTAAGGTGGCGTATGGCGTCACTGAAACGGCAGATGGTTTAAAAGTCGCGACAACATCTCTTCGTGGTACTGGTGGTAGCGGTGCCCGCGATGGCTTTCTTTTTGCCCTTACACTTATCCCTACCGTGATGTTCGCATTAGGGATGATCAATGTTCTAGAACACTACGGTGCATTAGATGCCGCACGTAAACTGCTGACTCCTCTACTACGACCTCTGATGGGTATTCCGGGTAACTCCGGCTTAGCGCTAATCGCGTCACTACAAAGTACTGACGCAGGTGCTGCAATGACGCGTCAACTTAAAGACGAAGGCCATCTCACCAAACGTGAAACGGATGTATTTACTATGTTCCAATTCACGGCAGGTGCAACCATCGTTAACTTTTTCTCATCAGGCGCTGTGTTATTTACCTTAACCATGGCGGATGGATCATTAGCTGTGACGTCTTCTATCGGTTTAGCGGTCGTGGTCATGTTTGCGTTTAAGATTATTGGTGCAAACTTGTTCCGCATCTACTTAAACATCACTGAAGGCAAAGAAGACAAACAAGAACAAAACAAATCTGAGAACTTGAAAGAGGAGACAGCGTAATGGGTGATGTAAAAACAAGTAAGCCTATGGTGACGGATATTTTCGTTGAAGGCGCAAAAAAAGGTTGGGTGATCGCGACAACTTCTACTTTACCAAACGTTCTTATGGCATTTGTTATTATCAAAGCGCTTCAGATCACAGGCGCGCTGGATTTAATGGGGTCTATCTTCTCTCCTGTGATGGCGATATTTGGTTTGCCAGGTGAAGCTGCAGCCGTACTTATTGGTGCCTGGATGTCGATGGGTGGCGCTGTTGGTGTGGTTATCACGCTGTTTGACCAAGGTATTCTAAATGGCACTCATATCGCGATTCTTGCTCCTGCAATTTACCTGATGGGCTCTCAGGTCCAATATATGGGACGCATCATGGGTCCTATCGGTACAGAAGGTCGCTATATCCCAATCATGATTGCAATCTCAGTGCTAAACGCATTTGGTGCAATGTTGGTCATGAACCTGTTTGTTTAGGAGTCAATCATGCTGTTTTCTCTCAAAGATTATCTCGAAGAGCTACGTCCATTAATCAACGTCGATTGTGGAACTTACACTACCGATGGCATTGAATTTATTGCTTCTCAGTTTGAGGCAAAATTTCAAGCGTTGCCCGGCTGGAATGTTAAGCGTATTGATTGTGGCAAAGCAGGAGTAGGGCTTGAGATTCGTAATAAGCCAGAGGCAGAACAGATAGATGTGATGCTGATAGGACATATGGATACGGTTTTCCCTATAGGTACAGTTGAGCGACGTCCGATGTCTATGGATGAAAATAAAGCATACGGGCCTGGCGTGTCAGATATGAAGTCTGGCTTGTTAAACATCGTTCATGCGATGCGAAATTTAGATAAAGCGGTATTAGAAAAGCTGTCGATCTGTATTTGTATGAACCCGGATGAAGAAACAGGTTCACTAGATTCGGTAGATTGGATTCAGTCTGTTGCGAAAAATGCCCAGAATGTGCTGGTAGCAGAAGCCGCACGTGCAGACGGTGGGTTGGTGAAAGCAAGAAAAGGCATGGCGCGTTACAAAATATCGTTCAATGGTGTAGCGGCTCACGCGGGTAACGAGCCAGAGAATGGTCGTAGTGCGATTACCGAAATGGCAAACTGGATTCTCGCTATCAATGCGATGACCAACTTTAACTCTGGCACTACTTTAAACGTGGGCATTGTGTCGGGCGGTAATGGGGCGAACATTGTGCCTGCACAAGCTGAAGCGATTGTGGATGTGCGCTTTTGGAGCAACGAAGAGTACGATGAGGTCGACACTAAGCTGAACGGGTTAGTTGAAACTCCGTTTATTGACGGGGTAAGCATTCAGTTAGATCGAGAAGCGTATAAACCATCAATGTTACCGAGTGTGCAAACCGAAGGTTTAATGGCGTTGGTTGAAAAGGCTGCCAGTGAGCTTTCTATTGATATTAATTGGAAAGAGGTTGGTGGCGGTTCTGATGCTAACAATACCGCTATTTTAGGTGTTCCAACATTAGATGGCTTTGGTCCAATCGGCGCGGGCTTCCACAGTGAGCAGGAATACTTACTTTTAGAATCTATTGAGCCTCGCATCAAGATGCTGATGCGTGTACTAGAGAAGCTCGCTCAATAAAACGTTCATTGCACTAATATAGCTCTCAACCCCCAGACCAAGGTTTGGGGGTTTTTATATTTCTGCCACCTAAGATAATCGTATGCTATTAATCTCGCGTTCAGGTTTACTCTATTAGTATTAGCGCCACAGTCATAAATATCAGGAGGCAACGATGACTACAGCCATGTCTTTAAAATCGACGCCTAATGACGTCGTCAATGAAACTCTAAAAGTGCCAGATGAGAAAACCTTCTGGCATAAGGTGAAGAAATCTGTCAGGAAAGCGGGTGAAGAGATTGCGGTAATGGGGATTAAATCCTGGCTCGCGATGACAGATTCCAACACCTCTGTTCGCCACAAAGCAATTCTTGGCGGTGCGTTAGCATATTTCGTTTTGCCAACCGATTTGGTGCCAGACGTATTAGCTGGTGTTGGATTTACTGATGATATGGCAGCGCTAACACTGGCTGCGAACACAGTTGGCAATGCCATTACGCCAGAGCACGAGAAGCAGGCCAGAGAGAAGTTAAATTCGTTGGCGTAATAACAACATGGCTTAAATAAACAAAGCCCCGATGTTTCCATCAGGGCTTTGTTTTAGACAGGATTAAAGTAACCGAAAACGGTTTAAGCGTCAGCGCGCTTCAGATTTACTTCTTCTTCGGCTACGCCGGCCATTGGATCGTTGAAGCGAGCTTCATCCAATGCGCCTTCTGATTTCGCAACAATAACGGTTACTGCGCTATCGCCAGTGATGTTCACTGCGGTACGAATCATATCCAGCAGACGGTCAACACCCATAATGAGTGCGATGCCTTCCAGCGGCAAGCCTACCTGGTTTAATACCATTGCTAACATAACAAGGCCAACACCAGGAACGCCTGCTGTACCAATAGATGCCAGGGTAGCCGTCATGATGACCATCATGTAGTCACCCATGGTCAAATCAATGTTGAAGGCCTGGGCGATAAATGCTGTCGCAACACCTTGCATGATCGCTGTACCATCCATGTTCACAGTTGCACCAAGTGGTACAGTGAACGAGGAGACACGGTTTTCAACGCCCATGCGGTGCTTCGCTGTTTCCATAGTAACAGGAATGGTCGCGTTCGATGATGCAGTAGAGAATGCAAACATCACGGCGTCTTCCATTTTACGTAGGAACGTAATTGGGTTCAGGCCAGTGAAGCCTTTTAACATCAGACTGTATGTGACGATACCGTGAAGCAATAGTGTGCCTGCAAGAACAACAAAGTACTCAGCAAGGTTAAGGATTGCACTCAGCCCAAGGCCGGTAAACAGTTTCGCCATTAAGAAGAACACACCGTAAGGGGCAAGGTTCATCAAAATAGCAACCAGCTTCATGATCACTTCATTTAAATCAGAGAAAAATGCCGCGATACGCTCGCCCGGTTTACCCGCAGCGCTGATAGCAATACCGAATAGAACGGCAAACACGATCACTTGAAGTGTTTTACCCTCAGCCATTGCGCTGATTGGGTTGGTAGGGAACATATCGATGATCACCTGACCTAAAGATGGCGCTTCTGCTGACTTGAAAGAACTTACTGCGGTAAGATCTGCGCCCGCTCCTGGCTGGAATAATGTCCCCATCGTCAGAGCAAGTGTGATGGCTACTGCGGTCGTTGCAATATATAAACCGAGGGTTTTACCGCCCATACGACCTAGCGTTGAGAGGTCTTTCAGAGAGCTAGTACCGCAAACCAGTGATACAAACACCAGTGGTACTACTAGCATCTTTAAGCTGGCTACAAAGATTTGGCCACCAACTTCAAATAATCCATTAACAATGTATGCGTCGACAAATCCGTTGTCGGCGAAAAGTGTGCGGATTGCAAATCCTGTCAAGATACCCGCTACCATACCTAAAATTACACGGCTAGTAAGCGACATCGGTTTCTTGGTATTCATGAGAACACTCCTTATAGTTATGCACTCTGAGTTCATTTCAAAGTGGCGTGCAGATTAGCAGCGGAGTGAAAGAACGTGAAAGAAAATCCCAATGGTTGGTTGATAGATGTGACTGCGATCACCAATTAAAATGTTATTTTAACGGTATTTTAACCTTTATTGTGGAATTAACATTTAAAATTTAACATATTTATCGAATATAAAACTAACGATAATTCTTTGTTACAAATTGGTAGAAGTATGTTTTTGATTGCACATCTCGCCTTAATTCTATCCCGTTAGAATAGCTAGCCAGAGGATATGCAATCTATAACTGTGTTATTTAGCTGGATGAGTGTCGCTCATCGGAGAGAGTGGATAGGTTTAAGTGATCCCATACCCAGCGATTTTGCTCATTATTTGGGATACCGCCAACCCAATATTCTTGGATAAACTTCGCCTTACCTTCTAAGCAGTGCTTACCGTATTGGGTAATGCTCACTTGTTGTTCCCACCAATTTTTATGCATTGAATCTATTGTTATTAGCGGCGACTTATTCGTTACTAGAGGGAGTATCAAGGCGTAAAACATGACATCACCTAGATACGGCAAAGGTTCGCTTTGCTGATAAATCTGGAAACATTTACTAACTGAAATTGGGGCGCTTTGTTCCTTTAGTGCATCTAAGGCGAGACGCTGAGTAAAGCTCAACCCTGATTGCGAATGTGGCAATTCCTTTAAGTGACGTTTGAGCATGGTTGCCATATTTGGCAGGCAATCTAAATCATCTTGCTGTAACAGAGCCACAATAGAGTTTGGATTTTCTGATGTCACTGCATCCCAACACTGTTTAGCCTGACTCATCAATTTTGCACTGACAGGTTTCCGGTATTGCCAGCATGAGCGAAGGGCTTCGGCGGGCAACTGACCCAAACCAATAAAACGTTCTGTACTAGGGAAATGATTGATCTCGATAATTTCAATGACCTTATCCTTCACGTCCTCTAGGTACATCAGAGCGCGCAGAAGCATGAGCTGATCATAAGCGTCATGCTCGACCCAAAATACGATACGTTGAAATTTGTCGTTACGTAGTGTGTCTAGGTTTCTTTGTCCCTGCTGCACTATATCTTGTACCGAATTTTCTAGTCCCATTACTGGTAAAAGGGTGTTGACGACATATTGAGCGCGAATCGATAAAAATGACTGCTCGTTATTTGGTATTGGACCAATACACAGTGGATCTATCATCGGTAAAAAAGGGCCTTCAAAACCACTTTCTACGAGACGTTGTTGAATATCGTGACCGCATCGAACATGGAGTGTGCTTAGGTCATGGTCCAATGCCCGTCCTTTTAACGAAATAGCGCGCTCGTGAGATTCTAAATTTTCCACATGAGCTTTAAGTTTGCTCCAGCTTGGCAATCCCAGTTCTCTGGCTAAAGCATGTTGAACATCAGCAAGCTGAGCAGACTCGAAAGAAAGAGTGTCAGGTTGGGAGTGAAATTTTTTTACCTGATCCAGAGTGGCGTGGTCATTCTCGCGGATCGCTTTTAAGCGTTCTTTCGCGATGGCTTTTTGCTGCTTTAAGTTAATAGAGAAGCTATTTTGAGATTGCATGTTTCCTACGCTATTTCTAACCAATTGCTTACAGTGATTAATATCTTACTTGAAAAAGCCCCACCTGATTGGTAGGGCCATCGTTCAATACCATTTAGCGCTTAGCTAAACCTTTTTTATTTAAATAAGGCAAAATATGTGGACGTGATTCCCCGGCAAGCTTGGTCGTAACTTCCTCAGACCAGGTACTCTGTTTTTGATTACTTGAACGGCTGGCGTAGTAGTCGTGCATGGTTTGATCGTAAACCTCGATATCTTCTAATTTCAGCGGTTGGTACTGGTTTTCATGTACAACCACTTGCGCCGGTAAACGAGGCTTAATCTCTGGGCTTTGTTCCGGATGGCCGAGACACATACCGAACAGGATGGCGGTATTTTCAGGTAATCCCAGCAACTCATCGACTTGTTGAGCATTATTTCTCAAACCACCAATGTACACGCCTCCGAGTCCCATTGATTCTGCTGCCAATAGACAGTTTTGAGCCATGATACCGGAATCAACCGCACCAATAAGGGTTAGCTCCGTAAAGTCTGCTTGTACTTTAGGGTTGATAGTCGCGTGGCGCTGATAATCAATACAGAACACTAAAAACTCGGCGGCATTGGCAACGTATGCCTGATTGCCTGCGTACTGAGCCAACAATGTTCTCTTTTCTGGATCGGTGACCCGGACAATAGAGACGACTTGCAACATACTGGACGACGACGCTGCAAGACCTGCCTGAATAATGGTTTCAAATTGTGCTTTATCAATCGGCTGTGTGCTGAACTTTCGGATCGAGCGGTGGCTTAAAATGGTTTGAATTGTGTTGTTCATGATGTGTCAACATCCTTTGTTATTGTTCTATTACGTTTTAGCATCACCTTATCGGTATTTGCTGACTGGGTAAACTCCCGTAAAAGAAAAAGTGTGCCTCAGCCCATAAGTTTGGGGCGAGGACAGTAGGTAACAGACACAACTGCAGATATAGGTATATACTTTCTTAAAATCAATAGATTACGTGCGGTACATAGATGAAAGAACTGATCGTTCACACGGTAACGGTGTTTATGGGCTTCTTCGCTATCATGAATCCCATAGCTAATATCCCAATATTTTTAAGCTTAACGGCTGACGAAGATAAAGAGACGGTTCGCTCTATTGCGCTCCGTTCGGTACTTATTGCTTTTATTATTGTGACGGTGTTTTCCATTGCAGGTAAATTGATCTTCGATTTGTTTGGTATCACCCTCTATGCGCTGCGCATTACCGGAGGCATATTGGTGTTTTTGATTGGTTATAACATGCTGCAAGGTGACACAACGCATCAGAAAACCAAAGAAAAGGCATACTCACCCGCGCAACAACAGGCTGCATTAAGCATCGCAGTCTCACCTTTAGCGATGCCAATACTGGCTGGACCAGGGACGATTGCAACCGCGATGAACTTTGCCACAGCGGGAGGCTTTGATCAGACGATAATCACCATTGTTTCCTTTGCTGTGCTTTGCGCCATCACTTACATTCTGTTTTTATTTGGCGATAAATTGGTCAAAGCGGTTGGCCCTAGCGCTTTAAATGTAGTGACCAAAATGATGGGGTTGATTTTGGCTGTTATCGGTACTCAAATGTTTATTGATGGAGCCGGGGAGGCCTACAAGAGCGTTTTTTCCTAATTAGCAGTCAGAGAAGGTTCAGGTATAGGTATCTCCTATCTGACTAATAAGAATAACCAATTGTTTCTATCACCTTAGTTTCAATACTATTTTGAAGATAGATTATTGGGGAGGAAACATGGGCAAAAAAGCAATTGTTGTTGAAGGTGGTGCGATGCGTGGCGTCTTCGCCAGCGGCGTGTTAGACGCATTTATGGAGCAAAATTATAAGCCGTTTGATTTTGCTATTGGTGTGTCGGCTGGTGCATCTAATCTGATTGGTTATTTAACTGATTATCCGCATCGCAGCATTAATATCATCGCCAAGCTTGCAACCTGTAAACGTTTCTTCGATCCAACCCGCTTTATAAAGGGCGGTGACCTTATTGACGTTAAATGGTTATTTGAAGAGTCTAACCGTTTATATCCAGTCGATGAAAAGAAGTTGTTTGATGGTATTCCATTTTTTGCGACTACAACCAATGTCGACACAGGTAAAGCCGATTATTATCGAGTGACTCGCATGAATTTTCACCATGCTCTCGAAGCCACCACGGCTTTGCCTATTGCGTATAGACATACCCCATGTTTTTCTGGAGGTTGTTACACCGATGGCGGCGTTGCAGATTCTATTCCAGTGCGCGAAGCTTATCGTCGAGGTGCCCGAGATATTACCGTCGTCCTATCACACCCTTTGAACTATTCGAAGAAGCCAGTCAAAACCACATGGTTGATGAGAAAGTTATTTGCAGAGCACCCTAATATGGTAGAAGCAATGTTGCACCGAACAGAGAACTATAACGAATCTTTGGCGTTTATTCGTAACCCGCCGGAAGATGCGCGTATCCGCGTTATTGCTCCGCCGGATAATTTTCGCGTACAGCGTTTAACGATGCGTCAATCGGTACTGCTTGAGGGTTACGAGATGGGGCTAGTTGAGGGCAGAGCACATCTGAAAAATCTTGCTTGTGATCATGACTTAGATCGAGAACACGATAACTTCTCTACTGTGGGCCGCGACGCCTAACATCCTGTCACGACAAAATATCTGAATTAGCGAACCATAAAAATATGGTTCGCCAAGAAGCATTAGGCTTGTTTACGCTGCGATTCTTTCTGTGCCAGTTTTGCTGCGCGTCGCTCTTGACGTTGCTTCGCACTTTCGCCACCTACGTGTTGTTCACCGCGTTGTTCTGCTAAAGAAATTTGTTTTTCACGCTCACGGAAACGGATGATTTGCTCTTCTGAGTGTGTGCCGTGACACTTAGGGCAACTGACACCTTGTTCGTAAAGCTCTGATTGTTTGTCTTCTTCTGTAATTGGTAGACGACAAGCGTTACATAAGTCGTAGTCTGCTTTTTCAAGCTGGTGGTTTACCGCAACACGACCATCAAATACGTAACAATCACCTTCCCACATGCTTTCTTCTTGTGGTACTTCTTCCAGATACTTTAGGATGCCGCCTTCCAGATGATACACTTCGTCAAAACCTTGCTCTTTCATGTACGCGGTTGATTTTTCGCAACGGATACCACCGGTACAGAACATCGCCACTTTTTTGTGCTTCGCCGGATCCATGTTTTCTTTCACGTAATCTGGAAATTCACGAAAAGTATCTGTTTTTGGGTTAACCGCACCTTTAAATGTACCTATCTCGATTTCGTAATCATTACGCGTATCGACAACAAATACTTCAGGATCGGCAATCAGATCGTTCCAGTCTTTTGGTTTCACATACGTGCCAACCACGTGGCGAGGATCGATACCTTCTACACCTAAAGTTACAATCTCTTTTTTAAGTTTCACTTTAGTGCGGTTAAACGGCTGAGTGTCTGAAAATGACTCTTTGTACACCGTACCAACAAGGCGCGGCTCTTTATTTAACCAATCAAGCAGCGTATCAATACCTGCTCGGTCAGAAGCAACTGTACCGTTAATACCTTCACTTGCCAGCAGTAGAGTACCGCGAATTTGGTTCTTCTCCATCAGCGCAAGTAATGGTTCACGTAGTTCTTTGTAGTTACCGAGTTCCACAAACTTGTACAGCGCGCAGACAACATACTGACTCATGAGGTTTCCTTAATAAAACAGGCTTTAATAAAACAGGTGGTCGATGACCATTAAATTATAACGGCGCGTATTATACCTGACTAAATTTGTCGGAAATACGGACAATCTATATGGATATTTTGTCTGCGTTAAACTCAATGATTTTGCGGCGATTTTTTACTCTATCGCGCTTGTTAACTGCATTAACGGCGAGATTGACGATTGCGTGATGAGCGCTCTTTATGAGCCGATGCCGCTTTAGCTTGTGATTTCAAAATTGAGTCAACGGTTAGTTCCATTGGCTCTTTCGGCTTCAGACCATGTGGGAAAGTACGAGCACGGGGAGGCAGGTCATACTCTTCGCTAGAAGCACGAGGCATACGCTTAAAGCGGTATAGGTAAAAGTTTTCTAGCTTTTCTCTCGCCCAATCGGTTTTCTTTAAATACTTAACGCTACTCGCAACCGATGGTTTGGTATGAAAGCAGTTAAAACGCATAGCGGTATCTAGAATATCCCAACCATAGAAATCCACGAGTTCTTGCAGCATGGTTTCCAACTTAAGACCGTGTAATGGGTTATTTTTCTGTAATTCAATTCTTTCTTCATCAGTCATCATAACGATTTCCTAAGTATCTAACTGGTCGAGGTAGTGGGGGTGTTTGGTTTCCGCTCTCAACAGACTGTCGCATTGTGTCATGAAGATAGGAAGGGAGAGGATTCTAGCAGAGTTAATGTGCTTTCCCTAATCTGAAATAGTTTAGTTGAAAGCAGTATTTTATATGGCTGTAATATCTTCATGTGTTGCTATTTGTGTAGTAAGTATCACCTTCACGTCTAAGTATGAAAGCGACGGATTTCTGTACTTACATTGACAATGAAATTAAAACGCGTTTGTCCAATTTCCGAGTTGACGTTAACATTCAATATGGCTCTTGATGGTGAGTTTTGTTGTACAAACCGCTAATGTGAATCAGTTAAAACCTAATTCAAGCACATGATAAGGAAGCGTCAAGTTAGCAGCCATAACGCCCTCCCCAAAGCGTAGGTTTTAGCATACAAACACAGGTTGGAGTTTCGGCCATTCCCCTTGTTTTACCGTTCAAAAATCACTCACGAATGAGCAACATGTCCATGAGATGTTAAATATTTGTGCAATAAGTGAGATTTTTGTTGTTCTTTTACTAATGTCTAATATTCCTATCGATAGCAACACATGCTTAATAAGCTCAAACAAAATTGGTCCCATGCCTCTTTCTTAGTATGGCCCCGATGTTTGAAGTGGATGTTTGGCAAGATACCCATTCAGTTTTCTTGTTATTACTAGCGAAGTAAATCCATGTTTTCTTTATGTATGAAATTAAAAAAGGTGCTTGGTAGCACCTGGGATGTTGTCTCGTCTTGGTCGAAGGTCTGTATACCAAGCGAAACTCTGGTTGACGTAGTTCAACTTCGAAACATAAAAAGGATAATTCAATGTCTGACACAAGTAAGACCTTTTACAGGGATGTGCGCAAAAAACCGCATGAATTTGAAAACCGAGAAGACTTTCTAAACCATGATTTAACCATCATGAGCTTTCGTCGCTGGGGTATTCATTTGCCTTCACGTGATTACAGTATTGAAATCGAAGACTGGGTACCTGCATTAGCAGCAACCATTGGTAAAGTGGTTATGGTCACCGCCATGGTTTCCGCTTTTGCTGCTCAGTTCGGATTATCTCCGGAGTTCGTTGCAGAAAACGTGCGTTACGAACTGCTTATCGCGGGCGCCCTGTTCGTTATCCTTTTTTCTGCAATCCTAAACCCGAACGCAAACTTAGCCGGTACCCACGGCCCAATGATACCGCTAATTCCAATGATTGCAGCAGCAGGGGGGCACCCACTTGCTCTTGGCTTGATGGTATGTGTTTTTGGTTTAATACTCGCTTTTACTAAAGGTGGTTCTAAACTCATGACTCTCACTGGCATTGGGGTTCGGGGTGGGTTACTGATCTACCTTGGTGCAGTGGGGTTGATAGGACAGATCAATAAGACGGAAGCGTGGGCTGCAAGTGCCGACCACAGTTACATCTCGTTTGTGGTTATTGGTTTAACTGTGTTGGTTTATGCATACTTAGCCAAGATCAACAAACGTTGGTTGGCAATCCCACTGTGTTCTGCTCTAGCGGGTATTGTCGCTTATGCGATGGGCGCTGAGTTTGCTTTTACCACTGAGCCGGGTCTGCCTAATTTCAGTCCATTCTACTGGTGGGGTGAAGATACCGGATGGCAACTAGGCTGGCCAACCCTAGAGCACTTTATTGCCGTTACTCCATTTGCTCTACTAGCCGTAGCTATGTGGTCTCCTGACTACCTCGGTCATCGTGTTTTTCAAGAACTTAACTACCCAAAAGAAGCGAAAGGCGTACTAATGGATGTCGATGACACAATGATCGGAGCGTCTGTTCGTCAGGGTGTTGGCTCACTATTAGGTGGCGGTAACCTAGCTTCTTCTTGGGGTACGTACATGATTCCTGCCGCAATAGCCAAGCGTCCTATTCCAGGCGGCGCGCTGTTAACTGGTTTAATGTGTGTTGCCGCGGCGGTAATTGGGTACCCAATGGATCTAGCGATGTGGGAGCCTGTGCTACGCGTTGCGCTGATAGTCGGTGTATTCTTACCACTTCTTGAAGCGGGTATGCAGATGATCCATAAGCATAAAGATTCACTCAGTGCAGGTGTATGTATTTTTGCCTGTGCATTCGTTAACCCAGTCTTTGGCTGGGCAACCACTATGCTGCTGGATAACCTCGGACTTATCGGCGACCATGAGCGCGCCAACGATCTATCTGGCAAAGATAAATACCTGATTCCAGGGGTTGCCTTTATCGTTTGTGTTGGCTCTCTTGCTGTCGTTGGTCAGCTTCCGGGTATTCCCGCTCTGATCGGTTAATCTAAACTCGCTCTAAAGGCACAGATGGTCACCACCTGTGCCTTCTCTCATTCGGGTTCACATAGACCAACTGACTATAATGGGAACAAGGTATTTACTTTTGAATCCAAGAGATATTTCAACTTATTAGCCCTTCACGTAGTCTCGCTTCAGTGCTGACTGACATTAATGAAAGACGGATATGACCCGGTTCTATGTTTTTTCACTTTCCATTCGCCCTCACCGTATACCTGAGTTGAGTTGCATCAATGTCTGAGTGCTTAATACTGCCTCGTGAAGAGGTTTTAAAGCAAACCTCGACATCCTTAGATCGGCGACTTATGCAGTAATATTGGGGACAAACTACCCATAGTAAAGTTTACTTTGTACTCACTGACCAATACTTAGAGAATAAGGATTTTAACGCCCATTCCTTTCAGCAAGGTGGTGTTGACAGGCTGATGGAAACGTACCGTGTCTTGGCTTTTTAGGTGTAACTCTTGTCGCGCCGACTTAGACTCAATAGCTAAAACGCAATCACTATTGGCGTAGAATGCACTGAATAACGTGCTGTCCGTGTGCTCAGCCATAAACGAAGCTGGAGAAAACACCGCGTCAACCTTCGATGTCACTTTACCTTCTCTCACCATAATATTGAGATCTTCAATCTTCCCATCGGTTAGTGAGGCATGGGTTACGTCACCGCCAGCGAATTTCGCCATGGATAATGGCTGTTTCAGTTCGTGGCTAGATGTCTTCTCTCCGTTTTGATGAGTCAACAACATCCCCTGACCTTGGAGCAAAATAAGGGTGCGGTGCAATCCTCTGAAATCAGAAAACAGGCCGTCTTCTACAACTGCTGCTTGACTCACTCTGTACTGCATTTCATCGTTTTCACGACTTACGGCAATTTCCAGTGTTTCTCCTAAACCGTTTTTCCACGGCATGCGAAGATAGTCAGATTGAGGAATAATGCTAAATATGTCTCTGTGATTAAGCATCGTAAATCACCTTTTTAATCACTTGAGTAAACTCAGCACGGCTTACCAAATCGAGTTCATGACGACCATCTTCAATCACTTGCTTACCTGCAACAAAGACATCTTTTACGACATTTTCACTACACGCAAATAGCCAACGATTTAGAACATCTTTGTTTTCGCTAGCGCCAATGAACGGATGGGTATCGTCGAGAACCATAAAGTCCGCTCGGCTTCCCACAGACAAGCCAAACTTCACATCACAAGACTGGTTGCCACCGATTAGTGCTTGCTTAAACAGGTTATCACCTATGCTGCCTTGTTCTTCACGGTAGAGGCGGTTACGTTGTTGATCACGCAAGCGTTGTCCGTATTCTAAGATACGTAACTCTTCCACTATCGAAAGGCTAACATGGCTGTCAGAACCAATGCCCCAACGGCCATTCAAGCGTTCAAACTCGACACCCGGGAAAATACCATCACCTAAGTTCGCTTCTGTTGTTGGACACAAGCCTACAACCGCTCCACTATGCGCGATAGCGTTAAGTTCGTGATCATTTAAATGTGTTGCGTGGATAAGGTTCCAGCGTTTGTTCAAGCCAATATGCTCGTGTAACCACTCAACAGGACGTTGTCCACTCCATGCAATACTGTCATTGACTTCTTTCTGCTGCTCAGAAATATGAATATGCACGATTCGTTGTCTATCTAATTCACCCAGCACTTCGTTAATTTGTTGCTCTGTAACGGCACGTAATGAGTGGAAACAAATACCAAGATTATGCAGTTTTGAACCCGCTAATGCCTGTTCACACTGGTGTTGTAAATCCAAATAGGATTGAGAAGAGTGGATAAAGCGTGCCTGACCTTCATTTGGTGCAAGTGCACCGAAACCAGAGTGAGAGTAGAGAACAGGAAGCAAGGTTAGTCCAATACCAGAACGATCAGCAGCATTGATTAACTGATGGGACATTTCAGCGCGATTCGCGTAGTGCTTACCTGCCACATCATGGTGAAGATAATGAAACTCGCCCACTTGAGTGTAGCCAGCCTTGAGCATGTCGATATACAGTTGAGTGGCAATAACATTTGCTTGTTCTGGAGATAGTTTCTGTACAATTTTGTACATCAGGTCACGCCAGCTCCAGAAACTATCATTTGGGTTCAAACACACTTCTGCCATGCCAGCCATGACTCTTTGGAATGCATGCGAGTGAACGTTCGCTATTGTCGGCAATACAGGGCCTGATAGTTTCACTGCATTATCTGACGCTTTAGAATCCGATTCGATACGAGTAAACACGCCATCTGCCACTTCGAACAAGACGTTGTTTTGCCAACCCTGATTAAGCCAAGCTCTTTCAGCAAAAAAGTAATGACGTGTTTGAGTCCCTGTCATAGTGGATTCCTAGTTATCTATAATGACCATACATGTTGCAAATTAGTTTAATTGAGCTTGATATGTATATACAAGTTATATTTTAAAACTAATTTCTGCACAAATTACAGGGTGATTGTTGGGCGGAAATTCGAGATGGAGGGCCTGTTTTAATAACTTCAAGCTTGCAACAACGCTATATCATAGTTACATTGTTAAATGTATATACATTTGAATATAAGATAACGGAGTGTCTGCCAAATGACTCAACCTACTATCGTGTCATCACCGTTCGAGTTTCATCAGGGAAGCGTCCCGCTACTAGTGAGCATGCCTCACTCGGGTCTAAACCTGACTCCTGAAGTCGAACAAGGATTAACAGATGCTGCACGTAAACTCCCGGATACAGATTGGTTTATTCCAGAGCTTTATGAATGTGTAAAAGATCTCGGAGCCAGCGTCATTTCTGCAAATTATTCTCGCTATGTCGTTGATCTAAACCGTCCGAGTGATGACAAGCCGTTATACACCACCAAAACAACTGGCTTGTTCCCAGAAATATTATTTGATTCCACGTCGGTATTTGTTGAAGGTAAAGCGCCAACCGAAGCGGATCACGAACGTTATATCCAGCAAATTTGGCAGCCTTACCACTCGACTATCGAGCAAGAACTCGCGCGCTTAAAAGAGGTTCATGGTTACGCGATTCTGTTTGATGCACACAGCATTGCCGCCCAAGTTCCAATGTTGTTCGAAGGTACCCTGCCTGAATTTAACTGGGGTACCAATCAAGGAGAGTCTTGCAGCTCGGCCATTGTCGATGCTGTGATGGATGCAGTGTCAGATAACTACAGCCAGGTGCTTAATGGTCGCTTTAAAGGCGGCTTTATTACTCGAGGCTTCGGTAACCCAAGTGACAATATTCACGCTATTCAGTTAGAGATGTCCCAAGATACCTATCTGAACAATGACGCTCTGGCACGAGGACGTTACGAGCTGGATGCTGAGAAGTCTGAGGCGGTTAAGTCTCAACTTACAGCCATTTTAAGCGCGGTACTGAATACAAAAATATAAGCTAGAGCAAGAGTGCTCTGAGGATTGAGCAAGGAATGTATCAATGCACATATGCTGTCCCGCCTATGTGCATTTTTCAATTAACGTGAGTCTCCACTACAGCAATGTAGCGGCAGTCTGATTACCCATTGCAATCAAGGTATCCAGAATACGTTCACCGTCTGCACGCAGACCATTATGTTCATATTCGTTGGTGATCCACGCCTTTGCATTTGGCATTAAAGATAACGTCTCGCGGCTGATGTCCATTTCCACAAACATGTCGTCAGCGTAGACAGCGCAGCTTACCGGTACTTTGTTCATTGCCAGCTGCTTTTCGTCATAAAGTGCGGGCCAGTCGTCCTTGTTCGCTAATATCTCGGCCGCTTCTTTGAGTGGTTTCAGGTTGACATATTGGTCAAACATCCATGGGAAGACCATCTCTCCGGTGAAGTAGAAAGACTTACCTTTTTCATAGTTAAACGCTTGATGTGACTGACGTACCCGGTGTGCACTCCAGCTAGAGGAGAATCCCTGACAGTAGATTGACTCGTGTAAAATGGCGTAAATCGGATTGGTTTGGAAGTTTTGCTGAGCCAACATATCGCTCAGAAACTCGTAACGCAGCTGAGGTTTTCCATTCACATGGATAAGTGCACTCTCCAGCCAGTAATAAGTCGGTAAAAAGGTATCACTGACACCAAAATTAATACCAATCTGTTGAAACTGCTCAACGGTAAAACGTTGACCGTTTGGAAGAAACTCTTCGTTTTCAATAAGATGATCAGCGATGTTCTGGCAAAGTTGCTGCGCTTTAGGAAACTGCTGAAAGAACGCCTGATTTTTATCCATCGTACGTTTAAACGTTGCCTCATAGACGTCGTCAGGATGACGAGAAACAGACGGTACCCCACCAGTAATATAACTTTGACGCAGGCTATCTGGGAACAAGGATAGATAGGTTAGAGAACAAAAGCCGCCGAAGCTCTGGCCAAGAATTGCCCATTTTTTAACGCCGATCTCCTGACGAATAAACTCAGCATCTCGAACAATATTATCCGCCCTGAAATGGCTTAAGTACTCAGCTTGCTGCTGTGGCGTAAGATGCGCCAGTGTTTGATGGTTGATCACCGAGCTGTTTCCCGTGCCTCGCTGGTCAAGCAGCAATACCCGGTATTCTTGAAGTGCTCTTTTTATCCAGCCGTTATTGCCGTTCGGACGTGGAGAGGGAAAGCCCGGACCGCCTTGAAAATACACCAACCACGGTTTATTTGAGTCTTCGTCACTCGCTAAGCAAACTGAGCGAGCAAAAACCTCAATTGTACCTTTGCTGTCGTCTTGGTAATCCAACGGAACGGTGAAAGTGTAGGGAGTGTAGTGCAATCCTGCATCGATAAATGATTGAGCATTCATTGTTTATTCTTTTTCCTTTTTGGGTATCGGCATGTAGACCTTACGACCGTTACTTTACTTGTAATTTTGTCATTAACCAAGGTGTACCGCGTCAGTCCACTTTCTTATGTAAAATCGAAGTAAGTTCAAGAAAATGAAACGATTAGCGACTGGTGCAACCGATTGAGTGAGCTATGCTCAATAGAGTTGCTTTAAAGTGCAGTGCTGATCGTGGAGGATGTTAAATGAAATTGTCGCTGGCTCGATGGATGATCGTGACTTGTTTAGTGAGCGTGCCTGCTTTTGCGGTGGTTACGCCAAGCCCACCTGAGTTACAGGCTAAAGGGTATGTGCTGATGGACTTTCAGTCGGGAGCTATTATAGCGGAGCAAAATGGGAGAGCCGGATTAGCACCTGCTAGTTTGACAAAGCTAATGACTGCCTACGTTGTTGGGCAGGAAATTCATGCGGGCCGACTGAGCTGGGATTCTATTGTGACGGTCAGCGAAAATGCGTGGTCAGAAAAATTTCCGGGCTCTTCAAAAATGTTCATCAAACCTAAAGATGAAATCAGTGTTTCGAACTTAATGCGTGGCGTGATCATTCAATCTGGAAACGATGCCTGCGTAGCGCTTGCTGAACATGTGGCAGGCAGTGAAAGTGGCTTTGTGGCATTGATGAATGGTTGGGCTGAAAAGCTAGGGATGCAAGATACCTATTTCGTGAACTCACATGGCCTCGATAGTGAGGGGATTCAAACATCACCTATCGACATGGCGAAATTGATGCAAGCGATCATCAGTGACGTTCCTGATGTTTACGCGTTGTATAACGAAAAGGTGTTTAAGTGGAACGATATTACTCAATACAACCGTAACAAGCTACTGTGGGATAACGCGATAAATGTTGATGGTGGCAAGACAGGTTACACCGGTAACGCCGGATATAGTCTGGTTAGCTCAGCAACTGAAGGGAAAATGCGTTTGATCTCGGTTGTCATGGGGACTCCTAGCCCTCAAGCAAGGGTTAGTCAGTCTAAGAACTTACTCAGCTACGGTTTCCGCTTTTATGATACGAAAAAGGTAGCGACTCAGGGGCAAGTTGAATCAAAAGTTCGTGTCTGGAAGGGTAAAGCCAGTCAAGTTGAGGCCAGTTTTGCCAAAGATGCCTATTTAACGTTACCGCGTGCAATGACGGCCAGTCTAGACAAAAGCGTAGAGTTGAACGAGCCTTTGATGGCACCAATTAATCAGGGTGATGTGATTGGTAAAGTCGTTTGGAAAAATAATGATGAAACCGTTGCAAGCTATCCGCTGATCAGCAATCAAACTGTCGAACAGGCCTCTTGGTTTGGTCAGATTTGGGACAGTATTATGTTGTGGGTGAAGTCCTTTTTCTAACTAACGCATCGTTACATCGAAAATAGAGCAGCCCGACTTTTTCGTCGGGCTGATTCTTTCAATAGCTGTTAGGGCAGAGGCTCTTACGGAAAATAACATTTGGGTATCATGTTCGTTTAAGTTAGATTAGCCCCCGACACGCCCGTACAGTAGATAACATTGGATTTATACCATGAGTAATGCACAACCAAATAACCCACTACATGGGTTGAGTTTAGAAAAAATCGTCACCCGCCTGGTCGAGCATTTCGGGTGGAATGGTATGTACGAGCGCATTCGCGTGAATTGTTTTAAGAGTGATCCGTCTATTAAGTCTTCGCTGAAGTTTCTGCGTAAAACGCAGTGGGCAAGAGACAAAGTTGAAGCGCTCTATATCGAGACTTTTTGCTAAGTGCTAGATCAGTAAATTGTTCCCGAAAGCGATGAAAGCTCGCAGTCGGGAATTTCTCATGCTTTGTTACTAGAGGTATCTATCATTCCAGATGGTGGGTGCTTCCAACTGTTGCTTCCAGATCCAGTATCGACTGGCGAATCTTATCAGGAACTGCGGTTTTCACATTATTCTTAAAATCAAACATCACGCCTGTTGCTGTAGCGACCGTTACAATTTTCCCCCACTTCTTACTAAACACTTGATACTCCATCGTCATGCGGTCGCCCTGCATATCGATAACACGAGAGCCTATCAAAAGGGTGTCTGGGTAAGTAACAGGTAACTTGTAACGGCACTGAGTTTCACTCAGAACAGGGCTAATTTGCGAGGTTTGCAGGTCGACGAGTAAATTAATGGCTTCGAAATAGTCGAGACGAGCAGTTTCGAAATAGCGAAAATAGACGACGTTGTTGACGTGTTGCAAGGCATCCATTTCTCCCCAGGCCACTCTAATCTCAGTGATTACAGGGAAGTCTTTCAGTTGTGTGTCCATTTTATTTTTCCTTTTTCATCAACGTTGCCACAAATTGTGAGGCTACCTATTAATCTGAGTATTTATTCTAGATGTAATTTCTTATTATGTAATAAAATTGTTCATTAAGTGTGAAATAAGATGGCTGATTATGTAAACTTTGTGCTTTACATAGTGAAATTGGAAGCGTAAGTTTAGTTGAGAAGAGCTAAAAGGGAGAAGTCTCATGGCAGAACTGAAAAACTTCAATCTCGCCAGAGTTGAGAAGCGAATAGATTGGACCGATGATGTGTTCAGTTTGAGGGTGTCTGGTGCTCCGCTTTCCTTTAAAGCTGGACAGTTTACTAAGCTTGCGTTGCTGGATGACGAAGGGAATCTAGTCAGCCGTGCGTACTCGTTGGTTAATGCTCCGAGTGAACAGTTTGACTGGTTAGAATTTTTGATAGTCGCCAACCCACAAGGTCAATTATCACCAAGATTGCAAAAATTGAAGACGGGCGATAGCATCTATGTCGGTGAAACGGCCCACGGAGATTTGGTCCAGGACACCATCCCCAAACAAGCGCACGAACTGTGGCTACTTTCAACCGGTACTGGTATCGGCCCATTTCTCTCATTGCTAGATGACATTAAATTGCTTCCCCATAACGATAAAATCGTGCTTGTTCACGGAGTCCGATACGAAAAGGATCTGGTCTATACATACTTAATTGAGCATCTGGAACAGCGTTATGAAGGGCGATTAAAGTATGTGCCAATAGTCAGCAGAGAGGCCGTTGACGGTATGTTACAAGGTCGAATTCCAGAACTTATAGACTCTGGAGACCTGTCAAGCCGGGCAGATGTGCAATTTTCACCGGCCAGCAGCTTTGTCATGCTGTGTGGGAATCCAGAGATGATTAAAGACACCTTACCCGTGCTGCAAAAGGGCGGGTTAGAGAAATTTCGAACCAATACTGGTGGAAACATCATTTATGAACGTTATTGGTGATGCTTAATTTAGAGATTTAGGGCAATGTATCGAATATCAAAAAGCCACATCATGATGATGTGGCTTTTTACTTGAGCTCAACCGAACGTTATTGTTGATTGATGTATGCTTTGAAGCGCGCTTTGGTTTCAGCATCCGCTTTTTGGTACCAGAAGTGCAACATTTCTTCTGCGGTTGAATCTGCTTTTGCAGCCGCGCGTGCTTGCTTCATATCTTCAGGAATTTCTGCCGGTAGAGTTCTTGGTTGAACCATTGTGCCAGCAACTGCGATGGCTGCCACACCACCATCTCTATTGTAGTCTTCTACTTCGCGAACATAATCACGACCAATCTGCATGCCCGGTTTGATAAGCTTGTCTTGCTGAATCGCAATCGCGTCGCCAGATGCATCAACCAGTTTCCAGTCTAAGTCTTTGATGTTTTCTTCTGCATCATTCAAGTTGCGGTACTCTGGAAGTTGGAATGTTAACTTCGAGTCCGATGCAGAGAATCGAGTGACGATAACGTCACTTTCAACGCTAACGCGATCATTTCCTTGGTTGAAAAACGGAGAAAAGCGGAAAACGACTTGGTTTACGCCATCAGGTAATGTGAAGGTTTTTTCTGAAGCTAGAAAGCCACCAGAAAGCTTCACTTTTTCACCGTTCGCAGCTAGTACAGAAACGTCGTCAGGAACACTAACGGTTACGTCAGCGAATGCCATGCTACTCATTGCCAGAGCAAGCGCGCAAGTTAAAGGCTTGATCAATTTCATTGTTTTTATCCTAAGCACTATCTATTAGTGAGCATCGAGAGTGCATCGTTATGTGTTTGATTGCAACTTTCAAGTGTCATTAGCATGAAAATTTAACATTAGTTTCATTTTTCATTACTGATTTGATGAAAATGTGACCCCAATTAAAACAAACCGCTGCAATGCAACGGCTTGATTTTATATTTAGGTTTGAGACTTGGTTAACTTAAATACCTGCACCGTTGCTGGATTCATTTTTGTTATCTACCGTCTCTAGCATCTCGCCCATTTCTTCTTGCTGTTGAGCTTTCTCGATGTTCAACCACCAGACGAACAACTCATACCAAATCGCCAGAATGACCGCACCTAAGAACAGGCCAACGATACCGTAGAAAAGCATACCACCGATAGCACCCAGAAGAATCACTGGCATCGGCACATCCACTCCTCTACCCATTACCAATGGTTTAAGCAAATTTTCAGACAATGCACCAACGACAGCCCATACTGTAAACATCGTGGCTGTAGAGCTGTCCTGAGTCATGTACATGTAACCAATCACAGGAAGCACTGCGATGAGTGCTGGAAGCTGAGCGATACATAAAATCATTAAGATGATGGTAAGCAAACCAGCGGCAGGCACGCCAAATACAAAGAAACCTGCACCAATCAGCAATGCTTGAATGGCAGCAACACCGACCACACCTAGCAATACACTCTTAATTGTTGCAGCGATCAGAGTCGTCCAGCTTTTCGCATTGTCACCTGCAGTACGAATAGCGAGAGTAGTCAGGCCCGACGCTAATGATTCCGAATAAGTCATAAACCCAGCAGCAATCGCTAGAGATAAAATAGAGAGCAGTACGCTACCCAGTGCACCACCGACCATACCAAGCATGGAAGTTAATGCTGACTTAATCTGTGGCATAAAGGTTTGAATGGCTTGCTCTAAGTTGGTCGCAAAGAGTGTCCAGGTGTCAAAAAGTTTATTGCCGACGACAGGCCAGTCAGCGACAGATGGCTTAGGACCTGGAATTTTGACGTCTCCGCTTTGAAGTACTTCCAGAGCGTGTGCAGCCCCTTCATAAATAGAGCCTGATACCATAACCAGCGGTGTGACCAACAGTGCGATACCGAGTAAAGCGATGGTGGTCGCAGCTAAGCCGCGTCTGCCGCCATAAGCACGTTGCAGTTTCTTAGTTACTGGCAAGAGTGCTACAGCGATGATTGCTCCCCAAATAACGGGAAGGATGAAAGGCCTGATAATGTCGTACGTAAACACCAGCAATACGAAGATCAAGCCAATACGTATTGCTGATTCCACCATGTTACTGATGAAAAGCTTACTGTCATTTCTTTCCGATAATTTATCCATTTTTGTTTACCTGATGATCAATGTTGGAACTGACGAGACTTGAAACCACTATCGCCATATAAAACACACCTGTAATGGCCTCTAAATAAACGATGACTTGCGCCAGCGGAGTCAGAGGACTGATATCGCCATAACCAAGAGTAGTTAGGGTGACGAAACTGAAATACGCTGCATTGGAGAAGTTTTGTCCCCAGGATATAGCTTCCATACCTGTGAACGCTTGTGGAGAAAATTCAATTAAGATGAGATAGGCAATGGCCCACATCAAACCAAGAAGCAAGAATAGAGCGACTGAGCCAATGACTTTGTTGCTGTTGACATGGCCAGTAAATAGGATTTGTCTTGCTATCGATTTAAAAGTGCCAAAGAAGAACGCAAACGTTAAAGCTAGCATCACTACGTTCATTTCTTGAATGTGAAAAATCGTTTTTATGACAATAACAATTACCCAGATACCAACTAGGGTATACAGGAATCGCGACCAGGTTTTGTCAAAACGTAAGCTAGCGAAGCAGACGATAAACGTTAATATGGTAAACGCCTGCAACATGTGCTCAATCGTGCCTTCATCGACAATTTGGACAAACGCACCACCAATTAACAAAACGATGAGCGCCAAGGTGAGATAAAAGAAGTTATTTTCTTCATTAATGTTTTTGAGTTTTTTACCAATAACCATGGTTGTTCTCTCACTTAGTATCTATTCATTGTTGTCTGCTGAATCTTCCATCACCATGATGGAGGCAGAAAGTCCAAATCGAAGTTCAATTCCCTCAGGAAGTTCGTTGATCGAAATGCGCACTGGAATACGTTGTGCGAGACGTATCCACTGGAAAACAGGATTCACATTTGGCAAGAGGTTATAACCGACCGTGCCATCTCTTGGTGCTATCCCCCATCCGATGGAATCAACTTTTGCTGCGATCGGTGTATCTGGATGAGACATTAAGGTCACTCGCGCCTGACTGCCCGGCTCAATTTGTTGCAGCTGGTTTTCACGGAAGAAGCCAAACACCCAGAAGCTGTGTTTATCGATAAGTGCAAGCAATGGCTGGTTGGCGACCGCTTGAGTACCGTTGCGGATATCTAAATTAGAAACAAACCCGTCGACTGACGCATAAACCTTGGTGTAGCTCAGATTCAACTTAGCGGACTTTAACTGTTCTTCCGCGGCCTTTATTTGCAGTAACGACTCTTCATAAGCAATCTCTCTACGAATAAGGTCTTTGTGAGATACCGCTCCGCGATCTTTGTCTCGGATGTCCGTTAAGCGATCGTATTCGATTTTTTTACCACGAGCGCTGACAACGGATTTTTCCAGTGCCACTTCGGCTTGAGATAAGGCGACCTCGTAGGTGGTCGGATCGATTTCAAACAGCAAGTCACCAGTTTTTACTTCTTGGTTGTCTTGAATCGCGACATTGACAATAGGACCGGATACACGTGGTGCAACTTTGATGACGTTGGCCCGGACCTGTCCATCTCGTGTCCAGGGGTTATTGAAATACTCTTCAAACTTTTGATAGCCGAGCCAAGCTGCGCCACTAAGAATGACAAGATTGAGTGCAATTACGAATAGTTTTTTCATCTTGTTTGGCACCTAAAATTGAATATAAAAGCTGTCGATTGCCACCACATAACAGACCATGATGGCGATAAAAGTCAGCGACGGAAACGCGATAAAACGCGACAAACGGGTCTTGTTTAACAGGATAACGGTTATCCAGGTAGCGGTTACCGCGAGAAACAGAACCAGTAGCAAAGGTGAGAAGTAAATATCTCCCCAAGAAAGCTCATAAGGCATCACGGCTCCTCCCTAGTAGGCTTCGTGCTGTCAGCTCTTTCAATCGGCAGAGGTGGTAATACACGGTTTTCGGAGTCTAAGTATCCATCCCAGTCCGTGCGTTCGTTCATCTGCTTAGCTATCGTATCTGATAAGAAAGGTTTACCTGTCTGCGCTTGCCAACCGCCGCCAAGGGATTTGTAAAGGGCGACAACTTGGTTTGCGACACTGCCTTTGATTGACGCGTAGTTGTCCTCTGCTCGGGTCATCTTCTCTACAGAATTTAGCAGGCGTTCAAAGGATATTTGGCCGTTTTCGTATTGCGTCATCGAAATATTAAACGCACGAATAGAGGAGTTGACGGACTGCAAGCGCAGCGTTTTTTGTTGCAAATACAGGTCGTAAGCTTCTAACGCATTGGTGACTTCATTAACGGCTTCGAGTACTTTCTTGTTGTAGTTAGTCAAGGTTTCCTGAAAGCTGGCATCTTCGTAGCGGATGTTATTTTTCACTCGGCCATATTGAAATATGTTCCAGCTAAACGCGGGGCCTGCAACCATGGTTAAAGAGTCACTGAAACTAAAGCTGCTGCCATCAGGGACGGTGCTGTCGATACCTATTGAGCCAAACAGTGAAAAGCTTGGGTACAGCGCTGCTTCTGCTACGCCGATTTGTGCGCTCTGAGCGCGAGCTTGCATCTCAGATACTTGTAAGTCCGGTCGACGCATGATCAGGTTGGCATCGATTTGTGTTTCTAATAATGGCGGACGAGGGACAATCGAGTTTTCATCACTACCAGATAGTGCGGATTTTCTTCCGGTCGATTGAAACTGAGCTTCGTATTCCGCGATACGCTGAGGGAGCCCGTTTGATGAAAGGATCGCATCGACTTCTTCTGGCAACACGCCCAAAAGCAGGGCGATAGCCGTTCGTGACTGCTTCATCGCGATTTCAAGACTCGGTTGCGCCGCCATTGTGGTATACAACTGGTTCTGTGCTTGTTGAACGTCAAGTTCGGTCACGTTACCCGAGTCAAACTGGACTTGAGTAATATGGACAACGCGCTTTTGAATATCGATGTTACGCTCTGACAGCAAAATACGTTCTTGGTAGGTACGATAATTGACGTAATTGCGTACTACTTCGGAAGTGATGGTAACCATGATGTCATGATAAGACGCGATCGTTGCGTAATACCCCGCTTCAACGGACTCAATACCACGTGCGTATTTGCCCCAAATATCCATTTCCCAGGCCGCATCAAATGACAGAGCTGCGTTGTTGAACCCTTGGTCGTTAACGTAAGCACGCGCTAGATTACCGGACACAGTTTGTACTTGCGGATATTGCAACCCAGACGCGACACCTACCAAGGCTCGGGCCTGGACAATCCGTAAACCTGCCGCTTCCAAATCGAGGTTTTGCTGGCTTGCCATCTCAACCAGTTGATTTAGCGTCGGGTCATTAAACTGTTGCCACCACTGCTGTATCTTCTGCTCAGATTGCTGCGTATCTTCGGCTGCCTTTTCTAGTGACCAATCACTTGGTAAAGGAGCTTGTTGTGGTTGGACGTAGTCTGGTCCCACAGTAGTACATGCGCTCAGTCCGAGTAAAGTAAGGATGGCGAGGCTTGGTTTTGTTAGTTTTTGAAGCATCATATCCCCACCTTTAAAACCGCTTCTGCTGTAAGTTCACCCAATCGATATCCTCGTAGGTTTGCTTGCAATGTTTTATTGCTTCGAATACGTTCCGTTTTAAATTCAGCAAGATATAAAAACCGGCTATCTCTGAATAAGCGTAGTCAGATAAATCCAACGCACTAAAAAAGTCTTCCAGTTTATCTTCAAAGGATTGGTAATCCTGACTGTATTTTTCGAATACGGAATCGAGCTCTTCTGTTACTTGATGACTAGCTAAAGCCCCAGCCATCATAGGTATGATGGAGTCGCGATGCTGCTGACGAAGTTTGTTTATCAGTGGGTTAGCCAATAATTTCTTCTCTGCAATCATGAGCACATTAATATGATTGCACAATGCATCGCAAGCTTTACTGAATGCACCAATCGCTTCAGGCGTCGTTTGGTTAAAATGTTTGTGGTTGATTTTGGAACCCCACACTTTAAGTTTTTTTGCCGACACATTCAGAGTCACCAAATGCAGAGCACGCTTTGGCTGTGTTACAAAAGAACTCGACGGGTTTTGATAGGTGGCAAACAGAGAGCGTATATGCCGGAAATATCGCTCTTTCAAAGTTAAAAATAGATGTTCTGGTCTTGAGCTGAACGGGAAGTAATGAGCAAAAATGATCATGAACACGACCAGGTAAAACAACGTCATGATCGTCATTAAGATCCCGAAGTGGTAGAACATATTGTTGTCCAGCCCCAGCACAAACAGACCAACCATGTAAAAAATCGTTATCGGACCATTGAAAAGGTAAAATCCAATAAATGTATAGATAAAGATAAACAACCCAAGCTCTAGCCCAAGATCCAGTTGCGGTAATATAAATAGGTACGATGGCACCGCAAATAAGAAGCCGAACGTGAACAATACCAGCAGCAAAATAGGATGTACGGGTATGAATGACAGCAAGGACATAAACATGGTTGAGAAAATGACAAATGAGTAGCCACCTGGCGGATTAAAGTAAATCCAAATAAGCCCCGCGACCCAATAGGTTACAAACGTTTTAACCGCGGTTTTGAAGTTTTCTGCATCCCACCACAAAAACTTGCCTTTTGGCTTAGGCAGTTCAACTTCGAACGAAACAGTATTGGTCACCGAGTCAATACAGCTAATACTTTCAGCCAGGCGCGAAAGGCTCTGATGCATGGATTCCAGCAGAACACCTAGCGTGACGGCGGAGCCTTTAGTTAGGTGAGGTACTGAATCTAATAATTCCTGGTTGAAGTCGGCCTTAAATTCCCTAGTGCGATGAACCTGTTCTTTGTTGTCCCAAACTTGTTGGCAAGTTTCGAATAGCTGCTCAATTTCCGCGATTGCTTCATCAAAGTTATCTATGCACGTGCGATCGTCTTCCAGACTAAAATGGCTATGGACGGCAACGGACAATTGCTGAGTAATCTGCTTACTGAGGTGGACGGCTAAGCGCCATTCTTGAATATATGCAGAAACATCACTGCATTCGACACTGACGGTCGCAAAGCGCTGTTCTAAATTATTCTGCGCAGCAAATACTTCTTCGGTAAGCTTATCTATGTTGAGTTGAGTGGCTCTGCTCTCAGACGCTTGTGCAGATTCTGCCTCGCTATCATCTTGTTGATGCTTTTCATGTCGTTGCTCAAAGTTATGAACAATCACTGCAAACAGAGCTTGTTGCGTTTGGTTTAACTGTTCGATGAGTTGTCGCAGGTTTTGCTCTGTTTTCACCGGGAATAAGAACGTGCCGACAAGTGTATAAACGACCACACCAAATACGGTCATGTAGGCACGATCGACGCCGTACAGGAAGGCGCCATCTGCATCTCCACCATTAGACATCATCAGAGTCATGACCCCGGTCAGCATCAGCAGGGTAGGATCTTGTTGGTAAGCGTTGCGGAAATAAAAGATAAATGACACGACGAGGGAAACGGATAGCATATACAGAATGCGATCCTGTGAAAATAAGCCGACTAACAGCAAGCCAACGACAGCCCCAACCAAGGTCCCCAGAACACGCAAAGTCCCTTTAGCGAGAGATTCGCGACGGCTGCCTGTTGTAGCAATCAGCATTACTGTGGTCGCTGCGGTCGAAGCCTGTGGCCACCCCATTGCAAAGGGGATCAGATAAGCCAATGTGAGGCTAAGCGATACCTTTATAGCGAATTTAATTTTGTCATTCATAATCAAAAATTTGCTCAGGCCTATCTTTTCAAGTTGATGAATTTGTTAATAAAAGTTTATATTTTAGTATATTGTTATAAATATATTTGGGTTGGCGGAATATAGCGAGCAAAAAGAGGCGGATTGTAAATCTTCTGTCAAAACAAATTGCGCATTAAGTCGTTGATCTTCGTCTATCCCTTGCTATTCATAGGGAAAAAGAAAAAATGCTCAAAACAGTTACTTACTGCGAGTCTTATTTATGAAACAGATTTACGGTATTTCCTAGCCAAGATTTTTTCAATTCTATTAATCGCCAGACATTAAGCTGGGGGGCTTTCACTTCTTGTCATTCATACCCCTACTTTTAAAAAGAATAGATGATGAATGCTGATTTGAGAGGAAAAGTTTTATTTTTTATCAAGTTGTCTCGTTTTAGTGCACATTTTGAGATCGAGATAAAAAGACCAGTGCGATACCACCTAAGATAATTGAACTGGTGAGAATAGAATGAAACGAAAGCGCTTCACCTAGCATAATTGAGCCTAATACCAAAGCGATCACTGGTACAGACAGTTGACTGACAGCAGCCTGGAGTAGGGAAAGTTTCTGTATTACGTGGTACCACAACAGATAACCAAGTCCAGAGGTAATCGCGCCTGATGACACCGCGAGCAGAACACCTTTGGAAGTCAGAGTCACAGAGGACAGGAGAAGCGGAGAAAGCATCAAGCTGATAACCGACGCGGCAATAAAACCCCAAGCAATCCCGCTGCTGGGTGAGGGCGCATGCTTGCCGAGAGCGGTAAATAGTGCCCAGCAAATCCCTGATATGGCAATAAGAACCGTTGACCAAATATCCGGGCGTGTGGCTGATGGAAGCATTAACCAGGCAAAACCGAGCACAGACACAGCAATGCCGATGATTTCTAATGTCTTAAAGCGTTCGCCTTGCCACCAATGCAGTGTCAGAAGCGTAAGCTGTACCGCTCCGAATAAAATGAGTGCGCCGGTACCTGCTGCCATATTTAAATAAGCGTATGAGATTAACACGGCATAGCCAAACAACGTCAGGCCGGCCAGTATTTTGAAGCGACTGGTTGGTTTTTCAGTTTTTAAGGTGCCGGTGACAACAAGAAAAAGAATCAAAGTGGCGGCACCGGAAATTAACCGAATGAGTGTAAAGCTGCCAGCATCACTCAATTCATCCACCAATGCTGCTCGACACAGGAGTGAGTTGGCGGCAAAAGCGAGCATCACGATGACGGTCAGCAAAAAATTTATCATTATTCATCCTAATTTATAGTCATAGAATCATTGTAGTCGTTAAAATGAATGCATCAATTTGTTGCATACATTTAGCTCAGTGTGTTTGAATTGTTAATTGATTGAAAAATATATGAAAGTAGCTATTTTCTCTCTGTTTATTGGGATTTTTCCTACACATCAATTGCGCTTATTCTTGCTATCTTTTCGCAAGGTAGGAACACCAATTCGACAGGTGTTCCCAACGTCAGGCTACTACTAAAAGAACGACAACGATGAATGATTTTGTTTTGCGATTGATGAAGTGCGCTCGTGCATACGAAAGTTTTATAGGAACGAAACTGCTGAGCAAGCAGAGCATTAATACCGATGAATTGACGCGTATTCAGAAAGAGGCGATCTCGAAATTTCCAGAACTGAAAACTGAACAGAAATTTAATGGTAAAGAGAGTGTTGAGCTGGAACTGTTTAACAAGGTACTACACAACACCATGTTAAAAGTTGGCTTCCGAATTCCAGAGGGTAAAGCCGCTAGCTCGAGTTCGATTTATATTCGCCGATAACTACAGAGCAGCCTTCCTGTGACGGGAAGGCTGTTTACGTTCTGGAAGCTCATTTATTATGGAGGCTCAGTTTTTAGCCAGTGGTGTACCGTACGTCTTGCTGTCAGCTTAAGTTAGTTATTTTGTTTGCGACGACGTATCCAACCCAGCCATCCGCCTATCATTAAGAGGCCAGCGCCAAGAGAGCCGCCGCTACCACCGTCATCACTGTCATCCACAAAAATCTCTGAATCCCCTTCACTATGGTAATCTTCCGTGGCGGCTAATTCAGAGTCATAACTGGTTTTAATCCCAGAGCTGGTTTGCCGTTCGATCCAGGTTGTGTAGTTGAGTATTTCTGTAAATACGCTCGGTATGGCAGCCGACTCACAGATAGATGAGCCATAACTGACAATGCCAATTTGTTGGTACATACCATTGTCATCCACATACGTGAGTGGCCCACCGGAGTCACCGCGACAAATCCCGGTATAATCTCTGTCTTCAAAGCCATTCGCGCACAAAGTCTCCTGTGCGTTGAATCCGGAAACCAAAGCTTCACACTCTGAATCGGTGAGTGGTTCAACTTCTGCCCAGCGTAAATAGTTTGGTGCTGATGTGTCAGTGGTGGATGTCTGCCCCAAGCCAAATATTTGATAGACAGAAGCGTCACTGTAATCGCCAAAGTCTTGCGGCAAAGTGATAGATTGAACGTTATCTGTTATCGGGCGAGAAAGTTCGAGAAGTGCGAGATCATTAATCCACAACTCGTTGGGGTTGTAGTCTGGATGAATGGTGATTTTGCGAACGTCTTTGAATTCGGAGACATAAACGTCATCCATGGTTGGGTTTTTGACTAAAACACGCAGATGGTCCGTGCTCCACCCATCAGTAAAAACATCGGATTCGACACAATGTGCGGCAGTTAAAATGAAACGGTCATTCACGATAGAGCCGCCACAGATATTGGCGAATTCGTCTGCCCCGGTTTTATACAAAATTAAACGTGCGAAAAAGGGCGCTTGATTCAAGGTTGTTGTCTCGCCGCCAACAATAGCAGCAGAAATACCTTGATCTGAAAGACTCGTATCTGCGTAAGTGGTCATGGGAAAAATTAGGCAAGCCCCGCTTATCAAAAGATGATTTACCCTCATAACCTTGTCCTTGTAATTGGCATTATTGTATTTACTGTAGTCAAGACTCGAACAAGCACAACATTGCTTCTGTCCAATCTCATTATTCATACAAGTGTCACGCGTTCTTAATACTATGAAGCGACGGCGAGAAATAGAAATGCTGGTGGAAAATACCGTATCTATGGGGTATTTGACATGATTAATACCAATCACAGTAAGTAAGTGTTCAGAAATAGCGTAGGAAAAATGCTTGAGAACAAGGCAGAATTTTTCGATAAGTAGTTATTCTACAATCAAAAATTGTAACGCTGTTATCGAGTATTTTAACAAGCTAGAATGACCAGTTATTTACTACGATTGGTATAAGTCTTTCTTTTCAAACTCTATTCAGTAGGGAGCGCTACATCTTATCATCTTGAGGGTATACAATAGCTGCAAATTTGCGCTGCAGAGGCATAATGATGGATTTTAAGGTTGATACTCACACACATACGTACGCTAGTGGTCATGCCTATAGTACGCTGATTGAAAATGCTAAGTCGGCAAAAGAGAACGGATTAGAAATGTTCTGTACTACCGATCATGCAGAGTCGATGCCGGGTGCACCTCACTACTGGTTTTTCTCAAATCAAAAAATTCTGCCTCGTTACCTTGAAGGCGTTGCCATCGTTCGTGGTATTGAAGCCAATATTCTCAATACGGAAGGTGAGATTGATATCCCTTTCAGTGTTGATCAGAACCTAGATTGGGTCATTGCCAGTTTCCACGAACCTGTCTTTATTCCATCGAATAAGGCTACCCACACAGAAGCGTTGCTTAACGTTATCCAAAGTGGTCGTATTGATGCGCTTGGACATTTAGGTAACCCAAATTTTGACTTTGATTTTGAAACCGTCTTGAAATGCGCTAAAGAGCATCACGTCGCGATTGAGATTAACAATACCACTCTGAAAGGGAACAGCCGTGTTGGTAGCGTTGACCGTTGTCATGAGATTGCGCAGATAGGCAAAGAGTTAGGCGTATTCTTTACCACAGGCAGCGACGCACATTTTTGCCACGATGTGGGGAATCTCGATCTGGTTGGAGAGTTGATGGACCGAGTTGCGATTAGCCGCGAAAAAGTCATTACTTATTCGGCTAAGCAGTTTTTGTCTTTCCTGGAATTGCGCGGGCGTGAACCCATTACAGAATATGATGAAATGCGTCATGCATAAACTTGATTACATTTTTGCAATGCACCCTTAGTGTGTTTCCTTTACACTGCTTGGGTATAATTGTCCGGGTAATCCAGCATATTGGGTCACTGTGATAAGCGAAGCCGACATAGAATTCGGCACTAAAAATGGAGAAGTGAAGATGTTACGTCCTTTAATTTTAGGGTGTGCGATTGCGTTGTGCTCAAGCTACGCAATGGCGGAAGCGGTCGATCTAAAACAGAACATGAAACAGATGAAGATGGATTTCAAACAAGCGGCGGAAGCTACGGATGTTGAAACCATGAAGTCTGCAATTGATAGTTTGCAAGCTATCGTAGAGCAATCCAAGCGTGGGAACTACCCACCAGAAAAGTTTGATACGTACCTAGAAGGGTTCAACAAGTTATCGGTAACGTTAGACAAAATCGAAGCAGACTTAGATGCGGGGAATCTGACTCAAGCGAAAGAGCAGCTACGCGAAATCGATGGTCTTCGTGAAGAATACCACGACAAACGCAACCCAAGTATCTGGAGCAAGCTGTTCGGTTAATTTTGAACGCTACGATAATGATTGAAAAAGGCCTGCTATTCATTAGCGGGCTTTGTTGTCTTTATCGATAAAATAAGTTGTCTCTGTCGGCAAACTAACACTGTGTTTGTAATCCGTTATTGAGCTTGCAGTTAGAATTGGTTACGCTGTGTGAAATTTGTTAAGTCACCGTTATGCGTAGATTAATTCCTTTTTATCGCTCTATGTTGTTTGCTTGCGCCTTAAGCTGGGCGCTTGTTACACTAATGCCTGTTATCAATGCTCATGGTAACAGCATGGGCGTGTGGGCAACGCTTTGTACGCTTAACGGTTTCGAACTGATTCAGGTTGAAGAAGGTGACAATGCTGTTACTCACAAAGGCAAGCCTTGTCCGTTCAGTCACTATTCACTTTTTCATCACGACTCACTTCCAACTACACCTTTACTTTTACGACAGAGCTCGGTTATTTCTGACAGTTACACTTTTTTGGCTCTAAGTGTACGATTTGAAACGCCTGAGCCCAGGGCACCACCTGGTTTTTTCTAATTGAACAGACTTATCTAACTAAATACTCGACGCACTCAAATACACTTCGATTTTCCCCTCACGATTTACTTCTGATATAACTCCAACGGTAGTCGATCTGGATCCTGGAAGAAGGTAAATGCTTTACCAGTGAATTCATCAATTCGGATAGGTTCTACTTCTATATCTTTCGATTCGAGGTATTGTTTCACTTCTTCGATGTCATCAACTTGAAAAGCGAGGTGCCGCAGGCCTTGAGCTTCAGGAAAGCTTGGCCGCTCAGGGGTGTTCGGAAAACTGAATAATTCAATTTGACTGCCATCAGGTAGTGCGAGATCGAGCTTATAAGAATCCCGTTCAACGCGGTAGTTTTCCGCGATAATGCGCAGACCCAATATTTCGTTATAAAAGTACTTTGATGCTGGGTAGTCGCTACAGATAATGGCCACGTGGTGAATCGCATTAAACATGGTTAGGTTCCTTTGTGATCAAGTGTTCGTTTACGAAATCGATGAATACCCGCAAGCGCGCCGGCATGTATTTGGTTTGGGGATACTGCATGGCAATTGCGCCATGATAGTTACTCTTTATCATCCAGTCAGAAAGTACTTCAACCACTTCTCCTCTTTCCAGTGCTTCTTTAACCACAAAGTCGTGGAAGATTCCGATCCCTAATCCTGCTTTGACGCCATTTAACCGCATTTGAGAGTGATTGACAGCGTATCGGCCTCTTACAGCGATGGAGTGAAACGCCTCTTCTTTAAAGAACGACCAAATGTTGTCTTTGTCATTTTCTGCCAGGTAAATGCAGTCATGTTGCTCAAGCTGGGTTGGATGCTCTGGCATACCGTGTTCAGTGAGATAGTCCGGTGACGCGCACAATACAAGGTTCGTTTTACGGATCTCTTTCAAAACCAGGTTTTCATCGGGTTTATCAGTCAGCTTAAAGGCCACATCGATACCTTCGCGGAACAGATCAATTTCACCATCAGCGGCACGAAGTTTGAGCTGAATCTCTGGATATCGCTGTAAAAATGGCAACACAAAGGGTTGAAGAACTGAGTTTAAGAACGCTTCCGGTGCAGCAACCGTCAGTGCTCCGGTTGGCTCGGTATGATCTTCCGCTGACAATTCCACCGCTTGTTGGGCGGCGTTAACCATCGCAATACTCTGATCGTATACCTTTTGCCCTGCTTGAGTGATGAGCAGCTTACGCGTAGTACGTTCAAATAACTTCACGGAAAGCGCATGTTCTAATCGCGTGATCAACTTACTCAACGCGGAAGGGGTAACCCCTAGCTTTTTAGCGGCGGCGGTAAAGCTCCCTTCGTTCACCACCAGGATAAATGAAGCGAGATCAGGAAGTAGGGCGATAAGTTTTGGATTAACCATAAGTTTCGGTTCAATGCGGCGTAATGAGGGTATTTTCTGGCACGACCGGCCCTGGTTCAAGTGTTACTGTCTCGCTTTAGCGACATTTTTCAGAATTTGTGTTAACCCGAATTGGAGAAACTGAAATCCTTCTCTTCTGATGTGAAGAGAAGGATTCGTTCGTTTCTTGAATGCCACTTCTAGTCATTGATTTAAAAGTGAACGACGCATATTAATCGGTTAAGGCTAATTGAGCTGCTACTTAATCACACCGCAGACGATGCGTGCACCACCACCACCCAACATAGCAGGTTGATCGGAGTGGTTATCACCACCCGCATGAACCATCAAGGCTCTGCCGGATAAATCTGATAATTTCAGGCGCGGAGCCAAAACGGGCTGGGTTGCGTTACCTTCCATGTCGGCATACAAAGCCGGCAGGTCGCCAAGATGGTTGTCTATTGTCCAGGGATAACCATGCTTGCCAGTATTCCCAGGATCGTAATGACCGCCAGCACCACCTCCCAACACCGTTTTGCCATCTTTTTCAGCACTATCACATGATGGATTTACGTGTACGTGAAAACCATGTAATCCAGATGGAATACCGGATAGTTTTGGCGAAAATACTACGCCATATTGGCTTTCGGATAGCTCAACAGTTCCAACAGACTGATTGGTATTGAGGTCGGTCATCGTAATCGATTGTGCGACTGCGGTAGGCACAGCGGTTCCTAGCAAAGCAACCGTTGCGGAAATACTCAGAAATCCTTTTAACATGACTTACCCTTCTATATTCGGTATTCGGATGGTTGTGTGTCCAAAGGTGTAACTCACCAGAACAGAAACATACTTTTTATTGATGCTTTTCTGGCTATTTTTGTGTGGCCTGACATCAAATCAATATCTGCACTAATTTAAGCGACTTTATAAAACTTAGTACACTGGATGTTTTTTGATATGAAAATATTCAATAGTGCCAATTGGCATATAATTAATTGATTGAAATATATGCAGAAATTAATCAAGATGAAATTTATGCTAAGGCTGGGATTGTTTAAAATAAGAGAAATGACAAAAGCTTTACGATAAAACCTAGTCAACTTAGCTAATATTTTATTATGTAATCTTATGAATTTTGATTCATAGGCAAGCTTTTGTTTATGTCATCATTTCAAGTAAAAAATGGAACTAAAGTCACTTAATGACAGAGAAAAAAATTAAACTCTGGTTTGAATAAGTAATAATGTTTTAGTAACAAATAGTTACGTGTGTTTAATTAACAGTATGATGGCTAATTTCGACAAGGAATGAAAAGATGAGCAACAAGGAAACTACTCGGACTGATCGCAGTCGCCGTAATTTTCTGAAAGGAGCAGCGGGTGCCGCTGTTGCTGGCGTGAGTGCTTCCGCTTTTTCAGGCATAGCACAAGCTGGTGAACAGAAAGTTAATTGGAGCAGCCAAGGTCTTGGTAGCAAAAACGACAAACAGTTTTGGCTTAAAGTGCAAAAACAGTTCGTTTTAGACAAGAAAACAACGTACATGAACATCGGTACGACCGGTTCAATGCCGAAGCATGTACTGGAAAACTACGCTGAAAATAACAAGTTGGTCGCAACATACCCTTGGGATATGCAAGGGAAGTTTGGTTCCTGGCCACAGGTTGTCAATATGGCTGCGGAAATTGCTCCGGGCTTTGGTGCGGATACTGACGAAATCATTCTTAGCCGTAATACCACTGATGGCGTATGTACCATCATCAATGGACTGGATTTCCAAGAGGGTGACGTTATCCTTACAACGCACCATGAACATGCGGCTGTCCTTTCTGCTCTCAACGTAGCAAAGGAGCGTTTCAAGGTTCAGGTGGTTGAAATTGAACTTCCGCTCTACACCGGTGAGCAAGTGGTGACTGAAGAAGATTACGTTAAAGTATTCAGTGATGCGATTGCCTCTTATGGCAATATCAAACTGATCGTTTTCTCTCATGTCACTTATAAAACAGGTACGGCTTTACCTGCTAAGGCGATTTGTCAGCTCGCAACACAAAACAGAATCCCTACGTTGATAGACGGCGCTCACACCATCGGCATGTTCGATCTTGATTTCCACGATTTAGACTGTGACTTTTATGCAGGTTCTGGCCATAAATGGCAGTGTGGTGCTGGTGCAACTGGTATTTTATACGTACGAAAAGGGGAAAATCTTTCTGGTGAAAGTGTACTTGGCGGACGCTTGACTGACTTTTGGGATAATGAGAACGCATTATGGCTGATTAACTCATCACTGTCTCATGCTAATTCTCCTATACAGACTCAGCTTCAGTACATTGGTAACGATAACTTCCCTGCGAAACAAGCATTGACAGACAGCTGTAAAATGTGGGATGAGATTGGCCGTGACCGAATTGAAGAGCGTGTTCTTGCTTTAGGTAGTCTGTGTAAAGAGTTACTCGCTAAAGCTTTGCCAGACGCAAAAATCTTCTCGCCGAATGTAGAAGGTCTCAAGAGTGGTATCACGACGTTCAACCCATTATCTGTTGTGACGGACGGCCCTACTCTCACTGAGTTCCGAGATCGTTTACGTGAGGAGTATGGCTACATCATTCGTACAACGGATTTCAAATTGAATATAGATGATGAAGCTAGCACTTATGCGCTTCGTATCTCTACTCACTTGTTCCACGATGAACAAGATGTAGAAGGGCTAGTACAGGCTATTGCCGACTTGTCCTCTTCATACTACTAAGTTAGTTGTTTTCCACATAAGCGTTCATTTCTGAGCGCTTATGTGGCTTAAAAAGGTGGATTACTATGTCAGTCAATATACTTAAACGAACCATATTGGCGTTGGGAATAATGACAACGGTTTTTGCTTCGTCTTCTGCTTATTCGAACGATCTTAAAGAGATTCGTGAAAGCGGCGTATTGCGCCATATCGGCGTTCCGTATGCCAACTTTGTCTCTTATATTGAACAAGGTGAAATAGAAACGCTGACAGGGTTTGATGTTGATATAGTAAAAGGATTCGCTGAGCAGCTGGGCGTCAGATATGAATATGTCCCTGCGCAGTGGAGTGACATGGTCGGTAAGCTCATAGGCCAACATGTCAAATATGAAGGCAAACAAGCGGTGCTAGGTAAGCCCACGCCTATTGAAGGCGACTTGATTGCAAATGGTGTGACAATACTGGATTGGAGAACAGAGGTTCTCGATTTTTCCCAGGATTACTTTCCGTCGGGTGTCTGGTTAGTCTCCAGATCGGATTCCTCGCTCTCTCCGATTAAGCCAAGTGGTTCAATCGATGAGGATATTAAAACCGTTAAAAACCTGATTGATGGACGAGATGTATTGGCGCTGGAACACTCTTGCCTCGATCCTAACCTGTATGATTTGTATGACACAGGAGCAAAAGTGATTTTGCCCGACGGTGACCGTCTGCTTAACGAGATGGTTCCTGCAATCATGAAGAATGATGCTGAAAGTACTTTACTTGATGTCGCTGACACACTGATCGCACTAGAAAAGTGGCCAGGTGAAATAAAAGTGATTGGCCCGATATCTGAGAATCAAAAGATGGCGGTTGCGTTTCGTAAAAACTCGCCAGAATTACGTAAAGCATTTGATGATTATTTAGATTCTATTAAGCAAGATGGAACATACGAAAAACTCGTTGAGAAGTATTATCCATCTATTTACTACTTTTATAATGATTATTTCGTAAAAGGCCGTAAGAATAATTAATGAAAAAGGCTGTTAAGAAAATATCCAGCAGAAAAATAATAACAATAAGCGCAATATTAGTGTCTGCATATTTGGCAATGCTTATTGTTGTTACAAGTCTTGGTCAAAACAAATTAAGAGAATCACAGTATAGAGAGCTGGATCTAAAAGTAAAAAGCTATTCAAGTACACTTGATAATTTATTTACGGTTATTAATGAAGATATTAATAATTTATCTGGCGATAGAACGGTTCAAACTTTTTTTGCAAATTTAGCTTCCGGAATGTCAATCGAGTATGGTTTGGGAGCTAGTCTAATTAACTTAAAGCATCGTTTAGAAAAAAAGGTCAACAGCAAGCTCATTAATAATAACAATATTTATACTAAGATAATGCTCGTTGGCAGTGATGGAAAGACGATTGTTAGTACGGAACCGAAAGCATCTGAGCCATTCGATACCAAGATGTTGAAGATAGATGCTGGACATGAAGAAGAAGTTTACGCATATCAAGAGAGCGGCTCTATTTATATTAAAGTCATAAAAAAAGTGGCATTTTCTGGCAAGCATGTTGCTTTTTTGCTGGCTGATATCAATACCAATGTGGTTATCGAACAATTGACTAATCAAGAGCACGAAGACAGTTACAGTCGAATGGTGCTCAAAATTAAAGATGTTGAGATGGTTGTATGGGATTCGAACACTAAAAATTCGCCAGAAAGTTCTGATATTAGTGCTTATTCCCCTGAGAAATTAGAAAATAAAATATATTTTGAAGTGCCAATGGAGCAGTATCATTTCAAACTTATGGCTTGGTTTGAACCGCTCAACGAGAGTGATATTTATACTTCTCGTCTTTTTATTGTCGGGTTAAGTGTTCTTGCAATAATGATTGTTATGGGCCTTTGTTATGCATTTATAGCAAACAATAATAGAATTGAGCTAAAGATAAAGCTAGAAGAAGAAAAAAAGCGCAAGGATATTCTTTCTCAACAAAACCAAAAATTAACCAATGAAATCGAGCGTCGTAAGGCATCAGAAAAAGAACTTGAATTTCAAGCTAAATACGACACGCTGACTAATTTACCTAATCGTAGCTATGGTTCAGAAAGGCTCGCGCTTGAGTTGGTTCGCGCTGCTCGCAGCGGTTCCAAAGTCTTAGTCATGTTCATCGATTTGGACCATTTCAAGCAAATTAATGATTCTATGGGGCATTTTGTCGGAGATGAAATTCTCAAACTCAGTGCGCAGCGTTTGCATCGCGTTGCGAGACAGACGGATCTACTTGCCAGAATTGGTGGAGATGAGTTCCTACTGGTCGTCCCTGATTTACCGGATAGTGATACGGCGAAGCGTGTAGCTTCAAGTGTCTTATCTGCATTTGATGAGCCGTTGGTTTGGAAAAATCACGAATTTTTCCTAACCAGTAGCGTGGGTATGTCGGTCTACCCTGATGATGGCGATAATGCGGAGCAATTACTGGCATCTGCGGATATGGCGATGTATCGCGTGAAGCAGGATGGCCGTGATGCTTTCTGTTTCTACAATCAGAACATGAACCAAGACTTACAACGTTATCTGGATTTAGAAAGCAGGCTTCGCAATGCGATTTCGAATCAGTCGTTGGAACTTTACTATCAGCCTATTATTGAGTTGAAAAGCGGTAAGATTGTCGGCGCGGAAGCCTTGATGCGCTGGAACGATGAGAAATACGGCTTTGTTAACCCTGAAGAGTTCATTTCCATCGCAGAGAAAAATGGTTTGATTCACCAAGTGGGGGAGTTTGCTATTCAGCAAGCGTGCAATCAAGCCGCTCAGTGGCAGGCTATTGCTCCGCTGTTTATGTCCGTAAACTTCTCTAGCGTACAATTCCGTTATTGTGAACGATTACTGGAGCTGATTAAGCAAAGTTTGATCGACTCGGGGTTACCAACAGATAAGTTTGACGTTGAGGTTACGGAAAGCTTGCTCTTCAACCATGACCAACAACTACTGGATATGTTGGATAATTTGCGTGCTCTTGGGACTAAACTGACGATAGACGACTTTGGAACGGGCTACTCTGCATTGAGCTACTTGCAAAAATTCCCTTTCGACCGTTTAAAAATCGATCGCTCATTTATGCAGAACGTATTTGAAAACGACTCAGACCGCGAGTTGGTCAATGTGATTATTGCGATGGCAAAAGCATTGAATCTCAAAATCGTTGCCGAAGGCATTGAGGATCATCGCCACGTGAATTACCTCAATGATCTAAACTGTGAGTTCGGACAAGGTTTCTACTATAGCCGTCCAATTCCCGCTGCGGAGTTTGAAGTATTACTAAAACAGCCACCTTGGCTATAAATCCTTTCAATACAAGTTCATAGAAAAGCATTAATGATATTTGTTCCTCAAGTTCATTAATGCTTTTCCACCCCAAGGGATAATCGCTCTCCCTGCTTTGAATTACACTACAATTAATTGAAAAGTGATCGCCGGTGACGCCCGTCACATAAAGGCTAAACCAAATTCAAAACGAGTGAATACTCGCCAAAATAATCAAGAAGGAATTGCGAATGTCTTCTGCATTTTACCAACAGATTAAGCAGCAAATTGAAGAAGTGAAGGCTGAAGGCCTTTACAAAGCAGAGCGTATTATCACGTCTCAACAGCAAGCGGCTGTTAAAATCGCTTCCGGCGAAGAAGTACTGAACTTCTGTGCGAACAACTACCTGGGCCTGGCTAACCATCCAGCGCTTATCGAAGCGGGTAAAGCGGGCATGGATGAGCATGGTTTTGGTATGGCTTCAGTACGTTTTATCTGTGGTACTCAAGACATTCACAAGGAGCTAGAGCAGAAGCTTTCTAAGTTCCTGGGCAAAGAAGACACGATTCTATACACCTCATGTTTTGACGCAAACGCAGGTCTGTTCGAAACGATTCTTGATAAAGAAGACGCAATCATCTCAGATGCGCTAAACCATGCTTCTATTATTGATGGTGTTCGTCTGTGTAAAGCGATGCGTTTCCGTTACTCAAACAACAACATGGAAGAGCTAGAGCAACAATTGGTCGCGGCAAAAGAAGCGGGTGCACGCAACATTCTTATCGTAACAGATGGCGTGTTCTCAATGGACGGCGTCGTTGCGAACCTTCCTGCTATCTGTGACCTTGCAGAGAAATACGGTGCATTGACGATGGTTGATGACTCTCACGCGGTTGGTTTCATGGGTAAAACGGGCGCAGGTACACACGAGTACCACGACGTTGTTAACCGTATCGACATTATTACAGGCACGCTTGGCAAAGCTTTGGGCGGTGCTTCAGGCGGTTACACCGCGGGTAAAGCGGAAGTGATTGACTGGCTACGTCAACGTTCTCGTCCGTACCTATTCTCAAACTCTGTTGCACCAGCAATCGTGAATGCATCTATCCGAGTTCTAGACCTGCTAGAAGAGAGCGGAGACTTACGCGACCGTCTATGGGAAAACGCAGCGCATTTCCGTGCCCGTATGGAAGCGGCAGGTTTCACAATGGGCGGTGCTGACCATGCGATCATCCCAATCATGCTAGGTGATGCAAAAGTGGCCGCTGAGTTTGCTGAGCGTGCGCTTGAGAAAGGCATTTACGTAATCGGTTTCTCATTCCCGGTTGTACCAAAAGGTCAGGCGCGTATTCGTACCCAAATGTCTGCGGCACACAGTCGTGAGCAGCTAGATCGTGCGATTGATGCGTTTATCCAAGTTGGTAAGGACATGGGCATTATTTAAGGCTTCCAGATTCTGGGACCTTTAGTTTAGGTTACATTATGAAAATTAAAGCATTATCAAAGCTGAAGCCTGAAGAAGGCATCTGGATGACTGAAGTGGACAAGCCTGAAATGGGCCACAATGACATCCTGATCAAAATTAAGAAAACCGCAATTTGTGGTACAGATGTTCATATCTACAACTGGGATGAATGGTCACAAAAAACCATTCCAGTGCCTATGGTTGTGGGTCACGAATACGTGGGTGAAGTGGTTGCGATTGGCCAGGAAGTTCGTGGCTTTGAAATTGGTGACCGCGTATCTGGTGAAGGTCACATCACTTGTGGTCACTGCCGTAACTGTCGCGGAGGTCGTACGCACCTATGTCGTAACACGATTGGTGTCGGTGTAAACCGTGAAGGCGCGTTCGCAGAATATCTGGTTATCCCAGCGTTCAACGCGTTCAAGATCCCAGATGGAATTTCTGACGATCTAGCGTCTATCTTTGACCCGTTTGGTAACGCGGTACACACAGCGCTTTCTTTCGACTTGGTTGGTGAAGATGTACTGATCACTGGCGCAGGCCCGATCGGTATCATGGCAGCCGCAGTTGCAAAACACGTTGGTGCTCGCCACGTAGTGATCACAGACGTTAACGAATACCGTCTGGAACTTGCTCGTAAGATGGGTGTAACCCGCGCGGTGAACGTGGCGGAACAGACGCTAGAAGATGTGATGGCAGAGTTAGGCATGACTGAAGGCTTCGACGTAGGCCTTGAAATGTCTGGCAACCCAGCGGCATTTAATTCAATGCTAAAAACGATGAACCACGGTGGTCGTATTGCGCTACTAGGTATTCCGCCATCAGACATGGGCATCGATTGGAACCAAGTGATCTTCAAAGGTCTGGTGATCAAAGGTATCTACGGTCGTGAGATGTTCGAAACTTGGTACAAGATGGCAAGCCTGATCCAATCAGGTCTGGATCTGACACCAATCATTACTCACCACTTCAAAGTTGATGACTTCCAAAAAGGCTTCGACGCTATGCGTAGCGGGGCTTCCGGTAAAGTTATCCTTGATTGGGAATAACCATTCCAAATAAGAAAAGCGCTCCGAACGGGGCGCTTTTTCTTTTAAGCCAATATGTATGCATAAACAGCTTATTGTTTAACTTTGACTAACTCCTTCCAAACCCGATCCGATTCTTTCTTATTGGACTCTTTCAACCACTTTCCGTATACCTTGGCTACCATCGTGATATCTGAGTGACCCATCTGTTGGGCTAGGTAACTGACATTGACGTTCGCGTGGGTTATCGCCCAGCTGGCGTAAGTGTGGCGAAGTTGGTACTGATTTCGGTGTGGGATACCGGCTTTCTTACAAAGGTCAGCCCAAATTCTTACTAATGCACGTTTGCCATAGTAGTCGTAGTCACTGCCTTTCTGTTGGCGAACGGCCTTAGGGTTGAACACGAAGCGGAGCTTTTCAGTGCGATAAGTATTACCTGGCAATTCGACTTCATGTTCATTTGCCGGATACAAATAAGTTAGATGTCGTTGAGCTTTTAGCGCTTCCAACGCTGGTGGCATGAGATCGACAAAACGCTCTTTATCGGTTTTAGTCGTTTTCAATCCGCGTTTGTCATAGGTGGAGCGTCTTACATGGATTGTCCGGTTCTCAAAATCCACATCTTCCCAGGCTAAAGCGCAAAGTTCGCCACTACGAATTCCAGAATAGACCAACAGAGTGATCATGTTCCTATGTTGCAACTGGTGGCAATGTTATAGCGCTTTATCTATCTCGGCCATGGAGAATGGCTCAATCTCTGGCTCGCTCTCTTTAACTCGCTCAAGCACTTTCGAAAGATCCCTCGTTACGTATTCCATTTTATGCAGCCAAGCTAAAAATGCATTAATGGTTACCAAGTTGCGGTTAATAGTGCGGCCGCACTTACCAATAACCAGGTCTTGCTTAAATTGCATGAATATAAACAAAGAAGGGCCACTGCATTTCGCGGTGGCATCCTATACAATCACTTCAAATCTACGCCATTCACAGCAATAGAGAAAAAATAAACCAGCCACCCAAACTGAGGGGAATCAATGTTATTACACACAAAAACACACTTCCGATTTTATCAAAAAGTGAAGTAATGCCCTGGACTTTAATTGCCTTACGCAGCCTGACTAGAGAGATGACCGAACCAAAAAACCATATTGCGGTGAACATTATGATGTGAAGATCGCTACCATAGAACCACACATTCTTTAGTGCAATGAAAATCACGCCCTGCATCAGCATTGTGATGATAATAACTGTACTCGCCACTTTCATGTTTCCTACTAAAGCTTAATGTCACGTTAAGAGATGGGTTGCAATACCAAGACATCTGAAAATAATCTTATCATAATAGGTTAAATATTGCGGGATAGGACAAAACAGACAAATTATATTCAGTGTCAATCAATATAATGTCTGATTTCTATCATTAATGGCTTAGCTTGTCATGTGGCGGAATAGATTAGTGACCCTAATTGGAAATAAGATCAAACATCATCGATGTCCTGTCAATTCCAAGGTTGGTAAAGAAAGGTGCTTTTGAAGCATTCAGAACAAATAGCTCCACAAACAAAACCGACAAAGTTAAGTTATTGATTTAAATATATTAAACAAGGTTTATTCCAGAGGTGTTCGAAACTAGGTACAAGATGGCTTCACTGATTCAATCAGGTCTGGATCTGACACCAATTATCACTCACCACTTCAAAGTGGATGACTTCCAAAAAGGCTTCGACGCTATGCGTAGCGGGGCTTCCGGTAAAGTTATCCTTGATTGGGAGTAATCTTACTCTGTAAGAAATGATACAAAGGCCGAGCAGTGATGCTCGGTTTTTTTTGATTCTCTGTGAACTTTAAAACTTCTGGACTCATTATCAGTGACATAGCTAGAGGTGGGCGTTGCTTCCAAATTTTTGTGCAATCATAGTTTTCAGTGTGTTCCGACCTAATCGACTGGGATTAGTATAGCGGGGTTTAATACTTCACTTGATGGAATAAGGTAAAACTATGAATAAGTCACTTGCAGCACTTGGTTTGTCACTGGCATTGTTTGGTTCAGCGCATGCGTCAAACTGGGGATACGAAGGTAACCACGGTCCTGAACATTGGGGCGAATTTGCTTCTGAATGTGCACAAGGTAAAAACCAGAGCCCGATTAATATCCAGTCAGCAACTCAGTCAGAGTTAGCGAAACTTCAGTTGGATTACAAAGGTAAAGCTATTGCGCTGACGAACAATGGCCACACACTGCAAACCAGTTTAGAAGGTGACAACAACTTGCTGATTGAGGGTAAAGAATTTAATCTCAAACAGTTCCATTTCCACACCCCATCTGAAAACCATGTGGATGGTAAATCCTATCCTCTAGAAGCACATTATGTTCATGCTGATAAAGACGGCAACTTAGCGGTTGTAGCGGTATTCTTCGAAAAGGGTGAAGCAAACCCTGCGCTTGAGCAAATGCTGGAAACTATCCCGGAAAAAGATAATAACGTTACCATTCGTGCGCCATTTGATGCTAGTGCACTGATTCCGAGTGACAAAGATTACTATCGTTTCAATGGTTCACTAACCACACCGCCGTGTTCAGAAGGTGTGCGTTGGTTTGTGATTAAGGAACCACAAACTATTTCTGCTGCGCAAATTGAAAAGTTTGAAAAAGCGATGGGTGAGAACAACCGTCCAGTTCAGCCATTGAATGCACGTATGGTTTTGACAAAACAATAGTGATTTTCTGAACCAAGCCGCTGAGAGCCCACTCAATTGAGTGGGCTCTGTGTTGGTGTGGTGCTTAAAAGCCGTTGTCGTCTTGTTCTTTCATGTTGGCCATCTGAATCGGATCCAACTTAAGGGTTTGGGTCGGGAAGGCAATATCAGCATTGTGCTCTCTGATGATGCTGACAACCTGAAGCAAAATGTCCTGCTTTACCTCATGGTAGCGAACCCAGTTTACTGTTTTTGTGAAGGTATAAATGAAGAAGTTTAACGATGACGGACCAAATGAATCAAAGTTCACAATCAGCGTTTGGCGTGCATCAATGTCTTTGTGCGTCTTCAACATTTCTTTTATTGCCTCGATGATCTCCGGCACTTTCTCTGCGTCGTCATAACGAAGGCCGATTTTTTCATAGATACGTCGATTCAACATTCGAGACGGGTTTTCTACAACGATGCTACTGAACACAGAGTTTGGTACGTATAATGGGCGTTTATCAAACGTGCGAATAATGGTCATTCGCCATCCGATACGTTCAACAGTTCCTTCTATTTCTCGATCTGGTGAGCGGATCCAGTCACCCACTTTGAATGGGCGATCAAAGTAGATCATCAAACCACCGAAGAAGTTCGATAATAAATCCTTGGCAGCCAAACCCACAATCAGACCACCAACCCCACCAAAGGTGAGCAGGCCTGAAAGAGACAGACCAAACGCCTGCATGATGGTTAAAATACCTAATGTGGCAAAAAACAGTCGAGCGACTTTAGCTATCGCTTGTACTGTCGTCTCATCACGATTATTTTGCTCGATGATATAGTCTTCAACATTGGTGATTAGTCTCATTAGAGTCCAGACCAAAACACTGATGATTAAAACCAGCTTTAGCGTGCTCAACCAGTCTATTCTATCGTTCAACTCGCTTTCTAATATGATGCTGAGTGATACTGTCGCGGGCCAACACCAAATGAGTGTACTCACTGGTGCTTTTACCGCTTTGAGCAACATGTCATCCCAATGGAAAGGGGTCTTATCTACCAATATCGCGAGCCGGGAACGGATGATCCTCCAAGCCACCCAGGCGATAAAGCTGGCTAGTGTGATAAAAAGAACGCTGCCGCTCCACTCTTCACTATGTGTCTGAATATAGTTTTGAAAATTGATAAACCACTGTGACATAAGTAACTTTATTTCTAATAAACTGTGGGGGAAAGGTAGCAGATATTAAACGTACACCCTAGAAATTTAAGATAAACGTTATTTAACTGCCCGTATGTTGAGTAGAGTTGAACAAGAATGCCTGACGGAACGAGAACCATTAATTATAAGTTCTTTGACTTATCGCTAACATTAAGGTCAGATAAGTGTGAGAGGGTATTGCCACTTAAATTAGCGGAGGCAGATATGGAATTTACAGAGGTGGATCGGAAGGCGCTCTACAACACCTGGATGTCACAGAAAGCCAAAATGCACATCACTCAAATGGACATGGCGAAGCGCCTGGGCTTGAGCTTACATGAATTTTCAGGTTTATTACGTGGTAATTCTCCCCTGACTCTGGGTTTTGTAAAACAGTTATGTGAACAGCTACATGTGCGCCCTAATCAGGTGGTTCCGACTTTAACGGAACGAGATATGGCTGCAATCGGTTCTGTTCTGTTACAGAATCGAGTGACAGTGGATGGTGACATTAGCAATGTGTTTATTGATGGCAATCAGGTTGTTATCGAGTACGTTCACCAAGTCAGATAATCGCTTACTGACATTTCGGTTTGAACAAGGGTTTAAACCAATATCTAGATCGGATTAGATAGCAACAAAAAACGAGCCTTCTTATGGCTCGTTTTTGTTCTTTTTTAGTGAGTTTGGTGCGATTAAGACATTTTCACTAAAGAGTCTTGTGACAGATCAGCGATGGTTTTCGCGCCTGTCAATGTCATAGCCACGCGCATTTCTTTGTCATACAGATCAAGCAAGTTTTCAACGCCAGAGCCACCTTGTGCCGCCAGTGCATAGACAAATGAACGACCCAGAAGCGTACAATCTGCACCGAGTGCCAGCATGCGGACCACATCCAAACCAGTACGAATACCTGAGTCAGCAAAGATCTTCAGATCGCCTTTTACTGCGTCTGCGATACTTGGTAGTGCTTTAGCGGTAGATAGAACGCCATCTAACTGACGGCCACCGTGGTTTGATACCACAATACCATCCGCACCAAAGCGCACCGCGTCTTTCGCATCTTCTTCATCCAGAATGCCTTTGATAACCATTGGGCCATCCCAAAAGTCACGAATCCACTCCAGATCTTTCCAGGAAATGGAAGGATCAAAGTTAGCGCCTAACCAGCCAATGTAATCTTCCAGCTTAGTTGGCTCACCTCGGTAAGTAGAGATGTTGCCTAAATCGTGGGGCTTACCAAGCATACCAACATCCAGTGCCCAACTAGGGTGACGCATCGCCTGAAATACGCGGCGCATGGCTGCGTTAGGACCACTCATACCTGAGTGCATGTCACGGTAACGTGCGCCCGGGACTGGCATATCTACTGTGAATACCAGTGTTGTAACGCCTGCCGCTTTTGCACGTTCAAGAGCGTTTTTCATAAAGCCGCGATCTTTCAATACGTATAGCTGGAACCACATCGGACGATTGATCGCAGGAGCAACTTCTTCGATTGGGCACACTGATACCGTAGACATGGTAAACGGGATGCCTTTTTTCTCAGCAGCCTTTGCTGCCTGAACTTCGCCTCGGCGTGCGTACATCCCTGTCAAACCTACAGGAGCTAGTGCGATAGGCATAGCCAGCTTCTCACCAAAGATCTCGGTTTCCAGACTTAAATCAGCCATGTCACGCAGGACGCGCTGACGAAGAGCGACATCGCCTAAATCGTCAGTATTGCGCTTCAGAGTACGTTCATCGTAAGAGCCGCCATCAATATAGTGGAATAAAAATGGAGGTAGCTTGGCTTTAGCGGCTGCGCGGTAATCGGTAGAAGCAGATATAATCATAATTGTGTCCTAACGTTCTAAGCAAGTTTGTGGAGCGTTTGTTTCTCATCGCTATGGTGTAGCTGACGACATCAGAATAAGGGTTATCCAAGAATCACCACGGTTTGGCGAGAATGACTCAGGTAACCAATTTACGTAATTGATTGAACAATCAGTGCTCAATTATTCAATCAGTTATGCAAAACGACTTGAGGTGACACAGCTATCGGGGGATGACAGCTGTGTCTGAACAGGGCGGGAACACCCTGCGCCTTTGTTTATTTCATCAATGCATCTGTCATCTGGAGGCCGTAAATCAACACCAAACCGATGATGCCTGTCATCACAAGGTAGTAGAATGTTGGAATGATGGTTTTGCGCAGAGTCGCACCTTCACGTCCTAACAGACCTACGGTCGCTGATGCCGCAACTACGTTGTGAATGGCGATCATGTTACCGGCAGCTGCACCGACGGCTTGCAGAGAAACCACCACTACACTAGAGATAGATAGCGTCTGAGCTACTTCATACTGGAACTGGCTGAACATCATGTTCGACACGGTGTTCGAGCCAGCGATGAACGCACCTAGCGCACCGATAGTGGCACTCAATGCCGGGAATGCCGAGCCTACAAGTTCAGAGGCAAAGTTCGCTGTCGTTACTGGCATACTTGCAAGGTCTGCACCGTTGACGCCTGAGTTAATGAAGATACGCACCATTGGAATGGTGAACACCAGTACAAAGCCTGCCCCAATTAGCGTTTTGCTTGACTCACCGAAGGCTTCACGCAGAGGTTTAGCGCTGCCATTTTGTAGCACTGCCGCAAGAAGAGCGACAAACACCAGGATGCCACCAGGTAGGTACAGCGGTTGAATTGCTGCACTGACACCGGCCTCACCCAGAATGTCGTTGAACGCTACACTGATGCTTAGCAGGAAGCCTTTGAACTCAGCGCTAACACGGCTCGCCACAAGAATCACTGCCAACATCACGTATGGTAGCCAAGCTTTAACCAGGCTCATTGGCTTACCGTGATTCTCTTGGATGTTCATTTTCAGAGAGCCTAGCCATTCTGCGGGCCACTTGTCTTCGCTCTCAAAATCCCATGTTGTCTTCGGTACCAGGAAGCCTTTTTTGGCTGCAGTAACAACAATCGCAAGACCAACCAAACCACCAATCAGAGACGGGAACTCAGGGCCTAAGAAAATACCTGTCAACGCGTATGGAACCGTAAATGACACACCGGCAAACAGGGCGAATGGCAGGATATTCAGACCTTCACTCCAGCTTCTGTTTTTGCCGAAGAATCGTGTTAGCATCATCGCCATTAACACTGGGATCAAGGTGCCAACTACTGCGTGAATCACAGCGACGTTGGCAGTAATGTGCTGTAAGTATGCTTCCCACGTTGAGCCATGGCTTATTAATGTTTCAGTAATGTTGTGCGAATCCAATCCTTTGTTTACACCAACAATGATTGGTGTACCTACTGCACCGAACGATACCGGGGTAGATTGAATCATCATACCCATCAGTACCGCTGCTAAAGCAGGGAAACCAATTGCTACTAGTAGAGGTGCAGCAATCGCGGCTGGTGTACCAAAGCCAGATGCGCCTTCAATAAACGAGCCAAAACACCATGCGATGATGATCGCCTGAATACGACGGTCGGCTGAGATATCCGTAAATCCGTTACGGATAGTAGTGATCGCTCCAGTGTGTTTTAAAGTGTTGAGTAAGAAGATGGCACCAAACACGATCCAAAGAACAGAGACAGTAATTCCTAAGCCTTGGAATACAGACGCCAGTACGCGAGTAGCTGACATATCCCAGAAGATTAGGGCGATAGCGACGGTAATACCGAACGCAACGGGCATGGCTTTCTTTGCAGGCCAGTTGAGACCAACCAGTAAAATGGCGGCCACAACTATTGGCGAAAATGCCACAAGGGCAAGTAGGGTTTCACTCATTTGTACATCCTTCGTTCGCAGACTTTCGAATAGTGTTTCGGTGTAGAGGCGACTTTTTGTTGTAATGGTTTTGTTAATTTGGCGTGAATCTACTCCTTTATTTTTTTTTAATATAGGGAAATAATGAAAATAATTAATTCCAAAAGTGACATAATGCGATGCGAGCAGACGACTTAATCCTGTTTTCTCAGGTAATCGAACTAGGTAGTTTTAGTAAGGTTGCAGAAGCAAATAACCTTACAAATTCAGTAGTTAGCAAAAGAATGGCAAGGCTGGAGGAAGAAATAGGGGCCCAGCTATTATATCGAACAACGCGTAAATTGACGCTGACTGAAGCTGGAAAGGTGTTGCTGAACAGTGCTAAAAATGTGAAGCAAGCCACTCAGGAGGCTATGGATGCAGTTGCGGGCTTTGGAGAGAATGTAAGCGGTCATATTAAGATGTCCGTACCAACCATTTCCGGAGACCTGATTCTTGCTGATGCAGTAGCCGAATTTTGTAACCTTCATCCGGGCTTAACAGTCGATATGTCGCTTGATAATCGCTTTGTCGATTTAGTGGCAGACGGCTATGATCTGGTTATTCGTACTGGGTATCTGGAAGATTCCAGCTTAATTGCACGACATATTCTTGACTCGCAATGGGTCGTGTGTGCTTCACCTTCTTATATTGCAAAGAACGGCAAGCCAATCGAACCGATTGATTTGACTCGTCATAACTGCTTCCAATATGCCTATCAGACTACAGGTGCGTCTGACTGGGAATTTAAGAGTGAAGAAGGTAATTATATCGTCAGAGTCTCGGGTAGTTTCTCTACCGATAACGCCACCGCGCTTCGCAAAGCGGCGTTAGGTGGCCACGGTATCGCATATGTTCCGCGTTGCTTGGTTTATCACGATATTCGCAATGGCCAGTTAGTCGATATTTTCCCTGAATTAGTGGGCAAAAAACTCGGTATCTATGCCGTGTATCCGTTTACTCGCCAACCGCCGAACAAAGTGAAACTGTTAATCGAGCACATTCGCGAGCGTTATTTAACAATTTCTCATTACTTCTAATTTTTCATTACTTATAAGCGCCTCATAGATTTAATAAATGTTTCGCGTTTTTTGTTGAAAACATACAGTCGCGCCCTAAGGTATGTGTTGAGAATTAATCTCAATTATAATCAGAACAATAGATAAACGGAGCAACACGGACGTTATGCATTACCCAAAAACTCGTAAAGACGCTATCGTGGACAACTATTTTGGCCACGATGTCGCCGATCCTTATCGTTGGTTAGAGGATGACCGCAGTGAAGAAACGGCAAACTGGGTTTCGAGCCAGAACTCAATAACTTTTGATTTTCTTGGCCAAATTCCTTATCGCCAGAAAATCCGCGATCTGGTAGCAAATAGTCAAAACTACGAAAAATACTCGCAGCCATTTGTTCGCGGTGATTACACGTACTTCTACAAAAATGATGGTTTGCAAAATCAAAGCGTGCTCTATCGTCGAAAAGGAGAGGGTGAAGCGGAAGTATTCCTGGATCCAAACACCTTCTCTGAAGAGGGCACAACATCACTTGGTGACGTGAGCTTCTCAAAAGACAACCGCTTAGTCGCGTACTCAATCTCAGAAGGTGGTAGCGATTGGCGCAAAATTTTTGTCATTGATGCAGAAACCAAAGCGCAACTTGAGCCTGAAATCGTCGACGCAAAATTTACCTCGATTTCCTGGTTAGGAAGCAAAGGCTTCTACTATTCCAGTTACGATAAGCCAACAGGCAGTGAACTGTCGGCCCGTACCGATCAGCACAAACTTTATTATCATGAACTGGGTACCGCACAGTCAGAAGATAAAGTTGTGTTTGGCGCATTGGACTCTCAGACACATCGCTATGTATTCGCAACGACGACAACGGATGATCGCTACCTAATTATCTCTGGTGCGGAATCAACTTCCGGCAACCGCCTGTTTTATATCGACTTGAACTCAGCAGCACAAGAGATTGTGACGTTACGCGAAACCACACAAGGTGATACGCACCTTATTGATAATCAAGATGAAACGCTGCTGTTTTATACCAACCTTGAAGCGCCGAATGGCAAAGTCGTCAGTTACAACACGCAAACCTCACAATGGGCAGAGGTCATTGCTGAGCAAGAGCAGCCGTTAGACGTGGGTAAAGGCGGCGGGTATCTATTTGCTACTTACATGGTGGATGTCCTGTCGAAAGTACAACAATACAACTACCAAGGTGAATGGATTCGTGATGTTGAATTACCGAGCGAAGGCACGGCATATGGTTTAGCAGGAAAGAAAGAAGAAACCACGCTTTACTACACTTTCACTAATTACGTCACGCCTCCGACGATTTTCTCTTTTGATGTGGAATCTGGTGAATCGCAGCTTTATCAAGAATCTAAAGCGCCATTTGATCGGAATGACTATGAGTCGAAGCAGGTTTTCTACACCTCAAAAGATGGTACGCAAGTACCGATGATCATCTCCTATAAGAAAGGCACTAAGTTTGATGGTACAGCGCCGACCATGCTTTACGGTTATGGTGGTTTTAATATCAGCCTGACGCCAATGTTTTCTGGCAATGTCGCCAACTGGCTCGAGTTAAGTGGTATCTACGCTGTCGCGAATATGCGAGGCGGTGGTGAATACGGAAAAGCTTGGCACAATGCCGGCACCCAGCTGCAAAAGCAGAACGTATTTGACGATTTTATCGGGGCGGCGGAGTACCTGATTGAGCATAACTATACCAACTCAGAGCATCTGGCAATTCGCGGTGGCTCGAATGGTGGTCTGCTGGTGGGCGCATGTATGACTCAGCGTCCTGAGTTGTTCAAAGTTGCGTTGCCTGCTGTTGGGGTGCTCGATATGCTGCGTTATCACACCTTTACTTCTGGTGAAGGCTGGAAGTACGACTTTGGAACGTCTGCGCAAAGTAAAGAGATGTTCCAGTATCTACTTGGCTACTCACCTGTACATAATGTCAAAGAGGATGTGCAGTATCCGGCGACATTAGTCACAACTGCGGATCATGATGATCGTGTAGTTCCCGCGCATTCCTACAAGTTCATTGCCGAGCTACAAGACAAGCATCAGGGTGAAAATCCGGTGTTGATTCGCATCGATGTAAATGCTGGGCACGGCGCTGGTATGCCGCTCAGCAAGCAAATCGACCTTACCACTGATGTGTATGCGTTTACTCTCTTTAATATGGGAGTTGAAGACGTATAACGCTTTGACGGTAATAAAAAATGCCGCGACAGAATCGCGGCATTTTTCATGGTTTTCATTGCCAATACTCATCTTATTCACGGCTTAATTGTAGAGGCGTGAAGTAGCAGGCTCTGCGGAGATCATGGCCTGTAAAAGTAAAAACTGTTCGTGCGCGCGAGTGACGTGTTTTAACTCAAGCATCCATTCGGCATTACGCTGGGCTGAACAAAACGCTGCCATATGTGTAAGTAAGTCTTCACTTTGCTGTGCAAGCAGGCTAGCCAAACGTTCAATGAGATCGTGTTTTTCCAATTGCAAAAACTGGAATAGTGCATAAGTTTGGTTGAGTGCCGAAAAGGCATCTTGCCGTAGTCCGAGTTTGTTGAGAATTTCTGATTGAGCCACGCTTGCGTCGCGTAGACCGCTAATCAGGCAAACGAATTGACAGGGCTTCGTCTGGTCGTTTTCCAGCGCTGAATGAATGTGGCGGGGTAAGTGATTGAGCACATCTTCATATAAACGATGCGCTTCAGGCCAGTGACCTTGTTGCATCAATTGTCCTGCTTTTATGTAATGCATCCAGCACTGATCAATTTTCATTTCCGTCTCCCAAACATTCGAATGGCCTAAATATAAATGAAAATAATTATCAATTGCAATCTGTGTAGTTTTAAATTTCGTGTTGTTTTGTTGCTTGTAAAGTGTTCAACTAAACCGTGATGCAACGTAAATCACTTAAAATTAAATAAATAATCTCTAAACTGAAGTGACGACAATAAGAAAAAGGAAGCGGATATGGCAATACTAAGATTGGAACCCAAGCAGCTGTATTCTGTAGCTGATCTAGAGAATATGCCATGTAAGTCGACCAAGGAATTACCTCCAATTGATGAAATCGTTGGGCAGGAACGCGCTCAGAAAGCGGTTGAGTTTGCGATGTCTATCAAGGAGAAAGGTTACAATATTTACGCTATTGGTCAGAATGGGCTAGGTAAGCGAACCATGATTCTGCGCTACCTGAACCGTCATCAACACGACGTAGAAGCGTTGTTTGACTGGTGCTACGTTGCCAACTTCGAAGATACTCGTACGCCGAAGGTATTAAAGCTACCTTGTGGTGTAGGTAACAAACTGCGAGTTGATATAGAAGCCTTAATGGGGAAATTGCTTAATGCGTTGCCACTGGCGTTTGATAACGAGATGTACTTTAGTCGTTCAGAGCGATTGAAGAATCAATTAGCCAGCAAGCAGCAAAACGAGTTGGATAGAATCAGCCGTGAAGCGAAAGAAAAAGGGATCAACCTAGTCATTACGAACCAGGGAGATTACCAGTTTGTCGCGATGAATGGTGAAGAACTACACACTGAAGAAACCTTCGATGCGTTGAGCAAAAAAGAGCAAGAGCAGTTCAGTGATGCTATCGATGAACTTGAAGTGACATTGCGCTCTATGGTTCGCGAGCTTACCGAATGGGAAGATACGTTTAGTGAAAAGATTAAAAAGCTCAATGACGAAGTGACACTGGATGTAATAACTCACTTCATTAAAAGCCTGAAAGTGGATTATTCGCAGTATCCTGAGATCAAAACTTATCTTACTGAGTTACAGAAAGACATTGTTGAGAATGCAGATATCTTTCTCGATCAGAGTGGCGAGCTGGGTGAAATTGCCAGTGCCTCATTAGATAATAAGTTTCCTCGTCGTTACAAAGTAAACGTACTGGTGAGCAGGAGCAATAGTGACTTCCCAATTGTGGTTGAGGAAAACCCCAACTATCACTCTTTGTTTGGTTCGATAGAAACGGCAACGTTTAAAGGTACTGTCTTTACTGACTTCTCACTTATCCGTGCAGGTAGCTTACACAAAGCTAATGGTGGTGTGCTTCTAATGGACGCGCAGAAAGTGCTGGAACAACCGTATGTGTGGGATGGATTGAAACGTGCCATTCGTTCTCGTCAGCTGAGTTTTACTTCATTAGAGAAAGAAGTGACCTTAACCGGTGCGGTGTCGTTAGATCCAGAACCGATCCCGTTGGATATTAAGATCATCTTGTTTGGCGACTACCGAACTTATCAGCTGTTGCAACACTACGATCCTGAGTTTAGCGAGTTGTTCCGGGTAACCGCAGACTTCGAAGATGAAATGCCACGCACACCGGAGTCTGAACTGCATTACGCGCGTTTTATCTCCAGCGTCGTCAACGACAACAACATGCTGCACTGTGACAGAAAAGCCATTGCGCGCATCATTGAGTACAGCTCTCGCCTTTCCGGGGATCAGACTAAGCTGTCACTGCATTCTGCGAATATTGCCAACTTACTCCGTGAGTCTAATTACGTCGCACGTCAGGCGAACTCCAATATGATTCGAACCGGGCATGTTCAGGAAGCCATGAAGAATCAGGAAATGCGTGTCAGCCGTTTGCGTGACAGTGTGATGGAGACGTTTGTCAATGGGACTACCTTGATACGTACTGAAGGCACCGCTGTTGGGCAGGTGAATGCGTTGTCTGTATTGAGCACCAGCGATTATATGTTTGGTGCTCCGAACCGCATCACCGCGACCACATGCTACGGTGATGGAGATGTGATTGATATCGAACGTAGTGTTGACTTGGGTGGCAGTATTCACTCCAAAGGGGTGATGATCTTGTCTGCGTATTTGTCCTCTGTGTTTGGCAAAACAGCGAGAGTGCCTCTGACGACAACCATAACCTTCGAACAGTCGTACGGTGGTGTCGATGGTGATAGCGCCAGTATGGCTGAACTTTGTGCCGTAGCGTCTGCGTTTTCGAAGCAACCTAATCGTCAGGACATTGCCATCACCGGTTCTATGAACCAGTTTGGTGAAGCACAGCCGATTGGTGGTGTAAATGAAAAGATTGAAGGTTTTTACGATGTATGTGTGATCAAAGGCCGTCATGATGGACAAGGCGTTATCATTCCTGCATCAAATGTGCACAATCTGATGTTGCGTAGTGATATCGTTCACGCGGTGGAAAAAGGTGAGTTTAATATCTGGGCGATCGATCATGTCACCGAAGCGATCGAACTGTTCACCGGCAAAGTAGCAGGGGAACCAACAGAAGAAGGTTCTTATCCGATTGATACGATATTTGGTATTGCTCAGGCTAAGCTCAATGCGTTAAGAAAGTAGCCAGAGTCTCGGGAAATGATCTGAGAAAGATCTCCTGGCTTTTAATGGCTAATTGCGAATGGAAATAGGCACTTTCGAGTGCCTTTTTCTCTTTCATATTTCGCAGCCCAGCTTCCTTGCGTGGTCGCCCTCTTATTCAGTGATATAATTTGATGCAATAAGCGAATGAAAACTAAGAGAGTACCTTATGCAGAAAGAGAGTAATGTATGAAAAAAGTGAGTCACGATATTGAAAATGGCATCTTTTGGGTCGATCTCGAACAGAACTTCAAAGCTAAAGTGGTATACCAGCTACAAAATGGTGTAATGCACATCACATCGACCGTGGTACCTGAAGAGCTCAGAGGAAAAGGCTGCGGCAAAGTGATGATGGAAGCGGTTCTGCCAGAGATCGAGTCTCTAGGTTATAAAGTGGTGCCTGTCTGCCCTTATGTCGAGTACTACATCGATAAGAATAAGCAGTGGACACACCTTTTGGCATAGAAATAAGAGCTTAGCTAAGGATTCTGATTTTTAATGGTATTTTTAAGTATATTTTTGCATAAGCTATTTTAAATCAGATTCTTATCTATATATTTCTTTGGGTTTTCTCAGTCGCTTTTAGCTTAATTTGGCGATGTGATTGATTTTATGTTGAATTTTTATACCGATGGATGTGGGGCTTTCTGGCTATTTGGCTGAACTTGTTTTGGCGGAAAGAAAAGAAGATTTTCAAAGTGTGAAGTAAATGGCAGCGTACAGTTGATTTGAATCAATAGAGGTTTGAGTTACCCCTTATGAGGTATGGGGAAGACGCACGTTTAGCGCTATTTATGCTTAACTTGATACGAGAGCTTCTTTGAGGAAAAGTGATGAAATCCTCCCCGTCAAAAATATCCCATAGTCGTCGCCGATTTTTGCGTGATACTGCTCGAACCGCTATGGGTGTCGGTGCTGCTGCTTGTGTTTTAGGGTTACAGTCTTTACAGAGTCAGGCCCGGGAAACCAAAGGCGTCCCTATCAGACCGCCGGGTGCTTTGCCGGAAGGCGATTTTGAATCTGCCTGTATTCGTTGCGGATTATGTGTACAAGCGTGCCCGTATGACACCTTAAAACTTGCTACCCTGTTATCCCCAGTCGCCACTGGTTCCCCGTACTTTACCGCTCGAAATATTCCGTGTGAGATGTGTGATGATATTCCGTGTGTGGTTGCGTGCCCGAGTGGAGCGCTTGATCCAGAATTAACCAATATCGATGATGCTCGGATGGGCACTGCGGTGTTGATTGATCATGAAACGTGTCTTAACTGGCAGGGGTTACGTTGCGATGTTTGCTATCGAGTGTGTCCTCTTATCGATGAAGCCATCACGTTAGAGAAAATTCACAACGACCGCACTGGTTACCATGCCAAGCTGATTCCAACCGTCAACACGGAGGTTTGTACTGGTTGCGGGAAGTGCGAACAGGCGTGTGTACTGGATGTCTCTGCCATTAAAGTCGTACCAACCGATTTGGCGAAAGGCAAGGTCGGCAGTCATTACAATTTCGGCTGGCAAGAAATAGATAAACCTTTAGAGAACGTGCTTCCAGCAGAGAACCCAGTACCCACGGGTGCACTAGAGTCTCTTAAAGGAGGTAAATAATGGCTAAAAACTTAGCGCAAGATGCCGGTAAAGAGGCAATTGAAAAGCTTGGCTGGTGGCGATCACATCGGTTTCTTATCTTACGCAGGCTGTGTCAGTTAACCATTATCGCGCTGTTCATGGCTGGTCCTACGCTCGGTATTCTCGCGGGTAATCTTTCGTCCAGTATGTTGCTGGATACCATTCCAATGAGTGACCCGCTTATCGTATTACAGGCGCTGGCCACTGGACATATTCCTGAATTTAATGCCCTCCTTGGCGTCGCGATTGTAGTGGTGGTTTATGCGATTTTAGCACCGCGTGCATTTTGCGCTTGGGTATGTCCGTTGAATGTGGTCACTGACTTTGCCGGATGGCTGCGAAGAAAACTCAATATTAAAGCGAGCTATCGCTGGTCGCCGTCTATCCGATACTGGTTGATACCCGTGCTGATGTTAGGTAGTGCTGTTTCTGGCACGATTCTCTGGACGTGGCTGGATCCTGTGGCTGCTTTACATCGAGGACTGGTTTTCGGTATGGGAGCGGGCTGGGTGTTAGTGGGACTCGTTTTTGTTCTGGATCTTTTACTGGTTGAACATGGCTGGTGTGGTCACTTGTGTCCTTTAGGTGCAACCTACGGTGTGATTGGCAAAAAGAGCCTTATTCGGGTAACGGCGGTACATCGTGAAGCTTGTACCAAGTGCATGGATTGCTTTTATGTTTGCCCAGAGCCAGAGGTATTAAGACAACCTCTAAAAGAGGGCGACCGCCGGGTGATGGATCAAAACTGCATCAGTTGTGGGCGTTGTCTGGATGTTTGTCCGGAACGTGTTTTTGAATTTAAAAATCGGCTAAAAGTGACAAATATAGAGTAAGTTTATCTGCTGAGTCATAAGTAATAATGATATTGCGAATTTGTTACAATTAGAGCTATGATGATGCCTTCATATTTAAAGGATGCATCATGAATACCTCATCTCAAGGCTGGAGAACACCGCAGAACTTCTTATTGCTCATCTCCATTATTGTACCTATCGCCTTTTCTAGCTGGATGGCGTTACTCAACAATTTCGTTATTGAAAAAGCCAATTTTGATGGCTCGGACATTGGTTTGTTACAAAGTGTACGTGAAATCCCGGGCTTCTTGTCGTTTACGGCTGTATTTGTCCTGCTGTTTATTCGCGAGCAACGCTTTATGCTGGTTTCACTGGCAATGCTGACATTCGGTACGGCAATAACAGGTTACTTTCCCACTTTGTACGGTTTACTTTTTACGACCTTGTTAATGTCCACGGGCTTTCACTATTTTGAAACGTTAAAGCAGTCCCTTTCTTTGCAGTGGCTTTCTAAAGACGAAGCGCCCGAGATGCTTGGTAAGTTCATTTCAGTCGGTGCGCTTGCTTCTCTTATTACCTATGGTGCGTTGTGGGTGATGCTGGAACAACTCAAACTCGATTTCAAAACCGTGTATCTGATTACCGGTGGGATAGGTTTTGTGCTGATTCTGGTGATGGCATTTGCTTTTCCTCAGTTTAAATCCACCGTGCCTCAGAATAAGAAATTGGTACTGCGTAAACGCTATTGGCTGTATTACGCACTGACGTTTATGAGTGGGGCGCGTCGTCAGATCTTCACCGTTTTTGCTGGATTTTTAATGGTGGAGAAGTTTGGTTATTCGGCTTCGGACATTACGTTACTGTTTCTGATCAACTACTTGTTTAACTTCCTGTTTGCCAAACGTATTGGTCGATTTATCGGTATCGTCGGTGAGCGTAAGGCGTTGATGTTTGAATACGTTGGTCTGATATTTGTGTTCGTTGGTTATGGACTAGTACAAACTGCAGAATGGGCGGCGGCGTTGTATGTGGTCGATCATCTGTTCTTTGCTCTGGCTCTAGCGATAAAGACGTACTTCCAGAAAATTGCTGATCCGGCGGATATGGCATCGACAGCAGGTGTTGCATTTACCATCAATCACATTGCGGCCGTTGTCATTCCAGTCACTTTCGGCGTGATTTGGTTGGTATCTCCTTCTAGCGTTTTCTATATTGGTGCGGGCATGGCGGCGGTTAGTCTGTTGTTCTCTCTTAATATTCCGGCAAAACCAGAAGAAGGTAATGAAACCCGAGTATTAAGGTGGAGTTAGTGTTTACTGCGATGAGTATTTTCTCTGAATAGAAAAATGGGATGCTGACGATGCATCCCATTTTTGTATGTCTGTTCATTTAAACGCACTGGCGAATCCGTTACGTTTCAGCCGCTTTGTCGTTCGCGCTCTTACGTTTGGCAATGGACTTGATAATGAAGAATCCGATGAGTGCAATTAATATCGTGTTACCAGCGGAAATGATTAACATCTGAGTCAGTACTTTATCAAACGGTTCCGAATATAAGATGGTATCGAGATAAGCGGAGCAGCCATAACCCAAGACATTGCCGATGAGAGCCAATATCACAAACAATATAAAGTCTTGCCTGTTGAATTCCCCGTTCTTGAGACGGTGACGGGTAAGATAAGGGAATAAACCGACAACCAGTCCCACAATACCTGAACCCACAACCCAAGTTAACCATACTCCCCAACCTGCAATCAGGTCAGTGATCCAGTGGCCGATAATGCCAATCAAGAATCCGACAATAGGGCCAAACAATACCGAGTACACTGCCAATATCGCCATGGCTGGTTTTAGTGTTGTATTGGCAAACACGGGGACACCAAACATAGGTAGCCCACCAATACCGTACAGTACGATGCCAGTTAAGATAGCTAAAAGCGTTTTAGAAAGATTCATAGAGAGCCTCTGTTTATAATCGGCTTTGAGTATCGTTTAATTGTATTACTCTGAAAATTCGATAATTTTGCTGATATTTAAATCTTAGCAGCAACCAAGTCGCTTGCGATTTGAACCATTTTTTTATTTGAGAAACGTGTGATTTAACTCACGCCTATTTGGAATGACAATATAAAAAATGAGGAGCTGATATTGCTCCTCATTGTGCCTTTCTACTCTGTTTGTCCATTAATGGGTCTAAGTACAGATTCTTTTAATGGGTTTAATGACAGATAGTTTTAATGGTCCAGGTACAGATAGTTTTGCCAGCTCTTCATACGGATAAGCACTTTACGCATGATAGAAACGTGGTGGAAGCTATCGGAGTAAACCGCAACTTCAACCGCCGTACCCATAGGAAGGTGGAATTCACTCAAGTCATCGGTGATTTTGAGTTTTACGAAAACTCTTCCACTGGTGCGAAGTGCATCTGTACCTAATAGGGTTCCGCGTGCCTGGAACTGGCTCTCACCAATTGCAGGGATAACTTCAACCACTTCTCCGCGAAATACTCGGCCTGGGATTGCCCGGAACATAAATTCCGCTTCAAAGCCAGGTTCAAGTCGTTGCAGCGAGTTTTGTCTGAATGCTGCTGTGTAAAACTGAGCGTCTTCAGTGTGTACAAAGGTCATAGCGGGGGCGAGTGGCAATGGCACTGCCATCACGCCTGGACGCAGAGCAAGTTGAGTGACGTAGCCATCTGTAGGTGCACGAACCACAGTTTGTTCTAAGTTAAACTCCGCTTTACGCAATTCGGCGAGCAATTGAGCAACTTGGGTGTTTTCACCGCCCACTTCTGAATTTAGCGCGATTTGTGCTTGCTCTTTTTGCTGTAATGCGACTTCCAGAGTGGCTTCTGCTGCTTTGTAGGCCTGACGTCGAGTATCTAGATCTTGCTCTGTAAATGCACCACGATCGAATCCTCTTTGGTATCGGTCAAATTCCCGCTTCGCTTTATCTCGTTCTGCTTGGGCTTTAATTACGCCTGCCTGAGCCTCTTGTAGGCCTGATTGAAGACCTAAAGCACCTTGGCTTGCTTCTTTGACTTTTGCTTCTAAGCGTGTGACTTCAGCTTCGAAAGGAGTAGGGTCGATTCTAAACAGTATATCCCCGGTTTTTAACGGTTGGTTGGCTTGCACTGGTACTTCAATGACACGGCCACGTACACCCGAAACAATTGGGGTAGTAGGGTAGGTCTGGCTACCTATTTGAGTAAACGGATGGTTGTAGTTCATCAGCAGCACTAGCGTGCCAATCAATACGACTCCTCCCAGTACAGCGGTTGGAACTGACCATTTGTTCAGAGGAATCTTAAAAATTTTGAAAATGGCTATACAAAAGGCTGTATAGGTCAGGATCAGCAATAAATCCATTATTTTTCCTCTTTACTTAGACCAGCGGCTGGCTTTTGCTGAGCTTGTGTCTTTAATACCGATACTTCATTTTTTAGCGCGTTTACTTCATCAATGAGCTCTTCCAGACGATGATGGATATCGTGTGTTTCTTGTTCTAATTGCTTAAAGCCCCAGCCTCGCTCTTTGCGCCATAATGTTGCCCAGATCCACAGAAAAGGCCAAAGGGCATGAAGTGTGAACAAACTCACCCAACCAGCGTAATGAATCGCGTCCTGGTGCGGGTGCTCTCTTTCTTTGGCTATTTCATAAGGAATATCGTGGATAACGATGATTCCGTAGAAAATGACCAAAGCAACGAAAATGAGTATCCCAAGTGCAAAATAATCTAGAAACATCTTACTTACCCGTGCTTGTTGCGATATGAAAAAAGTTACGTAAATGAGTCGCTTAAGTATTTGATACAAATATAAATGAATCAAGTTTTTTTGACACTTACTCCTAGTTAACTGCAAGATGCTTTGTTTCAGCTCAAGTGCTTGTCTTAAATATCCAACACCATTTTGAAGAGTAGGCTAGAATTGGCCAAAAGTTGGGTGAAATGCGCTTGATTCTCGGGATATGCGACCTTATCGCATCAGTAGATAAATGTAGGTATATAAATTAATAGATCTTGATCGGGAGAAGGAAAACAGATTGCAGTTTGTTAGGAGAGGTAACAGCAGTAGCTCGGGCAATCGTAACGGGGATATGAGTTTCAACAACCCACTCCGAGGCTTTTCACTGGAATGGGTTGTAAACGTTTTATCTCAGCTTGGGTTTTAACCTTGCTACTTTTCTAACGCAGGCTTTGATAGTGTTTTTGGCGTTTCTTTTGGACTCGCTTCCTGTGAACCTTCGTTTGATGTTTCTGGTAACACAATGGTCATCACAATCGCCGCGATACCGCTGGTGGTCACGGGAGAGCCGAAGACGCTCTGCAGGATTTTTGGCATGCCTTGCAGAATTTCAGGGACAAGCATCACGCCAAAACCAATGCCGAATGAGACGGCGAGAATCATCAGATTGCGGCGATCTAACTCTTCGTTTGCAATGATTTTAATGCCCGCCGCTGCAACCGTACCAAACATAACTAATGTAGCTCCGCCAATAACCGGTTTAGGGATGGTAGTCAGAATGGCACCGATGAGTGGAAACAACCCGAGTGCAACTAAAATCAGCGCGACGAAGTAGCCGATATAGCGACTCGCGATACCAGTCAGATGAATAACACTATTGTTCTGGCTAAACGTGGTGTTCGGAAAAGTATTAAATACTGCAGCGATCAGCGAGTTCACACCATCGCCGAGAATGCCGGCTTTAATACGTTTGAGATATTGCGGGCCAGATACGGGTTGCTTGGTGATAATACAATTCGCCGTAATATCGCCCGCTGACTCGATCGCCGTGATGGCGTAAATCACCGCAATTGGCACAAACGCATACCAGTCAAAATCAAATCCGTATTTAAAAGGAACAGGGATACTTACCAGAGGCTGGTTAAATGCCCCTTCTAAGTTGACCATGCCCATAAAGGCTGCCAGAACATAGCCAATAACCATACCGATCAAGATTGACGACAATCTTACCATTAGGTTTTTAGAGCGATTTAAAACGATGATGGTGGTTAAAACAACCGTCCCCAAAACAAGGTTGTTCCATGAGCCGAAGTCTGGCGCGTTGAACCCGCCCGCAAGGTCGGTCATTCCGACTTTAATCAAAGATATACCTATCGTTGTTACCACGATACCCGCCACGACAGGTGTGATAATACGTTTAAGTTTGCTGATAAACTGAGAGAGGATGATCTCGACGAACGCGCCGACGAAACAAACGCCGAATATCATAGCCAGAATATCTTCCGGGCTACCGCCTTGAGATTTAACGATAAAACCAGCAGCCAGAACGGAACTCAGAAACGCGAAACTGGTGCCCTGAACGCAGACTAACCCTGCGCCAATCGGGCCGATACGGCGTGCCTGAATAAAGGTGCCAATTCCTGACACGATTAACGCCATACTGATGAGATAGGGAACGTGTTCGCCGAGCCCAAGCACACCGCCGATGATGAGGGTTGGAGTAATGATTCCGACAAAACTCGCAAGTACATGTTGTAGCCCTGCGTATAGTGCTGCGCCAGCCTTGGGCTTGTCTTCTAACCCATAAATGAGGTCGTGGGCTTCCTGTTGAGACATAGTGACTTCCTTGTATTCATTATTGTGTACTATTTTATGAATACACTTGAGCAAACTTTGTGCCATAAGTTTCCTGACTGTTTAGTCAAGTTATTCCATACACTTAAGTGAATTTGAGTTGTAATGTGATGCAAATATTGTGTTGTATTGGTGCAAAACTGTTCAATTTAGTGCATGAGTTACTCGTTTATTCTTTGTTTGTTTTAGTGCTTAATTGATTGAATTTTCCATAAAAAAACCACCTGAATTTCAGGTGGTTTCAATGGAGTGATGAACAGGCAAGATTAATTCAACACGTCTTTTAAGCGTTGTCGCTCTTCAGCCGTCATTTCTGTTTTATTCAAGAATGGCATGTCTGCACTTTCGACCGAACGCACCAGAATTCTTGCTTTCCAACGCTCGATATCTTGCCAGCTGTCGAACACGGCACCACTTGGAGCTACCTTGAACACATCATCCGTTGGTGTGGAACTATGGCACTGGCTACAGCGTTCACTGATGATCTGTTTTGCGATCTGCTGTTCTGGCGTCAGTGATACCTCAGTGTTCACTTGCGCGTGAGGGTTGTCTGCACTGGCAAGATTATCTTGTGCTGTGCTACGAGAAGTAGACTGCCAACTCACCAACACGGCCAGTACCAACATAGCAAACGCACCGCTTAAGATGACACCTGGTCGATTTTGTCCGACATGTTTAAGGTTAAAGTAGTGACGGATATACGCGCTGATGATCATAACGAAAAAGCCAATCAGCCAGTTCAGCGGATGTTGATAGATCATTGGGTAGTGATTACTGATCATCAAGAAGATCACTGGCAGAGTGAAGTAGTTGTTATGAATCGACCGACGTTTCCCTTCTAGGCCCGGAGCTGGGTCAACGGCTTCGCCCGCCATAACTTGAGCGACCATTTTGCGTTGTCCGGGAATGATTTTGTGGAATACGTTATTAACCATAATCGAGCCGATTAACGCGCCCATATGGATAAAAGCGCCACGTCCGCTGAACAATTGAGTAAAGCCGTAGAAAAACAGCGCGCCAAAAGCGAGTAGTGCCGTACTAAACAGTACGGTATTACGGCTTAAAGGCGAACGCATCAACCCTTCATACGCCACGACACCCAGTAAAATACCACCCACGCCGATACCAATGGCTTGTAGTGATGTCAGCTCCATGACTCTAGGATCGATAAGATAAGCCTGTGCGTTGAAATAGTACATCCAGATCATTAACGCAGAGCCAGTTAGCCATGTTGCGTAAGCTTCCCATTTAAACCAATGCAGTTTTTCCGGCATTTTTTCCGGGCCTACCTGATACTTGGCGACTTCGTAAAAGCCACCGCCATGCACTGCCCAAAGATCGCCTTTGATGCCTTTATCTTTTTTCCATTTTGGCGGTGTCTCTAAGTTGTTATCCAGCCATGTGAAGTAAAAGCTTGCTCCAATCCATGCGACGCCACAGATCACATGAAACCATTTGATAAACAGCGCCAGCCATTCATACAGTTGCGGCCACATCGTAATATTCCTTTTTAAATTTTGATTCCTTGAACATGCGTTCGTTAAAGATTGTTCTTTGAGAGGGGGATTTGCCCAACTGCCTCACTGAAGAACAATCATCTCTTCTCTTTGGGGCGTTGCCCTCTAACTTCCTCGGTAGCTCGAATAAGAGAATGGGGATAGAAGAAGAGGAATGTGGTAGTTACCCTCGTCATAGACGTTGAAATGTACGTCTATAAGAGGAAAGAAAGCGCTACCAAACTGCGCATCACAATAAGGTGCGATAAGAAAACGCAGCGTATAGCCCTGCTTTTCCAGTGTTACTTCTGGGAATTTGGCACGACCATCTTGATCCGTGCTGCCCTCCGCCAGACATATATGGTCGTTGAGGCTAAATAGTTGAACTTGAATACCGGCAGCAGGTTTTCCGTTTGCGGTATCTAAAACGTGGCAACTGAGTTGTTTCATAACAAGGCTTCCATTCTGATGTTACTGATTTTTTGTTGTTCTATTGCTGCTTGGTGTAGCTCTTCGTCCCGAGACCTATTGATTCGGGCTTTGAGTAAGTTGAGCATCTCTTCGGCAGTCTTGTTGGTGGCGCACACGATAAAAATAAAACCAAATTTGTCCTGATACTCGCGGTTGAGCGTAAGCAGTTCTTGCAACACATCGGTTGAAGCTTGCTTAACGTTTTCTTGCTCCTTTTCACTGAGGTCTTTGCCCTGCGAATACTTTTTTTTCAGGCTATCAAGATCGCCAATCATCGGGTGGCCTGCAAATGCTTCAAGCCAGTCGTTTTCTCTTAACTTAGTAAAGGCAATCTCGGCGCTGCGAAGTAAAGAGTCTGCTGAGTCAAACGGCATGCGGATGTTCATCTCTTGCTGCCAACGTTTGCTGGTACAAATTCTCCCTAACTGTTCGTCATTTAGGTTCAAGGCAAGGTTTACTGTACTCATTGATGATTTTCCTTGATATTTTTTCGAGCAAGATTGGCTTTCTGCCACTGTTCTTCGTTGTGTGATTTTGCCTCCAAAGGCCCTGACGTTTGATGATTTTTAAACAGATTCATCAACTGAGCGGAGACCGAAACCGCGACTTCCATTGGTAACTTGCCTGTGATGTCGGGGTGACCAATCGGACAAGTGAGCTGCTCAAGCAAGCTGACGTTGGTTAATTGTTCTTTAAGACGGAACCTGAAACGTTGGCTTTTACCTTGTGAGCCAATTAATCCCACATACGCAAAGCGCTTGCTCTCTAGCGCTTGCTGAGTCAGCTCAAAATCAAGCGCGTGGTCTTGTGTCATGATCAGCACGAATGTGTTGTCTTTGAGTGTGTCAATCGCATCGACTGGGTTCGCGTGTAGCTCTGTTTCTATCCCTTTTTGCGCTATAGGCACCAGCCACTCAGGGCGACAATCAATGACTTTTACATGGCAAGGCAGCCCACTAAGTATGTTGGTGAGTGCCTGACATACATGACCCGCACCAAAGATTGCTACTTGCGGCGTTTGTGTCTGGAAGAATTCGAACATCACTTGCACCGCTCCACCGCAGCATTGGCCGAGATCCGCAGACAAGGCGAAGCGTTCGATGATGGGTTCACTCTGTTTACGTTTCAGGCTCTCACGCGCTTTAGCGATTACCTGATACTCGAGGTTACCGCCGCCAAGCGTATCGAACTGACTCTGCGCAGAGATAACCATTTTTGCGCCACTCGAGCGCGGCACCGAGCCCACATATGCCAGAACTGTCGCAATGCAGTACGGCTGACCTTGCTGCTCTAGCTGTTGGCAGGCGGCTAACCAGTTCATACCTGGGTTAGTGAGGTAGGTATCATTTTTCGACGACATAAGCTTCCTCCGGCACAAGTTGGTCCGCGAGCCACTGTTGCTGATGTTCACAGGCATTTAGAATTTCTTCACCTGTTGCTGGCGCGTGCAGTGCTGGAGCGCATTGATGTTGACTGAGGGAGGCAACCGCATCGTAAATGGCACACCAGACACTGTTCGCATGCATGAATGGTGGCTCGCCAACGGCTTTAGAACGGTAGATGCTGTATTCCGGATTCGCTTGTTCGTACAGATCAATGTGCATCTGTTTCGGGTAGTCACCGATGGTCGGAATTTTGTAGTTCATCGGGCTGTTGCTTAAAAGGTGTCCATTTTCACCCCAGACCAACTCCTCAGTGGTTAACCAGCCTAGACCCTGAATGAATGCGCCTTCAATTTGCCCTTTATCAATTGCCGGGTTCAGGCTGTTGCCCACATCATGAAGAATGTCGACTTTTTCGACGCGCATTTCGCCAGTTAGGGTGTCGATCGTGACTTCTGAACAAGAGGCACCCAGAGCGAAATAGAAGAACGGACGACCTGTCGCAGTGGCTCGGTCATAACCAATCTTAGGCGTTTGGTAGAACCCGCTTGCAGAGAGCGAAATCCGGTTCATATACGCCAACTGAACTAACTCTGCCCAACTGACGGGTTTTTGGTATTTTGCAGAGGATTCGATACCGACAAGCTCACCGTTGATGATATCTGCTTCTTCCACTTGATAATGCTCGCAAGCGAAATCCAGCAAACGCTGTTTAATCGTTATTGCCGCATTATGTGCCGCCATGCCGTTCAAATCAGCACCTGAAGACGCTGCCGTTGGCGAAGTGTTTGGTACTTTATCTGTACGGGTTGAGGTAACCAGAACCTTGTTAATATCAATGCCAAAAGACTGAGCAACTATCTGCTGAATCTTGGTATGCAGACCTTGGCCCATCTCTGTGCCGCCATGTGATACCTGAAGTGTCCCATCGGTGTAGACATGAATCAGAGCGCCTGCTTGGTTAAGGTGTGTTGCGGTAAACGCAATCCCGAATTTGAGTGGCGTTAATGCCAGACCTTTTTTCAGTACAGGATGACTTTGGTTCCACTGATTGACTGCCTTACGGCGGACCCGGTAGTCACTTTGCTCTTCAAGCTGATGCATGATGTCGAGCATCGCATCATGCTGTTCGACTTCCATACCATACGGGGTTGTTTGTGCGCCTTCGCGATACAGGTTTTTGTAACGAATATCGAGAGAGTCTTGCCCAACTTTAAGTGCTAAATCCTGCATGGCTTTTTCAATCGCGATCATGCCTTGAGGACCGCCGAATCCACGGAAAGCAGTATGGGAAACCATATCGGTTTTAAGCCTCTTGCCAACCACGCATGCCTGGCCCAGAGAGTACGCGTTATCCGCATGGAACATGGCACGATCGACAATGGCATCGGACAGGTCAGGGGAGTGGCCACACAAACCGTTCACTTCGATATTCGCGGCAATGATCTGTCCCTGAGCGTCGGCTGCAAGTTGGTAACGATTGTAGAAGGGGTGACGCTTGCCTGTGGCTGTCATATCCATTGAACGAGGGAGACGCATTTTTACCGCGCGTTTTGTGTGATGAGCGCCAAGTGCCGCTAAACATGCCCATTGAGCGGCCTGACTCTCTTTACCGCCAAAACCACCGCCCATGCGGCGCATATCAACGGTGACTCGGTTAAAGTCTACAGCCAATACTTCGGCGACTAACTTCTGCACTTCAGAAGGGTTTTGGGTTGACGTACGCAAGAAGATGCCGCCATCTTCGGTTAATTCTGCAAGACTGACCTGACCTTCCAAATAGAAGTGTTCCTGACCACCGACATGGATATCGCCCTGAAGATAGATTGGCGCCTGATCAAAGACTTGTTGTTCAACTCTTTTGCCCATTTGGTGCGGAGGCAACAGGGGAGCCTGGGCAGAGGCTTTTTGATAAGTCAGCGCCAGGTCGCCCGTTTCGAAATATTCAACCTTCGCCAGACCTGCGGCTTTCCACGCTAGCTCATGTGTCGTCGCCAGGATCAGGGCAATAGGCTGTCCGAAGTACTTAATCTCGTTACCTATCGCCAGTAATGGATCGCCTTTGAAAATTGTGCCGATGTCTTTCTCTCCGGGAATAGACGTTTCAGTCAGTACGTTAACCACTCCTTCTGCGCACTCAACGTCTGACAAGTCGAGTTGAGTAATATGACCTTTAGCGATCGAACTGGTGATAACCGCAGCGTGTAAGCAACCTGCTGGGATGGCGTAATCATCGACAAAAAGCGCCTCTCCGCTGACTTGTTTCGCGGCACTTTCATGCTTATAAGATTTCCCCACGATTTGTTGGGATTCTGGGAGTATGGTTTGTCCTGATTCAACCTGAGTTAACTTACGCATCATGCACCAACCTTGTCTCAATGCTTTGAGACTCTAAATAAAAACGTTTTAGCAGGTTTTGAACCAACTTGATTCGGTAGGTATTGCTGCCTCGCACATCACTTAATGGATGGATGACCTTCGGCACTATTTCCTGAGCTTGCTGAACGACAGGAAGCGACAATGGTTTACCAATAAACAAGGCTTCCAACTCGCCAAGGCGCACTGATTTCGCCGCAACACCGCCAGCAGAGATAATGCAGTTAGTCACGCATTGGTTGCTGTCAAACGCCATGTTCAGGCCCAACGTGACCGTCGCGATGTCATCTTCGTAGCGTTTACTCACTTTGTAGATAGCGTGGCGTTCGTTTTTAGCCAGCTGAGGCAAGTGAATCGCACTGATCCACTGGTTAGGCTGAAGTGCAGTCTGGCGGTATCCGGTAATGTATTCTTCTGGAGCTAGCAGCACTTTGTCTTCGCCGTCGTCTAATTCAATCAGACCGTGAAGGCTGATAAGCAGTGGGGCGATGTCTCCAATTGGAGAGGCGTGACCAAGGCTGCCGCCAAGTGTCGCTCTGTGGCGGATAGTCAGGCTGCCTAAGCGTTCAATCACTTCATCAGCGGTTGGGAAATGTTGTTTAACAAACTCATGCACCTGAGCCATCGGCACCGCTGCTCCAATGCGCCAGCCAGCAGACGTTTCTGAGATCGTCAGCAAGTCGTCAACGTGAGACAAGTCGATCAGTTGCGGTAAAGGCTTATGTTGCTGAGTCACCTCAAGTGATAAATCCGTTCCGCCTGCGATCATTTTTGCCCCTGGCATATCCTTGATTGCCTGAGCGAGTTGTTGCCGGTTTTGCGGGCGCGCATAGTTTGGCTCATCGACTGCGGAGACAGAGGAGATCCATGTTTTGACCGTCGCTTCATACACGCTGAGCGGATCTTCAATATGACTTGCAGCAATGGTGTTTGCCGCGTCAATCAGTGGGCCGTAACCTGTACAACGACATAGGTTGCCAGATAAATAGTGAGTTGGGTTTTGTGGCACTTCTTCTTGCTTCGACAGAGCATAGAGCGACATAACAATACCCGGCGTACAAAATCCACATTGAGAACCGTGATGATCAACCACGGTTTGCTGTACGGGATGAAGCTGATCGTTCTGTTTAAGGTGCTCTACGGTAATGATTTGTTTACCGTGCAGAGCGTGAATTGGTGTGATGCAGGCATTGATTTGTCGGTAACTCAGTTTATCCGTGTCATCGATATCAACCACCACCACAGTACAAGCGCCACAGTCCCCACTGGCACACCCTTCTTTAGAGCCTGTCATGTGTTTTTGTTCACGCAAGTAGTTCAAAAGCATGGTATCTGCCTTTGCTGATGTCACTTTAACGACATCATTGTTAATCATGAGCTCTAACATAACTTCCTCTGTTTATTATTGTTAAAAACCTGTCCATATGGTCAACTCAAGAGCCTCATATAGCTTGCGCAGTCTTGGCGAAAGCACAAGCTAAGGATGAATCTGTTATTCGTTTTGTCTTTGAGCTACGAGCAAAGTTCTTTTAGGACTAAAGCAAAAACCTGACCAATTGGTCGTATTTTAAAAAATAACATTCCATTTTTAGCTTGAAGGCTTATATATCAAGCATAATAGGCGTGTCAGAAAACCCCAATATTTCGCAATCAACGGTTGGTTTGACGGGATTGTGTACAATGTTGGTGCTAAATTCTGTACATTCTGCACTTGTTTGGTGCGGCTTATGTTTGATTGAGCCATAGTGATCCCCGAAACCAACGGTGAGCTGAGCGTTCTCAGGGTTGGCGCGTATCTTGTAAAGCAGGTCGATGAGTTTTGCCGGACAAATAGTTATCTACTAGGATCGGTATGAGCTGTTTATGGACACAGATTCGAAAGATAAGGAGTCAGCTTGACTGTTGATGCAGGGCCAACCAAACGAGAAAATGTCGGTGAGATAAGGCGACGTAATGAAGAGTTAATATTGCAAGCGGCGGCAGATGAATTTGTTAAGCACGGCTACAAAGGCACATCTATTCAGGCGATTGCAGACAGAGTGAATTTACCTAAAGCGAACCTGCTGTACTACTTCAAGTCAAAAACCGGTATCTATAAGGCATTATTGAAAGACATACTCACGTTATGGAACGATGGCTTTTCAGAACAAGCAGCCATGCTTCCGCCGGAAGTGGTACTGAGAAATTACATTGTCGGTAAGATGCAATACAGCCGCACTCATCCCAAAGAGTCAAAGATCTTCGCACAAGAGATCATCCAAGGCGCGCCAATTATCGCTGACTCAATTCAGTTCCCAATGGTAAGCTGGGCAGCAGGCAAAGCCACTATTATTCAATCCTGGATTGATCAGGGGCTGATTCGTCCAGTTGAGCCTTTACACCTGTTGTTTCTGATTTGGGGGGCGACTCAGTTTTATGCCGACTTCGATACAGAAATCAGATTGATTAAAGGCGGCCCTTTGTCGACGCAAGAGTTTGAAAAAGCTCAGGAGTTTGTGGTTGATATGGTGTTAAGAGGCTTGAGCGTGAAGGGGTGAGTTTCAGTATCTCATTGCTTAAATAGCCTCTGTGTTTAGCAGTGGCTATTTCGCATGGAATGACTAATCAAGCGTCAAACATTCAGCGAAATTGAGGCATATAGTCAAGGTTCTCTTTCACTGTTTCTTGCAATGCTTCATCCAGTACCGTTCCCGTGTCAACGATAGGGTTCAATATCAGGCCACGTTTAGTCGCAACTAGGTTACCTGTGACTGCAGCTTAAGCGGTAAGAGATTCAAACTCTTTCATCCCAATTACATCATATCCAGATAGCTTACTTCGAACCCATTCAGCGGTATCAGTCGGAGTGACAGTCTGAACTAAAGCCTGTACCTTCTAGGTATATGTCGTCAATACTATAGCCACTTTGTGTCGGCGGGAGCGTTTTACGCCACTATTCACTCTACCATTTCTCTTAGTTGATCGAGCTGTGGTTGGGGGGCTTTCCAACTGAATTCGTACGCGATTTTTTTCAGAACCGCTGCTTTTGTATTTTCGTCATGCATATTTGCTATGTTTTTCTGTAGCAGCTTTTTAATTTCATAAACTTGATGAAAAGAGGGATACTCCTCTTCGGCCAAATCGAGGTATTTAATGGCATTTGCAAAATCTCCATTCACTAAAGCGTTGAAGGCCCTTGCCTCGTATTCAATTGCCGCTTGATATTTCTGGACGGTGGTGATGGTTGCGATGCCAATTTTCCCTGCACTACTTACATTCTCTTCTGTTGAACTCTCGAGGCCTCTAAACAGCTGCTCGGTTTCGGATTGATCGAGAACCAAAGCAATCAGGTTGGTTGTGAGGACAACATGCTTTTCATCTTCAACAAGCAAATCAGGCATGAGTTTATTGATAAACTCATACCGCGATGTATTCTCTTTTGATTTCTCTAGCTCGTAGGTCTTTTGCTTTAGATCTGCTTCCACCTTTTTGATATAGGTGTCAACTTCTTGCATTTCAGCATTTAGTTTGAGATTAATGATACTGAGAATAATGGTGATGATTGACGAGCATACGCCAATCCAAACCGTAATTTTATCTGACATGATAACTAAGATCTCGCTAACCAAATTGCCTCAATTATAGTAATAAATATGTAATTTTGTGCATATGGTTTGCAGGAATGGACATATTCGTAACCCCTAATAGCTTTTTAGTCTATCTATATCTGAATATCAGTTAGCTCCGTGGCAGCGTTTAATCTCTTTAAGCAGAGCGTTGGAGAGTGGTGAGGCCGAATTGTTTTTGGACGTGATCAGCATGACCGGGATTTGGTACGTATATTTTTCGGGCAAGATAGGCTTAATCAGTCCTTTGTCGACCCAATAGCTGGCGTAGTGTTCGGGCAGGTAGCCGATAAATGCCCCCGATAAAATTAAGTGGGCAATCCCCTCATCGTGATAGGCGATGGCGCTGTTTTGGTAATTCAGAGCGTCGTTGCGGGTTTCCTTATCTCGCATGTAGTTACTGGTGATCACTTCCGCTTGTTGTAACAGTTTGGTGATTTCCGACGCTTTACAGTCAAACAGCGGGTGGTCTTTACCACAATATAAATAGTTAGTTTCATTATGCAGGGGGTAGTAGTCGAGCCCTCTTAATTGATGGCGACTGACACCGATGCCAACCAGTGATCGGCCATTTGCTACTGATGTTTCTACTTCGCGCGCTTCACATACGTTAATGTCGAACTGTAAGTTATTACTTCGTTTTTTTAATGCGGCGATAACTTGTGCCACACGGCAACGGGGATCATTGACTAACGTGTCAATCATGGCAATCGTTGCTCGGCCAGAGAGTTCGTTTTTGGAACTTGCGACTGTGGCTGCAAAGGCATCACACTGTTGAAGTAGTTCCAGTGATGCCTGATAGGTAACACGCCCTTCCTCTGTTACTTCAAAGCCACTTCGGCCGCGTTTGCATAGCTTAATTCCAAGGCGTAATTCCAAATCGGATAAATGGGAACTAATGGTTGAACGACCTATATTTAAACGGGATTCCGCAGCCGACAAACCACCGCATTCGACGATAGCAACGAATATTCTCAGCATACGTAAATCAACATCTTGAACCTGCATGATCGCCCTCTTTGTGATGTTAAGTCTTTAGTTCGATAAAATCGGAATGAACTACGAATATTATGCTTTTATAAAACATCCAGAGCAAGATAGCATGGGTCATATAAGTAACGTGATAGCAAAATATCGTATGTTAGGAGAACAAAATGACGTTTAGATATGGTGTAGACCGACTAAACCTGGATATTGTAAACGGAATTGCTGATGGCAGTATCAAAGCTGAACTGTGCGAACAAGCACTGGATAAAATCAATGCAAGTCGCCGTAATGTAGACATCATCGCAGCTTCAGACAAAGCGGTTTACGGCATCAATACTGGTTTCGGTCCTCTGTGTGATACTCAAATCTCACCTGAAGAAACGCATCTGCTACAAAAAAACCTCCTTATTACTCATGCGGTTGGTGTTGGTGAGCCAATAGCTAAACCAATCTCAAAACTGATGCTGATCACTAAGGTGCATGCCTTAAGTCAGGGCTATTCAGGTATTCGCCTGGAAGTCGTTCAGCGTATGCTGACCTTCATTGAGCTGGATCTGATCCCTGTTGTGCCGGAGCAAGGCTCAGTTGGCGCATCGGGTGACTTAGCACCACTTTCTCACCTGTTTTTACCGCTGATTGGTGAAGGTGAATTTTGGCAGGGAGATAGCATCATCCCAGCAGCGGAAGCGCTTCGTGAACATGGTTTAGAACCGCTTGAGTTGCACGCGAAAGAAGGCCTGGCGCTAATCAACGGTACTCAATTCATTCTGTCTCATGCGATTACCGCACTAACCAAAATGCGCTATCTGCTTGATTTGGCTGATTTGGCTGGCGCGATGAGTATTGAAGGCATGCAGGGTAGCGGCTCACCATTCCGAGAAGAGCTTCATCTGACCCGTGCATTCGCTGGCAACATTGAAGTCGCCGCTCGAATGAGACGCTTCTTCAAAGACTCAGAAAACATGGCCTCGCATGCGAATTGTGTTCGCGTACAAGACCCATATTCATTGCGCTGTATTCCGCAGGTTCATGGTGCTTCTCGCAATGCCTATAACCACTTAAAAGAACTTGCAGAAATTGAAATGAACTCTGTAACTGATAACCCGATTGTTATCAGTGCCGAAGAAGCGATTTCTGGTGGTAGTTTCCATGGTCAGCCGCTGGCAATGGTATTGGATTACGCTTCAATCGCTGCCGCAGAATTGGGCAACATTTCCGACCGTCGTTGTTACCTGTTGCTTGAAGGACTACACGGTCTGCCGCGTCTTTTGACCTCATCCGGTGGTCTTAACTCGGGCATGATGATTCCGCAATACGCGACTGCAGCACTGGTGACTGAAAACAAATCACTCTGTTTCCCACCGTCGGCCGACAGCGTGCCAACCTCAATGGGTCAGGAAGACCACGTTTCGATGGGCAGCATTTCAGGCAGAAAACTTAACCAGATTTTAGGCAACGTGGAAAAGATCTTCGGCATTGAATTGATGTACGCTGCACAAGCGATAGAGTTTAGACGTCCGAACAAATGTTCAGATCTGATCGAAGAAAACTTCCAGATTATTCGTGAGAAAGTTGCCAAGCTAGAAGAAGATCGCCTGCTTAAGCCAGATATCGACGCGATGATTAAACTCGTTAAAACACAAGCGTTTAATGTTAACTAGAGGGAGCCGCTAAGGATGGAAACCGTATTGAATTTTCAACAACAAATTAAACAAGGGATCCCTAACACACTGCCGGAGCCTAAAGCGTATCCGGCAGGTGTCAACCGTGCTCCGAAGCGCAAAGACATTCTGACTCCTGAAGAAAAGCAGTTGGCTATTCGCAACGCATTGCGTTATTTCCCGAAAGAGTGGCATAAGGAGCTGGCTGCAGAGTTTGCTCTGGAGTTGAAAGATTTCGGTCGTATCTACATGTACCGCTTCAAGCCGAACTACGAGATGAAATCTCGCTCTATTTCAGACTATCCGGCGAAGTGTGAGCAAGCAGCAGCCATCATGCTGATGATCGACAACAACTTAGATCCTGCAGTAGCACAGCATCCTGAAGAACTCATTACTTACGGTGGCAACGGTGCGGTATTCCAGAACTGGGCACAATACCTGCTGACCATGAAATACCTAAGTGAAATGGAAAGTGACCAGACGCTACATTTGTACTCTGGTCATCCTATGGGGCTGTTCCCGTCGTCGGAAGAAGCACCACGTGTAGTTGTAACTAACGGCATGATGATCCCTAACTACTCGAAGCCAGATGATTGGGAAAAATTCAACGCTTTAGGCGTGACTCAATACGGGCAAATGACTGCGGGTTCATTTATGTACATCGGTCCTCAGGGGATCGTACACGGCACAACAATCACGGTAATGAACGCATTCCGTAAGGTGCTGGAAAAAGGTCAAAGTCCGAAAGGTAAGATCTTCCTGACGGCTGGTCTTGGCGGCATGAGTGGTGCACAGCCTAAAGCGGGCAACATCGCGAACTGCATTACTGTCTGCGCAGAAGTGAATCCGAAAGCGGCAATTAAGCGTCATGAGCAAGGTTGGGTGGATGAGCTGGTCGACAACATGGACGCGCTGATTGAGCGAGTTCGTCAAGCTCAGGCCAACGAAGAAGTGGTATCTATCGCCTTTATCGGTAACGTGGTTGATGTATGGGAAGCGTTTTACGAGAAAGAGATCTTCATACACTTAGGCTCTGACCAGACGTCACTACACAACCCTTGGTCAGGCGGTTACTACCCGGTTGACATCAGTTATGAAGAATCAAACCGTCTTATCCGTGAAGAGCCAGAGCTTTTCAAGGTAAAAGTACAAGAGACACTGAAGCGCCATGCTGATGCAGTAAACAAACACACAACTCGCGGCACTTACTTCTTTGACTACGGTAATGCTTTCTTGCTTGAAGCATCTCGCGCCGGTGGCGATGTGATGGCGGAAAACGGCATCGACTTTAAATACCCATCATACGTGCAGGACATTCTTGGTCCTATGTGCTTTGACTACGGTTTTGGTCCATTCCGTTGGGTTTGTACTTCAGGTAAACCAGAAGATCTGGACAGAACCGATGCGATTGCTGCGGAAGTGCTAAGCAAGATCATGGAAGAATCGCCAGAAGAAATTCAGCAGCAGATGCAAGACAACATTACTTGGATCAAAGATGCGAAACAGAACAAACTGGTTGTAGGCTCACAAGCCCGTATTCTTTACGCGGATGCGCAAGGTCGCATGGAAATCGCGAAAGCGTTTAACGATGCGATCAATCGCGGCGAAATCGGTCCTGTGGTACTTGGTCGTGACCACCACGATGTCAGTGGTACTGACTCACCGTTCCGTGAAACGTCGAACATCTATGATGGTAGCCGCTTTACCGCTGACATGGCGATTCACAACGTGATTGGTGACGGTTTCCGTGGTGCAACTTGGGTCTCTATTCACAACGGTGGCGGTGTAGGCTGGGGTGAAGTGATCAACGGCGGTTTTGGTATGTTGCTCGACGGCAGCGAGAGTGCTGAGCGCAGATTGAAGTCCATGCTGTTGTTCGATGTTAACAACGGTATCGCACGTCGTAGCTGGGCACGTAACAAAGAAGCTAATTTTGCGATTCAACGTGAAATGGAAAGAACACCGAAGCTTAAAGTGACGTTAGCGAACCAGGTTGATGACGACATTATCGAAAACTTGTCTTTCTAAGTAACTTGAAAGCAAGATAACAATAGAAAGAAACAAAAAGGCAGCGAATATCGCTGCCTTTCGTTTTTTGGTGTTGGTGAATTACCACATCAGGTCGTCTGGGACGACGAACTCTGCGTATGGATCATCTTCTGCAGGAATATCCGCTTCCGGCTCTTTTTGATCGATAATGACTGATTCGTCGCGTTGTGCGATTTTGTTTGCTACGCCACGAGGGATAACCACATAGCTCTCGCCTACAATCGCAATAGCCAGAATACCTTTGATCAACTGTTCACGAATCAGAGAATCAACGTAAAGCGATTTCACCAGTGTACCGTCTGTGAAGTTGTATTTGATGTCGCCATCTTTCAAATCAACTTTGTTCATTTCGATCAATTGATTAATCTGCGCTTTGATCTCTTTACTTAAACGCTCAGCATTCTGCTGCTTGCTCAACTCTTTATCTCGTTCTAGCTGCGCGCGCTTACTTTCTTCAACGGCCGCTTTGACTTCGCGTGCCTGAACGCGGGATTTTTTGGAGCCTTTTTTCGCTTTTTTTAGTTTTTTCTCGTTAACCAAGCCAGCTTTCAGCATTTGTTCTTGAAGGGTAAGTTTTGCCATGTTTAATCCAGTTAATACGCAATTTTTTGCCATTTTAACTAGTCCTGATCCGCAAGGAAAGGGCAGGAAAGGGAAGTAGAGGAGAATAACCTGTGAAAATACCGGCTTTGGAAGTCAAAACCGGTAATAAATTTGAGTTCTAGCGCCCAGAAACCATGAAGTTTGCTATTGCTTTGTTTTGATTTTACGACTTCAGTTGGCGTTGAGAGTCGATTCTTTTACTTGCAGAGCGCCCTGATATTGAAAGTGTTTCTTATCACTTGTTTGCTCTTTATTTAAGGTAAGCGCTGTGGTGACAGCATCGCGGGTGAGCTCCAAAATCGGTAAAGCGACAGTAGATAGGCGTGGCACTATAAAATCGGCAGTCGGATCGCCATCGATACCGATGACGGAAACCTGTTCTGGTACTTTGATTCCTCGGTCATGCAATGCGCGGATAGCTCCGATGGCCATTGAGTCTGTACATGAAAATATAGCGGTAAAAGGTATGCCGCTGTCGAGCAGTTTGATTGCAGCATCATAACCACTTTTTGGGGTGCTCTCGCCTTTAATAATCAGCGAGTCTACGATTTCTATACCATGCTCTGTCAGAGTTTCTTTGTAAGCTGAAAGACGTTTCTGACCAGTGCTGCTGGCCATTGGCGTGGTAATACAGGCGATTTGCTTATGGCCAATTTCTAACAGGTAATTGGTTGCCAGACGAGCCACTTGCTCTTGGTCAAAACCAAAGCTAAATAACTTTTCATCATCCAAAGCACGGTTGATGACGATAAGCTGGGTTTTCATTTCTTGTTGCATGCTCGAAAGCTGTTGTTCAGATAAATGACGGCTATAAATAAGAATGGCATCACAGTTGTGTGCGTTGAGGGAACGAACTGCGTCCTCTTCCCCTGCTGCACTGTCGCTACTGTTCATTACAAACAACTTCTTGTCTGCTTTTTGCATATCTAATGCAGCTTCAGTCAGTATTGCGCTGAAATAATGGCTTTCAAAATGTGGGAGGATTAATCCAAACGTATTGTAACTGTTTGTTGCTAGTGCACGCGCAAAGGCGTTTGGCTGATAGCCCAGAGATTTCATTGCTGCCAACACCGACTGACGGGTCTGTTCTTTTACATACTCGCTGCCGTTAATAACTCTGGATACGGTTGCTTTCGATACACCTGCGGCTTTGCATACGTCTTTGATTGTCGCCATTTTTTTCTTATTCCCACATATTTTGGAAGGACAGTTTACATCATTTGTTTAGAGGAGAATAATCTGTCGTTTCATTTTAACTGCAAAGCTTGAGTAACTGTGTCTTTACTCACAAAGTCACAATAATTGTTTTCAGAATCAAAAATTCAAGTCCATGCATAGAATCACATTTTTTGGATAAGAGCTAGTCCATAATGTAACCGGTTTCAGGCTGTCTTGTATTCACTTTAAACAGTGAAATAAGCGTGATAGTGCCGATAATACTAACTACCCAGATTTTACCTCTGCACAAAGACAAGCCCGATTTCAATTTTCCATAATTCACAAGCAGGAAACGATTTTGATAGATACAATTATTTTTGACATGGACGGCGTACTTGTTGATTCCGAACCGTTCTGGCGTAAAGCGAAAGTCAATGCTGTGGCCCGCTTTGGTGGTCGAATTACCGAAGAGCTCGCTTACCAGAGTACGGGTCTTCGCATTGATGAAATAGCGAACTACTGGATTCGATACTGTGGCTTAAACCCGAACTGTGCCGTTGATCTTGCGGATGCTATTTTGAGCGAAGTGATTGGACAAATTAAGTCTCACGGTAAATTGCTACCGGGTGTGCAAGAATCTCTGGATTTAGTGGCTCGAACAGGCTTGAAAATCGGACTGGCTTCTTCTTCACCACAAAGGTTAATCGAAGCCGTTCTGGAAACCTTCGGGATCGGTAAATATTTCTCAGTTTACGTTTCAGCGGAACATCTTCCTTATGGAAAACCGCATCCGCAGGTGTATCTGGACGCGGCAATACAACTGGCCACCGAGCCTCATAACTGTGTGGCAATTGAAGATTCCGTCAATGGATTAATCGCAGCTAAAGCAGCAGGGATGACGGCAATTTGTGTTCCTGAACCGGGACAGGAAGCGAATCCACGCTTTGGTATCGCTGATATCAAGTTAACTTCACTTGAAGACTTTTCTTCTTCCAGAGAGGTACTAAAACTTCTTGGCAGGTAAACAAGAAGGTTTCACCATTGTCCGTTGGTGAAGCCGTTTTCTTCCTTGGCAATCTATCTTCACTTCTATCCACAACCATCAAGCCATCTTTACAACGATCTTCTAGCCTTACTACCATTTGTTAATCGCATTTATGGGGTTGTCTTCAGAGCAAAAAAATGCCCCCTGAGTCTGGGACGCAGGGGGACTTTTCAAGGAGCTTGTTTTGATTAACGACAGTGAGTTTTACAGTTTTTCACCGTTACTAGTGATAACGTCTTTGTACCAGTAGAAGCTTTTCTTACGGCTACGTCCCATAGTGCCTGTTCCGTCATCGTGACGATCGACATAAATAAAGCCATACCGTTTACGGTATTCACCAGTGCCGTAGGAGACACAGTCAATACAGCCCCAAGGGGTATAGCCCATCAAATCGACACCATCATAATCGACAGCCTTTTGCATCTCTTCAATGTGAGCTTTGAGGTAGTCGATACGGTAGTCATCGTTGATCTCACCGTTTTCTTCAACTTTATCTATCGCACCAAAGCCATTTTCTACAATGAATAGTGGCTTGTTGTAGCGTTCATACAGCTCACATAGAGAGTAGCGCAGACCTACCGGGTCAATCTGCCAGCCCCATTCAGACGCTTGAACGTAAGGGTTCTTCACGCTGCCGGTAAAGCCGCTCATTGAGCCTTCTGTTGTTTCTTCAGCATCGGCTTTTACCGCTACCGACATGTAGTAGCTAAAGCCGATATAGTCACAAACGCCTTCTTTTAAGATCTCCAGATCGCCTGGTTCCATCTTGATGTTATAGCCTTTACGTTCCCAATCTTTCAGTGTGTATGCTGGGTATTCACCACGCATATGCACGTCACTGAAGAAGAAGCGGTTACGCATTGCTTCTTGAGCCAACATCACGTCTGCTGGCGCGCATGAGTATGGGTAAATTGGCACCCAAGCAACCATACAGCCGATTTGGAAATCAGGATTGATTTCATGGCCCAGTTTTACCACTTTTGCACTGGCAACCATTTCATGGTGAACCACCTGGTACATACACTCTTCAGGATTTTCCTCAACGGTGTAATCCACACCTGAGTTTGAGTAGCCCCATAGCGGCAAATGTAGGTCGCGTTGGTTATTGATCTCGTTAAACGTCATCCAGTATTTCACTTTGTTCTTGTAGCGACGCATGACCGTTTCTGCATAGTGAACAAAGAAATCAACAACTCGACGGTCTTTAAAGCCACCGTACTCTTTTGACAAATGCAGCGGCATTTCAAAGTGAGACAAAGTGATGACTGGCTCAATACCGTGCTTTAATAACTCATCAAACAGATCATCGTAGTACTGTAAGCCCGCTTCATTTGGCACTAACTCGTCCCCGTTAGGGAAAATTCGTGGCCAGTAAATAGACGTACGGAAACACTTAAAGCCCATTTCTGCCAGCAGTGCTACGTCACCTTTGTAGTGGTCGTAGAACGCGGTCGCTTCATGGTTTGGATAGTGGTAACCCTCTAATACACCATCAGTAATTTTACGTTGAGTATTGACGTCACCACCGGATAACACATCAACAATACTCGGACCTTTACCATCTCGGTCCCATCCGCCTTCAACCTGGTGTGCAGCTACTGCGCCGCCCCATAAAAAGTTTTCAGGAAAAACACTACTCATCTTTACTTACCCTTAAGCCATTTGAATTACAGGCTGTCCAATTTCAATTTGTTTGTCGTCCTGATTTTGCTCAATCAGTTTAAATTCGTATTCATCACTGTTCATCACGATAAACGGTGTGGTTGTGTCATAACCTGCATTCGCAATGCTTTGCAGATCAAATTTGATTAGTGGATCACCCGCTTTAACTTCTTGGTCGAGTTCAACCAAACACTCAAAAAACTGGCCTTTAAGTTCTACCGTATCCAAGCCGACGTGAATCAGAACTTCAGCCCCGTTTGCGGATGTCATACCGACTGCATGCTTGGTTTCAATGACGGATGAAATCACAGCATCACATGGCGCGCGCACGATGCCTTCTGTTGGTCTGATTGCAACACCATCACCCAGTAACTTTTGCGAAAAACTTTCGTCGTTTACGGTTTCCAGAGGAATGATCTCTCCTTTTAGCGGGCTAACCAAAGTTGCTGACTTCTTCACAGCAGGCGCTGCGTGAGGCGTTACCGATGATCCATTCTCTTTCTTCTCTTCTACTTCTACAGGGTCTTCAAAGCCAACAAAATAAACCAGAGCGGTAGTTACAACGATAGTGACACCTGTACCTAGCAGCGCACCTGTAAATGAGCTTGGGTTATCCGGGCTAATCGCGTTAACTACGGTTAGAATTCCTGTCAGACCTGCATAAGCATAGTAGTAAGTATGGAAGAGACTCGCGACTGCTGCACCGATTGCGCCACCAATACAGCCACAGATAAATGGTTTTTTAAGTCTTAATGTAACGCCGTAGATTGCAGGTTCTGTAATGCCGAAGAAGCCTGTGATACCTGCAGAGTAAGCCGTTGTTTTCATTCGAGTATTGCGAGACTTTAATGCGACAGCGAAAGCCGCAGCCATTTGTGCAACGACAGCGATACCACAGAATGCCTGAATCGAGTCATAACCGAAGTTTTCGTAGTTCGCCAAGACAATTGGTGTTGTACCCCAATGAACACCAAAGATAACCAATACTTGCCAAATACCACCGATAACAGCAGCAGCGACAACTGGAGCAACGTCATACAGTGTGTTGTAACCAGTAGCAATAATGCTTGCAACAAAGCTGGTCGCAGGGCCAATTAATACCAGCGTCGCAGGTACCATGATGAGCATGCAAAGTAATGGTGTGAACAGTTCACGAACCACATCAGGTAAGATTCGCTTGATATACTTTTCAACATAACTCAGTGCCCAAACCATGAAGATAGCAGGCAGCACAGATCCGGTATAAACGGTTTTAGCCAGCGGTAAACCTAAGAAAGTGATTAATTCGCCATCAGCAATTCTGGCTGCCATTGCTCCCCAAGAAGGGTTGATTAATGCACATGAACACAGAATCGCAATAAGAGGGTTACAGTTAAAATGTTTTGATGCAGTGATGGCGATAAAAATAGGAAGAAACACGAAAGGCGTCCATGACATAAAGTTCAGAACTTCAAATGCCCCTGTGCCTGCCACGCTTGGTGCAAGGTGATGAGTAAAAATCAAAACACCCTGTAAGATACCTGCTGCTGCAAGAATATAAACAAAAGGTGCGAAAATGGATGACATTGAGGCAATAATAGCGTCCAGTAGTCTCACTTTTTCAGAGCCTTCAGACATTAATGATGTATCTACTAATGTTGATATTGCAGAGTATACGTCTTGAACGTGAGTGCCGATCACGACCTGAAATTGGCCGCCACTTATCACAACGGTAATAACGCCTGGCATTTCTTTTATTTTGTCTGCTGCACCTTCAGGTGTCTCTTTTAATACTAAACGCAGACGGGTAGCACAGCGTGAAAATTTACTTACATTTTCTTGTCCGCCAACTTGCGAAAGAATGTCTTTCGCAAGTTGAGCATAATCTCTGACCGCAGCCATATATCCACCTTTCCCTTTATTATATTCGCTTAATACCACGCAATTGGAACCGGTTTCAGAATAGAATGGAAACGGTTTTAACATCAACATCGAAAAAAAACAATGAAGAAATGGATCACAGAAAAAATCGTCAGAAGATAGAAAAACGCTATACAGCTCTCTTTTTGATAGTGAAGGAAACGCTCGGATATGACTGCTTTGTTCGAAAAATAGCCCAGTTGGGGATTAGTTAATTGCCTGCACTCAGTTTTTGATCGCGATCTGCAAACCATGAAAAATTTTCCCTACCATATTTGTAACCGGTTTCATTTTGTGTTGTATTGTATGCGAGTGAATTGTAAAGCCAATCTTTATGGTGGCTGATTTGGAATGAGCTGATATTTTAACTAATTGAATAATGGTGGAAATGTAATGAGTGATAACGTTTTTCCTGAAGGTTTTTTGTGGGGTGGGGCTACAGCAGCAAACCAATTTGAAGGCGCTTGGGACGTGGACGGTAAAGGCCCAAGTACAAGTGATATGTTCAGTGGTGGCACCCATACCGTTGCTCGCCGAATTACTCGCACCATCGAAGAGGGGGTTCATTATCCTTCGCATGAAGCGATCGACTTTTATCACCGATTCAGAGAAGACATCGCACTGTTTGCCGAAATGGGTTTCAAAACATTTCGATTTTCAATTAACTGGACCCGTATTTTTCCGACTGGCATGGAAGCAGAGCCAAATGAAGCAGGTTTGAAGTTCTATGAAGACGTCATTGATGAGCTAAAAAAATACGATATCGAACCGTTAGTAACGATTTCACACTATGAATTGCCGTTCGGTCTGACTCAAGAATACAACGGTTGGGCAGGACGTCAGGTTATTGAATGTTTCACTCGTTATGCGGAAACGTTATTTAAACGTTTTAACGGCAAAGTGAAGTACTGGCTAACCTTCAACGAAATCAATATCGGTACTATCCCTATTGGTAACTATCTTGGTTTGGGTATTTTAAACGAAGGTACGACGGATTTTATCAGTCAGGTGGATAATCCACAGACTCGTTTTCAGGCTCTGCATCACCAGTTCGTTGCAAGTGCAAAAGCGGTAAAACTAGGCCATGAAATCAACCCTGATTTTGAAATTGGTTGTATGCTTGCCTTCATGACCACTTACCCATTCACCTGTAATCCAGAAGATGTCATCCTCGCTCAAGAACACGTTAAAATGCACAACTATTTCTGTGGCGACATTCAGGTTCGTGGTAAATATCCGTACTATGCAAAGCGTTACTTCCAAGAACATGGTGTGGAAATTGAGTTCGCAGAAGGCGACGCTGAAATACTGGCTGAAGGTACCGTTGATTACTACACCTTTAGCTATTACATGTCTAACTGTGTTTCTGCGAATCCAGATAATGAAACTGGCTCTGGTAATCTAATGGGCGGTGTTAAAAACCCATATCTGCAAGCCTCTGACTGGGGATGGCAAATTGACCCAATTGGTCTGCGTTACACACTCAATGAAATCTACGCTCGATACGAGATTCCTTTGATGGTGGTTGAAAATGGTTTGGGGGCGTTCGATAAAGTTGAAGAGGATGGCTCAATCAACGATAGCTACCGTATTGAATATCTGAAATCGCACATAGAACAATTGGGTGAAGCAATCAAAGACGGCGTTGAACTATGGGGTTACACGCCTTGGGGTTGTATTGATCTGGTCAGTGCCTCAACCGGTGAGATGGAAAAACGCTATGGCTTTATTTATGTCGATAAAGACAACAATGGCGAAGGCACATTAGATCGCAAGAAGAAAGCCTCTTTCTATTGGTATAGAAACGTCATTGCGACGAATGGTGCAGAGCTTTAATTTGTACTTCACTCGTTAAAGTAAAAGAAAATAGAAGAGCGTTAATATTAGCTATTAGCGCTCTTTTGCGTTTTCTAAGTGGTGAGCTTTTCTCCACTGACTCGGTGACTTGCCTGTCCATTGTCGAAAATGACGGCTAAAAACAGCAGTCTCTGCATAGCCAAGCTGCAACGCGATATCGGTAATACTTTGTATACTCTCACTGAGGCGATGTTCCGCCACATTTTGTCTTACCTCGCGCAATAACTGGCTATAACTTTTCCCTCGTTCTTTCAGCCGGATTTGTAGCATCCGTGGATGCATATCCAAGGCTCTAGCTACTTGCTCAACACTGCATTCGCCAGTGGGAAGTAAACGCCCGATCATATCAGTGGCTTGATCACTCAAATTGTTCGGATAACGATTTTTAAGATATTTCAGGTGCTCTTGAAAATGCCGGTCTAACGCGTCTTCGTCCTGATGATTTCTGGTATCAAGTAGGCTGCTTTTAAGCATGATACCGTTGAACTTTTCACCAAAGCGTATTCTGGGAAGTGGTCCAGACTTGCCATCTCTGTTGTCTGCGTTGCCAAATTGAGTCAGGTACAAAGTGAAGCTGTTCATATCGATATTGAGTAAGTTCGCCATAAACCTTGCCAATTGCATGACACTCATTTGCATCAGCTGGGTGGTCACTTGCTCACTGTAAGTATCAATACTCAGGGAGAGTTTCATCCATTCATCTTGCGCTGTCATTGCAAACTTAACACCAGAAGATTGCAAATAGAGATAATCATTGGCACGTAACAAAGCTTCTCTCACGGTTTCGGCGCGAGCAACCAGCATAGGTAAGTCACCTAAGGCGTTGAAACCTTGCCGTTGCGCGAGCAGCACCCCAAACAGAGGTTCCTGACAACGTTTTGCCGCGACTTCCAATAGTTCGGCCAGCTTCGAGTTAGCGATATAAGTATCGGGATCTCGGAACTGAGCAGCCGAAAGCCCTGCCTGCTTCATTATCTCTATAGGATTCTGTCCATGTTCAGAAACTAGACTATCAAATTTGTCTGCAGCACCGCTTCTAACGATATACATATCTCGATTTTGAAATGTTAATGGTTTGTAAATCGCAATATATCAAATTTTATTCGCAAAAGGTCAAGTGAGTGTCAATGAGTTGATCTAAGTTACATTTTGATAACAAAGTGTGGAAGGGAAGCTAAATGGAACTGATAAACAAAACTGCGATCGTCACTGGCGCAGCTGGTGGTATTGGTCAAGCTATCGTTGGAAAACTGCGTGAGCAGGGCGCAAACGTGCTGGCTGTCGATATATCTAAACAGTCGCTCGAAGTTTATCAAGGTGCAGATGTTAACACATTGAAAACCTTCGTTGCTGACGTGACGGAATATCAGCAAGTTGAAGCCATGGTTAATTACGCCGTCGCGCAGTTTGGCAAGCTGGATATCATGATCAACAACGCAGGCATTGGCTTAGCGAAACCATTGCTAGAGCATGATCCGGTCGCGGATTTTGAACCCGTATCTAAAGTGAACCAAAACGGTGTTTACTACGGAATTTTAGCTGCCGGACGTCAGTTCCAGTCTCAAGGCACACCGGGTGTCATCCTGAATACCTCTTCTGTTTACGCACAAATGGCAGCGGAAATGACGTTCACTTACAACGTGAGCAAAGCCGCCGTCGACATGATGACAAAATGTGCAGCTTTGGAGCTGGCACCATTAGGTGTTCGTGTTTGCGCCATCGCACCGGGTCGCGTGGATACACCAATGTTACGCCAATATGAAGCGATTGGCCTTTGGGACCACATCCGCAAAGAGCAGATGCGCGATACCTTTACCCAAACAGAAGAAATCGCAAACGTGGTTGCCTTTTTGGTCAGCGAAAAAGCGAATTGCATCAACGGTTGCACAGTCAGTGCATCAGACGGTTTCGAGAATTTTAAATACCCATTATTGGGCTAAGACGTGGAAGTCTAATTACAACAAAAGCGAGGAAGCAAGTTATGTCATTACCAGAAGTTATTCAGCATCAGGATTTTCTTTTAACTCTAAACACAAATGAAGAGTCAATCATCAAAGATGCACTACCGGGTGTCGACGTTTACCCGCTGTTTCTTGACCCAGAAAACGGCACGTGGGTAATTCGAGCGAAGTTTAAGCCAGGAATTACACTACCTAAGCACTTCCACACGGGTGTGGTGCATTTCTACACGTTAAGCGGTATGTGGCACTACACAGAATACCCAGAGCAAAAGCAAACGGCAGGCAGTTACCTGTATGAACCAGGCGGTTCTATTCATACTTTCCACTGTCCAGAAGAGTCAGGCGGTGCAGACGGTTTCATGGTGATTCAAGGTGCCAACATCAACTTTGACCAAGACGGTAACTTCATGAATATCATGGACGCTGGCTGGATTGAGCAAGTGGTTATCGCAACGGCTAAAGCTCAAGGCATCACTCCACGCTATATCAAGCCAGGAGCAATTGCGTGCCTAAGTGACGAGCTTGGGGAGTAATAGTATGCCTACAATGAACAGTATCGTGATGCGAGATGGCGGCATTCACTTGCAACAGGTTGAAGTGCCGAAGCCAACGGCAGGTCAAGTTCTTGTTCGTAGTTTAGCGTGCGGTATTTGTGGCTCTGATTTACACATTGCGCGTCATACTGATGAAGTATTTGATATTTACCGTAAGCTTGGTGTGATGTCAGAAAGCATGGATGATCACACTGAAGTCATGCTTGGTCATGAATTCTGTGCGGAAGTCGTTGAATATGGTGATGATACACAACAAGCAATTCCAGTGGGTAGCCGCATTACTTCGGTACCGATTCTGCTCAGTCAAAACGGTGTCGGTGTTGGTGTAACGCCGGGTATTCACGGAGCATACTCCGAATACTTCCTGCTTGATGAGGCGCTTCTTTTGCCTGTACCAGAGAATGTTCCATCAGAAGCAGCGGCACTAACTGAGCCACTAGCGGTAGGTCTCCATTCTGTTAACCGCAGTGACATCCAAGCTGATGAAGTTGCACTGGTTGTGGGTTGTGGCCCGATTGGTCTTGCGGTTATCACAGCGCTTCAACAGCGTGGTGTTCGCAATATTCTGGCTGTTGACCTGCAAGAAGATAAACTGGAACTTGCAAAAGCGTTCGGTGCAACACGTGTAGTAAACCCAACCAAGGAAGACGAAGTCGCCGTAGGTGCTGAAGTAGCAACTGGTTCACGCTTGGTTATCTTCGAGTGTGTTGGTAAACACACATTAATTGACGACTTCATTCGCCGTGCACCAGCAGGCGCTCGTATTGTTGTTACTGGTATTCACACTACACCGACGAGCATCAACTACGCTTACGCTACAGTAAAAGAGCTTGATCTGCGTTTCTCATACTACTACCAGCCACAGGAGTTTGAGCAATGTCTTCAAGCTATCGCGGAAGGTAAAGTGCCATGGCAGAAAATGCTGACTGCTAAAGTGGGCATGGATGGCGTTGAAAGTGCATTTAAGCAGCTAATGACACCGAACGATCACATCAAGGTTGTTATTGAACCTTGGCGAAATGGCGCATTAGAAGTCGTTTAAAGTAAGTTGATTGCATAAGAGTCTTTACCTTTGTCACGCCCCAACACAGCGTTGTATTGGGGCTTTTTTTATCTGAGTACTTTGGCGCGTTGAGTGATACCAGAAATTAAGTCCAGGTGTGGCTCAGATGTCTCTCGACGATGACGATAAATACCTACCGTTCCGGGTTTAGGCTCGGCAGCCATTCTTAAACATTGCAGTCCAAATGATTCCAGATAGGGCTGCAAATGGCGGGTGTAAGACATGACTGCGACGCTCTCTTTCAGTACATCGATGCTAGCGAGTAGTGAGTCCACTTCATAAGTCGGTCTATCATCTAATTGTTGTCTTTCGCGTTCGTTCTGCTTTGGGATTGGATTATCGATAACATGGGCGAATTTCTTTGCATCATAGGTGACAGAAAGAGCAGGGTACTCATGCAGCATCTCTTCCGTTACCGTTTTTCCCAATAGAGGGTGATCAGGAGAAACGAAATACGCATCCACGGTTTGAAATAAGGGAATAAAAGTGACGTCACACTTCGAAGATAATCCGACAATTTCATGACCGATAAAGAACTCGATTTGCTCGTTGATTAACGAGTCCATTAATCCCAGATGGTTACCAAATTCTACGTGTGTCGAAGCGGACGGTAGTTTGGCTAGATGTTCATTTAGCGCTTGTTTAACAAATAATGACCACCACGCGTCTCCCGTCCCCATTTTTATTTTCCCGACTTGGTACTGTTTTCGTTCTTCAATGCTTTGCATCATTTGGTTGTATTCGTGTTGCATCGCATTACTGTGACGGTACAGGATGCGGCCGTATTTTGTCAGAACCATGCCGTTAGGATGACGTTCGAACAGTGTTACGCCTAGATTCTCTTCTAGTTTCTTCAAATTACTGGTCACAGTCGGTTGGCTGAGCCCTGCTAACCTTGCGGCGGCACTGATGCTTTGACAGCGAGCAATCAGTAAAAATTGCTGTAGAGATTTATCCATTTCTTCTTACCCCTTTTTAAGCGCGGGGTATTTTGCACACTTTCATGGACGAATCACAAACTTGGCATTCAATTTTGTAGGAAAAATCTGAGATTCATAGATCTAAATCACCGTTGGAGGCTAGAGATATAGATGTCATCTATACCTCAGCGTCTGTTACCTATTTTTCTCTTAAGAATGCGTTCCTTAGACTAACGCCCAAAATAACAATCTAAGGAATGAACATGAAACCGAGCTTTATTGCACTTGCTGTCGCGTCTTGTATTGGTCTGGCTGGATGTGGATCTGATTCGTCAGACGTGATGGAGTCTGTCGACAAACCCATTATCTCTTCGGACTTGTATTTACGAGGACTGAACGGGGATTGGGGCACGGCTGACCATGCCAAGCTAAACTATTTGGGTAACAATGAGTACGAAACCGTACTTCGTGTCGCTCGAGGAAGTAATCAGTTCAAGATTGCCGATCCGGGGTGGCAAATCCAATACACCTATTTTGAGGAGCCCGCGGCGTTTGATGAAGCTCAGGATTACTTGCCAAAACCCGATACCAATGACGCGTGTATGAATGATGATTGCAACTCGGAGATTACGTTCGCAGACAAAGGGTATTACAAGTTTTCTGTACGCTTTGCCGATGAAAGTCGTGCGACCATGACAGTGACAAAAGCAACGCAAGAAGAAGCTGAAAAATACTACTCAGATGCCATTCTAGACCCTGCAATGGTGCATGAGGGACATCAAACTACAGAAGTAAAACTGTTTGCTAACTATGATGACTCCAGCGACACCGTCACTTTCTCAGTGAAAGACCCTGGTGCAGAGATGCGTGAGTTTGGTATTTCAACAACCACCGAGCTAAGAGATGCTCTGGATCAGGGCGTGGTTGTTAATGAGCAAGCGGGGCCACGAGTTTTGTCGGGTGATGTGGCGTTCGATGCGCTGTTTGCACTAACGATGAAAGAGCTGGATCAACTTGCGGTTTCACAAATCCAAGATGGTAATTACAACTACAACAACCCAATTGAAGCCGAAGTTTTTGAGACGGGCGCGAAATGGCACTATGTCTGGACGCGAGATCTCGCCTATGCTGCGGATCTTTCTCTTGCTCTTATGAACCCAACTCGCGTTCAAAATGGCTTGAACTTTAAATTGTCTGCTTTCCGCGAAACGACAGAGCAACAGTACGATGGTGAGCAAATTGTACAGGATACTGGTACAGGCGGAAGTTGGCCGATCAGCACGGATAGAACCACTTGGGCACTCGGTGCTGAACGATTACTTTCGGCGCTGGATGGAGAAGAATACAGCCAGTTTGCTGAACGCGCTTACAAAGCGATCAGCAACACGTTAGAGGCCGATCGACTTGCTGCTTTTGACTCTAAATCAGGACTTTACACGGGTGAACAATCCTTCCTTGATTGGCGTGAGCAAACTTACTCGACCTGGACACCAGATGATGTGAATGCCATAGGCAGCAGTAAGGCACTATCAACTAACGTGGTTCATTACCGAGCATTACAGCTCGCGGCGAAACTGGCTGAGGAATACGATTCTACCAATGCGGTGAAATACAGTGAGTGGGCAGAACAGCTGAAAGTCGCCATTAATCAACAGTTCTGGAATGCTGATCGTGGTATGTACGTGAGTTACCTGTTTGACAACGGTAAAGACATTGCAATCGATAAATACGACATGCTGGGTGAGGCTCTTGCGATCATCAGTGGCATCGCGACAGACACACAAGCTAAGCAAATTATGTCGAATTACCCGCACAGTGAGTTTGGTGTACCCGTTTATTTCCCTCAACAACCGGATGTTCCTGTCTATCACAACCGCGCAATCTGGCCTTTTGTGACAGCCTATAGCTTGCGCGCTGCGCATCAAACGCAAAATGTTGCTGCGGCGAACAATGCGATTCAGTCTCTGGTCCGCGGAACGGCAACCAACTTGTCGAACATGGAAAACTTAGAGTGGTTATCGGGCAAGTCTTTCATTATTCACAGTGATCATGGTGAAGATCCGAGTCTTGACGGGCCAGTTATTAACTCTCAGCGTCAGCTGTGGTCTGTGGGGGGGTACCTGAACATGGTGGTGGAAACGATTTTTGGTATCCATACCGAGACGGGTCAGCTTGAAGTAAAACCTTTTATCACAAGCTGGGTACGCAATAATTTACTGTCTCAGTCTGACCAAATCACGTTGGAAAATTTCGAATTCAAAGGGAGAACGTACTCGGTGACGGTTGAACTACCAGAAGTCAGCGAAGACGAGACAGGGTATTACCCAGTTGAAAATGTCACTTTAGAGCAAGATGGACACTACCGCGTTACATTAGGTGGGTTGGTCAATGTTGATAGCGAGATCAACGTTGTGTCGGGCGTTGCTCCCTATGCCAGCGAAGATAGCAGTGTTTATTCACCTCAAGAGCCAACGCTGGTGGTGACGACTTCAGACAATTCCGTCAACATTGATGTAAGCAGCAAGTACAACGTTAACTTATATCGTAATGGCGAGTTGATTCAATCAAATGTTGCTGCTCAATCCTACACAGACGTGCCGCAAGGATTTGCTTGTTACTTGGCAGAAAGTATCAACGAAAAGGGCTTCCGTTCAAACCCAAGTCAGCCTGTTTGTTTGGGTGAAGAGATTCGAGTCAAGCTGGAAGGGGATTATCAGCCTCTAAAAGACGATGTGTCAGTTATCACCGTAAACAAAGACAGCGGCACAGTGAATGGATTGGAGTCATTCACAGCACCATCCAGTGGCACTTACCAATTTGATGCTTGGTATAACAATAATCTGGGCCAGCTCAACACGGGGATCACTAATACGGTGAAGTTGTTAGAGGTGATGGACGATTCAGGTAATGTCGTTGGCCAGGGCTATCTGCAGATGGGACATGTTGGTGAAAACCAAGGCATGCGTTACTCAACTCCGGTTGAAATCGCGCTTGAACAGGGTATGACTTATCAGATTGCGTTGAAGGACCATTTCAATATGAGTTATCTCAAGGCGAATGAAACCTACATCTATGCTGGTGGTATCGAAGGTGAGAAGAACGAAGCACAAATCGCGGATATTCGAATCACGTCTGTGAAATAACTTTTTAGGTTAGATAAAAACAAAGCCGCTGAGATGATCAGCGACTTTGTCGTTTTTAAATCGAACTGACTGGTAGCTTAGTGGCTTAATTCACCGGTTGCGGACGAGCCTGACGACGTTGTCCGGATGGTTTATTGCCTGCTGGTTTTGCATTTGTCGGTTTGCGGTTTCCCGATGGTTTACCAGCATTACCGCTTTTATTTCCGTTTGGCTTGCTGCCATTCGGTTTACTGTTTGCACGACCCTGGCCTTCGCGGTTACCTTTAGGCTTGCCTGTTCCACCTTGGTTTGAGCCACTATTGTTAGCGTTGAAGCGGCGCTTAGGTTTACCGGCACCAGTGGATGCCTTTTTCTCTGTAGGCTGAGCATTATCACCTTCTGCTTTTGGTTTTTTAGGCTTCTTCGGCTTTTTAGCTTTAATCGGACGTGTGTCTAATTTTGACTCCGGAACCACATTCGTTGGCGCGTAGCCTTGCAGTTCCTTACGTGGGAGTAGTTCTTGGATTAGACGCTCAATTGCAAAAAGCTCCGGCGCTTCAAGAGCACAGACCAAAGAGATCGCTTTGCCCACTTCGCCCGCACGACCAGTACGACCGATGCGGTGTACATAGTCTTCAGCAACTTTTGGCAATTCAAAGTTCACCACCTGAGGGAGCTGAGGGATATCAATACCGCGAGCGGCGATGTCGGTCGCAACCAACACTCGAATTTCACCAGATTTAAAATCAGCCAGTGCTTTGGTACGCGCACCCTGGCTTTTGTTGCCGTGGATAGCTGCTGCTGGCAGATCTTGGTCGACCAGGAACTTCGCCAAGCGGTTTGCGCCGTGTTTTGTGCGTGTGAATACCAATACCTGTTTCCAGTCACCGTCTTTAATTAGCTTCACCAGCATCGGTGCTTTCTTCTTAACATCCGATGGGTAAATGCATTGTTCAACAGTTCTTGCTGTAGAGTTTGCCGGGTTAACAGAAATTTCTACAGGGCTGTTCACCAAGCCTTTGGCAAGGTCGCGAATCTCATCAGAGAAAGTTGCTGAGAACAGTAGGTTCTGACGCTGTTTTGGCAGCAAATCAAGGATCTTACGAATGTCGCGGATAAAGCCCATATCTAACATACGGTCCGCTTCGTCCAGCACCAGTACTTCCAGTTGGTCGAACTTAATCGCGTTCTGGTTATAAAGGTCCATTAGACGACCTGGAGTCGCGACCAGCACATCTGCACCCTTACGCAGGCGCAGCATTTGCGGATTGATCTTCACACCACCAAATACCACGGCGCTCGTAAGCGGAAGATGGCGGCCGTACATGAAGACGTTTTCCTGTACCTGAGCGGCAAGCTCACGGGTAGGCGTTAGGATCAGCGCACGAATGTGATTACTACGAACGCGAGGTCCGCTCGACAAACGCTCTAGGATTGGCAGCGTAAAGCCTGCCGTTTTACCTGTGCCAGTCTGTGCTGCTGCCATGACGTCTTTCCCTTCCAATATTGCCGGAATTGCCTGAGCCTGAATTGGAGAAGGAGTATCGTAGCCTTTTTCCTGAATTGCTTTAAGGATTGGAGCAGATAGACCTAACGAGGTAAAACCCATATGTATGATTCTCAATTGTCGAGTTGGATAAAAACGCGTCGAAATTATATTCGGTGCGAAAAGTGCGACATTCTGAGGCTTTTGTACTCTATCTTCAACTAATTCTGCATTTGATCTTCATCTCATTTTGTACACCGGAGTCTAAATTGACCTTTACCTCAACTTAGCTTGAGGTTCTAGAGTGTTTAGTAACCACATGAAAGCGAGAAGGAAAACGAAATGAAAACTTATGTTGAACACGCCAATATCTCTGTTGTAGATGCACAAAAGACCATTGAGTTTTTGATGGCTGCAATCCCGGAGTGGAAAGTACGTGGTGGCGGAAAAGTTGAGAATTGGTTTGGTCGACCTATTGAATGGTTTCACGTTGGCGACGACCATTCCTATATTGCGATATCGTCCGGAGGAAAGGGTGATGCGAATCATTGGACATCGCAATTTACGGGCGTCAAACATGTTGGGGTTGTGGTTCCCAATCTAGAAGCACTCATTGAACGACTACGTAAGGCAGGTTACGAGCTGGACCACCGCGGTGATGAGCACCCTTTCAGAAAGAATGTCTATTATATGGAAGATCACGGCATGCAGTTTGAGTTTATCGAGTACTTCTCTGATATCGTTAGTGAGCGTAATGACTATTCTTACTAACGGGTATGTAGCGTCGGAGCAGAAATCACATCTTGCTCTTTTTTAAGTTAAGCGCGTTTAGCATGTTCCAGAAACGCACTGGTCAGTTGTTGAAATAGGGTGTCGACGGATGGTCTCTCGGAGATGTGTTCGAATAGTGGTGTGTGAACATCACCTCGAATATCATCGCTGTGACCACAAAGTTGATTGCACAGTCGCACTGGCTCAACAATTTTGTCGACATTGGTATCAATCAGAATGCAAGCCTGGGATAAGACGACTTTTCCTCCGCCTTTTTTAAGTAACACACGTTGTGCGGTTCCGACGACTTTTTGCCCTCCAATATTCAAATTATACTCACCATCACAGTACGAGTATGGCGTCGCGTGAACATCGACTTTAACACCCAGTCGTTCGAAGAAAACGGTTAATATGGCACATAAATCCAGATAGGCTTTTTTGATGTCGTACGGCTGACCATCCGGCCAGTGATAGATATAAGAAAGATTAATAATACCGGGTACCTGCGGAACGGGAGCGCCACCGGTTTTGCGTGAGAATAATTTCCAGCCGGATTCGTCCAGCGCATATTTCAGCTCTTCTGATGCTGGCCACTTATTTCCTGCTGGAAGGACGAGGGTTGGACTTTTGACTTGCCACAGTAGCAGCACTTGCGACAGTTGGTTGGATTGAACCTGAGCGACCAGTGCATCTTCTTTATCAAAGACATCAGAGACTTCTGTTGCGATATAGCGGATCAGTTTATTCTTAGTAGCCAAATTTTATCCCTCGATTCTTACCATCACACTTTTTATCGCAGATATTCAGAGATTACTACTTACCGGTTCACTGTTTGAGGTATCTATCTATTTGAGGACAAAGAAACACCACCCTTACGTTCAGAATGTGAGTCGATGAGTCAAAGCAGGCTGGTAGCGCCTGCCTTGTTTTCGAGAGAAGTGAAATATCGCTCTTTCGTTGGACTAGTTTATGTCCGCGGTTGCTATGGCGATTAAGTCGGTAAATGATAATGAGAAAGACCGTTCGGTATTCAGAGCTCTGGCCGGAAACTCTAAACTTAATTGGGCGTGTTCCGGTGCTTTTGTGATGAGCTGCGTGACGAACTTTCGGGTTTCTCCTGGTGATATAGATAAACGCTTACCTCCTTGAGAAGAAAGCTCGGCGATCCCTACTGTTGGCAGACTATTGCCATCACTATCTTCAATACTGAGCAGAGATTCTGGTCTATACAAAAGGTTTCCGCTTTCATTTCGATAAGCGCTAAATGTGTTGAACTGAGGTTCCAGTTCGCCTTCTGAACCGATGTTCGTTACAGAGAAAGTCACGTTGGATCCGTCGAAGTCTTCAACTTTCACCAGTACGTTGTCGCTTTGATAGCTGGCAGCGGCAACAGTGCTCGCGCCTTCTTCGCGTTGTTGCCGGTTCCTGTTAGTCTCGTTCGATTCGCTCGGTTGTTTGTCTGACCGTTTGTTCGCTAAGGCGTAAGATTGATCTGCCATCTCTATTAGCGCTGGTATGGAATAAAGAATAAGGCCTTCTAAATGGTCAAAATCTATTTTCGCGTATTGGGTCATTTTGTTACTAGAAAACTGACAGTAGCCATCGACAAGGCTGATCAATGCAAGTTCAAAGGTTCCTTTCAATCGTTCCGCTTCTTTAGCTGCCTGAACTAAATTCGCTCTAAGTCTTTCGATGTCTTTTAGCGTTCGTTTTGGATAGCGGCTATTCGGTGAAACGTCGTTGGCGACTGACACCAATTCTTCGGTTACAAACGGATTCTTTTCTGTCGGAACTACGGTCGTAATACGGTTAGATTTAGTGATGTCCTCACCGAGTAGAACCAACATTTTTTGTGAGACAGCTGTTCGGTTGGTCGCCAGTATGTTGTTACAATTTGGCGATGATGCAGCGTATGCGAAATAAGCGGGAAAGTAGGAAAATAGGGCGGACAAGCCGATAATGACAAGCCCTTTAAGTCTTCGAGTGTTCATCCTGATAACCCCTCTGTATCTTAGCGCGAGCGGCTGACGTATATCTCCCAATCAGCCTGATTGGTATCGCGACTTTCAGAATGGTTGTGATCAACTCTTCGTAGCAGGTTACATTGTAATAATTACGTCCTCGACACTTTGCGTTACTCCATTTTTACACTGTAAAAAGTGCCCGAATTAGAGTGCATTAATGCTACAAAGTTGATGCCTTTTCCTGAAAGATAGACGCTACTTTTCGAACCATCAATGTCTTATCGTGAGTATTGCTTTTGTCGTTAGCTGAGGCCTAAGAAAAAACAGTCACTTACTGTAGAAAGTTGATTCAAATGAAAAATAATTTTTTACGAGGGAACTTTTTAGCGAACTGACTTGCTGGCTAAGTCTGAGAGAAATCGTGATCTGGACTTCGGTATTCTTTAGGTTATGAGTAAGCAAAAATGTGCTCAAGTCGACGCTATCTTCGTCTTTGGAATGCTATGTTTACCCGTGCACTGCTTAAAAATTAAGCAAAACATATACATCAACAGTCCATCAAGAGGTTTATATGTTAGGTGAAAATCACTCATTAACTCATGAATTCCCAGAACATCTGGATACTATCGCTCAGCTTTCTGAAAACGATATGTCATTCGCTGAAAACGTTAGAAACTACAACGCGTTAGATAAAGAAATTCGCGTCTTAGAACTACGAGGAAACCCTATCGATGATCAGGCCATGAATACGCTTAAACATAATCGTGCGGAATTAAAAGATTGGCTACATTCCAAGATTATGGGGGCATGATAAGGTAATGAGTATCGGCTCGTATCAGGGTGTACGAGCCGCTTTTATTGGAGAGACTGTTAGCCTAAAGGCAGATGCCCCGTCTTAACCCAAATCACCGTTTCTTGTTCCACAAAAGGGAAGTGTTCACTCATGTGCGGATTCCGTAGCCACGTGTGTTTGGGATAACTTCCGAATTCATCTTTAAACTCGCCAGATAACACAAAAATTTCTTCACCACCAAAATGCTGGTGTGGCTGAAAGCGCTCTCCTTTAGGCCATTTCACCAGCGCAACATGTTCTTGTTCAAACTCATGAAGAGGCATGACTTGTAACCCACCTAAGCCCGGAAGCCACTCACCTGTATTGATATTGGTACGCACTGTGTTGAGATCCTGAAGATCAAATTGATTGAGTTTTACCAGAATGACACAACCCTCTTTGCTAAAAGGGGCATGATGACTACCTGGAGGATTTCGTATGTAAGTACCCGCTGGATAGTCACCGTTTTCATCGGAAAATACGCCTTCGAGCACCAAAATCTCCTCACCGATAGGATGATAATGGGTAGCAAAGCGTGATCCAGCATCATATTTTACAATACTGGTCGTGTGTCCGGATTCTTTCGCTTCACGCTCTAACGGTTTACGCCAAACGCCTGATGCGGGGCTTGCGACCCATTCTTGCTCAGCGGTGTTAATGACAACGCGTTGAGAAAAATTCATATTCAACATACTGAAATCCCGAGATCTATTTTGAGATGAACGTTATTCGATTTTACGTACAATGCTCAACGTTGGGTTAATGCTCTGGCTACGAGTGTATGAAATTATATAGAAAAATGGAGCGAAAAAGTTTCAATGAGTAGGCGAGGCGAGAAAATAATACTTATTTGTATCGGTTTGCTCACATCTCGCGCAGAGAATTTATCTATAGTTTTATAAGCAACGCAAAGGCGTGCTAGAACGAGAAGCTGAAGAGGATACAAAAATAAGCGTTTAAGCGCAGTTTGTATCCTCTGTAATTAAGGACCACCAAGATGAAACATGACAAAGTAGCCATTGTCACGGGTGCCGCTCGCGGTATTGGACGAGCGATTTGTGAGCAACTATTGGAAGATGGCTTTTATGTCATCGGGTTAGATATCTCCCCGGTTGAGTGGGGAGTGTCGTCACAACTCTCGAGTTATCAAGTTAACCTGTGTGACTCCAAAGGGGTCAATGAAGTAGTCGATAGTATTATTAAACAACACCATCGTATTGATGTACTGGTTAACAACGCTGGTATCACGAGAGATGCTTTACTTCAGGATATGCTGGAGAAAGATTGGGACAGTGTGATTGACGTTAACCTTAAAGCGGTATTTTTGCTTACGCAGAGCGTCGCACCTGTAATGCTAAATCAAGGCTCCGGAAGTATCGTTAATATCTCTTCCATTGTCGGCACTGACGGCAACATCGGTCAGAGTAACTATGCGGCAAGTAAAGGTGGAGTGATATCAATGAGCAAAGGATGGGCGAAAGAGCTTGCCCGGAAAGGTGCGCAGATACGTGTTAACTGTGTCGCCCCTGGGTTCATTGTGACCGATATGACCAAAGATCTGCCTGAAAAAGTGATAAAAATGATGGAAGGTAAAACACCATTAGGGCGCATGGGCTCAGTTAGAGACATAGCAAATGGCGTTGCCTTTTTAGCATCTGATAAGAGTGAATTTATTACGGGACAAGTCCTAAAAATAGATGGTGGTTTAGTCTTATAGTTAAAACTCGTCGCCCCTATCTCTGGGGCGACTTTCTTGCTTCCAAGCGATCTTTTCCATTTTTATTTCTTATATCGCGAAAGAAATACCCATAACCAAAGGTTCTAATCATTTGAGGTTAGGGGACTTTTATTTGATGATTTCGGCCTAATATTCTTATTAACACCCTTCATTTAGTGTTAGAGCAATCTCTGCATTGTTGCTGACACAGTAAGTTAATCAGCCAAAGGCACATTCAAACACGATAAGGAATAATAATGTCAAACGAGTACATACCACCAAGAGTTTGGACAAACGACAATGAAAATGGCGGCCAATGGGCGAGCATCAATCGCCCAGATTCAGGCGTTCGTCATGAGCAAGAGTTGCCAGTTGGTGAACATCCATTCCAGCTTTATTCCATGGGCACACCTAATGGTCAAAAGGTTACCATCATGTTTGAAGAACTGCTGGCCGCAGGCGTGAAAGAGGCCGAGTACGATGCGTATTTGATTAAGATTGGTGAAGGCGACCAGTTTGGTTCCGGATTTGTTGCGGTAAACCCGAACTCAAAAATTCCAGGATTAGTAGACCGTTCCGGAAAGGAGCCAGTTAACGTATTTGAATCAGGCAATATTCTTTTTTATTTAGCGGAAAAGTTTGGTTTGTTTCTACCTAAAGATGGAGCTAAACGAGCGGAAGTGATGAACTGGCTATTCTGGTTGCAAGGTTCGGCACCATATCTTGGTGGTGGCTTTGGTCATTTCTATGCTTATGCACCTGAGAAGTTTGAATACCCAATCAACCGCTTTGCAATGGAAGCGAAGCGCCAGTTGGACGTATTGGACAAGCGCTTAGCAAACAATGAGTTCTTAGGTGGTGAAGAATACAGCATTGCAGATATGGCCACTTGGCCTTGGTATGGCAACCTTGTTTTAGGTCGCTCATATGATGCAGCTGAGTTTTTAGATGTGAATAGCTACAAAAATGTTGTTCGTTGGGCAAAAAGCATTGATGAGCGTGAAGCAGTAAAACGCGGTCGTATTGTTAACCGAACTTGGGGCGAAGAAGGTGAGTTTGTTGCGGAGCGCCATAGTGCACAAGATATTGATGATGTTCTGAAACTCAAACCTTAATTATTACCCCAATATCCCACTAAATATTTGCGCACTTTTTTGTGCGCATTGTTTGGGGGCGTTGTTTGTTTTTGTACTGATAAATATTTTTATTAAGATCAGATGTTCAAAGGCAATAATATAAATCAAATTATGTTCTGACATAAATGAAATTAATGTATTTATATTATCTTTTTGATTTTATTTTAAACCTCATTTAATAAAAGTACCCATATAGATTCAACTCAATGAGGCCATATTATTCTTGACGAAGAATTAACAATACGAATAAAAAGGCACGTAACATAAGAGCCATTGGAAATCATGGTTAATAGATTTTCATTGCCCCCTAATTTTCAGTTCATAGCAATATGGACTGGCTTTTCTATTCTGTCCGCACAAGTGTTTTTTAACCTGCCTGTGTGCGGACGTTTTTTATTTTCTATAGTTTTCATTCATTGCACTAGACTGCATTTCACTTATTTTTAAGTCAATGCTTGATACTCAGTTTTTAAACGTTGATTTTATTAGTGTATTTTCACCCTTTGACGAGATCATCGCTCACACCTTTGTGTGAGAATGGCAACGATTTCTTAAACTTTAGAATCATGTCCCATAATTTTTGTTTTACAACATAAGTTGCAGATTATCTTGGAACAAGTGCCTATAATGTGCAAGTGATGTCTAAGTGTGTAGGTGCCTATCTAGCGTTATCCTCCATACTCAGTCAGCTTTGTTTACCCAAGGAGGGAAGTGTATGAGAAACAAATGGGCACCGCTATTTGCCTCACTTTTGATTAGTGTGCCAACGTATGCGGTTGTGGTTACAGAGGACGATGTCCCAGTATCACAACAGGCATTTGAGGAAGAGTTTTCTTTTTTAGCCTCTGTTCGTGCCAGTATATTTGCAGAGGATCATTCATGTGGGGGAACCATTGTAGGTGATCGCTGGGTGTTGACTGCTGCCCATTGTTTAGTCGCATCTGACGCTAGTTTGGAAGATAGTAACTCGAACCCTGACGTGTTTACGCTTTATGATGTTGCCAAACCTAAAGAAATATCGGTAACGGCGGGTAAGGCAGATTTGTCTCAAGTTGAGATATCTGACATATATAAGGTCACTCACGTTGTGATACACCCAGATTATTATCCTGTGAACTCAGTGACAACGGATGAAATCGGGTTGACGGTTCTCGAATCAACAGCCTACCAGAATGATCTTGCTTTACTTTATGTGGAGCGCGATTTTCCTGCTAGTCTTGTCGGTACGGTAAGCTTAGGTGACTCAGACAGTGATATTAGGTTGTCTAATTTAGTTGATGAGTGGGACTCCGCAGACCCAAAACCTAATGTAAAAGTCGCGGGTTGGGGGACTGATGGTGGGGTCTTACTAGATACGGACGTGTCGTATTATCCTGTGCCTTTGTGTTATGAACGTCTTGAGTCTGCGGAAGATCTACCCAAATATATCTCATCTCCTCTTGATCTTACGAAGCTTTGCACATTACCTACAGCAATTGTTGGTGGTAGTGGAGATAATATATACGGTAACGGTGCTTGTGTTGGAGACACGGGTGGTCCTTTGCTATTAAGTAATGCAGAGGGTACTGGCTTTACCCAAGTCGGTATTATCAGCGCAGGACCTATCATTAATAGCGTTTGTAGCTCGATTACCTTGCCAACTTGGTACACCAACGTATCGTATTACACGGAATGGATAGACTCGTACATTAGCAGTGACGAACCGCCTGAAGCTGTGATCACCAAGCCTGATTTTCTCGTTATTGCAGAAGAAGACGATGATACTGCTACTGATGAAGAAGGTGATTCTGTTACCGACGATGAAGAAGTGACTGTCACTGAAGAGTGTGAAACATCTATTGAGGGTGACTATGTTATTTTTGGATGTGACGACAGCGCCGATAGTAGCGGTGGTTCTCTCGATTACATGTACTTATTGTTGATGACATTGCTGCTAGCAATCACTCGACGATATCCTTTAAGTCGTTAAATTGGATTAATAAAACATCGCCCCAATCTATGTCGGGGCGATGTTTTTATATTTAAAGAGCAGCCAGAATAGTTTCTGCGTTACTTACTTCAAATTTTTGCGGTGCTTCAACATTTAGCGTAGTAACAACACCGTTATCAATAATCATTGCATAGCGCTGTGAGCGAATACCGCCAAAACCAGCTGTATCCATTTCCAGACCTAGTGCTTTAGTAAAGCTCGCGTCGCCGTCACCTAACATCTTAATCTCAGAGGCATTTTGAGCTTCACCCCATGCGTGCATAACAAATGCGTCATTTGTTGCGACACATGCAATGAGATCAACGCCTTTTGCTTTTAGCTGGTCAGCCAGTACAACATAACCAGGTAAATGTGCTTCTGAACAAGTTGGAGTGAATGCGCCTGGTACAGCGAACAACACTACTTTTTTGTTTGCAAATAGCTCTGCTACGTCGTGGTTTACCATGCCATCGGCAGTTAGCTCACTAAGTGTCGCAGAAGGTAGTGTTTGACCTTGTTGAATCATGATTGTCTTCCTTTTGTGATTCGTTACTTAATCTAAGTCAGTCTAGCGCTTAAGTTCAACATTAACCACAGAGGGTTTGTAAGGGTATAGCCAAGTAGTCTGCTCATTTATGAACATATTTGTAAAATTCCTCAGGCGTAACCCTGTGATTCCTGTGTTAATCCAGATTGGACTCAATATTTATAACGTAGAGTGATGCTCAACGTATTGCTCAACGTATTGCTCAACTTGCGAACGATAATTGGCTTTCATTTCACTATCAATAAAGCTTGCGTCAATCGCGTTAAGGGTAAACTCGGCTAACTCTGCGTGGCTCATTGGATGAGCTTGACTCACGGCCAGGAAATTATCTGTCATATAGCCACCAAAGTAGGCCGGATCGTCAGAGTTGATCGTTACGGCAACGCCTTTGCGTAGGAGCTCTACGATATTGTGATGTTTCATGTCATCAAAGACACACAGTTTTATGTTTGATAGAGGGCAAACCGTCAGCGGCATTTTGCTTTCAATTAGCGATGCAACTAATGTTTCATCTTCTACACAGCGAACTCCATGGTCAACACGACTCACCGCCAGCATTTCAATCGCATCTGAAATATTTTGTGCCGGGCCTTCTTCTCCTGCGTGTGCAACGGTAAGTAACCCTGCCTCCTTAGCCTGCTGAAATACATGCTTGAATTTGGCTGGTGGATTGCCTTTTTCTGATGAATCGAGTCCGACGCCAATAATTTTGTCGCGATGTTTGAGGATAGACTTAAGGGTTTCCGTCGCACTCTCTTCAGAAAGATGGCGAAGGAAACATGCAATGATTTGTGAAGTGATGCCGAGCTTTTCTCGTCCGTCTTTTAGAGCGCGTTCAATACCATTAATGACGGTATCAAAATCAATACCGCGATCAGTATGTGTTTGTGGATCGAAAAAGATCTCTGTATGGATGACATTGTCTGTTTTGCAGCGCTCTAAATATTCCCAGGTTAGATCGTAAAAATCTTGTTCAGTACGTAATGCATCAGCACCCTGATAGTAAAGGTCAAGAAACGACTGCAAATCTTCGAACTGGTACGCTTGTCGTAACTCACTTGGTGATGAATATGGGATATCAATGCCGTTACGTTTTGCCAATTTGAACATGAGTTCTGGCTCGAGTGATCCTTCGATATGTAAGTGCAACTCTACTTTTGGAAGACCTTGAATAAATGCGTTCATATTCCACCTTTTGTGTATTATGGATGCAGTTACTCTAAGAATAGGTATAGATGGAAATAAGTCGAACGCTATTACAAAGAGTAAGATACACCGTGATCTCAACTCTTCGTAATCAGCACTTTGCGGGAGCTGGTAGAGACCCCCAAACCATATCATTGGGGTTATACGAAGCAAACGGTCGCAATTATACGCAAAAATATCAATTTGACTAGGGTGTGTTGGTATTTGGTATTGGAGATTCGACAATCTTGTCGCTAATTAGACGTATGAATATCTACGCGTTGGTCTGATTTATCAGTAAGAAAAAGTGGTATTGAATGGATAAGTTTAAGGGGATAATCATGTAAGTGGAAGGCAGGTGGCGTTACCTTACACATGGACATGAAGCAAGAAACCGAAGCAGTTGCACTTAGAGGTCAAATAACTTATCGAACTCTCTTTGCTCCATAATATCTTCAATACGACGTCGGGTCTTTTGTTTTGCCGCTGTTATAAGTTGTTCAGACTCTTTCTTTTCTTTCTCAATCTGGCTTTTACTTTTTCTATCCATAAAATATTGCTCCAAAGTAATTATTAGTATTGTCGGCGTATTAAATCGTACTATTTGACAATAAAGTGACCTAACTTTGATCCTGATTCACTCAGAATCGTACCTTCACAGGCTTGTTCACAATAGTTAAATTCAATGAAAATACTGGTGGATTGCAGTTTTGGTAATATATGCCGCCTTAAAATATCACCATTAAGTTGATGTATTCTGGCGTTCCAAGTGGTTTGAGGGTTTTCTAAAATAAACTCTATATCTAACATTTATTCTCCTGTTTCTTTACGATTTTATCTTTGCTAAGTAGTTGATACCAATGCCTTTGACGGCTTGTTCTTCTTGAGGACATAATATTTTCCTGAGATTAATAAAATATAAAACAGTACTGCCAAACTTATTTTAGGCAGCACTACGCTAAGCCATTATTTATTTGGCTGAATACATGTGAGGAGGTGTATTTTGAAGGGGGAGAAATTTGGTGCAGCATGAAGATGCTACACCAAGAAAAGCAGTCTTATAGAGGAGTAACTTCAGTCGCTTGAGGACCTTTTTTACCTTGCTCTACGTTGAAGCTTACTTTCTGACCTTCAGTCAGAGTTTTGAAACCGTCAGCTACAATAGCGTTGAAGTGTACGAATACATCTTGGCCGCCGTTGTCTTGAGATAGGAAACCAAAGCCTTTAGTTTCGTTAAACCATTTTACTGAACCAGTTACTTTACCAGACATAAATACCTCTGTATCAAAACATGAATTATTGGGTGGATCTTTTTTAAGCTATTGAATGTTCAATCAAGAGGAAGTTGTACGCAGGTGTCTGAATTTGAGATTCAAGATTTTACTGAGAGGAAACTTAAACTAAATGTTGCATTAACAGCTCTACTATATGAGCCAAGGGTCACTATACACCGAGTTAAAAAAATAGCTACATTTATTTTCATCTTATCCGTAAGTTATTTGATTTTGTCATCGATCATGCTTTCCCAGACCAGACAACAACCGTAGCGCTGCTCTGCTGGAACTTGGCATAGTTTAAGTTGTTGTTCGAAAAATTTGAATAAGTAGCTCAACTGCTTCTGGTCATTATTATTTTTATTCAATCTACAATATGAACATGTCGAAAGCGAATGAATGCAGATCTGTTTGGTAGTTCTGCGTATAGGCGCACGAGGAGCAAGATTATGGGCACAGTAAGAGAAATTCGTCAGTTGATTCCTTCTCAGCCGACTGCGGATGGAGACGGCGTTAAAATTCGCCGAGTAGCAGGGTTCAATAACGTCAGTTTTTCACCGTTTCTGATGATGGATGAGCTGAAATCAGATGACCGGGCTGATTATATCGGCGGTTTTCCTCCTCACCCACATCGTGGGATAGAAACTCTGACTTATATGATGAAGGGGCACTTTCAGCATCGTGATCATATGAACAATGTTGGTGAACTTCGTTCTGGTGGTGCCCAATGGATGGCCGCTGGACGTGGTGTGATTCACAGTGAAATGCCAATCATGCAAGACGGTGAGCTACATGGTTTTCAGATTTGGATTAACCAGCCCGCTAAAAACAAGATGCAACCAGCTCAGTATCATGATTTTCAGCCGGAAACGATCACCGAAGTTGATGATAAAGAAGCAGGTCTGGTTCGTATTATTGCCGGCGAGTTGAATATCAATGACAACAATGTAGTAGGGCCGCTGACGAAAACAGGTGTTGAGGCCACAGTCGCTGATTGGCGACCGCATGAAGGTGAAACTATTACGCTTGTGACAAAGCCAGATCACAACATGATGGTATATGTTTATCAAGGCGGTATTGAGAACCAGAAACGTGCGATAAGACAAGGGGAAATGGCTCTCTTGTCTAAGGGTGAAACAGTAGTGCTGACAGCAAACGAGGAAAGCGGTGTATTGTTATTCATTGGGGAACCAATTAACGAGCCAGTGGTTCATTACGGCCCATTTGTTATGAACAGCATTGAAGAAATCGAACAAGCAATCCAAGACTACAATGCTGGATTGTTTGAGACCTATTAGGCTATACGCCCATTGGTTGTAAATTATCAAGAAAAGAATTGGAGCCTGGCTGTTGGGCTCACTGTAAAGCAAATAAGATAATCCACTGCCATCGAATTTGCGTTAGCCATACCGAGAGGTGTGGCTTTTTTCTTGGTGGAGTGAAAATATTTAGAGGCGCTGCCAGCGTACAATGGCTTCTTTACCAGCCTCAATTCCAAGGACATAGGCAGTACGCAGTGGTTCTGGTGATCGGCTTAACCGCTTAAGTTTGAATGTTTCAGGCGGACAAATCTGAATGACTTCCACCCCGTCTGGTGGATTATCAATAATTGATAAGGCTTGGTTGTAACGCAAATCCCGTGTCAGCATGGGCTCAATAAGAGCTGGAGTATCTCTCAGCATTCTTTTGGTGATGGAACTGAACTTGGCTTTTGATTTTCGATAACTGGCAGGCCGGCTGCGCAACACCATAATTTTAGTGGCGCCGCGTCTAATAGCCTCCGCAATGGGTATCGCATCTGCCACACCACCGTCGACATATCGAGTACCGTTGAGTAGCACGCCGTTGCGATACAGGATAGGTAGAGCGCTACTGGCTTTCATTGTTTCGGCAAGCATTTCGACGTCCGGCGTCAAGTATTCTGCTTGGCCCGTATCTTGTCGAGTTACACCCAAAAAGAAAGGTCGCGAATCGGCTTGTAAAACCTCTTTATCGATACCAAGCTCAGCGAGTGTGACTTTCCACATCCAGTCCAGATCCATCATGTCGCCACCGAAAAATAGACGGTAAGGCGTAATAAACTCTTTACGCAGGCTGTAGTCGAGATAGATTTTCAGGTTCCTTCCCGGCATTTTTGCCAGATAGGCTGCTAAGTTACTGGCACCAGCTGACACGCCCCAAAAAGTATCGAATGGAGAGAAGTTTTGTTCTAAAAAGTGATCAAGAATGCCGCAAGAAAAGACGCCACGCATTGCGCCTCCTTCAACAATCAGTGCTCGAGTACCTAGTTGTTTCATCGTCGTTTTCCGTCGCTCGTCGATCACATTGGAAGTTCTTCAGCTTAACGTAATAGAGACTAATTCCCAAGCCAGTATCAAAGGCACGATCTCATTTAGAATGTTTTATGTGTTGACAATGTTTGATTATCAAACTAAATTTTAATCAAATATTTTGATAATCAAACGAAAGTATTCAGGATGAAAGGTCAAGTAATGGCTGTATCGCAACATACACACGATTTTGTGTCACATAACCACAAAGGTGAAAAGCGAACCTTTTACGTACTCGTTCTCACGCTTGTTACTATGATAGTAGAGATCAGTGCAGGGACATTATTTGGCTCGATGGCATTGCTGGCGGATGGCTGGCACATGGGAACCCATGCTGCTGCTTTTTGTATCACTCTGTTTGCCTATCGTTATGCAAAGCAACATGCGAATAGTCAGCGATTCTCATTTGGTACAGGGAAAGTCAGCGTGCTAGGCGGCTTCACCAGTGCAATTGCGCTTGGGATGGTCGCACTGATGATGATGGTTGAATCCGTACACCGTTTATTCAATCCTGAAAGCATTCAATTTAATGAAGCCATTTTGGTGGCGGTCATAGGTCTGGTGGTTAACTTGGCGAGCATGCTGCTACTTCAGGATCATCACCATCATGGGCATGATCACCCCCATGATGAACATCACGATCATCATCATGATCACCACCACGATCATAATCTGGCCGCGGCGTACTTCCACGTCCTCGCTGATACACTAACTTCACTGCTTGCCATCATTGCGCTTATTATCGGTAAGTTTTATGGATGGATTTGGCTGGATGCAGCCATGGGTATGGTTGGATCACTAGTGATTGCGAAGTGGACGCTTGGTTTAATGAAGCAAACAGCGCCGGTTTTATTGGATGAAAGCATTGATAAACAGTACCGAACTGATATTCAAGCTACGCTAGAACCTTACGCTGAAGTCGTGGATCTTCATGTTTGGAAAATCAGTGGTCATCACTATTCAGCGGCGATCGCGATACGTAATCACAGCGATAAAACGCTAACTGAATTTAAGCAATTATTGAGTAAGTTTGATAAGATTCATCATCTTACTCTCGAAGTGCAAAACGATTAAACAATGAGCGAATTAGAAAAACTGAATCAAATGCTGACTGAGTTCTACGACAAAATGTCGTCGTGGGAACAGTCAGTGGTGAAAGAAACGGGGTATTCACTGGCTCAGGTTCATACGATTGAAGTGCTGGGTAGCCATGGTACTTTGCGCATGAAAGAGCTGGCAGAAAAACTTGGGATAACAACAGGCACATTGACGGTTCAGATTGAAAAACTAGTGAATGCAAATTTGATCGAACGTTGCCCTCACCCAGAAGATCGCCGTGCAATTGTGGTTAAATTGACGCCAGATGGTGAAGTTATTCATCGGCATCACAATCAGTTACATCTTGATTTAGTTCGTGATTTGACTCGACATATAAATCCGGATCAACAATCCACTTTTCTTACTTGCCTGGAAAGAATGAACCGCGAGTTCTAATCTTTCCTGATTGGCAGAGTCTTCATCAAGAGAGCAAATTGCTATGAGCTTCTGCTCTTAAACTTTCTTGTCGTCAAAAAAATAGCATTTTTAAGTCATTCTCTTTGCAGAAAAATAGACAGTGCAAAGGCAACAACTCTCCTTTTTGGTGCCTAAATCTCCACGATCCACGAAGATCTTTACTACGCTTATAGTTCGGCTTTTAGAAAACCAGCACATGTGGGAGGGTCGGAACAGTAAGCTACAGGCGAGGTTTAGCTACCGTTTCATTAACATTTAGAAATTAACTATCTTTGATTTTTATAACTAAAACGAGGAAGTCAGTAGTGGTCTAGGCATTAATTTCAAATATTAGGCGACGATATGAATATACAATCAATAATAATTGAGTACGCTGTAGCGATAATCGGCTTACTTTTGACAGGGGTTACCCTCTGAGAAAAATCTCCCAGAGGATAGCAAGAATTATCGATTAATGTTGAAGCGTGCCATTGCGGCTTCTTCTTTAGATACCACGGTTTTGCCAATTGGAGCGAGGGAAATAACCGCTAGTTTCAGGTGCTGAAGAGCAAACGGAATACCAATGATGGTAACAAAACACGCTACGGCGGAAATCACATGACCAATTGCCAACCAGATTCCTGCAAACACAAACCAAATTACATTACCTATCACTCCAAGTGGACTGGTGCCGATGTCCATCTCATTGGTCAATTCATCACGTGAAATGGCTTCTTTTCCGAATGGGAAAAAAGAAAAATTACCCATGACGAAGCACGCTCTCCCCCAAGGGATACCGATAATGCTGATGAAAGCCAGAATGCCAAAAAACCACCACAGCAATCCCATAAATACGCCACCCAACACAAACCAGATGATGTTGCCCAGAGTTCTCATTCTATTTCCTATTTCTAATGGTCGATCATATCACTTGAGTATGATTATAAGTATGTCACATCAATCTTAACAGAGTATGAATGACAAAAGTCGGCCAAAAGAAAGTCGAGTAACTTATTGTAAGTTAGGTAAGAAATACCCATGCTGATGTCTCTATAGAGCGCTTGAAACTGGGCATTGTATTTAAGTCGCTTAGTACGATATCGTCTGTTCAATTTGTCGACAAATGGCTTCTGCAAACTGGTGGCTAGCGATGTTTCGCTCCACTATATTATTTGCGATCTTTCCGCTCTCAATAACCCTAAACCAATCCAACAGCATGTGATAGAAGCCTTTACTGGTCAGCATTGGCGTCCAGTCTTTCAGGTTGAGTTTATGTTCTTGGTTTTCCTGGCAAAGCTTACCTTCAACAAAAGAATCGAACTCAACGGCTTTATTTGCAAAACAAGCCTGAACACGTTCTGTGGTGATACCAAAATGGCGATTCATAGAGGCGTGTAATATGGTTTCGCCATGCTGCCATTGCACATCCAGCCGAGCGAGAAGTGCACCGCTAAATTGATGAGTAATGTAAACATCTTGTATATCGCTTTTGGCGACAATATTGACACTGTCTAATGGATGTATGAAGTCGTCAAAAATAAAAGTACGAACGTCACCAGGCAGGTTATGTCGATTTTTCTCCCATCTCAGCGATTTTAGTCCGTTAATTTCCCCCTGTTGTGCGCCTTGCATGTGTTGATTGTAGAGCGGTATGTGGCGACGATTAAACCCAACATAAAGAGGCTGAGCAGTCAGAGCCGAAATTTCGTAAAGTTTTTCAACTTCGGTGGCGTTGTCAGCAAGTGGCTTATCAACAAACGTAGGAATGCCTTGTTGCAAAAAGTATTCAGCTATCTGGAAGTGGGTGCTTGTTGCGGCGTGTATCATGACTGCATCGACGCCAAAGTTGATGAGCTGCTTGTAGTCCTGACAGGTTTCAGCTATTCGGTACTGCTGCGCCAGAGAACGAAGGGTGTGTGCATTTCTGGTACAAAATACTAAGTTAATCTCTGGTATTTGAGTGATAACCGGAAGGTACGCCTTTTGTGCAATGTCTCCCAAGCCAACGATGCCAATTTTCATATTGGTCCTTCTTTTGCTCTTTCAATGTATTAGAACGAGATTATAGCAATAGAGGGGGCATTCGTTGCAGGAGGTTGTCATAAAAAAGCCTGACTCACATATTGAAATCAGGCGTACAGTTTAAGTCTAATTACTTGTCATTAAGCATTTGGTGCGCGACAAGTTTTGAATATGTCGAGATGCCCGTCATAAGCGTTGGTTTGAACATCCATAATCCCCAGCAGAGAGTGGAAGACATTGTCTTGTGAGTACTTACCCACGCTTTGCGCTTCTTGGGTCAAACAATCGGAATCGATCTGTTTTGCCTGCTTGAAGTTTGGCGACATCCACATCATAAAAGGCACGCGCTTTTGGAAATCTGGTGCGAGACTATAAGGCATACCATGTAAGAACATGCCGCTTTCACCCAATGACTCACCGTGATCAGAGAGATAAATCAACGCGGTGTTGTATTTGTCTTCCAGCTTGGTGAGCTTATTGATGGTTTGTTCCAAAACATAGTCTGTGTAACGAATAGTGTTATCGTAACTATTTACTATTTCCTCGACACTACAGTTTTCAATATCCGCACGTGGGCAGTCGGGTTGGAAGAATGCTTTATCTTTTGGATAGCGCTGAAAGTATGTAGGGCCATGACTTCCATTGAGATGCATTGTCACGACTCGATTACCTTTCATACTTTCGATCTCCTGATCGAGGTCATTTAGTAGGGCCATGTCATAGCAATTGCTGCTATTACACCATTGATTCGTTTTCGTTCTGTCTACCGTTATTTTTTTAATCTTGTGTGCGACGCTTTTATCTCCACCGTCATTTTCTTTCCATATCAGATCTATCCCAGCACGTTGCATAATATCTAACACGTTGTCTTGATTATCAGCTTTGGTGCGTTCGAATTTGCTGTGAGTTAGCTGAGAGAACATGCACGGAAGTGCCACAGCGGTTGCCGTTCCACATGATGCAAAATCCTGAAATGAAATTACATCCAGTTTACCAGTGTATGGGTTAGTTTTACGTTCATATCCATTTAATTGGTAGTTCTGAGAACGAGCCGTTTCACCCACAACAAAGACTAGTAAGGTTGGCTTTTCTTCCGCTTGTTTGATTGCGGATTGTGATTGTTTGGCATCTGTACCAATCTCGCGATAAGGCTCCTGAGTTGTCAGGTAGTTTTTCTTAACATACCCACTCGCACTGTAGACGAATTGAGTCGGAATGATCATCTTTTTCAGGTAGCTATTATTTCGGCCGACTGATGAGTAGTCCTGATAGTACATACCTGCGATAGCTGCAATAACAGCGAGAGAGGCAATCATCGATACGAGTTTAGTTATCGAAAAACGAAGAAACTCGCCATTGAGCGGGCGTAGTTTGGTTTTAGCTACAATTAACGCTGGGACGATGCCCATTAACATTACCCATAAGGTAGAGTAGGCACTGAGATAAGAGCCCGCTTCGCTAGAGTCGGTTTCAATGATATTGGCGATCATTCCGTAGTCGAATAGGGTGCCGTAGTTGTAACTCGCGTAACTCACCATACTCGACAGAATGAGTAGCAGGATAAAAAATGGTTTTCCTAACCATGGCCAACTGAATAAATTGAAAAGAAAATTCAGTGCAGCAATAAAGAAAATGGGGATTGTAATTACGAATCCGACTTTTACGTTATCAAGATGAGCGAAAATACTAATGAGCTCTTTATAAATCGGGACATTGACGATAAGAGCAAAATAAAACGCCAACATAAAAGTAAAGGTAACGTAAGAGATACCTTCTTGCTGTAAATCAACGGTCTTCATAAATAACTGCCTTACAAAAAACTAAAGCAAAAATGACATCCAGACGGAAATGACGAGTTGTAGTGTGACAAATACGGCTAGATGAAAAATACCTTTGCTGGTGTTCGAGTGCGCTAAGCTAGTGGAGAGACTAATGGGTCGCGCGTGAAACATTTGTGAAAATGAAGAGGCGTAAATTTGAAAAGGCGAGGGTGGTATTGAAAAGGCAAATTAATCTGCATGCTGGCTTTGATATACAGGCGGCAAAGACCGCCATGATTCATGACTGTTAACTAGAATTGGCTCAAAAAAGGCGCAACAAGTACGCCTGATCCTAGCAAAAATTTAAAGTTAGCTTTAGGCTAGTTGTTCACTCGTGCAGACGACGCTGTTATCACTGCCAAAGCCGTTAGGCACATAGCCATCAGCTTGTGGATCGTTTTGCCATTCCGCTTCGTCTAACAGGTAACGAAATTCGATGTTTTGTTCCTTTGGTAAGCGAGTTTTGAACTTAAATTGGCCGCTTGCTTTGACCAGTTTCATCGGTTCAGGTTGCCAGTTGTTAAAGTCGCCAGCAATTTTTACTGATTCAAGCTGCTCTTTATCGAGCTCAAAAGTGACTTCGACTTCATCTTTGGTTTTAAAAAATCTTTTTTTAAGCATTAATCTTTCCTTGTTTGTACAAAAACTATTCTAACTATTACAAAGTATTTGTGCTTAATTCAAGTTTTATCATCGACATGCCGGTAAAAAGGGATAGGTCTGAAGGGGCATTAAGCGTGAGTTGGGCTTCAAGCTTGTATGAACAGCGCGTTTCTGTATGATAAAAATCATCAAATTTTTAAAGACGTTGGTATGTTGATATTTAATCGTACATTGCTGCTGACTATTACCTGCTTGGTTACAATGCTACTGACCAGTTTGTCTCCTACAGTACATGCGTCGACCATACCTTTAGAACCGCAGAGTGTTCAAGTACATTTAGAGGCCGTTCAGTCAAAGCTCGGAGTGAATAGTGATTGTACTCAGCCTCAAGAGAACAAACTGACTCTGAATTCAGGCAAGGAGCAAAATGCTGGCTGCAGTTCTTCATGTATTATGAAAGTACCTATGAGTCTGCCTCGAAGTGGTTTGATTCTCCTCCCATACAGCCTTGCTCTCATACAAAGGTCTCCTGCAGTAAAAGCGGTGAGCGTCGTATACGAGCCGTATCGACCTCCTATTGTCTGATTTTCTTCTAACCTATAAAGAACAAAAATTTTGTAAAAGATTCATGAATTAGAAAGGCACACGATCGCCTTGAAGGAAAACCAGCGATGAAGAAACTATTTGCGCTTTTCAGTACCCTGTTACTGACATTTACCGCACACGCAGCTCAATTCGAAGAGGGGAAGCACTACAAAGTGCTGGACGCAGAAAAAGCAACGCACCCTACGGTAACGGAGTATTTCTCTTTTTACTGCCCACACTGTTATAAATTTGAAAGCTTAATTGCAAATCTGAAGCCAGCTTTACCTGAACAGGCACGATTTGAAAAAGTTCATGTAGCCTTTATGGGAGGAAACATGGCGATTCCAATGGCGAAGTCTTACGCGACTATGGTATCGCTTGGAGTTGAAGATAAAATGATTCCGGCGATGTTTGCTCAGATCCACCAAAAACGTGAGGCTCCGCAAGACGAGGCTGAGTTAAAAAGAATTTTCACAGATAATGGGGTTGATGCTCAAAAGTTTGATGCCGCATACAACAGCTTTGCTGTGAATTCGATGCAAAAGCGTTTCGACCAGCAGTTCAAAGAAAGCACGCTGACAGGAGTACCGGGTGTGATTGTGAACAACAAGTACATTGTTATTGCTAATGAAATTCGATCTTACGATGAATATAACGAGTTAGTGAACTATCTACTGACCCTTTAAATTCAGCGACATCAATAAAATGGCGACAATCAAGTCGCCATTTCTTTAGGGTAACCATCAAGCAAACAGTACGATGCCATGCATTAACAGAACTCCGCAGGTGAGTTTTCCACGCATACCCTGATAGCCTTTTGGATCACTCTCTCGTTCCACTTTTCTAATCAACTTCTCTGCATACCATACGGCAATGTATCCCGAGGCTAAGAGTAACGTGGCCGTGATGTAATGTGTGTGCCCTTGAAGCAGAGATCCCCAAGCGAGCAAAACAAACAGGTTACTCAAAACCAAAATATTGCGACTCAAGCGGTGATAGTAATGGTCGATACCGTTACCCCATAACACACCAGACAAGAAGCTTAAGATAACTGCACTGTAGGCGATAAAGAATTGATGGCCACTTAAGTTGAAAAGCGTCGTGTCAGAGATGATGAGCAGCAAACTGAACAGGAAAGGCAGCAATCCTAAGTAGCCAAGGCGCAACATTGTTGAGCGCGTAGTGACCATGACTTTACTCCTACAGTTGTTGTTCGATCATATCAGTAAGCGTAGTACTCGTTGGAGAAGTTGAACTAGGGAAAGTTGCGATGACTTTTCCCTCCCTATTAATGAGAAACTTGTAGAAGTTCCATCTTGGTGAGACACCCGCCTGTTGGCTTATCTCACTAAACACGGGGTTTGCATCCGAGCCCATCACAGAGCTTCTTGCCATCATAGGAAAGGTGACGCCATAATCGAGATAGCAGATTTTTGCGGAATTCTCTTCGCTGCCTTTATCTTGGTTAAAGTCATTGCTCGGAAAGCCGATCACCGCGAAATTTTTATCTTTGTACGTTTGGTAAAGCGATTCTAACTGTTCGAACTGCGGCGTAAATCCGCATTGGCTAGCGGTGTTTACAACGAGTAACATCTTTCCTTTAAAGCTCTCACACAAATCAATTTCTTCAGTGGAGTTCAGGAGTCTTTGCTTACCCTGAAGAATGTCAGGGCAACTCGAAGCAAAAGCCAACGTACTCAGACTGAAGAGCCCGATAGTGACAAGGGGTCTTATTATTCCTTTCATGATTCGATCTCCTTATTTGTTCACCATAGTCAGTATAGTGTTACTCAGGAGATTGGATATCGATCAAAAAAGCCGCGTAATCGCGGCTTGAACAGAAGCTTGGTAGCGTTATGCCAACTTCAAATCGAATTGGTTACGGTAAGCAACCATGTCTTCAATCGTTAACACCGGCATGTTGTGAAGGCGGCCAAAGGCGACGAGTTCAGGCGTCTTAGCCATTGTGCCATCAGGATTAGTCACTTCGCACAATACGCCAGCTGGTTGAAGTCCCGCCATTTGCATCAGATCAACCGTACCTTCAGTATGTCCACGTCGAGTCATTACACCGCCTGGACGTGCTCGTAATGGAAATACGTGACCTGGACGCGCTAGATCTTCTGGTTTCGCATGTGGATTTGCTGCGGTTTTGATTGTGGTTACACGGTCAGCAGCGGATACACCGGTTGTTACACCTACTTTAGCTTCAATTGAAACGGTAAATGCCGTTTGATTCGCACTATTGTTGTTCACAACCATTGGCGGCAGTTGTAGTTTATCTGCTTGAGTATCTGTCAGACAAAGACAAACAATGCCACTGCATTCACGGATCATTAGTGCCATTTGCTCGTTAGTCAGGTGTTCAACTGAGTAGATGATATCGCCTTCGTTTTCGCGATCTTCGTCATCAAGCAAAAGAACCCCACGACCTTCTTGAAGTGCTGTAAGTGCGTTTTCAACGCGAGTAATTGGATCACCGAATTCGGCAAGTAGAGATGACTGATTCATGGTTAACTCCTAAAAATGACCAGAATCAGGGCGGTGTGAGAGATCGCCGTAAAATGCGATCACAAAGAAATGCACCAGCGCTTCCCAATAGTTGAGTGAGTCGACTGGTGTATTCTTATTCTCTTTCATCCGGACTATAACCGTCGGCTCTGGCATCTCACCAGATCTGCTGACCTCGACGTATCGAGCGCTCGCGGGCTCACTCAAAAGAGTATACCGCCGGTGGGGAATTTCGCCCCGCCCTGAGAACAATTAAAATTATGCCAAGCCACAAGTTTGAAATATGGCTGACTCAGAGATAGTACTGATTTAACAATATTTTGGGAAGTAGATTACTCTTTTATTACATAAAAATGTGCTACCGACGAAAAAAACCGGTGCGAATAAAGTGATCAATCTGCGCCGGGACGAAGGTATTGTAGATTAAGCTGGTATGCGTTTGCTTCGCTTCTATATGGTCTTGCATCCCTTCCAGACGGGTTTCTTCGACCGTAACCGTGCCATCAGACAGGGTATTGCCATCGCGTATTAAGAGCGGACGAGCACCGATAGGGACAGTGCCGGCAATACTGCCGAGCTTTTGTGGAAAATCCCAGACATCTTCGTGTTTATTTAAACCGTGACTTGGTGAGTTACCTAAAATGGCACCTAATCCAAGGTTTTGAATTCGGGAGACAATTGAAGCGCCTTTCAACGGAGAGCCGATTGCAACAACATGGGAGACTAAGCTGGTGCTTGGCTTTCTGTTCCCCAGATAACGTTTAATCATCAAGCCACCTAAGCTGTGTCCAACCAGTATATTGGCGGTAAGCGGATTGAGCGCATGGTCTATCGCATCGAATAGTTCTTCTTCGTTTATTGATACGGTGTTGTAACTTAGCACTTTTGTTTCATAGCCTAATTTACGTAGCTTTTTGCTAAGAGGCTGCATGACCAGCCCATGCATATAAAGACCATGTAGAATGATGATTTTCATATTACCTCCGATGACGTTTTAGTCATCCTACTCTAAATTGGGCATAACTACTTGTGACTTATCAGCAATTTTTGTACTTCTTGCTGTAACTGGTGGCGATCTAGTGAAATTGGGCTGACAACTTCACCAATTTTCACTTCGACTTTGGACCAAAAACGTCTTGGCAGGGTAGTGAGTGCGTGTCCATCTTTATGGCTGAAAAATGAACCCCACAGTCCTTTTAATGCTATTGGTATCACTGGTACCGGAGTGCGTTGAAGGATCTTTTCTACCCCGGGGCGAAACTCACCTAACTCACCGTCTGATGTCAAACGACCCTCAGGGAAAATGCACACAACCTCTTCGTTATTAAGAGCTTGCTCTATTTGTGCAAATGCTTTTGTGTAAGTGTCCGCACACTTACGTGGAGAACAAATTGGAATGACGCCAGCATGGCGGAACACATACTTAAGTATTGGTAGTTCACTGATGGATTTATCCATCACAAATCGGACTGGACGGGTAGAGGTTCCCATCAGAATCAATGCATCCACATAACTGACATGATTTGCGACGATTAATGCAGCGCCTTTCTCTGGGATATGCTGGCGTCCTGTAACCGATACGCGGTACATGCAATGGCTGAGTAAATAACTGATAAAGCGCTGTGTAAACTCAGGAACTTGGCGATATACGAAAATGGCGACCAAGAAATTACCGATGGCCATGACTACGAACAGTTCAACTACAGAAAAATCCAAAACGCTCAGGACGAATATCGATACCAATGCTGACATGACCATGAATAAGGCATTCATGATGTTGTTGGCGGCGATTGAACGTGCACATTCCCCTGATTTAGCGCGTGATTGGATAAATGCGTACAGTGGGACGACAAACACACCACCGCTTAGCCCAACTAAGAACAGGTCCACCATGACTCGGAGATGTTTGGAATCAGAAATAAAACTGTGTACATCATAATAGCGGCTTGGCAAGCTGTCGTATGATGGTACCGCCCACAATAAATCTACGCCGAAGACGGTTAATCCAAAGATACCAAATGGCAGAATGCCCAGTTCAACATGATCAAAAGAGAGCTTTTCACACAGCCAGGAGCCTGTTGCGATACCAATTGAGAAAAGCGCCAGCAGCAAAGATACGACTGTACTGTCGGCAAACAGATGTTCACGAGCAAAGTTAGGAAATTGCGTCAGATAGGTTGCTCCCATAAACCAAAACCAGCTAATGGCCAGAATTGACATCCAGACACCACGTTGTTTTTGCGCGACTTTTAGGGTCTTTTTAAGGCCAGAAATTGGCTCGAATTTCACTGTTTGTTTGGATTGACTCGGTAAAGAAGGGATATAGACGCTACTTAAGAACCCCATTAGCGATAGCACGATGACAAGACACGAGGCAATGAAAGTCCCATTCGGAATCGCTAATAAAAGTCCTGCCGTTAATGTCCCCATCAGAATGGAAAGAAAGGTGCCCATTTCAACCCATGCATTACCTTTTATAAGCTCATTTGCTTTCAATGCCTGGGGGAGTAACGCGTATTTTACCGGCCCAAAGTATGCTGACTGTGTTCCGGTTAAAAACAGTAGCAGTAACATCAAGATTGCATTTTGCGTCATGATGGCCGTGGCGGCACACACCATAATCAACAGTTCGATAATCTTCAGGCGTCGAATCAGCTTGGCTTTATCCATGTTATCAGCAACAGCGCCTGCATGAGCGGAGAATATAAAGAAAGGCAGAATAAACAGACCTGCAGCGAGGTTGGCAAACAAATTAGCTGATACTGGTAATGAATCAATCAGACGGTAGGTGACCATCAGTAAAAGAACGTTTTTATATACATTGTCATTCAGTGCCCCAAGGCATTGCGTGACAAAAAACGGGAAAAAGCGCTTAGAGAAGAACATACTGGCTCCATAGGAACAAAGTCAAAATATGCGAGCACTTTATGCTTTGTTCTCAGATAAACCAGCCATATATTAAAAGTAACATTATTTGAGACTGAATGTGCCTTTTGGTATGACTTTTCTAAATGAAAGTGGCTAATTTTGTTACTTGTTGTGAGGAGTCCTTTCCCAAGGTCTAAATAACGGAAATGTCCATCGGCGCATGGCGATAACCAGAGAAGTTCCGTGCTTTTCATTCATATCTAAAGTGTTGTCACTTTGGCAAGCCAGATAAAACTCGTCGATAACTTTCTGTAGTTTTTGTTGAAGCTTCTTGTTGGTAGGGACGCTCATTAAACCTGTAGCCATCGTTAGCTTTTCATCTTCTGCGGAAAAGTAACTTTGGAAAAATGCATCCTGAACTTGCTGTTGAAAGAAACGTTGAATCGGACCACCCATTTGCCATTGAAAAGTCGGGGATATCCGTAAGCGAATTTTATTCCCAGGTAGTAAATCAATAATGTTAAGACGGTCGAGCAGGGCAAGTTTTTGCACCAGTTCGGGTTCATTAAACCTATATTGCTCAATAATGTGTTCAAACTGGTATCCGTTCACAACACAAATCGCGACCAGTAATAATGCTTTATCTTCAACGAGTTGCCTTTCTTGCTCTAGAGACAGTGACTCCAGTCCTCGGTTGTGTGAAGCGGCGAGTTTAAACAACTCTGCCATTTCCAGACCAATCAACTGGCAGATATGCTCGAGTCTTTCGAGACTAATCTGATGCCCTTCAGCAAGCAGTCTTTTCACTGTTCCTTCGCTGACTCCAAGATGCTGTGCTACGTCCACATAGTGTAAACCTGCAAGTTTTAATTGCCGTTTGAGCTCTTTAATCAGGGCATAGCTTTCGGACATTTATTCGGCAACCTCTTCGCGTAACTGGCCTAAGTAGGATTGCATAAACGCTTTGCGTCGCTGTGCTTCCTGCTTGGCTGAATCCGTGTTCATTGAATCTACGATTTTAAACAACTTAGTCTGAAAGTGGTCAAGGGTAAATTGTTTGTCATCTAACTCACGCTCTTCGGCGAATATGTCATCGTGGTCGTAGAGCTTTGCATTGAAGTGCGTACTAACTTGAATGCAGCGTGCCACACCTATCGCACCCAATGCATCTAAACGGTCGGCATCCTGTACGACTTGCGCTTCTAGTGTGTTAGGTCGAATGTTGGCACTGAAACTGTGCGCTTCTATCGCATGAGCAATGGCATCATGGTACTGATGTGGGTAATCAATACTCTCCAAAAAGGCGATGGCTTTCTTAGCTGCAATTACAGAACTTTTCTTCCTGTTCGGATGATCTTTCGGGTACGTAAAACAGTCGTGCAAATAAGCGGCAGGTAATACAACCTCCAGTTGAGCGCCTTCCTGTTTGGCTAGTTTCTTGGCGGTTTTGGCTACACGTTTCACGTGGCTAAGATCGTGGGCAGCATCAACTTGCATTTCTTGCTGCATAAATTCTAAAAACAGAGATTCAGTTTGGCTTAATGAGGTCATGAGTATATTTAACACTAAAATTTTTGGGGAAAGTATGCCCAACAAGATGACGAATTTCCAAATACGATGGTGTTATTGAGACTTAAACCCAAATAACCTCAATAGGCTTGGTCCTGCTAAAATGATTTGGCACTAAGACGCGCAACGATGTGAAGCTTATAAACGATTTGAATCTTAAAGAAGGCAGATAAAAAAAGAGCCAACCGCAAACAGTGCGATTGGCTTATATACATGTGAACAAAATCTAATTCACTAACAACGTCAGTTGGCTAGGTGACCCTCGGCTTAAGAAGGGTCAGTTAAATTAATGCAGCTTACGTGCCAACTTTAAAATCATCGAAAAAACGCGGTTTCTCTGAGATACGTTGCTTAAAATTTGATGTTTTTTGCAAATTGCAATTGCGATATGCAATTTACCTTTAATATGCTAATGATTGATTAATAAACTAACAACGCTTCTTTACAATAATACTAGGCTCGCGGTGCCTAAAAAGGCAAAAAAGCCAACAACGTCCGTCACAGTAGTCAAAATCACTGAACCAGCCAGCGCAGGGTCGAGCTCCAATTTATCTAACATGATGGGAATCAACACGCCAAACAGGGCTGCCGTAATGATATTTACGATGATCGCCAGAGCGATAGTGCCACCAAGGATAGCCGACTGGAACCATAACCCTGCTAATCCACCGATGATGAGAGCCCAGGCGATGCCATTTAACGATCCGATACCGAGTTCGTTTTTTAGTAGCTTGAAGCGGTTACCAGGTGTGATCTGGTTAAGGGCCATAGCACGGATCATCAGTGTAAGGGTTTGGCTACCCGCTATGCCGCCCATCGAGGCAACGATTGGCATTAACACTGCGAGCGCAACCACCTGAGCGATGACGTCTTCAAAAAGGCCAATGGTGACAGAGGCTAAAATAGCGGTAAGTAAGTTAATACCAAGCCAAACTCCGCGTTTTTGAGAGCTCTTAATGACCGGAGCAAACAAGTCGTCTCCTTCATCCATACCAGTACCTGCCATCAATCGCGCTTCATAAATTTCGCGTTGGGTACTCAGAGCAAATTGCCAATCCACTTCGCCAATCAGAGTTTGGTCGGCATCGGTCACTGGCAAAGCAGGAAGTGCACTGTGCTCTAGGGCTTCAACGGCTTCAGGCAGAGACATCTTGCTGTCCAGCACGGTTACCGTTTCAATCGCTAAGCTTTTCAGGCGTGTATCGGAGTCACTACGCAATATCTCGTAGTAGTTAACAGCGCCTCGAAACTGTTTTTTACGGTTGATCAAATAGACCTGATGAGGCGTGCCGTAGCTGTAACGATCCATCAGCTGCTTAGCCGTCTCGACAGTTATGTTAAAAGGCAGGGTGATGATTTTACGTTCAGCCCAACGACCTATCTCTTCATCTTCATAAGCATTCGCTTGATCGTAAAGCTCTAACTCGGATTTCTCGATGAGTGAGAGAGCCTCATGAATGATCTCTTCCGGCAGTGAATCTGCCCATTCGATCAGCGAAAGGTTATCCAGCTTCGCAAGAGTCAGTTTCAGCTCGACTTCGGATAAGGCATTGATGATAGAAAAGCGAACGTCAGCACGCATTTCAGTCAGTACGTCAATGTGCAGCTCGAGTGGTAAGGCTCTCCATAAACGAACACGATCATTAATGGTGAAGGCTTCCAGAATCAAAGCAATCGCACCGGGCTCCAGACCCGCTTCGATAGATGCATTGAGCGTTGCGACTTGATCCGCTTCTTCGGCTTGTCCAATTTGTTGTATTAGAGTGGAGAGATCTTGAAACTTGCTCACCGAGCACCCCGATAATATATTCGTTTTAGTGGAAAATGATAGCGTGTTACTTTTCGGTCGAATCTTTCTATTAACAGAAGTTTTCTACTAACAATAGCGAGTAATTGTGCGTAGAGTCCGGTCCAAAAGGCTTAAACAGTAGTCAAACTACTTGAAAGCAGCAGAAAAACAATAGGCTAACTGAAATTGATCTTCAGATAGGGCTCAACGAGTTTCCGAATGTTCACTTTGGCACCGATCCGCGCCGCGAGTAAGTACATGCCGGCAATTTTTCGGTGAAGAAAAATGGCATCTGCCGGCGGTGTATGCCAGTAATCTTGTTCCATACTGAGGATCTTACCAGCGTCCCGTAGCCTTTGTGCAAGGCCACTAGATTTAAAGTCATAGGCCTCGTCAACTAACATTGGCTCGCATGCCATTTTGACTAAATCGAGAATCGCTTTGCGCTGCTCCTCTACTATGGTTTGGCTGAAAAAGCCAATTTGCTGCAAAGCTTCATTCAGGCCATTTTCGTCTTCATTAATTACAGAAGAGAACGCCAGGCGGTAACCTGAGCTAAAGCGTTCACTGTATTCTCGGGTAGCACCAAAATCTAACAGACCAATCTGTTTGGTTTCTTCAATATATAAATAGTTGGCGAAGTTTGGGTCAGTCTGAACCATCTTGAACTCAAACAGTTCGCGAAACAGCAGCTCAAGCAAGTTATGCATTACTGTGTCACGTGTCTTTTGGTCATAGTTTACGATGGTATCAACAGGGGCGCCTTCTATGAATTCCATTGCTAACACAGATTGAGAAGAGCTTTCTGGGTGAATTTTAGGCACAACGAAATGGGGGTGCTCTTTTAGGGCCTGGTAATAACGTATGGCGAAATGTGCTTCACGTAAATAATTGGCTTCGTCGTGAAGTTGCTTCTTAGCCTCTTCTAGCAGCCCCTTGTAATCAACCGACTCAGGTATGAGCCCGACGACTTTAAGCAGTGTGCCGACGTTATCAACGTCACTGTTTATGCTTTTGCGAATGCCGGGATATTGGACTTTCACTGCTAGCTTGTCACCTGCATCGCTATAAGCCTGATGCACTTGCCCGATAGAAGCACTAGCGATGGGCTTGAAGTTAAACGCAAGAAACTCCGCTTTCCAATTTGGACCAAGCGAATTTTCCATCACACTATTTAACTGTTTCGCTGGCATCGGATCGGCGTTAGAACGCAGCCTGGAGAGGATGTCGGCTAACTCAGGATCAAGGATATCGCCTGCATCCATCGACAGCATTTGACCAAGTTTCATTGCGGCACCACGTAAATGGGCAAGCTGATCGGTCAACCTGGTGATGTTTTGTGGAGTCAATAGGAGGTCTTTCGCTTTAGGTCTGTTACCCTTAGCGAGTTGCTTGGTGCCTTCTGCAAGCACGTTCCCTGCGACTCTTGTTGCGAGAGACGCAAATTTACCAAACCGGGAAATGCGATGTGTGGGTAAGTTTCTTTCTTTGTCCGACATGAGAGCCTCCCGTTAATTATATCCAAACTACTAGTGTATGCTGCTTTTTGGACTCGTTTAGGGACTCCATGTTATACGGGAAAAGCGTGCAATTGGATATACTTAATGCAAAACCGCCGGCAGTGCCAGCGGTTATAGGGATCCTACATTTATATGTACTCAAGACTTAGTCTGATTTTCCGCACTGTACCAGCGATTTGAATAAGCGCTGCTGTAATCCGGAGCTGTAATTCCTTCGTAAAGATCATGGCTAGCCTCGAGCGGGCCAACCACAGTTCGATACGGCAGAACACCAGCCCATACTGGTATATCGACATCTTCAGGGTCATCGTTGACACCGAAATTACTAATTTTTACTGAGGCTTCTTCCAGAGAGATTCTTAATAACATAGTCGCGTTCAGCTCTTTTTCATTACTTAATCGGATTTGCTCTGTTCTACCCGGTGCGATTTGCTCCACAAAGTGATTCAGCAGGTTATCTTTTTCTTTGTTGTCCGGTACCACTTCAAACTGACCAAACACAACGGCACTACGATAATGTGCGCTGTGGTGAAATGCTGAGCGAGCCAGTACCCATCCATCGAACAGTGTGAACGTCAGACACGTTTGCTGACCTTGTTTGAGTATTCGTAGAAGCCGGCTGTTATTTGCACCATGGATATAGACAAACTCGCCTACACGCCATGCCAGCATAGGTATCACTACGGGGCCAGATTCGTTGTTAATTGCAATATGGGCAATCAGACTCTCATCAATTATCTTGTGTAGCTTTTCAACTTCGGTTACCGCTTTGTGCGCGCCTTTCTTAATTTGTGTTCTTTTTGTGTTTGATAACATTACTGCTCTCCTTGGCGTAATCCGAATGCCGGGATAGGCATTTTTAATCAGCGTCTAGTTGCAATGTATCGCCTAACTGGTAGTTTAAAGAGAGCCAGTTTTAAACAATGGATGGATCCGGTTTGTCTTTTATTGATGTGGGTGATTTATGTGTGAATGCGGAGGCTGGAACGCTGCAGCAATCGTTGTTTTTTGCGATTCGAGAGAAGATAGTCAAAGGTCTTTGGCCTAAAAATGGCAAATTACCTTCCACACGTAAACTTTCTCACGAGTTAAGTTTAAGCAGAAATACCGTTATTTCGGCGTATGAGCAGTTGGTCGCTGAAGGCTATCTTATTAGCCAGCGAGGCTCCGGCTTTTACGTCGCCGTAGAACTGCCTGAACAATATTTACCGGAAAAAGTGCCTGTAAACATGGCTAGTGCTCCAATTGTTAAGCATGACATTAACTCAGCATTTGCTCCTGGCGTTCCTGATTTAGCACTTTTCCCTACTGCTCAATGGCAAAAGTACCTTAATCGCCACTCGGCTAGAACCTCTCTGCTAGGGAATCAAGATATTCAAGGAAGCTGGCCACTACGCTGTGCATTGTCGGACTATCTAGCCTCAAGTCGTTCAGTAAATTGTACTCCTGAGCGAATCATTATTACTTCTGGAGCTCAACAAGCGCTGAGTATTGCAACAATGGCAACTCTGAGTCGAGGCGACAAGGTATTGATGGAGCAGCCTGGCTACGCTCAAATGCGCAAGTTAATCCAGTTTCAGCAGTATCAATTCGAACCGCTGTTGGTGAAGGAAAAGCATGGATTCGATATTGATGTGGTAACGAGCAGTGATGCTGATGCTCTCTACATCACACCAAGTAATCAGTACCCAATGGGCACCACTCTGAATACCGAACAGAGAGGGAAAATTATCAATTGGGCAGTTCAGAATTCGTCCTGGATTTTAGAAGATGACTACGACAGTGAATTTCAGTTTGCGCACCGCCCGTATACCAGTTTGCAAGGATTAGCAGCACAAATGGGGCGGGATGATCACGTTCTTTACGTTGGATCTTTCAGTAAAGTGATGTTTAACGGTCTAAGGCTAGGTTATCTTGTCGTACCGAAAACGCTGGTCGGTAAATGCTTAATGGTTAAGGATGCGTTGAGTGGGGATTCGCCTAGTCATGTACAAGAGGCGATGGCTGATTTTATTGCTGAAGGCGGTTTGTTACGTCATATCCGAAAGATGCGACGTATTTACAAAGCAAAACATGAACAAATGTGTTTCTCAATCGCTGCATACTTTGGTGATAGAGTCAGTGTGATTAGCCAGGCAGCAGGGTTACACATAACACTAAAATGGTGGTCAGGATGTGACGAACAAACATGGACGCAACGTGCGGCTAAAGAGGGCATCGTATTGCGTCCACTAAGTTTTTATGAGCATCCCGAATTCCAGTTTCGGGACTGGAATGGCGCAGTTCTCGGGTACGGCAATGTAGCGCTAAAGGATATAGATCCTCTTATTAAGCGCTTAGCTGAGTTGTTTTGAGGTAGTTACTCTACCGCCCGTGGTTGTCGCTTTTGTCCCCATTGTTTCCAGGGTAATGAAAGTAAAGCAAAAATAGTAAGCGCGTAGAACATAGACCAACCTAAACAGATAAATACGCCTGTGCAAAGAAGTAAAGATATTCCAGCCAGTGCCTTACCAACGCCTTTAAGAAGCTTATATGCCGCCAACATCGCGAGCAGATAAATTAACACAAAAATGCTGTTAGCCAATTTGAGGAAAAACTCCAAATCGAGCTGTGAAAGTTTGCCTATGACACATGACAGCAACAGGACAATACCGACAAGTAATGTTGCTGATGATGGAACACCTCGGCTCGAAATTTTAGCCAGTTTGCTGCTTGGGCGATGTTCGCGAGCCTGACTCCATACCATTCTCGCAAGGCTCTGAGTGTATAAATTCACACTGGCAAAACACGCTGAAAACCCGATTATGCTAATTACCCATCTCGCGCTGTCTCCGAGTAAATGAGCGCTTAGCCAAGGAATAGATGCACTATCAAACTGTGGTGTGCCATAAGCCCCAAACTTTAAGACAACCACTGAACATGCCCAGTAAGTCGCGCCAGCAACGAAGCATCCGACAATAATAGCGATAGGAAAGTCGCGTTGTGGGTTCTTAAATTCTTCACCCATATGCGCAAACGCCTCTATGCCGACAAAACACCAGAACATTACGCCCAGAGCAGCAGTAATTGGCCAAATCGAGTCTGCTGTGAAGGTTGGCATGGTAAGATCAGCGCTGTTGATTCCTCCTTTCCATAGAAAAGCGCCGACCAGTGCAAATACACTCAGGGCAATAACGGTTTGCAAACGACCAGATGACTTCGTCCCTAGCAAGTTAACAAATATGAGTAAGGCGATAGTCAGCACTTGAGCGAATAGATCATTATTAATCGGCTCAGGCAGGAGTTGTTTAAGAAAGCCCGCCGCGAGAGCGATAGCTGCAGGTATGCCTACGGGAATGATACTGACAAATAACCAGGCAACGCTGCTTTCTAACTTAGCGTTAAAGGCTTTACGTACGAAGAAAGCGGTGCCGCCAGCGTTGGGATAGCGCTTACCTAATTGCGCGAATGTCAGAGCGATAGGGCAGATCGCGACAAACAGAAGTATCCATGCCCAGAGAGAAAACTGACCAGCAATCCCAGCGGCAATCGCAGGGATCATAAATAAGCCGGTTCCCATTAATGTGGTTGAAAGTTGGGCTATGCCGGATATAAGTGATATGTCTTTTTTGAGCTGTTCCATGCTGGTCTCTGGCGGTGTAAAACTAGGAGAACTCATAGCATAAATGAGTTCTGAAAAACAAAATGCGTTACTGAGCCGCCAATATGACGGTTGTTTCAAATAATTCCAACAAAATGTTGGTTTCTTATGCATTTAAAATCGTTATAAAATGAAGCAAATAAGGAACAAGCGGTAAGTTTATGGACAAGTTTGATCACAAGATCATTGATATTCTCCGGCATAATGCCCGGCTGTCAGTCACTGAAATCGCAGAAAAAGTGAACCTCTCTCGTTCGGCAGTAACCGCGCGCATTCGAAAGCTCGAAAATGACAAAGTGATCTTGGGTTATCACGCAGAAGTAACTTCAACGCCAGGGGATTCTATCTGTGCCTATTTTGCTCTCAAGTTTGATAAGTCAACCTCGACTTATTATTGCGAGTCTTACGCGGATGAACTGTACAAAATTGACGGTGTAAAATGGTGCCATGCCATCAGTGGTGAAACCGATATGATGGTCTTTGTCGAGGTACCAAATATGACTCGCCTTAATGAAATCAGAGACCAAATTCAACGCTACCCAGAACTTCGACATCTTATGACCCACACCGTTTTGACGGAGTTTTTCAATACGACGGGTAATAAGTTTGTAAAGTGAAGCTCATAAACATGGTCGCGATTTCGATTCGTATGGAAAAAGAACTTTAAACCCAGATTAATTTATATCCCTTCACTTAATAGATTGAAGCCAAATAAGGAGAAGCTTCTATGACACTAACAGTTTGGCTATCGCTTTTTACTGTATGCTTATTAGGTGCTATGTCACCTGGACCTAGCCTGGCAATTGTTGCTAAACACGCATTGGCTGGTGGACGTATCAATGGATTGGCGACAGCGTGGGCACACGCATTTGGTATCGGGATATACGCCTTTATTACTCTGATTGGTCTGGCGGTTGTTTTACAACAAAGTCCTATTTTATTTAAAGGTATCAGTCTGGCGGGAGCCGCGTACCTCGCGTATTTGGGGGTTAATGCTCTGCGTTCGAAAGGGGGAGTGGCTGCTAAGCTTGAATCTGGTCTGGAAACTACCGTCGGGCAGTCGGCGAGAGAAGGCTTTTTTATTTCCATCCTTAGCCCAAAAATTGCACTGTTTTTTATCGCTTTATTTAGCCAGTTTGTCGCGTTGGGGAATGATTTGAGCAATCAAGCGATCATTGTGGCGACTCCATTTGTCGTTGACGGTTTGTGGTATACCTTTATCACCATCGTATTATCTCACGCCAAGGTGGTCGATCGTATTCGTTCAAAAGCCGTATTGATTGATCGCTTGTCTGGAATGGTACTCATACTGTTGGCTTTACGCGTTGTGATAACTGTTTAGCCATTTTCAAACCATAAAAAAGCACCCAGCTAGATAAACAGACTGGGTGCAAGCAAGGAGTTTCTCAGGAGCTTTATTAGCTTTTTGGGGACGAGGGGGGTTGAGAAACACTTTGGAAATTTATCGGCGTACCTCTTCAAACTCGCCTTCTATAGCGTCAGCTTTACCCGTATTGAATTCATATTCTTCTCGCATCTCTTTTTGCATGTTCTTAACGCGCTTCTCAATACGTTTACCAGTTATCAGTGCCGCGATGGTCAATGGGATCGCTATGATTAGGCTAAATACTAAAGCAAAAAATCCGCTAATCAGTGCCAGTGCAGTAACGATGATCCGATTCATAAATTTGACCTCTCTATTCGTCTATGTGTTCAGATTACCGCTCTGAATATGAACTAAACATGAACAATGTAAGTTGCAATGTCTGAAGAATGTCAAACTACCTATAAGAAAAAACGCCTGAAGGTGAGTTCAGGCGTATAAACGGGGGAGTTAAGATTAGTAGTGCGCTTGCGCGCTTATTATAAAAAACAAATGTTGAAGTATTGTTCGCTACACCATGTGGTTAACGTTGTGGAGCAATGTTCACCTATCGAGGGAATGTTTGGTAACGAACACCCATCATTTGTTCCATACAGTGCACAACTTGGCAGCTGTAACCGAATTCGTTGTCGTACCAAATGTACAGTACACAACGTTTGTCTTGTGCGATAGTCGCTTGGCCATCTACTACGCCAGCATGGCGAGAACCCACTAAATCGGTTGAAACGATTTCAGTTGAGTCTGTGTAATCAATTTGTGCTGATAGTTCAGAATTTAACGCCATTCCGCGTAGGTAGTCGTTCAGTGAATCGCGATCCACGTCTTGACCCAGATTCAGGTTTGCTACTGCCATTGATACGTTTGGCGTAGGTACGCGAATTGCGTTACCTGTTAGCTTACCAGCAAGCTCCGGCAGTGCTTTTGCTACCGCTTTTGCAGCACCTGTTGAAGTCAGAACCATGTTCAGAGATGCGCTGCGTCCACGACGGTCACCTGAGTGGAAGTTATCGATCAGGTTTTGGTCGTTAGTGTAAGAGTGAACCGTTTCGATATGGCCTGATAGAACCCCATACTTGTCATTTAACGCTTTCAGTACTGGAGTAATAGCGTTCGTTGTACAGCTTGCTGCTGAAATAATGGTGTCTTCTTCTTTAATTACAGATTCGTTTACACCGAAAACAACGTTCTTAATGTCGCCTTTACCAGGCGCAGTCAGAAGTACTTTTTCTGCGCCGTTACATGCCAGGTGCTGACTCAGACCTTCTGCATCGCGCCAAACGCCAGTGTTATCTACTACAAGTGCGTTGTTAATGCCGTACGCAGTGTAGTCAACATCACTAGGGTTGTTAGCGTAGATGATTTGAATAAAGTTGCCGTTCACAATCAGTGCCTTACGCTCTTCATCGATGATGATGCTGCCATTAAATTGGCCGTGTACAGAGTCGCGACGAAGCAGGCTAGCGCGTTTTTCCAGATCACCTTTCTTACCACCACGAACAACAATTGCACGAAGTCTTAGTGGGTAACCAGGGCCGCTCTTTTCGATAAGAAGACGAGTAAGCAAACGACCGATACGGCCAAAACCGTATAGAACAACGTCTCGAGCTTTCAGAGAAGAATCTGCATCACGAGCGCCATGAAGTGCGGTTTGTAGGAAATCGCCAAGCGCGGCAGTATCTTCGTGATCATTCCAATACTGAGTAGCCAGCTGACCAACATCAACACGGCAGGAAGAAATGCTCATTTCACATAGTGCTTCAATGATAGGCATTGTGTACTCTAGAGAAAGAGGGCTTCCAGTGACTCGTCTTGCTACGCGATGAGTTTTAAGAATGTCGATAGTAGTGGCGTTGATAAGCGTTTTACCAAATAGAACCACTTCGATTCCTTTTTGACGATATAGCTTACCGATTAGCGGGGAAATGGATTCAGCAATCGCTTGGCTAGTTTGCCAGTCTTGGAGATATTTCTCTGGACTCATTGTTGTATTAGACCTTTCACGTTTTGGGGGCTAACCATACTCGCCGCGTGTACCTCTACGGTAAAGCGTAGGAGTCTGGTGGTAATGTAATCGGGTTGTAATAATTATGGGGCGGATTCTACGGTTGGAAGGCTTATTCTGCTAGGAAAAATAAATCCAGTTGAAACCACTAATTTATGGTCTGAATGTAGTTGATTAGTGTGACTAAAGGGGCTAATTTAAAGTGTTGACATTTTTAAAAATGCAAACTTATTTTGCGTCAATAATGCTTATGTTCAAATAAAATATTTGAAAACGATAAGATGGTTTTCATTTTTATGTGATGTCAATCGATAACGCAACTTAACTAGTAAACATGAAACGCGTTATTGTGCCGATTCGTCATTACGCCTTATGTATGAGTTGAATTTCATTGAGAAGGGCGACATTAAATATTAAAAACTTGCAGTAGATCACGATCTAAAATGAACAGAAAATACGCGTTAACCTTGCCAATTACAAGTTTATCGCCTGTGAGAGTGGAAATTTGAAGCTTATATATGAGTGGTAACAATTAAGCGCATTTAAACTAGCAGCTCACTGAATCAGCAATGTTGAGACAAATCAAGAAAACGACACTTAGTTGTGATTCAATTCATTAGTTATTGATTTTTGAAAGATAGTACATTCGGCACTGACATTAATCGGCTTAAATGAGTCGCTATTTCGAAACTTGATGTACAGCCCCCAGATTGAGGGCTTCTTCTTAGTATTACTTTCGAGATAATTTTTCTATTGTTCTGCGGTAAGTGAAATAAGCAGAAAGACCAGCGAAAATATTGCCAATACAGGCACCGAGTAAAAGACCTTTTACCCCGCCAAGCTGAGATCCGATCCATAAACAAGGCAGGAAGAAAATAAACAGGCGTAAAGCTGAAATGGTTAGTGCTGTGTACGATTTTCCTAACGCATTGCAAATAGAAACCATAAGCATGCATACGCCTAATGAGCCTAAGCTAATAGGGACAATCATTAAGTGCATTTCTAACACATGCTCAACTTGATTATCGCTTGTCATTAATAGCGCTAGCGGACTAGCAACTGCAAAAGTGATGACGGCGATTAATAGTTGGAAGCTTAGGATAAACTTCACTGCGATACTCACGAGTGACCGAATGTCATTGTAATTTTTCGCTCCCAGCAAGCGTCCAACCATAGGTGGCAGAGACATGGTTAGTGCAAGAACCGATACTATTGCAAAAAACTCAAAACGAGATCCCAATGCCCAGGCGGCCACAGTAGCAGTACCGAATCCGGCCAACAGTTTCGTGGCGAGCATTGATGATAATGGTGGTAACAACTGGCTCACCATTGCAGGGCCCATGATGTTGCCAATTGAGCGGACGCTCCTCTTGACGTTTAAGTCTTGCCATTGTGCGGTTGCCCAATGGTTCTTTCTTACCCGTGGTGCTACCACGATAATCCCAAATCCAAATGCAGCAATAGTCGCGATCGCTGCGCCATTAATACCAAGATCCAGAGTGAATATAAAAATAGGATCCAGAATCAGGTTCAAAACACTGGTGACCATCATCATGGTTCCGGGCAGCATGGTGTTGCCGTTCGCTCGACAAATGCTGTAGTAAAAGTAGAGAACCGCACCGGTCCAAGAGCTCAATAACCACCAAGGCCAGTACGTGTCGATAATGGGCATCACTGTCTCAGGTGCACTTAACGACGACAATATCGGGTAGCGCAATAGCCAAATCAAGAGAGAGATGATGGCGACACCAATAGAGCCGATCATTAACACTAAACCGCCGAGTTGCTTAGCATATCGTGTTTCATTTGCTCCAAGTGCTTTAGAAATAACTGCGGTGGTAGCGATTCCCAAACCCACTTGAATACCAATAACAACCATTTGTAGCGGAAGCGTGAAACCTTGTACTGCCAACGGCAATACACCAAGTTGGCCGATAAAAGCACTATCCACAAGTTGAAAGCTCATCAATGACAAGACTCCGAAGAGCATAGGCCACGTCATGGAGTACAATTGCTTAGCCAGTGTTGGTTGCGTGTTGATCGTAGTTGAGGTCATAAAAGTTACATGGGGTATTTGGATTGGAAAAACAGAGGGTTTATTGTACACGGCGTGAGAGTCGGTGACAAAAACAAACCCCGAGCAAGGTGCCTTACTCGGGGTTAGAATTGTTGCATTACTGGTAGTGCTTATTTTTTGCCGGTGTTTTGCTTGTCTTCTTCTGTCAGTTCGTGAATACGACGGCTGATATCACGACGAGCTTTAGAAATTTCTGCGCTCTTAATGATGTGGTCATCTACACGATCTTCGTAGTCCGCTTTCATGTTCTTGATGATAACCAAGATTTCATCATGCGTCATTTCTGGCTTGATGTAGTCTAGTAGGTTTTCTAGAAGGTCTACACGTTTGCGGTTATCACGAATTTTTTTCTCGTTATCAATAAGCTCACGTTGAAGTTTGTTTTTACGACGAGCTTGGTTAACGATTTCAAATACGCTACTCATAGTTCCCTTTCCTAATTTGTGAATACTTCCTCGATTAAAGCACAACATCCCGTGGCATAACAGTCTTAAGATCAATAGCAATGAAGAGTTGAACGCTTTTCGACCAATCACTAAGTCCCTTGCCCTACAACAAAAACTTATGGCAGTTGCATGCTGAACTTTGCAAACCAGGAATCATCTTTTTGCTGTAAATTTGTATGGAGATATTTGCTGTTGATAATACATTTAAGGCAAATATGGAGCTGATTTTAGGGAAGAATGCATCGATGCGTTGTCATGCTTGAACCTTCGCTATATTATCTTCGCCATTAAATACAAAATGATGACACTTGATATGGACTCTCGTAACACTGCGGAGCAAGTCGACAGTCAAGATAGTGAACAAGTCACAAATTCTTTGACTGAGAAGTTAAAAGCGGCATACATAGAAGCGCGCACTCAACTTGAGATTATTGAAGTTGAACTCAATCGTTCAAAGATTGTGATGATTGATGAAGACGGAAACATGAGAGCAGTACCAATTCTCTCTGAGCATTAAGATCGAAACCCAATTCGCAAAGGGAGTCAGGTCTTGAGCTATGCTTTAGCCTGACTACCTAAAATTCAAATGCAAAAAATAATAAGGAATGCATGATGAAAGTTGAGCTAACGGCAATAGAAGCACGAATAATTGGTTGTCTGATCGAGAAAGAAGTAACGACGCCCGATCTTTATCCCCTTAGTCTGAATGCACTTACCAACGCATGTAATCAAAAAAGCAATCGTGAGCCAGTCATGTCGTTGTCTGAGTCAGATGTATTAGATGCGGTAGATGCACTGATTGAGCGCCGCCTTGTCAGTGATGAAAGTGCATTTAATAGTCGAGTCAGCAAGTATCAACACCGTTTTTGCAACACAGAGTTCGGCGATTTAAAACTCAGCGAACAAGAAAGAGGCATTGTGTGCTGCATGTTGTTGCGTGGGGCACAGACTCCGGGTGAGATTAGAACCAGAACGAATCGACTAACGACTTTTCGCGACGTTAAAGAAGTAGAAAACGTTCTTGAGCATCTGGCAAGTGAAGATAAAGGTCCGTTAGTCGTTAAACTCCCACGTGAAGCCGGAAAGCGTGAATCTCGCTATATGCATTTATTCTGTGGTGAAGTTGATGTGTCTGCCATCGAGCCGACTGCATCTGTTTCACAGAGTTCTGATCGTGTTAATCAGCTTGAGCAAGAAGTGGCAATGCTCAGAGAGGAGCTCGAGGCGCTTAAAGCTCAGGTTGAATCTTTACTCTCATGAGTGAAAGTGTTGCTCAATGCTGGAGTGTTTACCTGATACGTAATAACCGTAATGCGCTATATTGCGGGGTGACCAACGATGTTGAACGTCGGTTTAAGCAGCATCAAGATGGTAAAGGTGCCAAGGCACTAAAAGGTAAAGGCCCACTAATTCTGGAATGGACAATGCACTTCGACTCTAAGAGCATTGCGATGAAAGCTGAGTACTTTATTAAGCAGCTAGCGAAACAGAAAAAAGAGCAATTAGTCGAGGCGAAAGCCTTACTCGCCGTGGATAAAAGCCAAAGTTTGAAGTTTACGCTGACGCAGGCCGATATTGTCGTCATCTGAATCGATGGGTAACTCAACAATTTATGGATTGAGCTTTCACAAAGAAACCGCTGAATTTAAGGCGGTTTCTTTGTATCCAGAATATGTTTTTAGTACCCAACCATAGCGATTAGTACGAGTTAGTCCGATCAAATATAAAGAGGTTCGCATCGTCTCAAAGAGCTGTGGGGAAATGGAATATTCGTTTGTTATGTAGGATATATCTGGCGCATAATGGCTCTAAGCCAAAAATTAAATTGAAATCAAGGCTCAGTGAAAGTTTGATTACGTCAGTAATGGATGACTCGGCTAGATAATAAATAGAGCTGATTTAGGCTCAATAAAAACTAAAAGAGCAGTAAATGAAAAAAGTGTTAATATTCTCCCTTGTTTTTATAACTGGTGTTGCTCCAGCAGCACATCCATCACAAGTCCTGAACGGATATTGGGAGTATCAAGAGTTTCTGGACGAATTTCCTGAGCAAAAGAAGCTGACTAATGCTCTTGCTGAAGTGGTGAGAGAAAACCCTACTCCAATTTTGAAAGAGAAAAAACGTGAACTAAAGATTTCTGTCGTTTATCCGGGCCAGCAGATTTCTGACTATTGGGTCAGAAACATTGATGCATTTGAAAAGCGTTTGGATAAACTCAACATCGATTATCAGCTCAATCAGGTTTTTACTCGACCAAATGCAGATATAAAACAACAAAGCCTATCTTTGATGGAGGCGTTGAAAAGCAATGCCGACTACCTGATTTTTACTCTCGATACCACAAGGCATCGCAAGTTCGTCGAACATGTATTGGATTCGAAAAAAACCAAGCTGATCTTGCAAAATATCACTACTCCAGTAAGAGATTGGGATAATCATCAGCCGTTTCTTTACGTTGGTTTTGATCATGCCGAGGGCAGCAGAAGATTGGCTACAGAGTTTAGTAAACGTTTCCCGGAGCACAGTCGTTACAGTGTTCTCTATTTTTCTGAGGGATACATCAGTGATGTGCGCGGGAACACATTTATTCATCAGGTGAACCGCGAGAGTAACTTTGAACTTCAATCTGCTTACTATACTAAAGCGACGAAGCAATCAGGCTATGAAGCGGCCAAAGCCAGCCTCGAAAAGTATCCGGATGTTGAATTTATTTATGCATGTTCCACAGACGTAGCGCTGGGGGCAGTAGAAGCACTGGCGGAACTTGGTCGTAATGATATTATGATCAACGGTTGGGGCGGGGGCTCTGCTGAGCTTGATGCTATATTAAATGGAGAGTTAGATATTACCATTATGCGAATGAACGATGACACGGGCATTGCCATGGCAGAGGCCATAAAGTGGGATTTGGAAGGGAAGTCAGTTCCAACCGTATATTCTGGTGACTACGAAATCGTTTCCAAATCGGATTCTCCAGAAAGAATAGAAGCCTTAAGAAAACGCGCATTCAGATACTCAGATCATTGATGACAAATACATCAACCAGAAAGCGTCGTTCCTTGTCGACGCTGATTACAAAAATCATTATTCTCGTTCTTGCTCCGATTATATTGGGCATATTCGTTCAGAGTTATTACTTCTCCAAACAGATCATCTGGCAGGAAGTTGATAGGACAAAGCAACAAACATCTGCGCTGATTCTGAATATATTTGACAGTCATTTCGCGGCAATTCAGATTCATCACGACAGCAATTCGAAAAGTGATGTAGTCCTTAATTTTTACAGCGTTCGAGATGAAGATGCCTTAAATTTCTTCTTTCTCAGTATTGACCAGAGTGATCCTTACCACACGCCTGAAATTCGTTTTCTTACCGACCATCACGGCATCATTTGGGATGATGGAAATGCGCATTTTTACGGTATAAATGATGTCATACTCAACAATATTGCCCGAAACGTAACTTTCACTAATAACTGGTACTACATTACTTCGTACACGCCAATCGGCTCTCGACACCTGCTAGTCAGGAGGGTGCCTGTTATGGAGCCTCAGAGCGGTGAAGTCATGGGCTACTCATACAATGTTGTTGTTCTGGATAACAACTTTGGTCTCATGGAAAGGTTGAAAAAAGAAGGGAACGTCGACAACGTTGTGTTGGTGTCGGGTGATTTACCATTAGCTAACTCGTTGACAGGCAATGAGTCTTATAGAATCTTTGATGTATTAAAACGTAAAGAATCGCAGCAGAAAATTGATGATCTACTGATTATTAAGACGCCAATTGAGGTAAATGCGGCTCATACAGACTTGTCTCTTCTTACTGTGCAAGATAACCAGAGTGTTGTGATGCTTCAGGTTCAGCATCTATTAGCGATGTTGGCTTCAGTGATTGGCATGATTCTGATTGCCTTATTGACCAAAGAGTGGATCGAAAGCAAGGTAGCGGAACAACTTGAATCCTTGATGTCGTATACCCGTTCTGCCCGGGAAGAAAAAGGCTTTGAACGTTTCGGTGGCTCAGACATTGAAGAGTTCGATGACATAGGGACCACCTTGGAGAATACGTTCGAAGAACTTGAAGCACAAAAGCGTTCCTTTAGAGACCTGTTTAACTTCGCGTTATCACCAATGATGGTATGGTCTGAGGCGGGGGTATTAATTCAAATCAACCCAGCCGCTCGAAAAGAGCTCGTGCTTGAGACGGCCAATGAGAGCACGCACCCTGTGTTCAGGCGTTTTAAAGCGAAATTGTTGCCACATTTACGTATCGCCGCGCAAGGAGCAACGTTAACCGGTGTCAACGTCCCTATCGGCGATAAGGTGTATCGCTGGAACCTGTCCCCGATTCTGGTTGATGGTGACCTCAGCGGAATTATTGTTCAGGGGCAAGATATCACGACGCTTATTGAGGCGGAAAAACAGAGTAATCTAGCCAGAAAAGAAGCGGAAAAGTCGGCCCAGGCTCGTGCGGATTTTTTAGCGAAGATGAGCCACGAAATTCGCACACCAATAAACGGAATTTTAGGTGTCGCTCAACTGCTTAAAGGATCGGTAAAATCTCAAGAGCAAAGTAATCAGATCGACGTACTTCGTCACAGTGGTGAACACTTACTTGCTGTTTTGAATGATATTTTAGATTTTTCCAAAATTGAGCAGGGGAAATTTAACATTCAAAAACACTCTTTCTCCTTCACGGATACGATTCGTACATTAGAGAATATTTACCGGCCAATTTGTGAAAGCAAAGGCGTAAAGCTTATTATCGACAACCGCTTAGAGCCTCACGTTGAGCTGTTTACTGATCAGGTACGCCTTAATCAAATTATGTTTAACCTCCTCAGCAATTCGGTCAAATTTACCCCTTCTGGGATCGTTCAACTTAGTGCAGTTTTAGAGCATTTTGAGGGTTCAGATAACAGCGTATTAGTGGTAGAAGTTACCGATACCGGTATTGGGATTGCTCCTAATAAACTGGACCAAATGTTTGAGCCATTTGTGCAAGAAGAGGAGACTACCACTCGAGAGTATGGCGGTAGTGGCCTGGGTCTAACTATCGTTAAAAGCTTGGTCGATATGTTAGAAGGTCATGTACAGGTGCGGAGCCAAAAAGGGCATGGGACCACATTTGTCGTAACTCTACCTGTCAGAGATCGTGAGCGCTCACTAATGGAATTTGAATCAGAGCAAAGCGTGAATCCTGAGGAGTTGTTTGAAAGAACATTAAACGTCTTGCTTGTCGAGGACAATCACACCAACGCTTTCATTTTAAAAGCATTCTGCAACAAGTATAAAATGAAGGTTGAGTGGGCGAAGGATGGGCTGGAAGCCATGGAGTTTTTGAAAGAGAAAACCTATGATTTGATCCTGATGGACAACCAACTGCCTCATTTAGGTGGTATCGAGACGACGAAGGAAATTCGTTGTAAGCTGAAGCTGGGCACGCCGATCTATGCCTGTACGGCGGATACGGCCAAAGAAACCGGCGACGCATTTATTGAAGCCGGAGCGAATTACGTACTGCTTAAGCCAATCAAAGAAAGCGCATTCTATGAAGCGCTTGTAGATTACAAGCAGCGTTTTTTAATCCACTGAACCACATAGTGTCCCACACCCAGGCGCAGCTTAAGGACAACTTAAGCTGCGCCTTTTCAATATAACCATTTCACTTTCAGACTATTTCTTCGCTTTCCCTAGCACGTGCCTTTTCACGTTAGCCACGTTTGCAATCTTTGGGTTCAAAACGCCATTTAAGAATATATCTAACGTGATTTTCATCACAAAACTATTTACTTAGCATGCTAACTAAATTATATTGCTTAGCACGCTAAGTAATTGAGTGATTCTTATGATTAACGAAAGCAATCTTTTTCGAGACCTTTCCATCGCTGAAAAATTATCTCGAGTTTCACGTTTATGGAAAATGGTTGCCGATAGAGAGTTAGAGCCTCTGAATTTGACTTATCCTCGCTGGACAGCCTTATGGAAGTTGTACCGTTTGGGTGACAATGTCAGTCAGAAGCACCTCGCTGAAGCGCTAGAAATAGAATTAGCATCGTTGATGAGAACGTTAAAGTTACTGGAAGAACAATCACTGGTATCGCGACGTTGTTGTGATCACGACAAGCGGGTACGCATTGTTACTCTGACTGATGAAGGTAAAGCGCTGCTGACTCAAATGGAAGATCGCATTCTTCAGGTGCGCAGAAAACTATTGTCCGGTATCAGTGATGAAGAGCAGAATAAAATGAGCTTGATTTTAGAGCAAATGGCTCACAATGCACTCGATACTCTTAGCGAATAAGTCAGAAAACCGAATAGAGAGAAGTTGACCCCCATGACTCCAGACCAAAAGTTCGCTCGCTGGATAAAATATTCCTGCGTTACATTTGTCCTTGTTTTTGCTTATTTTCTTATTGCTGACCTGGCAATGCCTCTTACACCGCAAGCAATGGCAACACGAGTGGTGACTAAAATTGCTCCTCGAGTAAGTGGACAAATCACAGAGGTTTACGTAACTAATAACCAAGAAATTCATAAGGGCGATTTATTGTTCCAGATCGATCCGCAGCCGTATCAACTAGAGGTTGAGAAAGCGCAATTGAATTTGGAACAAGTGATTCAGAATAACGCGCAATTAGATGCTTCCATTGCCGCTGCAAAGGCGGATGTTGAAGCAAACAAAATTGTTGCAGAGCAAAAGGTTCGAGAAGCTAAGCGTTTAAATCAATTATTTTACCGTAATGGTACTTCTCAACAGCAGCTTGACGATGCTCAGAGTAATGCTACTGCAGAAAAAGCGAATCTGTTAGCGGCTCGTGCTCGCCTGAAGCAGCTTGAAGTTAGCCGTGGCGATTTGGGTGATGAGAACGTAGATGTTCGCGCCGCAAAGAACCAGCTAAAACAAGCGGAATTAAATCTGTCTTATACACAAGTCGTTGCTGAGCACGATGGGATCGTGGCTAACTTACAATTAGAAGAGGGTACGTACGCATCGGCTGCAAGTCCTCTGGTAGCGTTAGTCTCGGATGATATCGATATCATCGCTGATTTCCGTGAAAAAAGCCTGCGTCACTTTAACCATGACAGTCGCGCATTGGTGGCATTTGATAGATTACCAGGTGAAGTTTTTGAAGCTCGAATCACGAGTATTGACGCAGGTGTAAGTTCTGGTCAGTTTGATGCTGACGGCCGACTTGCTACGCCGACTGAAACTGACCGTTGGGTAAGAGACGCGCAGCGTATGCGTTTGCATTTATCAATTGATGATCCACAAACCCATTCATTCCCTGCTGGTGCTCGTGCAACGGTACAGCTACTGCCTAAGAATACAATCTCTGGCTGGTTTAGTAACCTGCAAATTCATTTTTTGAGCACTTTGCATTACATCTATTAATTAGGAGGTGGTATGAAGTTATGGGACCACCCCATGTCGGAGAATGATCTCCGACAGTGTTTGCGTATCGCAACCGGCGCTACCGTTGGTTTCACCGTGTGTAAACTTTTCGGCTGGAACTACGGTGTCTTTTATACTGTGACGCCTATGCTATTGCTTGGTATGGTGCCAGTAATGAGCTTGCATGCTGCTCGTCAGATGATATTTGCTGCGGTAGTGTGTGGTCTTGAAGTTGGAATACTTGGTGGGCTGTTTGGCGGTCATCCATTTATGATGACATTGATTGCTTTTGGCTTGTTTCTGTACAAATTTGCCTGTATGTCGAAAGGAAGTCTCTTTCTATTTGGTGCAAGCAGTGTACTAAACCTGAGCATCATGCTGCACTTTTCCAGTTATGTTACGACAGATCTAAATGATCTTATCTTTAGTAATCTGGAAGCGAATACTATTTCAGTTCTTGTAGCGTATTTGGTGACGTACTTTATTCCTGATGTAGAGCCTCGCCAGCCACCAGCTAGACCATCTGAGCCAAAGAAAAGCCATCGTATGCGTCATGAGGCACTAATGGGGGCGAGCATTGCGACGCTGTCCTTTTTGGTGTTTCAGATCTTTGATTTGAATGACTCACTGTCTGCGCAGGCGACAACTCTGCTCTTGTTGTTCCCTATGCACTGGAACGGAGCACTTGGCTATGCGCGTAAAAGAGCGATGGGAACACTGCTCGGGGTAACTTTTGGCATTACAACTCAGCTTATTCTCTACGACTGGTCTGGTACTTTATTCTTCGTTGTTCCTTTGCTATGGATAGGCGCGATGATATTCAGCTACATGCATGTCAAAGAATCGAGTGGTTCTGGTGCAGGTTTCGGAGGCTTAACAACCTTAGGGATTTTGTTTGGTCAGTACTTAGCTCCGGATGGTGATTTAATTTTTAGTGCGCTTTACCGAGTGGGCAGCATACTATTCGCAATTGTAGCGACCTTATTGGTGACCTACCTGATACATCGATTATTGAATAGTTTTGAAGCTACACGCTTTGGGCCGCAATAGTCGTAGTGTCAATGACTAGTTGTTTACTATGACTAGTTATTGACTCCGATTGGTATGACACACGTTGCATTGCAGAGAAAACAGTTCCAGCTAAGTTATTGTCATTATCAAAAAGGTTATTGTCATGATCAAAAAAGCGAAGTCTGTTTCCTGACTTCGCTTTATTAATCTTTATAGGTTAAATCGAGACGATTTATTGGTGGTTCTTGTAATGTGATATTTCACAATTTCCAGTGTGTCTATCCACTTTAAATGAGAAAGCGGCTGAATGGTATTCCCTCCCATCACTCCAAATTGTTTCTCCGAAGATTTTACACAGATCCAAATCACTGATTGAACCAAACCTTTTTACATGCCTAACTACTGACAAAAATTTGGCTTTAGTAGTATTAGGTTCATTCCTGTTACTTAATCGATTGATAACCATTTTGTAGCATCATCTCCAGCCAATTGTGACTATATGTTAAACTTTATTAATCGCTAAAGTAACCAATAATTGGTCACAAGTAAAGCATTAATGTGATCTATGTCTCTCTAATTCGTTTGATTAAAATGCAACTAATTGATTATTTCGATGCATGATCAGCAGATGTTGCTTTTTTGTTATTGCCGCTTTTTGCGGCGTTCAATGCGCTTGCCTCGATGTCGTAAATTTTAGCTAAGCCGAGATACTGTACCGACAGGCTGATATAGTCATCGGCAAGTTGATTAGCATTAATTTGATACCACTCTGCGGTAATCTGATTGGCCATCTCATCCGCATTTTTACAACTTTGGGCTAATGTTTCCCAGGCATTGGCCGACCATTTAGATTGTGTACTCAGTTTTGTTAGTGCTTCTGCTTTTTGGCTCAACTCCTGACGATATTTTAACGAGGAGTCCAGTTGGGTTTGGAGCATGTCTCTCCTGGACCTTACGCGCCAAAGTAATGCAAGCTCATCTGGAGAAAACTGCTTCGATAATAGTGGGCGTTGATTATGCTCACTAAGTAATGCGTTGAACACCTTAACATGCTTATTGTAATTTAACTCTAACTGGTTGAATTGGTGAAGATTATCATTCCATGAAGATGGGTTGCACTGCTCATTTGAGTACCCTATTGAAGGAATGATGAAAAGTATCAGTATCCATTTAATCTTATTGATCATTATTTTTCACGTTAGTTAAGCGATTGTATTTATAGTTTATTGCTGGCTACTACTAATAAAGCATCTTTTTGGATGTTTGCCTAAGGAAAAAGGAAACACATATGAAGAAAGCTCTTTTCGCCGTTGCTGTAATCTTGCTCTTTGGCGGGGTTGGCGCTGGTTACTATTTCTTCTTTGTGCAAAAAGATCAACCAGAGCAGGCAACTAAGACCCCGACACCTCAATCACAACAGAGTGATGAAGTCACAAAGCCGATTATGGACTTGGAAGCTGTGCAGCCCGAAATCACAGTATATTATGTTATCAAGCGTCAGTTAGATGTGTATAACAAACCTGACCTTAAGGCTTTGGTTGTTGATACTGTTTACAAAGGGGAAAAAGTTGCCGTACTAGAAAAGAATAATGACTGGTATCGTATCTCCGATTACCTCGTCTATAAAGAAGGCGGTGAGGAAACAGCAGAATGGCTGGATGCCAAAGGGCTTTCGGATGCTGAACCAGTGATGAAAGAGCAAGAGCGTTTGGAAATACTTGATGGTTACTTACAAAAATCAGACGGTTTAAAGGACCATCTGGAGATTTTCCGCGATAAGACACAGCAATTGTTAGACGACAACACCTGTGACCCGGATGATTTCGAAGAACTTGGGGGATGGATTCGTTCTGTGACTTACCAAAAGCGTGAGGTCTACTTCATATACTGTGGCGGTCTGGAGCAAGAGAATAAAATCTACCTGGACACAGGCAGCGGTGAAATATTTTATCGTTAAGCGTCGAAACTTCTCTTGGGACAAATATGGAATCAGAGATTTAGATCTTTTTAGTTGTGATGCCTGGTTAATAGGCATAGTATCAACCGGCTGTGTTAATAAACTCGGCTTATTCTTTTTTTAGTGAGTTTTCATGCCTCTTATTTATTTAAGAAAGTTACTGTTTTTGCTGCTTGCAATGGTATTGTTACCAGTGCATGTTTCAGCAGCGCGTAATGATCAGAGCGCTCACTTACCGTATTTTTCTCAGTTACAACCATTTGTAGCCGCAAGCACAGTACCGGAATCAGACGTTGACCTTTCTCAAGGTTCAGAAGAGTCGACGCGAGCTCCTGTATCTGAAGGTCATGCAAGTTCAGATACGCTGGCTATTTTTGCTTCTCAACGTTGGGGCTCTCATCTGCGTGAGGGGCTGAATGATGACGATGTCGACTTTACCAGCGATCTCACCCCCCCATTTTATGCAGATGTAGGTTACACCTATAGTCTGACAGGCATCAACTGGCGCCAAGTCCAGTCGGTTTTTTATCACCATGCAAGCGAGTATCGTATTTCTGGTTGGAAAGAAACCAATGCGATGTACGTCGCACTCAATAGCCAGTTTTCTGCTTAAACACCATCACTCTGCACAATATGTGCAACCTCAGTACGACAGCTGTATTTATCAGAATAGGTAAATGTTCTGAGCATTCTGTACCCAATATTGGTTCTGGGTAGAAGTTGTCGTGTCTCGAAGCTATTAAATTAAAATCTTCACCAGAGCGTGAAGGGATGATGTTTATATGAATAAAACACCAAAACCGCAAAAAAGTAGAAAATTGCTGAACCATTATTCAGCGTGGAAATATGTAGTGCTCGTCGCGACAGTGATCATTCTCACTTTGAGTGCCATTCCAACCTGGTTTGGCGAGCAGCCATCGATCCAAGTGACGTTTGCCGATCAAGGCAGCGGTTCAATGTCGGTTGTACAGCTCAACCAACTAATGAAAACGAACCATATTCCCGCAGATAAAATCATCGAAATGGACGGGAAAACCACCATCGTTTTTGATAACGAAGACGCGCAAAGTAAAGCGCGTACGCTACTCAATAAAGAGCTGGATAAAGAGGACAGTATAACGTTCTCCTATGTTTCTGTTGCGCCAGAATGGCTGAACGCGTTGGGATTTAATCCAATCAAACTCGGCCTCGATCTTCGCGGTGGTGTGCAATTTCTATTGAATGTTGACGTGGATAAAGCGTTCGAAGAGCAGCGTGATGCATTAATCGATGAGATTAAAGCTGATCTGCGTGAGCAACGTGTACGCGGTGTTCAAGTTCGAGCCGAAAGTGGTAATCGAATTGCTGTTATCAGTGAAAGTGAACAAGCACTCGCTGATGTGAACCAGTTTCTGCGCCAGAATTACCCAGGTTGGGTAGCAAAAAATGCTTCACGTGGATTTGTGCTTGAACCAAGTGAACAAAATATCCAAGAGTTCCAGTCAACCACATTGCAACAAAACCTCAAGATCATGCGTGGTCGTATTGAAGAGTTGGGTATTACAGAAGCTTTAGTTCAGCGTCAGGGCAAGGCAAGTATTCGTATCGAGTTACCCGGTGTGCAGGATCCTGCGCAAGCAAAAAATGTGATTGGCGCTACGGCAAGTTTGGCTTTTTATGAAGTGAAAGACGCAAGTAATGCAGCCAGCAGCCAAGATTTGGTGCTACAGGACAACGATGGTCGCACAGTGACTCTGACTAAACGCCCAGTACTTACGGGTGAACATATTGTCAATGCTCGCGCAGGCGTAGACAAAATGGGCATGTCAGAAGTGAATATCTCGCTTGATCACGCTGGTGGCAAGAAAATGAGCGATTTTTCTGCGACACATATTGGTAAACCAATGGCGACTGTCTATCGTGAATACAAGACCAACGCACGTGGTGTAACTGAGCGTAACGAACGTGTTATTAGTGTTGCGACGATTCAATCTCAGCTTGGCAGCCAGTTCCGTATCACTGGCGCGGGTAGCATGGACGAAGCGCAGCAACTGGCACTTTTACTTCGAGCCGGTTCTTTGACTGCACCCGTGACGATTGTTGAAGAACGTACCATCGGTGCTTCGCTTGGTGCTGAGAACATCCAGAATGGTTTTGCGGCACTCGCATTGGGGATGGGGCTAACACTGACCTTTATGGCACTCTGGTATCGTCGCTTAGGCTGGGTCGCGAACGTTGCTCTGTGTGCGAACATGTTGTGCTTACTAGGGCTCATCGCTCTTCTGCCAGGTGCGGTACTTACATTGCCGGGTATCGCGGGTTTGGTGTTGACTGTCGGTATGGCCGTAGACACCAACGTGATTATTTTTGAACGCATTAAAGACAAAATGCGCGAAGGTCGAAGCTTTGCCCAGGCTATCGATTCCGGCTTTGATAGTGCATTTGCAACCATCCTAGATGCCAATATTACTACCATGATAAGCGCTGTAATTTTGTACGCTATCGGTAACGGTCCAATCCAAGGCTTTGCCTTAACGTTAGGTCTTGGTCTGTTAACCAGTATGTTTACCGGCGTATTTGCCTCTCGAGCAATGATCAACTTAATTTGGGGCCGTGATGCCCGTCGTGATGTGAGGGTTTAATCATGGTCAAAATGCTACAACAAAATATTCGCAAGATTCGTTACTTCACAACACTGGTTTCGTTAATCCTTACGGTGATCGCGATAGCGGCGTTAGGACTGAGAGGGCTAAATCTAGGTCTGGATTTTACTGGCGGAATGGTGACTGAGGTAAAAATCGATAAGCAGTTGACTAACCACGATCTGCTCGAGGTGTTACAGCCTGAATTGGGTGATTCGGCATCCGTGACCCGCTCGGGGGAAGAAGGACGCTGGGTCATCCGATACTCAGTTCCGGAGCAAGGGCAAACATTGCCAAGTGTAGAGGACGTTCTAAAGCCGATCTCACATCAGGTCGATGTAGTGAGTAATAGTATCGTTGGTGCACAAGTTGGCCAGGATCTGTTTGAACAAGGTGGTTTAGCGTTGTTCATTTCGATATTAACCATCTTGGCTTATTTATGTTTCCGCTTTGAATGGCGTTTGGCCAGCGGATCTCTGTTCGCTCTCGCACACGACGTAGTACTTGTATTAGGTTTCTTCGCGCTTACTCAAATGGAGTTTAACCTGACTGTATTCGCAGCGATTTTGGCCATTCTCGGCTACTCTTTGAATGACTCAATTATTGTTTCTGACAGAATTCGAGAGTTATTGATTGCAAAACAGAGCTGGAAAACCGAAGACATCAACGATCAGGCAGTGATTGCAACGTTCTCGCGAACCATGGTGACATCAGGTACCACGCTGATCACGGTGGGCGCTTTATGGCTCATGGGTGGCACGGCGTTGGCTGGTTTTTCTACCGCGATGTTTATTGGGGTGCTTTCTGGCACCTGGTCTTCCATCTCTATCGGTACTGTTTTACCAGAGCGTTTGAAATTGGAACCCAAACATTACTTACCCGTAGAAATCGATACCGCGCCATAATTCGTCTGATACACAAGGATAAACTAAAAGCATCAACTCAGTTTTGAGTGGTGCTTTTAATTGTTCTATCCTTTCGCGTGTTGTGGCGTAAACACTATTTTTCCATTAACTCAATAATAACCAAACACCCACACCCATCATTAACGTACCTGCCACGCGATTCATCACGCGTACATTTTCCGAATGGCCTAAAATCCGTTTTAATCCTTTGCCACCCGTTGCGTAAAGTGACATACAAATGAATTCAAACATCAGGATGATCGAAATTAAAACCGTTAATTGAGGTGCAAGATCGGCATTTTGGTCAATAAATGGTGGCAGAAGTGAAATCATAAAAGCCCAACCTTTTGGGTTCGCAATGGCGGTAACGAAGCCCTGCAAAATCAGATTCCAGTTGCCTTGCGGCAATGTGGTCTGAGTCTCCAAATTGATGGCGAGTTTTCCTCTTGAACGCCACATTTCAATGCCGAGATAAAGCAGATAGGCACCACCAATAAACTTCAACGCAACAAACAGCCAAGGATAGTTAAGCATAATTGCGGCTATTCCCAATACGGCTGATATAGAAACGAGTGCAACGCCAGCCAGCTCTCCGATCATCATCCATAACGTACGGCGATATCCGACACTCATTCCTAAGGTAAGCGCGAGAGTCATACACATCCCGGGCGTAATTGAAACAAAGAAGAAAGTAGGGATGAACATACTAAGCAGTGTCATATTCATAGGTATTTATGGTCAGGTAGTAAAGAAAGATTCACAAAGATAGTGCAAAGCGGGCATGGAATCTACTACAAACTCAAAGACGCCTTAAACTTTATTTTATTGAAGTTAATTAAATATATTAAAGTAAAATACATCATAATTTAATCTACGCGTCATAATAGTGCGTTTGCACCACCAGTGAGCACAATAATATATTTTAATTATTATATTTAAAAATAGAATTAATAATAATTATCCTTAACAACATTTATTCTGGTTTAATTGACGATATTAATGTTTAGTTTTAAACATGGAAAGCGGTTACATATTTAATTTTATGTATTTATTTAGAATTTGTACTCTAAATTTTTATTTTTGAAAGTTTTTATCAATATTAATCATGACCTTGTTCCACTAGTTAACTAAATCGTTGCAATTAATTGTAAGCTAATGATTTTTAGTTAGTTTCTGTTATTTTATAAATCAAAGCTTTAGCCAATATTCCTTTTAAAAACAATATTTTATGTTTTATTAACAATTAATTAACGTTTCAGTGTTTATGAGATCACAATCAATATTATGTAAATAGTTTAATTTTTTATTTGAAATGTAATACTTCTGGATTAACTTAAAATAAAGGGCGTCAAGGGATTTTCGCCAAAAAGATATAAATAAACACGTTAGTTTATAAAGTGGTTCTTACCAAGTTTTGTTTTTTATATTCCGTTAAGAATGGAGTCTTCAATGAATAAAGTCGCTTTGATCACAGGGTCAAAAGGTGGAATTGGTTCCGCTATTTCCTCTCAATTAGTGAATGACGGTTATCGAGTTATCGCTACATACAACACCGGCAACTATGAGTGCGCATTAGAATGGTTTAACAGCAAGGGATTTACTAAAGATCAGGTTCGCCTCTTCGAGCTGGACGTTACTAATACCGCTCAATGTGCTGAAAAATTAGCACTTTTACTTGAAGAAGAGGGAACACTTGACGTTGTTGTTAACAATGCGGGTATCACACGTGATGGTGTATTCAAAAAGATGACTGCAGAGTCTTGGCATGATGTTATCAATACCAACCTCAACAGTTTATTCAATGTGACGCAGCCGCTTTTTTCTGCAATGTGCGAAAAAGGCGGTGGACGTATCATTAATATCTCTTCCGTTAATGGTCTTAAAGGACAGTTTGGTCAGGCGAACTATTCAGCAGCTAAAGCGGGCATGATTGGTTTCTCCAAAGCATTAGCGTTTGAAGGCGCACGCTCTGGTGTCACCGTGAATGTTATCGCCCCAGGCTATACTGGAACACCGATGGTTGAACAAATGAAACCTGAAGTTCTTGAGTCTATTACCAACCAGATTCCAATGAAACGCTTAGCGACACCAGAAGAGATTGCAGCATCCGTTAGCTTCTTAGTCAGTGATGCAGGCGCGTATATCACCGGAGAAACGCTGTCGGTGAACGGCGGTCTTTACATGCACTAAGGATGAGATAATGGAAAAAGTTTATATCGTAGCAGCTAAACGCACACCAATTGGCGCATTTGGTGGAAGCTTAAAAGATACATTGGCTGGTGATCTTGCAGCCGTCGCTATCAAAGGTGCACTGGCTGCAGCAAAACTTGATGGCGATAAGATTGACGAAGTGATAGTCGGTAACGTTGTGAGTGCTGGTCAGGGCATGGGGGTAGGCCGTCAAGCTGCATTATATGCAGGAATTCCAGAGTCAGTCCCTGCATACAGCATTAACATGGTGTGTGGCAGCGGCATGAAATCCGTAATGGAGGCTGTTTCTCACATCCGAAGTGGTGATGCCCAAGTGGTCGTTGCAGCTGGTGTTGAAGTGATGTCTCAAATTCCATTTATCGTGCCAAGTAGCATTCGCGACGGCAACAAAATGGGCAATATGGAACTTAAAGACCTGCTCATCACTGACGGATTAACGGATGTCTATAATCAATACCATATGGGCGTAACCGCAGAAAATGTGGCAAAAGAAGTTGGCATCACGCGAGAGCAGCAAGATGAGTACTCATTAGCTAGCCAACAAAAAGCGATTGCAGCCATTGAAGCTGGTAAGTTCAAGGATGAGATTGTTCCAGTGGAAGTGAAGCAGCGTCGAGAAACGGTTATTTTTGACACTGATGAATATCCAAAAGCAAACGCAACGCTGGAAGGTTTGAGCAAGCTTCGTCCTGCATTTGACCAAGATGGCACGGTAACTGCAGGTAATGCTTCTGGTATCAACGATGGGGCAAGTGCAATTATTGTCGCATCGGAAAGTGCAGTTCAAGCTTATGGTCTGACGCCTATGGCTGAGATTGTCAGCTATGCTCAGTCTGGTATTGATCCAAAAATCATGGGGCTAGGTCCGGTTGAGTCGGTTAATAACGCGCTGAAAAAAGCGGATCTAACCATTCAGGATATTGATGTTTACGAGTTGAACGAGGCGTTTGCTGCTCAAGCACTCGGTGTTATTCATCGGTTGGCTGAAACGAATCAGGTGCCAGTAAGCTCAATTAAAGATAAAGCGAACTTTAACGGCGGAGCTATTGCATTAGGTCATCCGCTTGGGGCGTCGGGCAATCGTATTTTGGTGACTTTAGTCCACGAACTTCATAAACAGGACGCTCAATACGGTGTCGCTTCACTTTGTGTGGGCGGCGGTATGGGGACGGCTGTCATTTTAAGAGCAGTTAATTAGTTTTTAAACGGACATTTTTAATTTTTTATCTAGGAGATAAGCCATGTACACTGATTTCTTTAAAACATTCAGCGATCAAACTGAAAAAACACTTGAACCATACTTGAAGTTCAACAAGCTAGTTACTAAAAATGTGGAAGTTCTGACTGAGCTTCAACTGAACGCGATGCGTACTTACAGCGAAGTAGGTATCAATCAAATGAAAGCGGCGTCAGAAATCAAAGACGTGACTTCACTAACTGCGTTTAATAGCCAGCAGCTAAGCGTTCTTACTAAGCTTTCTCAACAAATGATGGATGACAGCAACAAGCTGCAAGCTATCGCGAAAGAGTTCAAAGACGATGTCGAGAAACTGACTTCGGAAAATCTTAAGACTGTTACTCCAGCGTAATTTGTCCGATTCTCGCCGCCCCTAGTTCCGGGCGGCGTTGTTTTTTCCGAATATAGGAGTAAGACTATGTTTCAACACTTCTTTTCGGACTATCTTGTAAAGCTTCAGGAAACCAATCAACAATGGTGGCATGATTTCGAAGTCAACAAGGCAGTCGTGAATTCTCCTTTGAACAAGGCCATGCAAGAAGTGAACTTTGAGGACACTGCCAAACTGTTTGAACAAGCAGCTAACCAACCTACTGCGATCCTTAAGCTGCAAGCTGAATGGTGGGAGCAACAGTTGCAAATTTGGCAGAATGTTGTTCTGGCAGGTAACCAAACTCAAACAATAGAAGCGGATAAAGGTGACAAGCGTTTCTCGCATGAGTCTTGGCAAAATGAAGCGATGTACAGCTTTATCAAGCAATCCTACCTTTTGTTCAGTAAAACGTACTTGGATACCATCGAGTCTATCGAAGGCTTAGATGAGAAGGCAAAAGAGCGAATTATTTTCTTCTCCCGCCAAGCTATCAACGCCCTCTCTCCATCTAATTTCATTGCCACGAATCCAGAGCTTTTAAAACTGACACTTGAGCAAAACGGTCAAAATTTGTTAGCGGGTTTAGAGCAGTTCAAAGAAGACGTCGAGTCGAGCGCTGATATATTGAAAATCCGCATGACTAATAACAATGCATTCCGCGTGGGTGAAGATGTGGCAACCACTGCCGGCGATGTTGTTTTCAAAAACGAACTGTTTGAATTGATCCAATACCGCCCATTGACAGAGAAGGTCAATGCGACGCCGTTGCTGATCATACCGCCTTTCATCAATAAGTATTACATTCTGGATCTGACCGCGAAAAACTCGATGGTTCGCTGGTTGTTAGAGCAAGGCCACAGCGTATTTATGATGTCGTGGCGTAACCCCGGAGCTGAGCAAGCCGAAGTCGAGTTTGGTGATTATGTAACGGAAGGCGTGGTGAAAGCCGTAGCCGCAATTGAAGATATTACGGGTCAAGATCAAATCAATGCGGCGGGTTACTGCATTGGCGGAACTGTTCTTGCGAGTACGATTGCTTACTACGCGGCTAAGCGCATGAAAAAACGCATCAAGTCAGCCACTTTCTTTACTACTTTGTTGGACTTCTCTCAACCAGGAGAGGTCGGTGCTTATATTAATGATGTCATCATTAGTGCGATTGAGGCGCAAAACAACGCAAAAGGGTATATGGATGGCCGTTCTCTGAGCGTGACGTTCAGCTTGTTACGTGAGAACAGTCTGTACTGGAATTACTATGTGGACAATTACCTCAAAGGTAATAGCCCAGTAGATTTTGACTTGTTGTACTGGAACAGTGACAGCACCAACGTTAGTGCCGCTACCCATAACTTTTTGCTTCGTGAGCTTTATCTTGAGAACAAGCTGGTTGAAGACAAAGGTGTGAAGATTGGTGGCGTGTGGATGGATCTGGATAAGATCAAAATCCCGAGCTATTTTGTCTCCACTAAAGAAGACCATATTGCTCTTTGGCAAGGCACGTACCGCGGTGCATTAAACACAGGTGGTAATAAAACCTTTGTACTGGGTGAATCCGGCCACATTGCAGGTATTGTCAATCCACCCGCTAAGAACAAATATGGTTATTGGCTCAACGATACACTGGAAGATTCGGCCGAGGAATGGCTTAGCAATGCTGAACGTAAAGATGGGTCCTGGTGGACTCACTGGAATGAATGGTTAACCCAATTCAATCCGGAAGACCAAGTGGAACCTTTCCCTGTTGGCTCTGAAAACAACCCTGTGGTAGGTGAAGCACCAGGTCTGTACGTTAAGCAGGTACTGCCAGTGAAATAGCGTTAAGCGGTCATGATTTCCTTAGCATTTAATTTGGCGATACTTTCAGCGGCCTTCTGGGTCGCTTTTTTTTGGGGAGACTATTTTTCATTAGAAGAATGAAAAAGCGCCGAGCTATGCTCAGCGCTGTGTTAACAGAGTGACGTTAACCCTTTGGTCTATGTCTTTTTCTTGTCTTTACCGAGCGACAATATCCACAAAGAGATTGCCGCTACGCCTATAAAGCCGGACAAAATAATCACTGGCATTGCGCTGTATCCAAGGATATGCCAAATCACAGATTCTAAAGTACTCAAAATCAGTTCTCCTTATTGCCAGCCTTCAACGCCATGCATGTCAGGCAGTTTATGGGCGATACCTTTATGACAATCGACACAGGTTTTGTCACCTGAAGCCAACGCCGTCGAGTGTTGATTTGCCGCACGAGAGCCCTGTTGTGAGTAGTCCATGAAATCGAACTCGTGACAGTTACGACATTCTAAAGAGTCATTTTTCTTCATTCGAGCCCATTCGCGCTCTGCCAAATGCCCACGGCGTTCCTGGAATTTCTCTGGCGTGTCGATCGTGCGAAGAACGTAATGAGCAAACAGTTCTTTAGACGCCTGAACTTTACGTACGATTTTATCTGTCCATTCATGAGGAACGTGACAGTCTGAACAAATTGCTCGTACCCCTGATCGGTTCGAATAGTGAATTGTCTCTTTAATTTCAGCAACGATTGGTGCGTGGCAGCCTGAACAGAATTCTTCTGTGTTGGTTGCCTCCATACCTGTGTTAAATGCGCCCCAAAACAGCAGACCACCAGCAAAGCCGAGGAATAAAACTACGCCAGCGGCAGCCTTACTCGGGCTTTTCAGTCTATCCCAAAACGCTTTTAGTATTTTCATAAGTAACCTCTTAGCCGTCGCGCTTCAATTACTGAAGCGAATCTACTGCTTGGAATTCGTTTTCCACTAATGGCTCTGCATTGGTTTGCGGAACATGACATTGCAAACAGAAAAAGCGACGAGGAGATACGTCGGCAAGTACTGCGTCTTGGCGGTTAACGTAATGCGTCACACTGATTTTTGTCGCGCCAGACTGTTTAGCATTTTTCCAGCTATGGCATGCAAGGCATTTGTTTGCATTCAACGACACTTCATAGTTTCGGATGCTATGGGGAATCAGCGGTGGCTGATAAACATAACTGTCTTCAACAATTTGATCTTTCGGGAAGTCTTTGAATTCATCAGCAGGGCGAGTATCTTCCAGTTGAGATGTGCCGCGCAGAGACTCTAACCCGCCGATACCACCCGGATTGTCCAACTCAGCTTGTGCAATGCCTGTCATTAAAGCACCTACCGATAAAAGTGCGACAAGTAATTTTTTCATCGTTTCTTCTCCGCCTTTATGGCTTAAATTCTTTTTCAGGCCGCCGAGAGGGCGGCCGTTTTATTCGATATCTGAAGGGTTAAGCAATCTTGGTGATTTTGACTGGACACTTCTTGAAGTCTGTCTGTTTAGACAGTGGGTCAGTCGCATCAAGGATGAGCTTATTGATCAAAATACGAGCATCAAAGAACGGTACGAATACCAAGCCTTGTGGCGGACGGTTACGACCGCGAGTTTCTACCCGAGCACGCACTTCACCGCGTTTGTTGGCGATCAGCACTTCTTCACCACGACGAACATTACGCGCTTTTGCATCCTCTGGATGCATGTAACACACTGCATCTGGCACCGCTTTGTAAAGCTCAGGAACACGACGAGTCATAGTCCCAGTATGCCAGTGCTCCAGAACACGGCCTGTACAGAGCCATAAGTCGTACTCTGCATCTGGCATTTCTGGTGGTGCTTCATATGGGGCAGAGATGATCTTCGCTTTGCCATCTGCGTTACCATAGAAATCCCAACCCGACCCCGCTTTTGCATATGGATCCGAGCCTTCTTTAAAGCGCCATTGTGTTTCTTTACCATCGACAACTGGCCAGCGTAGACCACGTACTGTGTGGTAAACATCGTAAGGTGCTAGGTCGTGACCATGACCGCGTCCGAACGTCGCATACTCTTCGAACAGACCTTTCTGAACGTAGTAACCAAAGTGATGCGAGTCGTCGTTCAGTTCACGCGCTTCTTCGACTGGGAACTTATCGACCTGGCCGTTCTTGAACAGCACGTCGTACATGGTTTTACCACGGTATTCCGGAGCCTTGGCTAGCAACTCTTCTGGCCACACTTCTTCGATCTTGAAGCGTTTTGAGAATTCCATGACCTGCCAAAGGTCAGATTTTGCCTCACCGACTGTCCCAACTTGTTGATACCAAACCTGGGTACGACGTTCAGCGTTACCGTACGCGCCTTCTTTCTCAATCCACATTGCAGTAGGTAGCACCAAGTCCGCCGCTTGTGCGGTTGCGGTTGGGTATGGATCAGAAACAATAATGAAGTTATCGGGATTGCGGTAACCAGGAAGACGCTCAGTGTTGATATTCGGACCTGCCTGCATGTTGTTGTTACACTGCACCCAGTAACAGTTCAATACACCGTCGTTTAGCATTCGGTCTTGCAGAACCGCATGGAAGCCCGGTTTCGGTGGAATGGTGCCTTCAGGCAGTTTCCAGATCTTCTCTGCGATTTCTCGGTGTTTAGGGTTTGCTACTACCATGTCGGCTGGCAGACGGTGAGCAAACGTACCTACTTCACGCGCAGTACCACATGCCGATGGCTGGCCTGTAAGCGAGAATGGGCTGTTGCCCGGAGTCGCGATTTTACCGGTTAACAGGTGGATGTTGTAAACCAGGTTATTCATCCATACGCCACGCGTGTGTTGGTTCATACCCATGGTCCAAAGTGACATGACTTTGGTGTTTGGATCGGCGTATTGCTTAGCGAGTTCGATAAGTTTCTCTTTCTCTACACCCGAGATTTCAGACGCTTTCTCAACGGTGTAGGGAGCAACAGACTTTTTGTACTCTTCAAAAGAGATTGAAGTGAGTTTGCCTGAGTTAGGATTTTTAGCCGCTTTTTGCAGTGGGTCATCGTCACGTAAGCCGTAACCGATATCCGTGTCGGCTTGAGTAAAGTTGGTGTGCTTATTAACAAAGTCCCAGTTTACCGCGTCGTTTTCGATGATGTAATTCGCGATGAAGTTTGCAATGGCCAGATCGGACTGAGGATTAAAAATGTAGCCATGGTCTGCTAACTCAAATGAACGATGGTAGTACGTAGATAATACGTTTACTCGCACATGAGGGTGGCTCAGACGGCGGTCGGTGATACGTGTCCATAGAACCGGGTGCATCTCGGCCATGTTTGAACCCCAAAGCACGAATGCATCGGCGTTCTCGAAGTCATCGTAACAGCCCATAGGTTCGTCAATACCGAAAGCGCGCATGAAGCCAACTACTGCAGAAGCCATACAGTGACGCGCGTTCGGGTCAATGTTATTCGAACGGAAACCCGCTTTCATCATTTTAGCTGCGGCATAACCTTCCATTACAGTCCACTGGCCAGAACCAAACATACCGACGCTTGTTGGTCCCTTCTTCTCTAAAGACGCTTTCCACTTTTCTGCCATCGTGTCGAACGCGACATCCCATGACACTGGCGTAAACTCGCCATCTTTGTGGTATTTGCCATCTTTCATGCGCAGCAAAGGCTGAGTCAAACGGTCTTGGCCGTACATAATTTTAGAAAGGAAGTAACCTTTAATGCAGTTCAGGCCTTTGTTTACTGGTGCTTCCGGGTCTCCTTGCGTGGCTACCACTTTGCCATTTTGTGTACCAACAAGAACAGAACACCCCGTACCACAAAAACGACAAGGCGCTTTGTCCCAAGTAATTTCGCTTTGATCAGAGCTAGCGATCAGATTTGCTGCAGAAGCTGGTAGTGTAATACCCGCGACAGCGGCCGCTGATGCAGCTGCGTTTGCTTTCACAAACGCACGTCTTGTCATTTTCATACTTCACCCTCAATTTGGGAATGTTGTGTTCCAGTGTCTTGTTCATTTGCTTCTTCAAGCTCAGTCTCAATTTGGTGGTAAACCAGGACTGTACTTAAGACATTCGGTAAATTGTTAATCGCATCGATAGTATCGGTGATGAATCCTTGGTTCTCGGTTTCAAGCACCACAACGATTTTGCCCTCAGGACTGTCGCCGTAGATCTCTGCATTTTCATATGCTTTGATCTGGGCTTTAATCTCATCCAGATGATCAGGCAGTACGTGTACTACTAAACTTGAAATATGCACTTCATTTAGTGACATACAGCTCTCTCAGTTGTTGCCTTTCTAGATACGGCTCAGGCAGTTATATTTATATTGCTCACATTGATGGATGAAGTTGGGCACACCGAAACACACGCACCACATCCGTTACATTCATCAAGGTTCAAAATTGGTTGTGCTACTTTGCCCAGTTCTAATTTGAACTGAATGGCCATTGGGTCGCACATGTCCCCGCAGCTCCGGCATTCAACATTACTTTTCGCTAAACACTGGTCATTGATCTGTGCTTTTGCCTGCCAAGGTTGCTCTGTTTCTGCTAAAAATAGTGGTTCTGGGCAAACCTCGGCGCATTGATAACAAAACGTACATTCATCGATAGTAAAATCGACCGATGGGAATCCGCCGTCACTTTTGGTTATAATCTTGGTTTCGCAGGCATCAATACACTTTCCACAGCGTGTACAACCATCGGCGAATCGTTCTGGCTGAGCTAACCAAGGCAGACGCACGGCATTTTCACTGTGTGTTTTTCTTGCGAAGAGTCTTCTTCTGGAAAGGTCGACCACGTAGTTACCTCTGCTCGAAATTCATCTCAAAATTTGGTAATTAAACTAAGCTTAGCCCATATTTTTTATTAATAAACTGCCATTAACGCTAACGAAATTGTAGTTTTTGACATATTCCTATAAATACCTCTAAGGGGTTAATTGGGGGGCATTGTTGTTTTAGATCAATAAATTCCGTCGCGGCTGATCACATATTGATGATGTTAAAAAAGTCATGGGTTCACTGCACGTGCAAACTGAACGAAAAAGTGAGGAGCTCAATTGCTTAAAAAGGTGAAAAAGTCAGTGACAGGCGCGATTGCCTCTGCGATGCTGATAATTCTATTGTTATCGGTAGCGACGACGGGCTTTGCGATTTTCACGCTAGCCTCTAGCCTTAATGATGCTGAAGCGGTTAACGTTGCAGGTTCCATGCGCATGCAAAGTTATCGCTTAGCCAATGATATTCAGATTCAGTCTGCTGAATATTCTTCGCATATTGACGCGTTCGAGTACTCGATATATTCGCCATCTATGAAAGCGCTGCAAAGTTGGAATGTGCCTGAAGATATCACCCAAGACTATTACGGCTTAGTTGAGCGTTGGCATGAGCTTAAGTCAGTGCTGAAAGGGGACAATTCGAGCCAGTATCAATTGTTGGTGGCTGGGTTTGTTGATCAGATTGATACGTTCGTATTTAAGCTGCAAAGTTTTTCAGAACAAAAGCTAATTAACTTAGCGTGGATTGGCGGATTAGGTCTTGGGGGTATTTTATGTGTCAGTATCTTCGTTGTCCTTTTTGTCCGCAGAGAAGTCGTCAGGCCGCTAAGATCCTTAGTCATCGCAAGTGAGCAGATCCAAAATCGTTCTTTTGACATTTCGCTAGACACGCCAAGCGACAATGAAATCGGTATTCTTACCCACACGTTTAGCCGAATGGCAACGGATCTTGGAAAGCTATATCGAGGGTTAGAGCAAGCCGTGGACGAAAAGACGCGCAAACTTCAGCAAGCCAATCAAACCCTCGAGGTTCTTTATGACTCTTCAAAAGAGCTGGCAGCTTCACGAATCAATCAGGAAAATTTTCAGGCTATTTTAAAACATATTGCGAGCCTGGAAGGCATTAAGGCGGTGAAGTTAGAAATAGAACAATCGGGTGAACCAAACTGGGTACTCACAGAAGGGGAAGAGTGTTGCCATGATTGCGATGAAGAGTGTCATGCCGAGCCATTGATACTGGATGCTCAGCATTTAGGCTATTTATATTGGAAAGCAGGGTTACCGTGCCCTAACGACTCGTTGATCGACAATTTTGTCCAAATTCTCTCACGAGCTGTGTATTACAATCGTGCTCAGCGTCAGGCCGAACAAATTTTGCTAATGGAAGAGAGGGCGACCATCGCTCGAGAGTTGCACGATTCTCTTGCTCAGGCGCTTTCTTACTTGAAGATTCAGGTAACACTGCTAAAACGAAGTGTAAAGAATCTTCCGGATGAACGTGCTATCTCACAAGCAAACCAGGTGATTGCTGAACTTGATACAGGTTTATCCGCCGCTTATACACAATTGCGAGAACTGCTCACCACATTCCGCTTAACGATTAAAGAGGGGAGCTTTGGTCAGGCATTACACGAAATGGTGGCCACGTTGAGTGAGCAGACATCTGCCAAAATAACATTAAATAATAAACTCTCATCGACAGAATTAGATGCACATCAACAGGTTCATTTACTACAGTTGATCAGAGAAGCAACACTAAATGCGATGAAGCATGCTCAAGCCGATAATATTGTGATTCAATGCCTTGATGACGGTGGAAAAGTCACAGTAACGATAGGGGATGACGGAGTAGGTTTTGAGCACAAAGACGAAAAAATTAATCATTACGGTATGAGTATCATGCAAGAGCGGGCGGCAAGACTGCATGCCGATCTGAATATTGAAGCGTCAACCAACGAGGGTTGTACCGTAACACTTGAATTCCAACATAGTAAGGAAGTAAACATTGACGGTGTGTAAAGTAATGCTGGTGGATGATCATCCACTTATGCGACGTGGTATCCAGCAACTACTAAGTTTTGAACCAGAGTTTGAAGTCATTGCAGAAGCGAGTAACGGAGCAGATGCCGTTGCTAAGGCGCACGAGCTGGAATTGGATTTGGTACTTCTGGATCTGAATATGAAAGGCATGTCTGGCTTAGATACGTTAAAAGCATTGCGAGCAGACGGTTGTGAAGCGCGGATAGTGATTCTGACTGTGTCTGACAGTCCAGCTGATATTGATGCGATTGTACGCAGTGGTGCTGATGGTTATTTGCTTAAAGATACGGAACCTGATGAGTTAGTTGAACTCTTGAAGCAGGCACATCAGGGAGACAAAACGTATAGCAGCGAAGTGGCAAAATATCTTCGAGAACGCGGAGATCAAGAAGATGTATTCGCGACTTTGACGGATAGAGAAAGTCAAATATTGAAAGAAGTGGCGAGAGGGTTTCGTAACAAGCAAATCGCCGACCGTCTCTTTATTTCAGAGTCGACAGTCAAAGTTCATATGAAGAGCTTGTTGAAGAAGCTAAAAGTTCCCTCTCGAACCGCAGCGACTATTCTCTACCTGGAGCGCTTCGGCGACATTAAGTAAGCAATGCAACAACAAGTAAGTAATGCAACAACGCCTCAGATATACAGAGGCGTTATTTTCAATAATCGGGGCGGATAGAATACAAGTCGCTTATGTGCTTCCCGCACCCCAAGTAAAATTGATAAGCCGAGTCTTTGTTCTCAGCATCAACCATCATGCGGAACATTCTTCCCTGTTCGAAGTAGAGAATTTCATATTCTACACTTGTATCCAGTTGCTCAACGGCAGCCATACGTAGCCTCCCTAAACTATCCTAGAATTACCAAAGCAAATTATATGCCGATTTAAGGAGCGCTATTCGGTATGAAAATTAGCCAACAAATTACGCTCTAACTCACTTTTTTACGGATAATTATGGTTAAAAAGTCAATTTCAAACTCTATATTCTAGTAGGTGGCAACAAGTATTTGTCACTTCAAGGTAAGTTTGCCGCAATATTAAGTGATATAGCTTGATTATAGAGCGTAATCGAAAAAAAAGGGAAACCGATAAGTGATTAAATTACATGATATATCTAATAGAGTGATTCGCTATGGCCTTATATTGATTTCCATTTTTGTGTTGGCTGGTTGCACGAAGAAGTTCCTTTACAACAATATTGATTGGTTCGTGCTCGAATTTCTGGATGATTATGTCACCCTTAATAAAGACCAGGAAAGCTTGTTGGAGGAGCGATTATTGTTGCTGTCTGAGTGGCATAAGAAAGAAGAACTACCAATTTATATTGATCACTTAAAAGAACTGGAAACCGTAACCAAAAGTGATATCACACTACGTTACTTGCAGCAAAGCAGAGATAGAATTCGTGATCATTATGATCGTATTGTCAGTAAGGTTGCGCCTGATCTGTTCGCCCTCAGTATGCAATTAAGTGAGATTCAGCAGCGAGAGTTTTTACTCAATGTCCAAAAGGATTATAAAAAGCGTAATGCCAAATATGCAGATAAAACAGAAAAGGAAGTAAGAGAAATTGTCTTTGGTAATACAGAAGAATGGGTGACTGAGTGGATTGGATCTTTAAACAACGAACAGCAAACCTATGTGAGACAATTTTCAGATCAAGTTATTCTAAATAGTCCTCTATGGCGCAACTATCGTGCGTCAATATATCAAGAGTTTGAATACTTGTTCGAGAATAAATCCAACACCGCTATTTATCAGCGAGTATTCATGCAGTTATTGTTTGAGCCAGACAGCTTTTACAGCGAACAATTGTCAGAAAATATTGATCACAACGTCGCCTTGGCTGATAAGCTTGCGTTCTCTCTTACTCAGTCAATGACTAATAAGCAATGGAACCACTTTCACAATGAGGTGAAGGAATGGCGTATATTAGCGGAAGAGCTTCGGTATTAGTTTATACCTAGTATCAATATGTATAATCTAAGCTGTTTTTGATTAGAAAATGATTCAAAGCAAGTTCTTATTCTACTGTGGGCGTAACATGTTTATGGGGTTTAAAAGCCCATCGTCTAGAGTAATGAGAATAATTATGAAGCATTTAGTTGAAAGATTTCTTCGCTACGTCACGTTCGATACCCAGTCAAATCCTAAAGTTTCGTCATGTCCAAGTAGTCCAGGTCAACTCGTTTTTGCCAAGCTGTTAAAACAAGAGATGCTCGATCTGGGTTTAAGCAATGTGACTTTAACCGACAATGGTTACCTGATGGCCAAGTTGCCATCTAATGTCCATTACGATGTGCCACCCATTGGTTTTATTGCGCATATGGATACCGCACCGGATGCTTCAGGGAAGCATGTTACCCCACAATTTGTTGAAGATTATCAAGGTGGTGATATCGCACTTGGTCTAGGTGACGAAGTGCTCTCACCAGTTCAGTATCCGGACTTACATCATCTTCATGGTCACAACCTGATCACGACAGATGGCAAAACCCTGCTCGGCGCAGACAATAAAGCAGGCATAGCAGAAATACTTTCAGCCGTCGCGATGTTAATAGAAAATCCAGATATCCCACACGGCGACATTTGCATTGGTTTTACTCCCGATGAAGAGATTGGCCGAGGCGCGGATCTGTTCGATGTTGAAAAATTCGGGGCGCTATGGGCATACACCATTGATGGTGGGCCAGAAGGCGAACTGGAATATGAGAACTTTAACGCGGCAAGTGCTGACGTTATTTTCCATGGCGTCAGCGTTCACCCGGGAACAGCAAAAGGGAAAATGGTGAATGCGATGAACTTGGCAGCCAAGTTTCAGATTCAGATGCCAGAAGATCAAACACCCGAAACCACAGAAGGTTACGAAGGTTTCTACCACCTGAAATCGGGAAAACTTGGTGTTGCGCGAAGTGAACTTGGCTATATCATCCGTGATTTTGACCGTGAAGGTTTGGAAAGTCGAAAAGCATACATGCGCGAGCTGGTCGATAAAATGAATTCAGAGCTTAAGCATGGCTTTGTGGAAATCAAAATCACAGACAGTTATTACAACATGCGTGAGATGGTTGAGCCATATCCTCATATTATTGACCTCGCTAAACAGGCGATGGAAGAGTGCGACGTAGAACCGCTGATTAAACCGATTCGAGGCGGTACGGATGGTGCACGTTTGTCATTTATGGGTTTACCATGCCCGAATATCTTCACTGGCGGATTTAATTTTCACGGTATCCATGAATTCATTTCGGTAGAGATGATGGAGAAATCGGTATTGGTTATCGCCAAAATTGCGGAGCTTACTGCGAAGAAATACCAGTAGTTTTACAAGCGACCGCGATAGAAAAACAGCCCGGATTTTATCTGGGCTGTTTTAAATTCAGAGATAGGTTAACGAACGTCTTTACCTTCAATATTGATGTCTGCCAGCGGCAGCCAATTCACCTCTACGCCAGCTTGATCGAACATATCCTGGCTGACTTGGATTTTGTCACCCCAGCGAGACAAAAAATCTTCTGATTGCTCTGGGCAATGCACACGTGAGATGCCTGTTTGGATAATTTTTGCCGCGCAGTTCGGGCACGGGAAATGGGTTACCCAAATATCACAACCATCCAGATCGCGCTTAGAAAACAGTATTGCGTTTTCCTCTGCGTGCAGAGTCTTTAAGTATTTTAGTTCTCGCTCATCGGTATCCACGCTATCAGAAACACCATGTGGGTAGCCGTTAAAGCCAACAGAAACGATACGGTTTTGCTTAGTGATCACCGCGCCAACTTGTGTTGATGGGTCTTTACTCCAAGATGCTACCAACTCAGCCATTTGGTAAAAACGTTTCGCCCATTTAGAAATCATGCTCATCCTCTCGATCGAAGGCTTTGAATTATCGGAATGATAACCCATTTTGTTTTAAAAAATAGTCAAAAAACGAGTATTGACGGTTAAGTATTCAATTTTGGTGGTTAAGGAGCAAGAAAGTGTCGATTTTCCGGTTTAAATGGGCTTTTTAAGAGAGTTATGGCAAGGCGATAAGACGCGATATTCACACATACATTGGAGTGATGGTTTGCTGTTTAAAATGTGTTCAGATTAATAACGATCTTAAAAATTTTTCCATTGCATCACGTTAATTTTACTTGGTTTCATTTGATTACAATTAGAAACGTTTTGCAGGGTTTATGTAGGAGAATTCTTACTCTACAGGCGGTAAGGTTGGTGTGTTTTCAACAATATCCTGTTCCATAAAAATGGTAAACACATGCAAAAGAAACTACTCGTCGCACTAATAGCGGCTACAACTATCCTTGCAGGATGCGGAGAAGTGAATAATACCCAGAGTGGAAGCCAGCCTCCTCTCGTTGTGACACAGGATGTCATTGTTATCGACTATCAACCAAGCAAGTCGTATATCGGCCGAATTGAAGCGGTAGAAGATACCAATATTACCGCTCAAGTCTCAGGCTACCTGAAAGCGCGTCATTTTGATGAAGGGCAAATGGTAGAAAAAGGCCAATTGCTTTATACCATCGAGCCTTCTTCTTTTGAAGCTCAGGTAGCAAGTGTGAAAGCAACTTTGGCTCAGGCAGAAGCCGCACTTAAGAAAGCAGAACTTGACCACAAACGTGGAAAAAATCTACTTCCACGTGGCAGTATTTCTCAATCTGAATTTGACGCTCTGACTGCAGTGCTTCTTGGTGCCAGAGCCGAGCTTGAAGCTGCTAACGCACAGCTTAAGCTTGCAGAAGTTAACCTCTCTTACACACAAATTCGTGCGCCTTTCAGCGGCCGTATCAGTGATACCAAAGTGAGTACTGGTGATCTGGTTTCTCCATCTTCTGGCGTATTAACCACGCTTGTGAGCTTAGACCCTGTACATACTTCATTTAGTGTCAGCGAGCGTGAGCGTCTTGCAATGGGAGTGGACCGAGTAAAAGGTGATGGTTCCGCAGAATCAAGCGGCGTAGAAGTGCAACTAGAGCTTGAAAACGGTGAGTTTTTCGAGCAATTAGGTCAACTTGATTTCGTAGGAAATCGTATTGATACCAAAACTGGCACTATCGCCTTGCGAGCTATCGTGGCTAACCCTGAGCATAAGCTTCTGCCTGGTCAGCATATCAAAGTGAACTTGCGTGATAAGAATTCAAGAGATGTGATTGTCGTGCCTCGTCGGGCGGTACAAACGGATCTGGAAGGTGACTTTGTGATGGTAACAAGCGAAGGCAATATTGCAGAGCGCCGTAACGTTGAGTTGGGGTCACAAGTAGAACAAGGGATTATTATCCGCGAGGGGCTTGAACTGAACGATTCTGTTATTACACAGGGCCTACAGCGTGTTCGTAATGGTGTTGAAGTGAGCATTCAAACTCCGACTGAAGATAAACAGTAGGGGGCAAAATGTTAAGTCGTTTCTTTATACAAAGACCTAAGTTCGCACTGGTTATTTCCATTATTTTGACATTGGCAGGCGCTATCTCATTAGCGATCCTGCCAGTCGCTGAATACCCACAAATCAGCCCGCCTTCCGTCAGTGTATCTGCGTATTATACTGGGGCAAGTGCTGAAGTTGTGGAGCAAGCGATAGCCGATCCGATAGAAACATCCGTTAACGGTGTAGAAGATATGATTTATATGTCTTCAAAAAGTGCTAACGATGGTTCATACAACTTGAACGTTACCTTTGATGTTGGAACGGATCCTGACATGGCGCAGGTGAACGTTCAGAACCGTGTGTCGCAGATTGAATCGAAGCTACCACAAGAAGTCCGAATGGTTGGTGTGACCGTTAAAAAGCGCTCTCCGGACCTATTGATGGTTCTGAACTTCTACTCACCAGATGGCAAGTATGATGACCAGTTTTTGATTAACTACATCAACCTGAATGTAAAAGATCAGCTTGCTCGTGCGAAAGGTATCAGTGAAGTTAACGCTATTGGTGGCGGTGAATACGCGATGCGTGTTTGGTTGGATCCTGAAAAAATGGCCAACCTTAAACTCACCACAACTGATGTGTATGCGGCGCTGGCGGAACAAAACGTTCAGGTGGCTGCGGGTCGAATAGGGGCTGCACCTTACAATAACCCGCAAGAAGTTCAGTTTAACCTTGTGACGAAAGGCCGTCTGGAGGGTGTTAGCGAATTTGAAAATGTAGTACTTCGTGCGAATCCAAATGGCTCAACGGTTTATTTAAAAGACGTTGCTCGTGTTGAGCTGGGTAAAAAGTTCTACGATGGTAACGGTAAGTTCCGTGGCCGGGATGCGTCGATTGTTGCGTTGTCTCTTCAGTCTGATGCAAACGCATTGGAAAGTGGCAAAGCGGTAATGGAGCTACTGGCACAATTAAGTGTGAACTTCCCAGAAGGTATGGTCTATGAGACCAGTTACGATACAACAGTGTTCGTTTCCGAGTCGATCAAAGGCGTAGTAAAGACGCTAATAGAAGCAATTTTGCTGGTTATTGCGGTAACGTACCTTTTCTTGGGGAGTGCACGCGCAACTTTGATTCCGGTAGTCGCGATCCCAGTCTCATTAATTGGTACTTTCGCGATCATGCAGGTGACGGGCTTTACGATTAATACCGTAACTCTGTTTGGTCTGATCCTCGCAATCGGTATCGTAGTGGATGATGCGATTCTGGTTATCGAAAACGTTGATACGATTATGGCGAAGGATCCGACCATTTCACCGCGTAAGGCAACCTTGCTTGCGATGAAAGAGGTAACCGGGCCGATCGTTACCTCAACCTTGGTACTTCTTGCGGTGTTCCTTCCGGTTGCGATGCTTCCGGGGATTACCGGAATTATGTACCGTCAGTTCGCCCTGACTATCTGTATTTCGGTAGTAATTTCTTCGATAAACGCGTTAACGCTTTCTCCAGCGTTATGTTCATTGGTATTAAAACAAGGTGGTGGCAACACAGCAAACTGGTTCCAGGCATTCAACCGAGGTTTAGAGCGTGTAACTAAAGGTTATGGTCAGGTTGCAGGCTTCCTGGTGAAGAAATCGCTGCTGCTGGTGACTTTCTTCATTGTTGCCATTGCTGCGGTAACTTTCTTTGCTAAGACAACCTCCACTGCGTTTGTACCTCAAGAAGATAAAGGTATCTTGCTGGTGAACGTTCAGCTTCCTGACTCGGCTTCTTTATCTCGTACTGAAGAAGTCACGAGCGAGCTGATGCAATTGATTGAGCAGGAACCGGGCGTTGATGGTGTAACAGTGGCAAACGGTTATTCGTTCATGACTGGTGCAGCAGCTTCGAATGGCGCATCTCTGTTTATTAAATTACATGACTGGGATACGCGAAATACGTTTAGTGGTGACCATTCAGCGAATGCGATCGCAAATCGTATTAACGGTTTAGCTGCGATGAAACTACCACAGGCTGTTGTGTTTGCAATGGGCCCGCCTGCGGTTCCGGGTATGGGAGCGGCATCAGGCTTTGAATTTGTGCTGGAGGATACCTTGGGACGAAGCCGTACGGATTTGTCGATGGTCATGGGTGAGATGATCCAGGCGGCAAACCAAGCGTCGGAAATCGCATATACCTTCAGTACATTCCGTGCAAACGTACCGCATTACTATGTCGATATTGACCGCGAGAAAGCTCAACAGCTGGGTATTTCACTTTCTTCGATTTTCCAGACTCTACAAGGTAACTTAGGTTCTTTGTATGTGAATGACTTCACTATGTTTGGTAAGAACTTCCGGGTGACGATGCAAGCGGACAGCCAACATCGTAGTGGTATGCAAGACTTGGAACGCTTCCATGTGCGTACTGCTGGTGGCGAAATGGTTCCGCTGAGTACATTGGTCAGTTACGAACAGGTATTTGAGCCGGACGTAGCATGGCGATACAACATGTACCGCAGTGCAATCATCCAGGGCCAACCTGCTCCGGGTTATTCAAGTGGTGATGCGATTGCAGCTATGGAGCGTGTAGCGGCAGAGGTTTTACCTCAAGGTTATACCTATGAATGGACGGGCATGGCTTACCAAGAGGTTCTTGCTGGCAATCAGGCAATTTATGCATTCGCACTTGCACTGATTTTCATTTACTTGTTTATGGTGGCACAGTATGAAAGCTGGAGTATTCCTCTGGCAATCATTCTCGTGGTGCCTGTGGCGACATTAGGTTCGTTCCTCGCATTGAATCTAACTGGAACGCCGCTGAACTTATATGCGCAAATTGGTCTGGTGCTGCTCATTGCCTTAGCTGCGAAGAACGCAATCTTGATTGTGGAGTTTGCTAAGCAAGAGCGAGAGGTGAAAGAGGTGGATATTAACAGTGCGGCAGTGAAGGGCGGCACGTTGCGTTTCCGTGCTGTGAATATGACGTCCTGGTCATTCATCCTGGGTATTTTCCCATTGATTTTTGCCGCAGGTGCAGGTCACGTGAGCCAGAACTCTTTGGGTATTTCCCTGATTGGTGGTCTGCTATGCGTGCTTCTTGCGGGTACCTTCCTGATTCCGGGCTTTTACGCTATGGTACAAAAACAACGTGAGAAAGTGCACGGAGGGAACACAAAACTGGTTCCTTTGGATGATGAGTAGCGATATCACTTTCAGCTACACATGGCTCAACGGATAACAAAAAGCCCGAAGTATTCATTGCTTCGGGCTTTCTATATGCGCCAGTTAGCTGTGTTTCTTACTTAATACGAGTTTTAAACTCTGCGACTGCAGCATCCATGTCGTGCGCCTGAGCTGAAACGGAATCAACTTCATGCAAGCACTCCTGAGCTGATTGCATGTTGTTTTCCGAAATCACATTGAGCTCATTAATAGAATCGCTAACCTGATTCATTACGATGCCTTGTTCCTCAATTGCAGAGGCGATACGCTCCGAGTTACCTTGAATAGCCTGCATATCGGAGATGATTCGCTGCAGGCTTGTATCCAACTGTTCTGAAGCGTTCAGAGTTTGTTGGCCTTGATCGTTACATTGATCGATATCGTAAACCACCGTCGACATTTGCGATTGGATAGCAGAAACGACACGAGTAATTTCCTCTGTGGATTGGTGAGTCCGACTCGCTAGTGCTCTCACTTCATCGGCTACTACTGCAAACCCGCGTCCTTGCTCTCCCGCTCTAGCCGCTTCTATAGCAGCATTCAGCGCAAGTAAATTTGTCTGTTCCGCTATGTCCTGAATAATATTAACCGCCCCGCCAATTTTATCGACATGCTGATTTAGAGAACCAATGGATTGCTGACTGTTAGACAAGATACCCGTCAACTGACTGATGTTTGTAACGGTCCTTTCGACGACAGTACGGCCTTGCTCCGCATTGTTTGCCGCCTGATTAACGCCTTCTACAGCAACAGAGGTACTCTCTGAGATCTCTCCGATCGTCGCCACCATCTGTTGAACAGCTGTTGCCATGGATGCTGTGTGGTCGGTTTGAACGTGGAATTGCTCCATAACGCTTTCAAGCTCACGGTGCATATTCTGCGTACTTGCTGTTAGCTGCATCGACTTATTTTGAGTGTTCTGAATTAAGCGTTCGAGTTTTTCCAAAAGATCATTCAAGTGATGACTAATATCGAAAAGTTCATCTTTCCCGGCCAAGTCGGACCGCAGAGCGATATTGTTGCTCTCACTGATGCTTTTAATCGTCACAAGTAAACTACTTACACGAACATTGATTGAACGAGAGATTTGCCAAATGAGTGCAAAGATAACAATCAAAACCAATGCAGTAATGACTTGTTTGATCGTTAACATCTTCTCTTCGCGTTGAGTGGCAGCAGCCTCAATCGTTGCAGAGAAAGCTGAGAATTGCTCTTCGACCGCATGAGACAACGTCCGAGTTTGTCCTAGAAGGCCTTTGTTGTAGGCTGTCCCGATAACTTGCTTCTGTTCTGCTACCTGCCTGGCGATTTCGATCAGCTCGGGCGCATAGATTCCATTCAGCAAGCGAGTATCAAACTGTCCTGCTTTTACTGTATTGTCAAAATGAATCAGAGACAGTATCTGTTGATGGTCGGCGACTTTTTTGGCATCAAGTAAAAGCGGCTCATATCGAGCCAGAAGCCCACCTTCATGGTTCAGGCTATATTGTTGATAAGCGACGACTAGCGTTTGGAACCCTTTCTGGTAAGCGAGTAAATCCTTTCTTAACTGACTGCTTGACGGAAGCGCATATCGATCAAGGATCTCTGCGAGCTCTGCTTCGAGTTCAACAAATAGATCCACGTTGCTATTGAAATCATCTAAGTATTTGAAGTCATTGCGGAGCAAGAAATCTTTTTCATTGCGGCGTAAATTGAGTAAACGAATTTCTAAATCACTCATATGTTTGATTGCGTGACTGAGTTCATTACTTTGGTTGGCAAAATGAGATGAGGTACCCAATAGGGTCACAATGCCTAAAATGGCGATCGCTCCGAGGAAGTAGAGTTTTTGCCGGATAGTCATATTATCGTTTCCTGAATGATTGGTTGGGTGCAATGAACTTTGAGGTGGACTCTGATAAATATTGTTACTCTGCTATCCGCTTTTCATTAGTAATACTCGCTAATAAAGCGTCTATTTTGTATGTAATATCAGAAAGTTGCTGCCTGGCCTGTACTTAAAGGTCCGTAGTTCTCACGATATGAGACCAAAAGCGAACTCATACACCCATAAACGTCGCATTTAGAGTAGCTGCTTTTAATACAGTACCTTTTTGCGTTGCTGCTTTTTTGCCCCTTGCAGATTTTTTCTGTCAAGTCGGCGGCGTTGTGAAGAGCGTGTTGGTTTCGTTTTTATACGCTTCTTCTTTTGTATGACAGCAGATGTAATCAGCTCTTGTAGCCGATTCAATGCGTCTTCTTTATTTTGCTCCTGCGTCCGAAATTGCTGTGCTTTGATAATAATCACGCCGTCATTTGTGATTCTGTTGTCCGGGAGAGCAAGTAATCGCTCTTTGTAGAACTCTGGCAAACTTGAATGATGAATGTCAAAGCGCAGATGGATCGCAGTCGCTACTTTGTTAACGTTCTGCCCGCCATTTCCTTGAGCTCTTATTGGGGATAATTGGATTTCCCATTCCTGAAGTGTGATGGAGTTATCAATTTTGAGCATGGTAAGCGATTGCCGATAGGGACGATTGAAAGAACTGATAAATTAACATTACAGGTATACAAATAGAAGAAAAGACATGAGCACGATAGATTTCAGGCCATATGAGGGATTCATATTCGATATGGACGGCACCTTATTAGATACGATGCCAGCCCATCTGGCCGCTTGGCAAGCCACCGCGGACCGATTCGAATTTCCATTTTGCCAAGACTGGCTCCACAGTTTGGGCGGGATGCCGAGTTTTAAAATTGTTATGGAGTTAAATAATCTGCATGGACTCTCGCTCGACCCTGAATCGGTTGCGAAGTTTAAGATGGACACTTTCTCCGCAATGGAGTTACACGGTGATATTATCGCTTGTACCAACATCGTTTTAGATGAGTATCTGGGGGTTAAAAAAATAGCGGTGGGAACCGGTAGCCAGCGGGAAAGTGCAATGCGCTTACTCAGTCATTCAGGGATATTAGACAAATTGGACGTGGTGGTTACCGCGAGCGATGTAGACAATCATAAGCCATTCCCTGATACGTTTTTAATGGCTGCAGACCAGTTAGGTCTAGATGCGACTGAATGTCTTGTCTTCGAAGATACGGAATTAGGTAAGCGAGCTGCGCATGCGGCAGGAATGGATTGTGTCATGGTGGAAGGTGATGAGTTAGTCTTCTTCCCTAAGCCGTAAATGCGTTGAGAGTCAGGTCGTTTTTATATTTTGTCTTTGTTACTAAAAGTCATTAAAAAAGGGGTGCGAACGCACCCCTTTGCCTAGCAATAAATTGATATCACCGAGCTTATGGTTGAACCATTTCCATTACTTCGTATTCGAATTCTGGAACTACTACTTCAACACGACGGTTTAGTGCACGGCCTTCTTTAGTGCTGTTGTCTGCTACAGGGTTTTCTTCACCCATACCAGAAACAGTCAGACGACCTGCATCAATACCAGAGCCTGTTAGGTAATCCGCAACCGCTTGAGCACGACGCTCAGACAGTTTTTGGTTGTAAGCTGCAGGACCTGAGCTATCAGTGTAACCTGTGATTTCTACGTTAGCTTGAGGGTACTCGTTCAAGTGATTAACGAAGTTATCCAGACGCTCTGTAGCTGTTGGAGTAAGTTTTGAACTGTCAAACTCAAACGTGCCTGAACCGTATTCTTCTTTGTGAGTTTTCATCACGGCTACTGGTTCTGGCTCTGGCTCAGGTTCAACAATCGGTGCTACGATTGGCGCAGCAGCGAATGCGTAGTTAACACCAACACTGAAGAAGTTTGCATCCATATCATCCCAAACGTCATCAGACATGTCTTGATAACGTTGGTACTCAGCACGCAAGCTCCAGTTACGGTCGATCGTGTATTCAGCACCAAGTGAGCCTGTCGGAACGAAATCTTTTTCGTCACCAGACATCATGTAAGCTCCGCCGATCTTAGCAAACAAGTTGAAAGAATCGCCTAGAGGTAAATTAAACTTAGGTGCAAGAGTCATCGCCCAAAGGTCGCCATCAATAGTATCAGCGACACCAGCACCTGCTTTAAAGTTAGCTTCATAGTTACCTAGGAAGTCAACACCATACTCCAGATCGAAGTATTCATTAAAGCCATAGCCAACGTGCATTCCGGCCGCGAATGCTTCATCATCACAAGGGCTATTTAGGTAGCAAGCATCGTCTAGAGTGCTCATACCTACTTTGCCGCCAATATACATTTCTGCTTGAGCAGAGTTTAGAAGAGCGCTACCACTAGCCACCACTGCTGCTACTGCAATTGCTACTTTGTTCATAATGTTTCCTTGTATTGATTGCATATAATTTATACGTCGTGTTATCAAAATTTTAGAAAAAACTAGTATTTATAAGAAATTAGTTTAATAGTTTATTCGTTTCACATCAAGCAACAAAAACTTAGAACTAGAGAAACTTTTCCGTACGTAATACCCCACAAACTTATGATATCTCTTACATTGTAGTAAAGATTTTTAAATATATAAGAAAATATATGATAATTTTGAACTTTTTTTCGTAAATTTTTTTTTACAGCGTGCGCCAAATTTAACGATTGCCATTTGTTTGCATTTATTTGCAAAAAGTGATTGAAAGTCTACGCCTAAGCCGATAAGTTACCTGCATTGATAGACAGAAATGAACCACAGCCCTTGTTGCTGCTTGCTTTATGAATAATATTGCACGGCTTATATTTGGTGCAAAGGTGGGTTAGTAATAACAACCAGGAAGTAGAAGCGATGTTTCAAACAGATGATGTAAGAATAAATAGAGTAAAAGAACTGTTGCCACCAGTGGCAGTTTTAGAGAAGTTCCCGACTACTGAAACCGCTGCTTCAACCACTTTTGATTGTCGTAATGCTATTCACAACATCTTAGAAGGTAAAGACGATAGATTACTCGTTATCGTTGGTCCTTGCTCTATTCACGATCCGAAAGCGGCAGTTGAATACGGTAAAAAACTTAAAGTATTGCGTGATGAATTAGGCGAACAGCTTGAAGTTGTAATGAGAGTTTACTTTGAAAAACCTCGTACGACTGTTGGCTGGAAAGGCCTCATCAATGACCCGTACCTAAATGACACGTACAAATTGAATGATGGTCTGCGTCTGGGCCGCAAACTTCTTCTTGATCTCACTGACATGGGTTTACCGACGGCTAGTGAGTTTCTTGATATGATCACACCTCAGTATGTTGCTGACTTAATTAGCTGGGGTGCAATTGGTGCGCGTACGACAGAATCGCAGGTTCACCGTGAACTGGCGTCAGGTTTGTCTTGCCCTGTTGGTTTTAAAAATGGAACGGACGGCAACATTAAGATCGCGAGTGATGCGATTCGCTCTGCCAGTGCATCTCACCACTTCCTGTCGGTAACGAAATACGGTCATTCTGCGATCGTAGAAACGGCGGGTAATCCAGATTGCCACATCATTTTGCGTGGCGGTAAGGAACCAAACTACAGTGCGGCGCATGTTGCTCAAATCAAAGATGAGTTAGAAGCAGCTGGCTTGCCGAAGAAAGTGATGATTGACTTCAGCCATGCAAACAGCTCTAAGCAATATAAGCGTCAGATGCTAGTGTCCGACGATGTATCTGAGCAGATTGCGGGTGGGGAAGACGCTATTTTTGGTGTGATGATCGAGTCTCATCTGGTTGAAGGTCGCCAAGATCTTGTTGATGGTAAAGCGGCAACGTACGGACAATCCATCACGGATGCATGTATCGGCTGGGAAGACACTGAAACAGTATTGCGTCAACTTTCGGATGCAGTGAAAGCACGTCGTAACAAGTAAGACGCTTTCGTCAGTATCAATTAGCAATAGACAACCATAGAGTCAGAGGCCGACACCTCTGGCTCTTTTTATTTCTCGGTACTATATACCTTTGAGTGCAAGAACCTGCGTAAATTTTATCGGTTTACTCTTAAGAAAAGTGAGGACTTGCCGTTAAAAGGGCACCCATATAGGGTTGTGAATCAATTACTTCGTAATAGCTCAACAATTTTTATTACGAAATTATAACTATAAATATGAGAAGTATTGTCTATGTCAGTCAATTCAAATCACAAAGGTCAAGAGACTCTGGTCGGAGAGTTTGAAGAACTTGTCTCAACTACGAATTTGCAAGGTGTTATCACTTACTGCAATGATGCGTTTTGTCACGTTGCAGAATACACCTATGAGGAGTTAGTAGGGAAAAACCATAATATCGTACGTCACACCGACATGCCAAAAGGAGCATTTGCTGACATGTGGGCCCGTCTTAAACAAGGCAAAGCGTGGCGAGGCATGGTAAAAAACAGTACTAAATCTGGTGGATACTATTGGGTTGATGCTTATGTCACTCCGATATATGAGAATAATCAGGTCGTGGGTTATCAGTCTGTACGCGTTAAGCCTAAGCGTGAGTGGATCGACATTGCCATAAAAGCCTATAAAAGTATGCGCACCGCCGAAAAATCAGGCCGTACTTGGTCGTTTAAATTCAACGAAACCGTTCGTTATGCGATTCTTCTTGGCGCATTAACCGCCCCAACTGTTGCTTATGCATTATCTGCTGACGGTCCTTTGGCTTGGCTAGCCAGTCTCTTGCCTGCTAGCGTGTTAGCTCTGCTGTTTCGCCAAGAATTGATTGATACCCCACATCAACTCCGGAAATTGCACCAGCAATATGACAGTGTAAGCCGATTCATTTACTCGGGTGAAAGCGCGTTCTCTATTGCCGATTTCCATATCAAAATGCTGTCAGCTCGAATACGAACCGTACTAGGGCGTATGACCGATTCTGCATTGCCGTTACAAGACTGCGCAGAAGAACTCAGCCAGACAATGGCTGAAGTACATGATGCACTAAACCAGCAAAATATAGATATCCATCGAGTTCGTGATGCCATGCAAGAGGTAGAGCTGTCGGCGAACTCTGTATCGTCAAGTACGAACGATGCGCACCTCCTTATTGATGACACACTTAAATCTTGTTTGATGGCGAAAGAAACCATTATTCAGACGCACAATAATTTGACCCAGTTGAGTTTACAGGCTGAGCAGGCGACTGAAACGACCTACCAACTCAGCGATCAGGCTCAGAAAGTTAACCAACTGATGGAAGAGATTGGTGGTATCGCTGATCAAACTAACTTACTGGCATTAAATGCGGCCATTGAAGCGGCACGAGCGGGTGAGCAAGGTCGTGGTTTTGCTGTGGTGGCAGATGAAGTTCGTGCGTTGTCAGGTCGCACCTCTAATGCGACAGAACAAATCCAAGCGTCACTATCTACTATGCTAACGACAATCCAGAGTTGGCAGAACGACATCCTTGCAAATAAAGATCAGACCGATACGTGTTCAGATGTTGCCGAACAAAGTACGCTTCGTTTATCGGAGGTAGAACAGATGATGCAAACCATGAGTGGTTTGATGGTTGATGTGGCAGAGACTGCGGAAAATCAGCTAAAACTGGCCAGTGATGTCAATCTGCACATTCAGTCTATCGCCTCAACAGCAGAGCAGAACTTAGCTGCGACACACTCTGTTGAGCAAAACAGTCTACAGCTTAAAGAGCAGGTTAAAGATTTTTATCAGCTAGCGCTTCGATTTGAAGATAAGCCGTCGTAAGAATTCTAATGACAGTTGCTTAACGATTCTTATAGGTCTTATAGGGTCATTCCAGCGAGCCTTGGCGAGACTAGGAATCTAATAACAGAGTGCCGAGGATATATAGAAATATCTTTGACAACAAGGTGCTCGGATAGAAGATCCTGAATCACGCTCCTTCGTCGCTGTCCAGGATGACGGGAGACTCGAATATTCTGCTCGCGGTTAAGTGAACGGTATTGTCTTAAACACTCTCGGTTATTTAATTTAAATGTTAAACGCCCCGCAGTATTAGCGGGGCTTTGTTTTTTAGAGCAATTATTTGAAAGCTAATCGTGATTAAGCTAGCAGTTCTTTCGCTGTGTTTACTACGTTTTCTGTAGTGAAACCGAACATCTTGAACAGTTCGCCTGCTGGTGCAGATTCACCGAAGGTAGTCATACCGATGATCTTGCCGCCGAAGCCTACATACTTGTACCAGAAGTCTGCGATGCCCGCTTCGATAGCGATACGCGCTGTAACATCTGATGGTAGTACTGCTTCACGGTAAGCTGCGTCTTGTTTGTCGAATGCATCTGTTGATGGCATTGAAACAACACGTACTTGCTTGCCTTCTGCAGTTAGTTGCGCTGCTGCTTCAACCGCTAGCTCAACTTCTGAACCTGTTGCGATAAGGATAAGCTCTGGCTTGCCTTCGCAATCTTTCAGGATGTAAGCACCTTTTGCGATGTCTGCTACTTGTTCTGCAGTACGCTCTTGTTGTGCCAGATTCTGACGAGAGAAAATAAGCGCAGTTGGCGCATCTTTACGCTCGATAGCCAGTTTCCAAGCCACTGCTGATTCAACCTGGTCACATGGACGCCATGTGCTCATGTTTGGAGTCAGACGTAGAGAAGCCATTTGCTCAACTGGTTGGTGAGTCGGGCCATCTTCGCCAAGACCGATAGAATCGTGCGTGTAAACCTGGATGTTCTGGATTTTCATCAGAGCAGCCATACGCATTGCGTTACGTGCGTATTCCATGAACATTAGGAACGTCGCACCGTAAGGAACGAAACCACCGTGTAGCGCGATACCGTTCATGATCGCAGTCATACCGAATTCACGCACGCCGTAGTGAATGTAGTTACCTGAGAAGTCTGTCGCTTCCAGAGACTTAGAGCCAGACCACATTGTCAGGTTAGAAGGCGCAAGGTCAGCAGAGCCGCCCATGAATTCTGGAAGCATTTGGCCAAACGCTTCTAGCGCATTTTGAGATGCTTTACGTGATGCGATGTTTGCAGGGTTCGCTTGAAGATTGGCAATGATTTGGTTGGCTTTCGCTTCCCACTCTGCAGGCAGTTCACCGTTTACGCGGCGTTTAAATTCAGCTGCCAGCTCAGGGTACGCTGCTTCATAAGCTGCAAATTTCTCGTTCCACGCTGCTTCCTTAGCTGCGCCTGTCTCGATCGCTGACCATTCTGTGTAGATTTCCTGCGGAATTTCAAAAGGACCGTACTCCCAACCTAGTTCTTTACGTGTTGCTGCGATTTCTTCTGCACCTAGTGGAGCACCATGACAGTCGTGAGAACCAGACTTGTTAGGAGAGCCGAAACCGATGATCGTCTTAGTACAGATTAATGTAGGACGAGGGTCTGCTTTAGCCGCTTCAATTGCAGCATTGATCGCTTCAGGATCGTGACCGTCTACCGCTGGGATTACGTGCCAGCCGTACGCTTCAAAACGCTTAGGTGTATCGTCAGAGAACCAACCTTCAACGTGACCATCGATAGAGATGCCGTTGTCATCCCAGAACGCGATCAGTTTACCAAGACCTAGTGTGCCCGCCAAAGAACAAGCTTCGTGCGAGATACCTTCCATCAGACAGCCATCACCTAAGAATGCATAAGTGAAGTGGTCAACGATGTCGTGGCCTTCTTTGTTGAACTGTGCAGCAAGTGCTTTTTCAGCCATTGCCATACCAACTGCGTTAGTAATGCCTTGACCTAGAGGACCTGTTGTTGTCTCGATACCTGGTGCATAACCGTACTCTGGGTGACCCGGAGTTTTTGAATGAAGCTGACGGAAGTTTTTCAGATCGTCGATTGATAGCTCATAACCCGTTAGGTGTAGTAGAGAGTAAATCAACATTGAGCCATGGCCGTTTGAAAGTACAAAACGGTCACGGTCTGCCCACTCTGGGTTTGATGGGTTGTGGTTTAGGTGAGAGCGCCAAAGAACTTCAGCGATGTCAGCCATACCCATAGGTGCGCCTGGGTGGCCAGAGTTAGCTTTTTGAACACCATCCATGCTGAGTGCACGGATTGCATTTGCTAAATGTTTACGATCCATAATAGTTACCGAATGTGTTTATTCTGGGAAAGGAAAATTAATAGGGGAACGCAAACGTTCCCCTTTTGTGATTCTGTGTGATTACAGCTTAGCTGCGATCATCTCTTCAAGTTTACCTTGGTCAATTGCGAAGTTGCGGATACCTTCAGCAAGCTTCTCTACTGCCATTGGATCTTGGTTGTGATCCCATAGGAACTCAGAGTGAGTCATTGGCACAGGACGTTCTTGTGCGCCTTTTGAGTCAACAAGCTTCTCAACCACTTCACCTTCAGCCGCTTCTAGTTCTGCAAGTAGAGCTGGAGCGATAGTCAGACGGTCACAACCAGCAAGTTCTAGGATTTCACCGATGTTACGGAAGCTTGCGCCCATAACAACAGTTTTGTAACCGTACTCTTTGTAGTAGTTGTAGATCTTAGATACAGATAGCACGCCTGGGTCTTCTTGAGCTTCGAAGTCACGACCTTCTTTTGCTTTGTACCAGTCCATGATACGGCCAACGAATGGTGAAATCAGGAATACGCCAGCTTCAGCACAAGCGCGAGCCTGAGCGAATGAGAATAGAAGAGTCAGGTTACAGTTGATGCCTTCTTTCTCCAGGATTTCAGCAGCGCGGATGCCTTCCCACGTAGAAGCCAGTTTGATTAGGATGCGATCATTAGATATACCTGCATCGTTGTACATTTTTACCAGCTGACGAGCTTTCGCTACGCTGCCTTCCATGTCATAAGAAAGACGAGCGTCAACTTCTGTTGAGATGCGACCAGGGATAGTTTTTAGGATTTCTTTACCAATGTTTACAGCAAGCATGTCACAAGTATCTTGAACTTGTTGAGCTTTGTCGTCGCTCTGCGTTTTTGCGTAAGTAATTGAAGCATCGATTAGAGGTGCGTACTCAGCAATTTGAGCGGCTTTCAGAATCAGAGAAGGGTTAGTTGTTGCATCTTCTGGCTGGTATTTTTTGATTGCGTCGATTTCACCAGTGTCAGCTACTACAGTCGTTAGTTTACGAAGTTGCTCTAATTTGTTGCTCATTCCGATCATCCTATTTCATGGGGCTCATACTTTGCTGTAAGCATGAAGAGTGCATTTGCAAGCCTGTCAGTAGATATTTGCTCTACCAACTAAATTTTAACTTTTCAGCGTTTGAACATTTGTTGTGAACATTTGATCTAATGCTGAGTAAATGATGCCACCATAATTATCTTATCTGCGCTGAAAGTCAATTGTTGATCTGGGGGGAAAGTGACATTCATCAATTATTTTTTTAGCCGTTAACCATGGGTTACATGAATAAACGTTTGCCTAGACTGTGTGTGGCTTATAGGGTCGATTGTTTGGGCAATTTTTACGGTGAGAATTTGTTTTTGTGATGAGCAAATGTTGATGTTAAGCATGGGTGTGACATATGCTACGTATGTGAGCGCTTGTAATGGCGTTAAGTATTGCCCGCTTCAAAAGGGCGAAGATAAACATAAGTCAGGCTGAATATGAGTAAATCCAATACCGATGTATCTGATGAGAGTGCCGACCTTTTGACTGAAATCTCGGTTGCTTACTATCAAGATGGTGCGACGCAAGAAGAGATCTCGAAAAAGTTTGCCGTTTCCCGCGCGAAAGTGGGGCGTATGCTAAAGCAAGCAAGAGATGAAGGCATCGTGGAGATCACCGTTAAATATCACCCGGTATTTAGCGCTAAGATTGAGCAAAGGCTGATTGAACGTTTTGGCGTGAAGCGTGCCTTGGTAGCATTAGATCAGCCAAGCGAAGAGCAGCAGCGACTACAAGTCGCGGGGTTGGTGTCCAAATACATGGCGAGTACGCTGCAAAATGGCACGGTTGTGACCGTAGGGCAGGGGCGTAATGTTTCTGCAGTCGCGCATCACGTAGGTGTTATTCCACAAAAGGATGTTAAGTTTGTCTGTGGTATCGGAGGCATCCACCCACGTGGCGGCATGTTTAACGCCGACCATATTTGCCGTCAGTTTGCGAAAAGCTATGGCGGTACATCAGAAACGTTATATGCGCCTGCCTACGCAGAAAATCGCGAACAGAAACTCGCCTTTATGCAAAACGCGACCGTAAAGCAGACTTTAGATTTGGCGCGTAAAGCCGACGTGGCGCTCGTCGGGATTGGTGACATGAGCGAAAACAGCTACATGGTCGACCTTGGCTGGTTTACGGCAGAAGAGGTGGTGCAGTCTCGAATGATGCAGGGTGTGGTCGGTGACTTCGCGGGTTATGATTTTTTCGATATTAATGGGGAGTCTGCCAAGACCGTGATGAGTGATCGTATTATCGGTCTTGGCATTGATGAATTCCGATCTATTTCTGAAGTGATTGCTATTGCTGCTGAGAACAGTAAACCTTTGGCACTACTTGGCGCATTAAGAACCGGGGCGATTGATGTTATCGCGACAAGCGTAAGTAATGCGTTAACCGTACTTAACCTTGATGAACAAATGCATGGAAAATCAGCTCCAGGAGCTTAGAGCAAACCGTTTCTTATACTGAAATAGCGAGGCTGCGAGTTTCTATAAGTTACTCGCAGTCTTATTTCCTTTCTGATGATTTTTTATTCATTTGGCCTTTCGGTTACCTTCTGTTTTGATAGATTATTTTAATGATAATTAAAACAATAAAATCAAATCTAATATCTTGATTTAAAATGTTACTTTTCCATTTTTAGTTCTTATTCTCTAGCCCCGTATATCACTTGTTGCTGGTTGGCGTATACATTTTTTATGATTGCAAATTGAAGAAAAGTGTATAAATATGAGCTCTCAATCGCAGTTCTCCATGGTAGGGAGAACGGAAAATTCAAAAATTTTTAATGCGAATTCAGTTTAGTTTTAATCGTGATCTCCGACGGTTTCTCACTGAATAGAAGACAGGGAAAAGTTTCAACCAGTTTCTGAGTGGCACGCAAAAATAGCGCACAAAGCTCTCATTTCATTTAATTCTCGTTTGCTATTTCTCCCTGAGCACACCATAACTTTATGAAGTATATCCAAATGACTTCAAGACACAGGACTTCGAGCGTCGCCTCCTAGGTACACCAAGCATCTCGAGGTTATTTGGGTATAACTATCAATCTAAAAGAACAAGGAGCATTTATGTACCAGGCACTAAGGAATGGGCTAGTGGCGCTTGCTGTCGTATTTTCAGCCTCAAGCATGGCAGAAAATTACACTATCGGTACCGGTAGTCAGAGTGGTACTTATTACCCGCTAGGTGGGATGTTAGCTAAAATCTGGAGTGAGAATTTACCTGACTTCAATATGCGTGCGGAAGTGACTGCTGCCTCCGTTGAAAATACCATTAAAGTTTCCGCTAATAAGCAACTAGCCGGTATTGCTCAGGGCAACGTTGTGCTACAAGCGTACGAGGGCACAGACCCGTTCCCACGTAAGATGGATGTAGCGGTATTGTTTGCTCTTTATCCAAATGCAGTGCAGTTCATTGTTCCTGCTAACTCAGACATCAAATCTGTTGCTGATCTTAAAGGTAAACGCGTTTCTCTTGGCGCTCCGGGTTCGGGTACTCGCGTGAGTGCAGTCAACATTCTTAACACCTTAGGCGTTGCGGAAGACGATATCAAAGCACAGTCCCTTAACTACACTGCGACGACAAGTGCGATCGCGAACAATCAAATTGATGCGGGTGTGATCGTAGGTAGTGTTGGTGTTGGTGCGATCACTGAACTGGCTCTGACTCGTGATATTCGAGTGTTGAGTTTCAGTGATGAAGAACTAAAGAAAATTTCTGAAGCTTATCCTTCCTATCTGGAACTTGATGTCCCAGCCGATTCGTACAACAAAGTCCCTGCATTCAAGGTGCCGGCAGTATGGAACGTGTTAGTTGTGAACAAGAACATGAGTGACGATATGGCTTACCAGTTAACTAAGACTACATTTGAGCACATGGATGCTATTCGTCAGGTACTGGATGTCACTAAGTACACTACCCTAGAAAATATGGCTAAGCTGGAAGGCGTCCCTCTGCATCCAGGTTCTGCTAAATATCTTCAGGAACAAGCAAAGTAATCCGTATTAAAGAAGTAAAATCAATCCACAGTGGCACTCGTCAGGATTCAGTTTAACCAATGTTCAAGTGCTTATGTGGATTGATAAAAGTTACATGGAGTAAGTGATGAGTCAGATTCATCCGAGTAACCAGAAAATTACAGACGTGATACTTTCGATAGCCGCTGTTGCGGCTATCGCTTTATCTGTCTTTCAAGTTTGGCAGGGCATCGTCGCCACCCTTTCAGCACCAGTATTCAGACCGGTTCATGTCAGTTGGGTTTTAGCGATAGCGTTTTTGGTCTATCCGACTTTTAAAAGCAGAAGCTCCTTTCCTTTATATCTGACAGGCAGAGTCATTGACTTTGTTTTGGTTGCCTTAACATGCTGGGCGTCGACGGTCATCGCTATGTTTGACTATGACGACATCAGTTTCTTACTGGATGGCCTAGGTTCGGTTGAACAAATCGCAGGTGTAGTACTGATCGTGATGCTGCTTGAAGCCACTAGACGAACCGTCGGGTTGGTTATGGTTTTGATTGCGGCCGCGTTTTTAGTTTATGCCATGTTTGGTGATGTCTTACCGGATAACATTGCAAGTAAAGGCTTCTCAATAGAAGAGATTGTTCGCTTTCATATTTATTCAACCAATGGTGTGTATGGTGCACCACTTGCAATCGCGGCTGGCGTCGTATTTATTTTCGTTTTGTTTGGTGCCTTTTTGCAGGTGACAGGTGCTGGTCAGTTCTTTATCGATATGGCTTTTGCGTTGGCTGGTAAGTATCGGGGTGGTCCGGCAAAAGCGAGTGTTATCGCCTCAGCAGCGCTAGGTTCCATTTCAGGCTCAGCGATCGCCAATACGGTGACGACCGGTGCTCTGACAATACCAATGATGAAAAAGCTCGGCTACAAGCCAGAGCAGGCTGCGGGTATCGAAGCTGCTGCATCAACGGGTGGTCAGATTATGCCACCAGTTATGGGGGCGGGTGCGTTTGTAATGGCACAATTTACTGGCATTCCATATAGCGACATTTTATTGGTCTCGATAGCGCCAGCGATTTTATATTTCGCCTGCACATTGCTTTATGTCCATCTGATGGCTTGTAAGCTGGGTTTGCAGGGGATGACGGTTACTGAGCAAATCTCAAAAGTACTCAAAGATGGTTGGCACTATTTACTACCACTTATTTTGATTACGGCACTTCTGATGATGAGTTACTCACCGGTGCTGGTGGGGGTTGTCGGCTGTGTGGCTATTCTCGTTGCTGCAATGACCCGTAAACATAGCCGTATTTCTCTGAAATTATTTATAGAAGGCTTGAGAGAAGGTGCACTCCTTGCGATACCAATCTCAGTTGCTTGTGCGACAGCCGGTATTGTCGTCGGCGTTGTCGGTCAGACGGGTATTGGTCTTCAGTTTACTCAGTTCCTCATTGCGATGTCGGGTGGCCATTTGTGGTCAGTACTTGCACTGATTGCGGTCGCAGCAGTGGTTCTTGGTATGGGATTACCGGTGACTGCGGCTTATATTGTTCTTTCAATCATGGCCGTTCCAGCGTTGATGGACTTTGGACTGGGAATATTAACGGCGCATATGATCGTGTTTTGGTTGTCGCAGACCTCAAACGTGACGCCGCCAATCGCACTGGCAGCGTTTGCGGGAGCAGGGATTGCGAATGCATCACCAATGCGCTCTGCGGTTCAGGCATTTAAACTCGCTCAGGGCTTTTTCCTCATCCCGGCGATGATGGCGTTTTCTGGTTTGATCTGGATCGATGGCGAACCTATGCACTTTGTTATCGGCGTGATATCGACCATCAGCCTGTTTGTCGCATTTGCCGGTGGTATTGAAGGCCGATTGTTCTCTCCACTGCAACACTGGCAACGCGCTGTTTTGCTTGCTATGGCTTTGGGCGTACTGTTTATGTCTGATATTTTACGATTAGCTGCATTAGCAGTGATTGTTGCTATCTGTATGATTAACTACCGTCAGCCAGATAAACCGGCGTCTCAAGCGTCATAATGAACAAGTAGATATCCTGACTTCCTTAACCGGAAAACAAAAACCGCATTCAATTAGAAGGCGGTTTTTTATTGGCTAACGCTTAGTTTACAGAAGTTTCTTTAGTCTTTAACAACGCTCTGGTTTCTAAACTTCAATTGGCAAGTGAAGGCTCGATCCCCATTCTGTCCAGGAACCATCATAAACAGACACATTCCTTAGGCCCAATTGGTATGCGGCTAACAACAGAATACAAGCGGTAACCCCGGATCCACAGCTGAATATACATGCTCTATCGCTATGTAGGGTGAGTTCAGCAAATATTTGCGTCAACTCTGCAGTAGGTTTTATGTGGCCATCCGTCATGAGATCTTGAAAAGGCAGACAAATCGAGTTTGGTATATGTCCGCTGCGCAGGCCTGCACGAGGCTCTGGTACTTCGCCTAAAAAACGAGCTCTAGAGCGCGCATCAATGATATTAGCGCTGTGATTATTTGAATGTGCGAGTACCGCTTGTGCATCTAAGAAGGCTTCCACAAATAAAGAACCGACAAAAGTGCCTTGTTGTTTCGGCGTGCTGAGTAAGTCGACCACAGGCAAGCCTTCTGCAATCCACCCTGGTAGCCCACCGTTGAGAACTCGTACATTGTCATGTCCCATGGCTTTAAACATCCACCATGCTCTTGGAGAAGCGAGCGTTCCCGAGTTGTCGTAGACAATAATCAGATCATCTTGATTAAGTCCGAGCTTTTGTGCACTGGCATTGAACCCTTCTTCCGTTGGCATCATATGAGGAAGAGAAGAGTCAGGCAGACAAAATTCCTTGTCATAGTCAAAACGTAGTGTGCCGGGAATCCATCTGTCGGTAATTTTCTTACCTTCAGACGGGATTTGGAAACTAATGCTGGCATCCAAAATTTTCACATTTGGTTGGTCTAATAGGGCACTTAATTCTTTTGCGTCAATCAATGTATGCATCGTTAATTCCTTGTTATTTATGCTCTATTCGCAGCTAACAAATGAGAGTGAATGTTCAATCGTTGTTCCTGTGGTTTGGCTTAATGTCACGGTTGAGCCGACGGGGCACGACACCGTGGTTGAAACAGAAACCCGTTGTTGGCCTATCGTAGGTGAGTCAACGGTGAGGTAACGTCGTTGGCCATCCAAAGACTGAGTCAGCGTGTTACTGATGACTGTTGCAGTTACGGTTTTCTCAGTGTTGGAGGTGTTTAGCCAAATAAAAATCAGTAAAGCGAACAAACTGATTAAAACCACAATGTAAGTTTTGGGATTGTCCAAAGTTGAGTTCCGTACGTTCCGGCCTGAATAGTCCCACCGTTTTACAATAAAAGAATGGTATGTTCAAAGCAGGATCGGATTTACAGATAATCATCTGATGTAAAAAAGCCCAACATGATGTTGAGCTTCGGTACTAACTGCAAACCGGACAGGCTGGCATTTTCATCAAATTCATTTCACGCCATGACATGGTGAGCGCATCAAGAATAAGGATTTTCCCGTTCTTCGGCTGGCCATAGTTTGCAATCACTTTGATGGCTTCCATCGCTTGTACTGCGCCGACAATACCGACCACCGGAGCCATAACACCAGCTTCCACACAGCTCAGTGTCTCGCTACCAAATAAGGCGCTCAAACATTGGTAACAGGGCTGTTCAGGATCATCATAGGTAAAGACACTGACTTGCCCTTCCATGCGAATTGCTGCACCAGATACCAGAGGCGTCTTTGTCTCGAAGCACAGACGGTTGAGCTGGTTGCGGGTCTCTACGTTGTCTGAGGCATCTACGACAAGGGTATGTTGCTCAATAAGGGCTTTTAGCTCGGCGTCATCAAGGCGCTGCGCAATCGTCTCTACTTCAATATGAGGATTCAGCTCGCGTAATGCATCTGCAGCCGATTCGACCTTTTTACGACCAATATCTGCATCGTGGTGTAATACCTGACGTTGAAGATTAGAAAGTTCGACAATGTCATCATCAATTAATGTGATCTTGCCAACACCCGCCGTCGCAAGGTACTGGCTGGAAGCGCAGCCTAAACCGCCAGCGCCGAGAATAAGAACCGAACTTTGCTTAAGCGCTTCTTGGCCATCAAAGTCGAACTGACGAAGGATGATCTGGCGGTTGTAGCGCAGCATTTCTTGATCGGACAGAATATCCACAGAACGTCCCTAATAAAGTGTTGAATTGAACAGCTGGATGTTCACGGTCTCACCGATTTCAACGCGGCCGCGTTCGCGCTCCAGTACCACAAAGCAGTTCGCTAAGCTCATCGAACGGAATGCACCGGAACTTTGGTTGCCGGTTGTCTCGACAACGAACTTGCCATCTTCTAAAGAATAGATGCCGCGTTGGTAGTCCGCACGCCCGGGCACTTTCTTGAAAGCTGTCTTGGTGGTAGCAGGAATGGAAACTGGCTCTTGCCATTCTGTATGACCAGATAATTTCGCCAACATTGGCTGAACCAGCACATACATCGTCATCATCGCAGAAACCGGGTTACCCGGCAGACCACAGAACCATGCGTTAGAAAGCTTACCAAAGGCGAAAGGTTTGCCTGGCTTAATCGCAAGTTTCCAGAAGCCGATTTCGCCAAGTTCTTCAAGAATGTCTTTGGTATAGTCTGCTTCACCCACGCTCACGCCTCCGGAGGTGACAACCACATCTGCCAGTGTTTGCGCTTGCTCGAATGTTGCCTTGAGTGTTTCCGGGCAATCTGGGACGATACCGAGATCAACGGGTTCACAACCAAAGTTTTCTATCAATGGTTTGATACCGTAACGGTTGCTGTCGTAAATTTGACCAGCTTCCAACGTTTCACCTAATGGTTTCAGTTCATCGCCGGTAGAGAAAAATGCAACTTTGGGTTTTCGTACAACCGTCACCTGGCTGACACCTAAAGACGCGATCATAGGTATATCACGAGGTGTCAGACGCGCGCCTTTTGCCAATACGATGTCACCTTGTTTGATGTCATCGCCGGTAGGACGAATGTTGTTTTGTGGCTTTACATCCGTCTGATTAAATTGAATGCCAGCTTCGGTGACTTTCGTATTTTCTTGCATGATGACGGCATCACACCCTTCGGGGATTTTTGCGCCAGTCATAATTCGAACACAAGTGCCTTGGTCCCATTCGCCTTCAAACGGTTGACCAGCAAATGACTTACCTGCCAATGGCAAAACAGAGGATGACTCTAAATCTTTAATGCGGATCGCGTAACCGTCCATGGCTGAGTTATCGAAAGGTGGTACATGGATTGGCGACAAAATGTCTTCAGCAAGTACATAACCCAAAGCTTCCGCAAGTGGAAGAGATATTGTGGTTTGGATCGGTTTGATTCGCGATAGCATCTTATCCATCGCTTCTTCAATTGGCATCAAGCCAGGTGCGTCACAGCAGCCCATTGAGATAATCCTATGTTCTTATGTTTTGTGGCAACTTTATCATAAAAGCTTTATTGATATCCCCAAATAAGCTCGAGACTTTTTTGAATAAGATATCTAGAGGTCATTTGGGCATCAGAATATCCACCTATAAAATATGGGTGTAATTATTCAAAAATCCTAGTATCCTTGTCACCCATCCAAAAGGGGTAAAATCTCCAACGGGTAAAGAGAAAACAGCTCAGTGTATTCTTGTTATGTGCTTTGGCGATATAAACATTGAACTGGGTTACTGAAACGCTAACGGATGAACAACGGTAAATGTATGCCACTCCGTTCGCGGTAGTTATAAAAGAGGAAGTGCAATGTCAGGTCTTAGCGAGTCAGCAAAGTTAGTAAAAGAAGCGCTAGATAAACGCGGATTAGAAACGCCAATGCGTCCTAATAACGTGAGCCGTGAAGAGAAAAAGGAAAAGATCGAGTATCACATGCGTGAGATCTTAGGCCTCCTTCAGCTTGACCTTACAGATGACAGCCTTGAAGAAACGCCGCACCGCATTGCAAAAATGTATGTGGACGAAATTTTCTCTGGTCTTGATTATTCTAACTTCCCTAAAATCACGGTTATCGAAAACAAGATGAACGTGAGTGAAATGGTACGTGTGAAAGATATCACTGTGACCAGCACTTGTGAGCACCACCTTGTAACGATCGATGGCAAAGCTGCAGTTGCGTACATTCCACGTGGAAAAATCATCGGATTGTCGAAGATTAACCGTATTGTTCGCTTCTTTGCTCAGCGTCCTCAGGTTCAGGAACGTATGACACAACAGATTCTAGTTGCTCTGCAAACTTTGCTGGAATCAGACGACGTTGCGGTAACTATCGATGCTGTGCACTATTGCGTGAAATCGCGTGGCGTAATGGATGCGACCAGTGAAACGACAACCACGGCGTTGGGTGGTATCTTCAAAAGTAACCCTGCAACCCGAGCTGAGTTTCTGCATGGTTTGCGATAAAACGAATTGAAGAAAAAGGATGGCTGAGACCATCCTTTTTTTTATAAGTGTTTAGGGATCAGAGTTTCGATCGGGTTCTGACAATCTCTGGCCAGTACATTTTCACATATCCTGCTGATACCCAAACCACCAATACCGTCGCTACACTCAACTCCAGGAAGCCAAAGTCATGTAGCCAGTTCCATTGCGGGTGGGATGCAGCGAAAAATGAGGTTAATCGGTGCATTGCGATGGCACTAATTACTGATGGAAAGGTGACCGCCGCAATCGAAGGCTGAAACTTCAAACGTAGCAGGCGGAAATAACAAAGGTAAATGAGCAATGTCATCGTAATGGCGATGCCTGCTAAAGCGCCTGTAAGGATTGGGTCTGGTTCAGGGAAGTTGACCAAGTAGGCGGCTAAAGACAAGTTGACTGGCGCTGCCATAATCGCAAGCGTAGGTCTTGCTCTTCGAGGCAGAGAACCAAAGAAGACCAAACGGTATAAAACAAGGGGCAGCATAAAGAAATAAATACCGATACACAAAAGGGCAACGGTTTCTGAAAAGGCGTTGTGTCCGAATTGTGAACCCGCTAATGAGCTGCTTATTATTCCCACCGGATACAGAAACCAACTCGGAACAATATTCGACATCTTGAAGTTGGTAAGCTGGAAACCAAAAAACATCACCATCATTGAAAAATGAAGCGTCAGAGCCAGAAACCAAAGTGGATAAGCAACAAGTGGGGCGACAGCTGCTAGGTAATCGGTCAGAATCAGCAGCGCCATGCTCATCGGAGCCATCAAACTACCGCTTAATGGATGGCGAATGTCCGCCATGAACAAACGTGGGCTGGTCGCATATTTGATCAGAACTGGAGCAAGCAGTAATGCGCCAAGTGACGAGAGAAATGGCCGAATCGGCACACCAATATTTGGTACGTACAGTGCCCAAGCCTGGCCCAAACCAATCATACCCAGAGCTAATGCAGCCTGAGAGGGGGGGACACTATAAAACTGTACAAGTCTTCTCCAGTTCAAATCTACTCCGAAATGATTTTGCGCGAATGAAACGTTACTACCAACCTGAATCCCTGAGAAACAAGAGTTTGTTTAATATCTTAATATTTTTTATCAGGATAGGGGTAAATGACGCCACAAGTCATGAAACGATGGCGTTATCAGCCGCGCATACTATCAAGTTTTATTGGTCGTTACTCTTAAAGGTGGCGGGTAAAGATAAGGAGAATGACAACTTTGTGAGTTTGGTATCGAATATTTGGGAAAAGATGTCAAAGTAGAGAACTAGTCGCTCCAAATAGCCTCGGTATTTAAGAGATTATTTGGAGCGCAGACGAGAATATTAGATTAAGAAGCTTGGTTTTCTGGTAGATCTTGCTGACGTAGCTTGTCGTTTTTAAGCGTACGATGAAGAAGTTGGCTGTATATCGGTTGTCCACCCAGCAATTGAGCAATAATTACTGCTCCTAAAGCGGTGATGATGAGTGGCAGGATCAAGTAGTAGTTGTTCGTCATCTCTATGACAAGCAGGATACCTGTGATCGGTGCACGTACAGTCGCGGCAAATAAGGCCCCCATTCCTGCAATAGCAAACATGCCGGGTTCAATATCAAGTGCAGGCAGTAACATATCAGCACTCGCACCGAACGCATAGCCAAACAGTGTACCTAAAGCAAGCATCGGAGCGAAGATGCCGCCAGGAGCACCAGAGCCGAAACAAAGTAAAGTTGTCACTACGCGGCCGATAAACAACAACACCAACACGGTAATTGAGTAGTTCCCGTTAGTCACGTCCGGGATAAGTGTTATACCTCCACCAGTCAATTCAGGCACGTACAAAAGCAGTAGGCCAAATACACCGCCTAAAATCGATCCTGTAATGAGGTAACGCTTACGATCATTTTTGTGGATGGCAACAAAGCTATCTTGAGCCATGGTTATTAGCTTATTAAATGTTACGCCAAATACACCAAACAGAGCACCGAGTAGCAGGAACAGCCATAGTGACTGTAGTGCTGGTGGCTGATATTGAGGCATGGTGATCACTGCATCTTGGCCGTTTATGCTGCGAAATACGATGTTTGCCATGATGGCAGAGATAATTACTGCGCGAATGGAGATTAATGAGTAGCGAAACTGAGGGCGCATCTCTTCAACGACAAACATGATACCAGCTAACGGTGCGTTAAATGCCGCCGCTAATCCACCAGCCGCACCAGAGGCAAGCAGGGAGTGTCGAGTATCGTCATCCTTTACTCGGAAGATGTCGGTGACCATCCGGCCGACCGCACCGCCCATTTGTACAGTTGGACCTTCACGGCCTAAAACCATACCTGAACCAAGTGCCCCCATACCTCCAAAAAATTTAACAGGAAGTACTCGCCACCAACGCACAGGGCGGATGTTATCCATCGCGCCTTCAATTTCAGGAATGCCGGAACCGGCAGCTTCTGGTGCAAAACGATGGACAAGGAAGTATCCGACGAAAGCTAATAGTGCACTGATTAACACTGCAGCCAGCCACAAAGGCAGTAAGCTGCCAATCTCGCTTTTTAACCACTCAGTCCGGGTTTCTGAAACGAAGTGAACGGCAAGCTCAAAGTACGTGCCAACGAGCCCCGCGAGTAATCCCACTATAGCGGCCATCAACAGAACAGATACTGGCGTTGACCCTCGAGAGATAAACTGGTTAATCGCATCTTTCGGTACTCGCGCTAACACAGACTTCACAATTCTCTCTCTTTTGGTCATTAAAAATTTCTCCAGTTTCTATTTGTTTGTTGGGACGGCCAAAATTATACGCTGGGAAGAGGCTAGACCTAATCGGTAAAGTTGCAATTTAGCTTTCCACTATTGGTGAGTTAAAGGCTGTGTGATGAAAGTATATGTGAGTGCTGTGCTATTGGTATCATATTTTTGATTGTATTTTTACGGATAAAACTTGTTATTTGAGAAAAATGAACCATGCTTTAAGTGTAAAACAACATGACTGCTTAAGAAGGAGGGATGTGAAGATTTACTCACAATTTGGATGGATTCAAACCCTACGGTAAGTCCTCGTTTTATGTTTGGGATGCATCTAAAGACTTCCCGATTCGCAGACTCACGATTGAGTAACGAGGTAGAGGCGCACGCAAATGTGCGCCTTCTTAATTGGGCCTATTCTGACCTCTTTCGCACATAAAGACTTTTTCACTTGATAATTTTCCGCCTCACTTTAATGTCAATGCCACTGTTACCGATCTCGTCCTGACTTCAAAAAATATGATGCGTTTATTTTCCCGACTTTTGCTTCCTGTTTGTGTTGCTCTATTTTCTGGTTCTTCATTGGCACTGGATAATTGGTGGCACACTGTTTTGTCTGAGCAGCCTTTCAATCAGGTAAAAGAAGTAATACAAAAGGGAGGGAGTTGGTATCCGTGCGATACAGGTTTAGACGACTCTACAGAACCTGCCGATGAACTGTGTTTAGATGATTTTCACTATTATTCTCAGCATCTGTATGGTGAAGTTGTGTTACGGGATGGGATCACTGATTTCCTGTTCTTAAATGAGTATCAGTGGCAGAACTGGAACGATTTGATCCTCAGTCTGAGAAAAGATGGTTTTGTCATGCGCCGTGTGAATTTCGAAGAAGAAGAGTATGACGTGTTGCGTGCACTCGAGCAGAAATCCGCTGAAGAAGTAGATAGAGAAGTGATTGTTTTGATGAATCGTTATCCGCCTGAAGCCAGCCGGACAATACACTGGGTGAGGGCCGTTGAGTTCGATGAGGCTGCACCAAAGCTAAAGGTGATAATTACTAGCGATGGTGAAATGATAGAAATGCGCGTTACTCGCTTTTAGCCTCGTGCTGCGTTTTAGTTTCATGATGTTTTTTCGTTTCATGGTGCCTTTTAGTTTCATGATGTAAAGAAAGAAACGTGGCCATTGCTGACTCATCTAAAAAGCCATCTGCCTTTTTGTGTGAGCGCAAGTATTGATAACCCGCGATGAGTTTGCGATGACGTGCTTGTTGATCTTCTGGCAATGTTTCACTCATCACATATTGGAACGCTAAGTTATATGCTTCCATATCGACCACTTCTGCGCGGCGATAGAGATAGCCACAGCCTGTGGCCAACCACTCAAGAGAGCAGTTTGCTCGCATCGCGATTTGATTGGCTTTCGTTAAGCTAGGTTCACTACCTTTTAAATATTTTCGTATCAACGCTTCTGATACATCAACACGTCGCGCAAAACCGCTGATGCTTTCTTCGCCAATTAAAGTGGATAGTCGTTGGGCAAAAGACATATTTCGTACTCCAGTTCGAATTGCGAAAGTTTACCCGTTGAGGTGATGCGAAAACAAGACTAGGATGAAAGCAGATTAATTAAAGGAGAAAACCCATGGTTGCAAAAGTTGTCACTGCACCGAGTGGCCCAGAATTTTCTGAACTGGTCCAAGGCTATTGGCGTGCGGCAGATTGGGGAATGACGGCGCAAGAGCGTTTAACATTCCTGAAGCAACATATCGAGTTAGGGATTACGACGGTAGATCACGCAGACATTTATGGAAATTACGAATGTGAAGCGCTGTTTGGTGAGGCGTTAAAACTGGATAATAGCGTGCGTGAGCAAATCCAGATCGTAACCAAGTGCGATATCAACTTATGTGGTGATAAAACCCCAGAGCGTAAAATCAACCATTACGACACGAGTTCAGCGCACATTTATCAATCTGTAAATAACTCGCTGGAACGTCTAAATGTAAATGAGATCGATGTTTTGCTTATTCACCGTCCAGATGTGTTAATGGACGCGGACGAAGTGGCAGAAGCGTTCACTGAACTGCATAAAGTCGGTAAGGTCAAGCATTTCGGGGTTTCAAACTTTACACCGAGTCAGTTTGAGCTGTTGCAATCCCGTCTGGGCAAACCACTTGTCACGAACCAAGTGGAAATTAACCCGCTTAACTTTGACGTTGCACATGATGGCACACTCGATCAAATGCAAATGCTGCGCACACGTCCAATGGCCTGGTCTTGTTTAGGTGGTGGCTCAATCTTCAGTGGTGACAGTGAGCAAGCCGTTCGCGTACGTAACGAACTGGAAGCGATTCGTGCTGAAATAGGTGCAACCAGTATTGATCAAGTAATTTATGCTTGGGTACGTCGTCTGCCGTCTAAGCCAATCCCAATCATTGGTTCTGGTAAGATTGAGCGTGTTCAAACTGCGGTTGATGCCCTTAACATCGAGTTGACTCGTGAGCAATGGTATCGTGTGTGGGTCGCATCCAAAGGACACGGAGTGCCATAGACAAGCGCTGGTGACATCAATATTAGTATTAGGCATCCACGTTGGGTGCCTTTTTTGTATACTTATTTTGTGTGTCTCAGATGAAGAATACGGTTATGGACTTTAATCTTGCTCTAAAACTTTACACAGCAGAACAAGTCAAAAATGGTGAAGCCATTGCGGCTCAGATGGCTGGCGTCTCCATGTATGGTTTGATGCAACGCGCTGGTATGGCCGTGTATGAACACTTTCTTCATCTATACCCTAAAGTGAAGAACGTATTGGTCGTGTGCGGTAAGGGAAATAACGGTGGCGACGGCTATATATTTGCCTCTTTGGCCAAGCAAGCTCAGCTCAATGTCGCCGTGTTTCAACTTGGTGATGTTTCTTCGCTCACTGGCGATGCGCTCTGCGCTTATGAAGACTGGCTATCTGTTGATGGTCAAAACAGCAGTTGGGATGACTGGAACACAGAGTTGCTCGACGCAGAGGTGATTATTGATGCGATGTTTGGGACAGGGTTAAGCGGAGATGTCAGGAAAGAATACCGTCGTTATATAGAACAAATTAACCAAACTCGTTGCCCGGTGATAGCCGTCGATATCCCTTCTGGTTTAAGCGCGAATACGGGAGCTGTGCTGGGTGAGGCGGTTTATGCAAACCAAACCGTTACTTTTATCGGCGTCAAGCAGGGGCTCTGTACCGCTCAAGCGAGAAATCATGTTGGCGAGTTGCACTTCAGCGGCCTGGGCGTGAATGTAGAATTCGATTCCATAGAAGAAGCAAGCGCATTTGGCATTGACCATAAAGTCATCCTAAGGCTTTTGCCGCCTCAGAAGGCTTCTGCACACAAAGGTGATAACGGTAAGTTACTATGCGTAGGTGGCAATCTGGGGATGTCTGGCGCTATTCGTTTTTGCGCTTCTGCTGCGGTACGTAGTGGCGCTGGACTGACGGCGGGTATCACTCATCCAGATAGCTTTACTTCATTACAAATAGCCTGTCCGGAAGTAATGAGTCAGAGTATTACTACTGATGAATTACGCGATACCGAAAATGCGCTAACTAAGCGTATCCGGTGGGCTGATGCATTAGTGTTTGGCCCTGGATTTGGCGATGATGAGTGGGCCTATCAAGCTTACCAATACTTGTCCCAACCGCATAAGCCGAAAGTGGTTGACGCTGACGGACTGAATATTTTGGCGATGCTAAGTCAACGTTGTGATGGAAGAGTGGTGTGTGATAATCAACGGGTGATTACCCCACACCCTGGTGAAGCTGCACGTCTGTTAAATGTCACGACGCAAGACGTCGAGCGCGACCGATATTCCGCAGCAAGGCAGTTACAAGAACGATTTGGCGGTGTGGTGGTGCTAAAGGGAGCAGGTACGCTCATCTATGATGGTGTACGAATGTATGTTTGTCTCGCGGGTAATCCGGGCATGGCTAGTGGCGGAATGGGAGACGTACTTTCTGGAGTTATTGGTGCTTTGCTGGCGAAAGGTGTCCCCATTGCGATTGCAGCAAGATTAGGCGTTATGATCCATAGCCATGCGGCCGATATTAACGCTGTCCAATATGGAGCGCGAGGATTGCTAGCAAGTGATGTTGTAAACACACTTCGCTGCGCGATGAATCCGTAGAATTTGAACTTATTTGGAAAAATTTTTTGCAACCAGTCAGGGAGTTCTAATTCCAGTCGCATGGATTTTGGACATATTTGAGATATGGAACATTCAACATTTCCCGCTTAGAACGCTAAGGATTACGCAATTGCACAAGTGCGGTGCCGTTTAACTCGTTGAATTTAAAGATCAAAAGGAAATTTTTAAGGTTTGGTGGGGGATTCTGGTATGCGATTATCAAGATGGTAACACAAAAAAAAATCAAATATCAGACTTGTAGGAAATAAATCGCGGCCTATAATGCTGAAAACCGGAGCGTCTGCCAACGCTCCGGTTTTTTTGTGTCCGAAGAACAGTGAACTCGTCTGCCAACGATTTTCACTACGCACTCTGAGATGACACATATACATATGAATCAAGGAATTACACAATGCGTATCGAACAAGAACTTAAGTTAGGTTTTAAAGATGTACTGTTTCGCCCGAAACGTTCTACCCTAAAGAGCCGTTCTCAAGTGAATTTAACCCGCGATTTTACATTTAAGCATAGTGGTCGTCAATGGTCTGGAGTGCCAGTAATTGCAGCGAACATGGATTCTGTTGGTAGCTTTGAAATGGCGAAAGCGCTCGCAAAGCATGGTGTAATGACTGCTATTCATAAGCACTATACAGTCGAAGATTGGGCAGAATTTGCTAAATCAACAGAAAAAGCAACGCTGAACAACGTGATGGTGTCCACTGGTACGTCTGATGCCGATTTTCAAAAAACCAAAGACATCATGGCGCTTTCTGACGAGTTCATCTTTATCTGTGTTGATATTGCGAATGGTTACTCAGAACATCTCGTTGAGTATGTAGAACGCGTACGCGCAGAATTCCCAGACAAAGTTATCTCTGCTGGTAACGTTGTTACAGGTGACATGTGTGAAGAGCTAATTCTTGCTGGCGCAGACATCGTTAAAGTGGGTATTGGCCCAGGTTCAGTTTGTACGACACGAGTTAAAACCGGTGTTGGTTACCCGCAGCTTTCTGCAATCATCGAATGTGGTGATGCGGCGCACGGCCTTGGCGGTATGATCATTGGTGATGGTGGTTGTTCATGTGCTGGTGATGTTTCTAAAGCCTTCGGTGGTGGTGCAGACTTCGTGATGCTGGGCGGTATGCTTGCGGGTCACGAAGAGTCCGGCGGTGAAGTTATCGAGAAAGATGGCAAAACCTTCATGAAATTCTACGGCATGTCTTCTAAGAGCGCGATGGAGAAGCACTCTGGTGGTGTTGCTGGCTACCGCGCAGCTGAAGGAAAAACCGTACTATTACCTTACCGTGGCAGCGTTCATGGCACTATCCAGGACATCCTTGGTGGCGTGCGTTCAACCTGTACATACGTAGGTGCAGCAAAGCTTAAAGAGCTAACGAAGCGCACGACGTTCATCCGCGTACAAGAGCAAGAGAACAACGTATTCGGTAAAGAGTAAATCGATTGAATATCGAATAATTAAGAGCCCTCGTAGCGACTCAGATTGATGATGAGCCCCACTTTTTACAGTGGGGTTATTTTTTATGAGCGGCTCTTGGCCGACAGCGCTATATTCTTGTTCGATATCTGTTGAGCTTTAATAGGCTTAATTTGTCAACTATAAGCGATGGTTTGCGCTTTCTTTTGATTTCTATTTGGAGTTTATCGAAACAGACCTAGCCAGACTGACGATAGTTAGTTCCACACTTGTTTTGCAATTTCTACAACGTGCTTAAGCTTGTTCCATTGTTCGTCTTCTGAAAGGATATTGCCTTCCTCTGTAGAAGCGAAGCCGCATTGTGGGCTTAAGCGTAGTTGTTCTAGAGGGATAAATTGAGTCGCCTCCTCGACGCGTGATTTTATGTAATCACTGGGCTCAAGTTCTGGAGACTTTGATGTAATCAGACCAAGTACGATAAACAAGTCTTTTCTTGTGACATGCTTAAGCGGTTCAAATCCACCGGAGCGCTCATCGTCAAACTCAAGGAATAAGCCATCAACACTCAACTTGCCAAAAATAGTTTCTGCTGCAGCGTCATAACCGCCTGAACCAAAGTAGGTCGACTGAAAGTTACCACGGCAAATGTGCATGGTGATCAGCATATCTTCAGGTTTGTTCTTGATCGATTCATTAAGTAATTTTGCAAAAATCTCGAGCAACTCTTCGGTTTCAAACCCAAGCGCTTTAATACCAGCAACGCCTTCCTCGGAAAAGAAAGATGCCCATGCGGTATCGTCGAGTTGAAGGTAGCGACATCCTTTATCGTAAAAGGCTTGGATCGCATCTTGATATGCAATAATTAAGTCGTTGATAAAGAGTTCGTTATTCGTCTCGTTGTAGTAGCTTGCTGCGTTTTTTGCACGTAGAAACAGCATGTTTGGACTAGGAATCGTTTGCTTGGCAATGTGCTCTTTTGGATCAAGTAACGAATTCAGAAATTCAAAGTCTGCAAGGAATGGATGATTATCAGAAAAGCTAACCTTGTCGATGACTCTGATGCTATGAGTTTTAGGTTTAGTACCTTTAAAGTTAAGCGGCGTTTCAGGCGTATAGCCTTCTACGCCATTCAACCCTTCTAAAAAGTCAAAGTGCCACCAAGCGCGGGAGTATTCACCATCGGTAATCGCTGTAAGGCCCGCTTGTTTTTGTTTCTCGACATGTTTACGGGTCTCTTGTCTTTGAACTTCAATGAGCTGTTCTGCAGTGATTTCATTGTTTTGTTTTTGTAAGCGAGCTGCCTTTAAAGCTTCACTGCGTAATAAGCTACCGACCTGATCGGCATAGAACGGTGTAGCGATAGGGTTGATATGACTTGGAATTGACATCTGGTTACCTCAACATTCGAACAAGACATGAACATGTCTGGATGTCTGCATAGTCGCGCTATCATCCAATCAGCTCAATCTCAGTTTGATCATGTTGTATATGAAATTATTTCAAGTTGTGGGGTGCCAGGGTGAGAGAGGGGTAAGATACCATCTTGTTGAATGACGATAATTTTTGCTGTCTGCGCGGACAGATTGATAGTGGTATATGGTTGCCATAGACAACCATATACCACTTCTGTTTCGGTAAGGTTAGTTAAAACGGTTAACTGAGAACAGAGATAGATTGAACTTGGCTGGCTGATCCAGAGCCATATCGGCAACGACTTCGCCTATCACGCTGGCAAATTTAAAACCGTGTCCCGAAAATCCAGAAACTAACACGACATTGTCATTGTGAGGATGCTTGTCGATGATAAAGTTTTCATCTGGCGTTCGGGTGTACATACAGGTCTTACCGAATTTCAGAGATTCGACTTTAGGCATGTGCTTATCAAGTATTTGCTGAAGATCCGCTGCATCAGTAGACGCTTCAAACGGGCTGATATCCGCATTTGGATCTTGATCTTCACCTAAGTCGTGGCGACCGATTTTTAATCCGGCGCCGTCGATACTTGGGAACCCGTAGTAGATACCATCTGGAGTAACAAATGAAAACGCTGGGAAGATACCTTCGCCATAAAGTGATTCTGGCGCGTTATACCATGCAAACGTTTTGCGGATAGGGCTAATAGGGAGCTTAAGCTCTAGCATATCCAGCAGGTCGTTTGACCATGCTCCGACGGAGACAACCAATTTTTTGGCTTGGAATGTGTTGCCGTTGGCCGACACGCTAACCCCTTCATCAAGGAGACTTATGCCAGAAACCTTGTGGTGGGTTAAGAGTGTCGCACCTTCCGCTAAGGCGAGATCACGATATGCCTGAATACAATCTTCAACTCTCAGAACGCCGGATGTCGACTCGAAGCAACCAATATACTCAGGTGGTAATTCAAGCCCTTCAAAGCGTTGGTTAGCTTCGTCTGCACTCAAAATTTCAAGTGGAAGTTGGTGTTTTTTAGCGCTGGTGATGAGCATAGAGATAAATGGTGAGTTTTCTTCACCAATATTCAGAACGCCAGTTTTCAGGAATAACGATTTTCCGGATAGTTGTTCTAACTCGCCCCATAACTCCTGTGCTCTCAATGCCAATGGTACGTACTCTTCGCCTTCTCCATAGGCATGTCGAATAATACGTGTTTCACCATGATGACTAGCGTGTGAGTGTGGAGGGTCAAAAGCATCAAGAAGTAGTACCTTTTTCCCTTGTTTCGCTAAGAAATAGCCAGTGGACATGCCCATCGATCCTGCACCGACAACAATCACATCGTACTGCATTAATACTCCGATAACGTTCTGTATATGTGATGAGACTGTACCATATTTTAATGTGTTGAAAAGACGGTACTAACATTGATGTCAATGGTGATAGATCTCGACTTCTTATACCTGTATCGTTAACAAATTATCTGTACCTAAGAAAATTCCGGGAAACAAAATGGACAACTTCACTTACTTCAATCCAACGAAAGCGCACTTCGGTAAAGGTCAAATTGCGAAACTCAAAGAGGAAATCACTCCCGAGAGCAAAATCCTGCTTACATATGGCGGCGGAAGCATCAAAAAAAATGGCGTGTACGAAGAAATCAAGTCTACATTGGAAGGCTATGCGGTATTTGAGTTTGGCGGAATTGAACCGAATCCACATTATGAAACTTTGGTGAACGCGGTTCAAATCGCCAAGGAGGAAAAGATTGACGTAGTTCTCGCTGTGGGCGGAGGCTCGGTCATTGATGGCAGTAAGTTTATTGCTGCTGCAGCTTGTTATGAAGGTGACTACTGGGACATCATCACGACAGGTGGGAGCTGTGTGTCTAAAGCCCTGACGCTTGGTTGTGTTCTGACTTTGCCAGCGACAGGCTCTGAAATGAACAGAAACAGTGTGATTACGCGAGCGGAAACTCAAGATAAATTGTCATTTGGTTCTGATCTCGTTCGGCCTGCGTTCTCTATTCTTGATCCAGAAACGACGTATTCGCTACCTGCACGACAAATTGCCAATGGTGCTGTAGACAGCTTCGTTCATGTGATCGAGCAGTATCTGACTTACCCTGTTAATGCAAAAGTATCTGACCGTTTCGCGGAAAGCTTGTTGCTGAATATATTAGAAGATGGTCCAGCAGCGTTAGAAACACCAAAAGATTACGAAGTTCGTGCAAATCTGATGTGGACGGCAACGATGGCGCTTAATGGTACGTTGAAATGTGGTGTTCCAACAGACTGGTCTACCCATGCGATTGGACATGAGTTAACGGCACTTTATGGTTTGGATCACGCACAAACGCTTGCTATCGTTCTTCCTGCTATGTGGAAATACAAAAAAGAACAAAAGCGCGGCAAGCTATTACAATTCGCTGAGCGCGTATTCAGCATTAACTCGGGCTCCGACGATCAGAAAATTGATCTTGCAATCCAAAAGACGGAAGCGTTTTTCACATTAATGGGCAACCCAACTCGACTTTCTGCATATGGTTTAAGTGAAAAAGATATTCCTGCTGTTAAAGATAAGTTGACGCAACATGGTATGTTGGCGATGGGTGAACATAAGGATATCACTCCAGAAGACGCTGCAGAGATCCTAAAGCTGGCGCTTTAAATCTGTATCCTGCTTCCCTCGGTATGTCTGAGGGAAGCTCGAATACGTTTGTTCGCGGCTACAACAATAGATTGCCCACCACCTTCTCTTTAACCTTCATAAAAAGCGTTCAGATCATAAATATCAATCTGGTAGTATACATGGCTGTAGAAGGCGTATTTGTTAGCGTTTACATAACAATTTCGTTCGACTTTTTTGCCACATCCGTGGATTGTTCTGGTTTTAGCCTGTTAGAGAACAATTTTTCTTCTCACCGAGAGTGATTTATGTCTCATTTTTGTTTTGTTAAATTTTTGTCATTTAATTGGTAAAAAATAGCCCGTTCACTCAAATCGATTTAAGAATAGCATACGTTATTTTTTATCTTCACAATAATAATTTTTATATATAACAGTTGGTTAATGTTTTTTTAGAGTAATTTAACTACCTGTGAAGACTCAAAAACCTGAGCACTCATCCTTATTTTATGAAAGAGGAGGAGGCAGTACGCCTTGATCTTCATCCTTGTGTAAAGCTACAAAGGGTGAGGGGGTCTTAGCAATTGCGCTTATAATTTTTACTATTGAATCCGCTCACAACGAATCGATATTAGAAAACACGCAGCAACATGTGAGTGGAAACGAGTAGGAGATAAACATGAGTGGCTTACATGAAATACAATCAGCAGGTGCGAATGTGATTCTGCATGCTTTTGATTGGAAGTATGCTGACGTTGCCCGACGTGCAAAAGAGATCCATGAGATAGGTTATGGTTCTGTACTGGTCTCTCCACCAATGAAAAGTGCTGACGATGAACGCTGGTGGCAGCGTTATCAGCCTCAAGATTATCGTGTTATCGACAATGCGCTCGGTGACACTCAAGATTTTATCCATATGGTTAAGGAACTGGAACGTGTTGGCGTTTTAGTATACGCAGACGTTGTGTTCAATCATATGGCGAACGAAGCGCATCTGCGTCGAGATCTGCAATATCCAAGACAAAAAGTGTTAGAGGAATACCAAAAGAACGCTGATAAATATCAATCACTCAAATTATTTGGTGATTTGTCTGAACCGCTTTTCACTGAGGAGCATTTCGCTGAGGCGTTTGGAATCAAAAACTGGAAAGATAAATGGCAAGTTCAAAATGGTCGTATTAACGGCGGGCCAACCGATCCGGGTTTGCCAACGCTTCGAGTTTGTGATCATGTTGTGGAGCAGCAACGTGCGTATCTAAAAGCACTGAAAGCGATAGGTGTTAAAGGATTCCGCATTGATGCGGCCAAGCATATGACGCTTGAACATCTTAAACGCGTTTGGTCAGATGATATTACCCGGGATGTTCATATCTTCGGCGAGATTATTACAGATGGCGGTGCAACAGAAGAAGAGTATCAACTGTTCCTGGAACCGTATTTACAGGAAACTCTTTTATGTGCCTATGACTTCCCTCTGTTTACTACCATCTTTAGAGCGTTTTCGAAAACCGGCAGCTTCAAGTCGCTAATCGATCCATACTGTTTCGGTCAGGCACTGTCGCCGGGACGGGCGATTACCTTTGTGATAACTCACGACATTCCGAATAATGACGTTTTCCTCGATTTGGTGATGGATGAAGAAGACGAATGGCTGGCTTACGCGTATATATTGGGGCGTGACGGAGGCGTTCCTTTGATATATACCGACCTCGATACGAGCGGTATTAAGGGAAGAGACGGCAAGCCTAGGTGGAAAGGCGCGTGGAGTGACCCACGTATGGCTACGATGATTAAGTTTCACAATGCCGTGCACGGACAATCGATGAGCATTATCGAAGGAAATGATGACATGTTGGTTCTACAGCGTGGTGATAAGGGTATTGTGATACTCAACAAATCGGCTCGTCCGCAGTCTTTGTCCCTCGCTACAGATATTGACTGGATAGATATGGTGTCGGGCACCAAAATTCCATCTAATGTGGAACTCAAAGTGCCGGCAAAATCATCCATGTTACTTGTACCCGAACAGTGAAGACCTTCTGCGGGTAGAATAACAAAACTGACAGAGGTGGTTTGATACCGAATCTGAATACAGCGATTGGGGTCAACAATGTTGTCTGAGCTTGTTTAATGTTTGCATTCGGCGTTAAACAAGCTCCCTTAAGCTATACCAGTTTTTGGTTCATATCACCTATCTGTAACCGTGATTACTTAATACGGGGTATGGCTGCCGGTATTTCTAGCTAAACCTCTCGTGCTTGTTTCCTGTATTGATTGGGAGACATATTGGTATGCGTTCGGAAAAATCTTGAAAATACAGATTGTGAAGAAAATCTTGTCAATTCACTGATTTCATTCATGCTTTTGTTGGTTTCCGTAAGAAGTTTTATCGCTTTATCTAGACGAATTTTATTAAAAATATCAGTAAAGCATTTGTTTTCAGCGCCTAATTTTTTATTGAGTGTCCAGCGGCTCATTTTTAACTTCTCACATACTTTATCTAGAGCCTTTTGGTCACAAAAATATTCTTCTTCAACGACGAAAATACTAACAATATCCTCAACAATATATGAGAATTTATTATCATTAGATTCATTGCTAATTTTAACTATATTATTTTTTTGAAGTTTATATAGATTTTCGTTGAAAAGTACATTTTCCTTATGAAGGTGAGGTGATTTTACGATTAAGTGATTTTCATTCTGACCAAATAAACATTTAGTATTGAGCTTTTCATTGACCGTATGATGTGGCACTAAATTGGAATGCGTTAACGAAGCCGAATATTCTCCATTCGGAATATACTGACTGATAATTTCTTTAAGAAATACGAAGTTTGCCAACGCACTGGAAACCATTTTATTTGGACCAGTATCCGTGTACGTTATCTTCATTGCATCTTTATTTATCTGTACCTCACACTTGTCACAGCTGCCAACTAAAGCTCGATACTCGACAAAACTGCTTATGGCAGATTTTGCTGATAATTCATTGATACATAAACCAAAAAAATCCGGAAATAAAGAATACATACCCGCTAAGCCAGAGTCGTTAAAAAGCTGCTTCTGGTAAGGCATGATTTCTTCTAGCAAAGCGTAATGTGAATGAGAGGAAATCCTTCCATGTTTTTTATTTAGCTCATATTTGTTTATGTCACATTTTTTTATGATTTCATCCTTATTACGCCCCAACGCTGAAAGTTGCTGTAGCATTGCAGATGTTAATAGATTTGAGACGCTGCCATTCATTATTCGTCCTGTTATTTGTCTTATAAATGAACAAAATTCAATCACTAGCATAGTATGTCTCAATTTTTATTTTTTCCTCAACGATGAAATGAATTAGTGATCTACTGCTAAAAATATATTTTACTTCGTGAAAAAATAGGAATCGAGATCAGATTATTACTTCTTATGATCGATTGATGTGGCTAGGTAACGAATGGAACAACATAAGATCTAAAAAAGAAAAGCCCGAAATAAAATTTCGGGCTTTGATCGGTAAACGTGAATTACTCTGTAATAGTCAGAAGATCTTCTTTTGTAACGCCTTCTTCTAATGCAAGCGCATTCGGGGTTGTTTGGCTGACAACAATCTCACTGCCCACAGTAAATTGTACGGATGGTGCTTCGGTACCTGTCACATCTGAAGACGGTGCGACATATACGGTGTAAGCGCCAGGCTCAACAATCCACTGATCATTTTCCGCATCAAAGCTAGCGAGGGTCTGAGCTGAGATATTGAAAGTCAATGTCTCAGACTGACCTGCGTTCAACAGCTCGGTTTTATCAAATGCCTTAAGTTCGATGGTTGGCTTTTTCAGCTTAACTTCCGGTGCATTCACGTAAACCTGAGCCGCTTCTTTACCCGCAACACTACCTATATTGGTAATTGTGGCGCTGATGGTAATAGAGCCTTCAGATCCACCTTTCGTCAACGTATTGGCGATAATAGTTGGTTTGCTGTACTCGAAGTTAGTGTATGACAGGCCGTGACCAAATGGGTATGCCGGAGCCTTATCAAACGAAGAGTAATAGCGGTAGCCGACGTAAATACCTTCGCGATATAGCGATTCATCTTCGTAACCGTCTCCAGTGGTATCCGCGCCTGGGAACGTATCTGCTGATGGAACATCTGCGTAGTTTGCTGGCATAGTTTGCGCAAGTTTACCGCTTGGGTTAACTGCACCTGACAGTATATCAGCGACTGCATTACCAGTTTCCTGTCCACCCATGTAGGCAAGAACGATAGAGTCCACTTTTTCTGCCCATTCTGTGGTATCAACAACGCCATTCACGTTAAGTACGACAGTAACAGGTTTTTCTTGAGCATGGAACGCAGCCGAGACTGCATCAATCATTTCCAGTTCTTCATCTGATAGGAGGTAATCACCTCGAGTTGGAGTTCGGTCACCGCCTTCACCAGCCTGGCGGCCTATGGTGATGACAGCCGCATCGTCATTTTCTGCAGCTTCACCAATCAAAACTTGTAGTTGCGGTATTGCTTCAACCGAAGGTTCGTCAATGACATAGCCAGACGCGAATAAAGCGGGATTCGGTACCTTGTTGGTATCCCAATACTCGCTAAAGAACGAGAGTAAATCGTCATTGACGTCAAATTGTTCAGCCAATCCGCTAGCAATGTTCTGAATATAGGCGGCATTAACATCACCACTACCGGTTCCCCCTTTAAAGGTATTTACTGATGTAGTACCAAATGGCGCCACTTTACTTCCTGATGCAAGAGGAAGTGCGCCATCATTGTTTTTAAGCAGAATCATACCCTCTGCAGCGGCTTGTCTTACCAACGCTGCGTGTGCGTCAAGATCCGGTGCATCGGAGTAGTTGTAGTTATTGTAAGAAGGGGTCTTCTGAACTTGAGTCAAGATTGCCACAACACTTTTATCGATCTCTTCTAATGAGAGCGTTCCGTTGTTATAAGAGTTGAGAAGATCCGTTTTTACACCTCCTGGTTCAATTAGATCGTTGCCTGCTTTAACTTGTTTCGCTGCCGATTCTACATCTCGTCCGCCCTCAACTTGGCCGGTGAAGTCACTTCTCAATCCAGATACATTACCTGCGAACCAGTCTGACATTGCCAATCCTTTGAAGCCCCATTCACCTCTCAGGATATCAGTCATCAGATCTTTACGTTGGTTAGCATATGTACCATTAACCAGGTTGTATGAGCTCATGATTGCCCATGGCTGCGCTTCTTCCACGGCAATCTGGAAACCTCTCAGATAAATTTCACGTAGGGTTCTCGGATCGGCAACGGTGTTATTGAAGAAACGGTTTGTCTCCGCGTTATTTGCCACGAAGTGTTTGATTGTTGCACCGACTTGATTGGATTGAAGGCCATTTACCATCGCCGCCGCAATTTTACCGGATAAAACAGGGTCTTCTGAGTAATATTCGAAGTTACGACCAAGAAGCGGGTTACGCTGAATGTTCATACCCGGTGCCAAGAGGAAGTCTACGCCGTACTCTTTTACTTCATTACCCTCCGCTTTACCTACTTCCTGTACTAAATCGGTATCCCACGTTGATGCCAATAGAGAGCCAATTGGCCACGCTGTTGCGTAATAGGTGTTACTGTCGCCATCACGTTCCGGTTGGATCCTTAGACCAGCAGGGCCATCAGCCAGTTTCACAGCAGGGATATCCAATTTTTTGTTTTTAACGCCGTTGATGTAGCCCGCAACACCTGTCACATCCTTTTCAGGATCCAGATTGATCGCGTCCTGACCTTGATATGTGGTTAAGTCCATACCCGGGCCAGACAAGATATCCAGTTTTTCGCTGAGGCTAAGTTTTTTCAGCATAGATTCTGCTTTCTTCGTGTACTTAACGCCACTGTCCTGGATTTGTAGATTGTCATTAGCAGCAGTTGCTGTGCCAGCTAAAGCCATAGCAACAGCAATGGTGACGAGTTTTGGCAGAGATTTAAAGTCAGACATAGGGTTTCCTTGTTGTTATTCGAGGTTTCTTACCTAATGAACCTAGTGAGAACTCGTTTGTACGATTGTTCTGACAGATGACTTTAACGATTTAAACGGCGCGACACTTTGCATTTCGGAGATATATTGTGCATTTTGGAGAATGATTTCGAAATGTGATATTTATCCATCAACCAATGTAATTGCTTGATGTTTGAGCGCATGTTTATGTGTGGTTCGTTGCCTCCCACAAGTTTTTCTCAGGCGAATTATAGAGTGTTGTATTCGAGATAGGTTCGGAAAAAAAAGGGGGGGGGGGATGAATAACCTCTTTATTTTGGTCAGGCATGTCTGAGATCGTGTCAATGTTGAAGCAAAGATGCCAACGATCTAGGTTCTTTGTCGGTTAATTCGGGCGAGTTTTATGCCTATATTTGTGCTTACAATTAAATTCACAGGATACGATGAGGTAGATCAATGTTAACCATAATTTCATCCCCCCTTCACAGCTGTGCATCTACAATTATCATTGAATCGGCAGACCAAGGAGGCGGCTATGATTGCAGTTCATCGAGACTATTGTTTATCCAGACACCCGGATTTACACGCTCATATCGAAGTAAACCCTGTCGGTAAATTAAAAGTCGAGATCGTCGAGCTTCATGAGTGTCACTCAACAGCGTTTGACGATTTGTCTTTTGAATGTCGTGGGAAAGAGACTCGCGTTTGCGGTAAAGACAGAGCAGATAAGTGGCAGCTCAAACTAGCGGCGACCGATGCGGTTGAGCTTTCGCATTTAGTTGAGGAAGCGAGTGAAGAATATGAGATTTTGATGAATGATCTTATGTGACTTTGCTTAACTGATTATGAGTTTAGTGGTGCATGTTAATATTTAAAACCTCCCTGTGCATCAGGGAGGTTTTTTATAATTATCATGTATGTCTAATGGGTTTCTTCTTTTGGTAAATGGAGCTCGTGGACGTTTTCGCCATCAAAGGTCTCGGCATAATCTTTAGGAGGAGGTGTCCAGCCTCGCTCTGAGCGGGACAGTTTATCGTGGCGATCTTTACGCATCTCTTCCGCCATTTTTTCTTCTAACTGAATAAAAAGAAGACGGTAATTGTTATCAAAACGCTTGCCTTCTGAGTCGTCTTCCCATGCTTTGTACAGGATCTCTGACTTACGTTCCTCAACTCGTTTGTAGGTCTCTTTTTGTTGCTCAACAAAAAATGGATGAATGCCAAGCACTTTCATTGTGTGTCCACCCATCTCGAGGGCAGAGTGGTAGGTTTCAGACTCGATGACGTCTGCGCCAGCTTGTCGTAACAGGTAACCATGACCCCGGTCGAAGGCTCGGGCGAGAATTTTGACTTTAGGATAAGTATGTTTGACATATTTGACTAACTCGACACTCGCTTCTTGATTATCGATAGCGACAACAAATGCGGCAGCTTCTTCAATACCAGCGGTGTGTAACATATCTGGTCGAGTTGCGTCACCAAAGTAAGCCCGAGTACCGATCTGACGTAAGTTGTCAACTTGATCAGCTTGGTAATCCAACACAACGGTACTTACACCATTGGACACCAAGAGACGGTTCACTATCTGTCCAAAACGTCCGATCCCCGCGATGATGACGCTGCCTTTTTCTTCAATGGTGTCGCTTTCACGTTCATTTGATTGGTTCTCAAACCGAGGCAAAATAACCTTATCAAACAGAATAAATAACCCTGGTGTAAGGAACATAGATATAGCGACGACAAGAGAAAGCGTTTGGGACAATTCAAACGGAATAACGTGATTTTGAACCGAGAAACTGAGTAGTACAAAACCAAATTCCCCTGCTTGCGCCAGGCTTAGTGCAAACAACCAGCGGTTACTGCCCTGAACGCGAAAGACCAGTGCGAGGATAAGTAATACCAACGCTTTTAACACCATCACACCAAGGGTGAGGACAAGAATTAGCCAGAATTCACTAAATAAAACCGAGAAGTTAATTCCTGCTCCAACAGTGATAAAGAATAAACCTAGCAACAACCCTTTAAAGGGCTCAATATTCGATTCTAACTCGTGACGGAATTCACTGTTGGCTAACACCACCCCAGCCAGAAAGGTTCCAAGGGCAGGGGAAAGTCCCACTAAGCTCATCAATGCTGCGATACCGATAACTAACATTAGGGCGGTAGCGGTAAAAATTTCGCGCAGGCCTGAACTGGCAACATAGCTCAATAGCGGATGGCTCAAGTAATGTCCGCCTACAACCACAAGCGCGATGGAGGCAGTGATCACCAGTCCATAAGCCCATCCTGGTAAATTGGCAACAAGACTCAGATCTTCGTGATGCTGTGCGGCAGTTTGAGCCGCTAGTTGCGCTTGTTCCACCAATTCCGGTAGTGCGAGAAGTGGGATGAAAGCCAGCATCGGTATAACGGCAATATCTTGAAAAAGAAGCACCGAAAAGGCATTTTTGCCGCCCTCACTACGTGTTAATCCTTTCTCGCTGAAAGTTTGAAGTACGATCGCAGTTGATGAAAGAGCGAAAATTAAACCTATCGCTAATGCTATTGTCCAAGGCTGATCTAAATACAAGGCAATGCCCATTATCGCAGCAGTAGTACCGACGACCTGAAGACCACCTAATCCCATTAAGCGGTTACGCATTGCCCAAAGCATTTTAGGCTCCAGCTCCAGACCAACCAGAAACAGCATCATGACTACGCCAAATTCAGCAAAGTGCTGGATGGTCGTAGTTTCCTCTCCGACCAAACCGATAATTGGGCCGATGACAACGCCGGCGATGAGATAGCCCAGCACCGAGCCAAGACCAAACCGCTTTGCTAATGGTACTGCAATCACGGCCGCAATAAGATAAACAAAGGCCTGCAAAAATATTCCGGTCATGATGCTTCCTTAATGATGTCTGGCAGAGAGCTGTTTAATTTAATCAGTGAAGCGGCAGCATCGATATCTAATCTATCCTCGACCAGTGCAGTTAACAGTTTTCTGTAACGATCTACATGTCGTGGTATTCGCCCTTGTTCTGCGGCGGTACGTGCTCCGAACATGGCAAGCGGCGCGATGTAGTTCATGCCTGTCAGCGCGGACATTTGCTCAATGGGTGCGAGCAGTTCACGAATAGTAAAGTGGTTATAACCTTCGGCTTTATAGGCTTCTTCTTTACCGCCAGCAGAAAGTACACAAAGCATGGTTTTACCTTGTAATGCAGTGCCATCAGTGCCGTAAGCAAATCCATATTCCAGAACCAGATCTTGCCACTCTTTCAGCATGGAGGGTGTTGAGTACCAGTAAAGTGGAAATTGAAAGATCACCACATCGTGTTCACGCAAACGTTGTTGTTCTCGATCGATATTGATATCGAAGCGAGGGTATTCGCCGTAAAGATCAACGCAGGTTACGCCTTTTATTTTTTGAGCTTCTTGAAATAACGGCACATTCACTTCTGACCTATGTTGAGAAGGATGAGCAAAGAGAATCAATACTTTTTTATTTATCATGGGAGTCCTTGCTAGCTGCTTATCCGAAACAGGGATAAGAACCTGTTTAGTATAGGAAACAGGAACCTGGATTACAGGTACAAAATCTAACTCATAAAGTGAAACCTAGCTAGTTTAACCAAGTGAGATTAAAGCCCGAACAGAAAGTGAAGGTCGCGTTGAGGTTTGTCTGAAAGGATTGCTGGCACCAAACGAAAAAACCAGTAGTGATGACCTACTGGTTTTTTCTTGATTAACAATGTCGTCCGTAGGTGGAAATACGGAGGATGAAGAAAATACGGACAACAGTGTATTCAAATCACTTTACTGTCTTCGTTGTAAGGTGATTTAGACAGTAATTAATGCGATACCTTTTGCTCGAATCTGAGATTGGATATCGGTATCGAGACTGCTATCGGTAATGATGTGAGTGGTATCAACTAAGTCACAGGCTTTGTAGAGCGAATAAGCGCCATATTTCGAGCTGTCTGCAATTAAGACCTTTCGGTTGGCGTTTAGAATGATATCCCTTTTCAATGAAGCCTTTTCTTCGGTTGGCGTCGTTACGCCTTTCTCAAGACTCCAGCTGTTACAAGTTAAAAATGCGATATCTGGGTGGATAGAACGGAGTAGCTGTTTACCATGTTCGCCAATGGTGGACTGACTACTATGGTCAACAGCGCCTCCGGTAACAATGACTTCTATCTGCTTAAATTCAGACAGAAACAACGCGATATGCAAATCAACGGTAATAACTCGAAGTGGCAGATGAGTGAGGTTTTTCACCAACGCCATTGACGTTGTTCCCGCATCCAATACGATGGAATCCCCAGCCTGAACTAATTCCGCTGCTCTGTCTGCGATGTGTTGCTTTTCTCGCAAACTGCGTAGCATTTTTTCATTCGTTGTAGGCTGATTGGCGACGAATCGGTTTAATGATACGCCACCATGCGTTCGGGTGATGATACCTTGATCATCGAGTTTGATCAGGTCGCGTCTTATCGTGGCAGGCGATGCTGCCACGACTTTGACCAAATCGTCCACGGTCACCAAGTTATGGTGTTTGAGATACTCAGTTATTTGCTCAACGCGTTGTTTTTTCATACATTGCTCAATTTAACCGCCAATTCGACGGACTTAATCATACTTTCAGGATTTGCTTTACCTGACCATGCGATATCAAATGCGGTACCGTGGTCTGCAGAAGTACGGAAAAATGGCAAACCAGCGGTAATATTAACACCGTCATAAAAGCCCATCAATTTCAGAGGGATGTGTCCCTGATCATGATACATGGCTACAACAATATCATATTGGCCTTGTGAAGCTTGCAGGAATACCGTATCCGGTGGGCATGGGCCATATACGTCAACGCCTTCTTGTTTCATCGTTTCGATACAAGGGATTAGGGTATCGATCTCTTCTGTACCGAATAAACCATTTTCGCCAGCATGCGGATTAACACCTGCCACTGCAATTCTAGGAGCAGCGAAACCTGCTTTTTTCATAAACTCGTCAGCAATCTTAATAACAGTGTTTACACGAGTTTGATTCAGAGTCTGCAAGAATTTTAGTAACGCAATATGCGTAGTTACATGGATTACACGTAATGTATCAGTGTAAAGCACCATCGCGTAATCTTTCGTATCAGTAAGTTTCGCCAACAACTCTGTGTGGCCAGGGTAATGATGACCAGCTAAATGCAATGCTTCTTTATTCAAAGGAGCGGTTGCGATCGCGCTGATTTCGCCATTTAGAGCCAATGAAGTTGCTACCTCAATACAACGGTAGGCGAGGTCACCAGCTTGGGCTTGCACTGTGCCGATCTTAAATGAACTGATGTCTTCCAGTGGAATATCGATAACATTCACAACGCCAGTACTAAAATTAGCTTCACTAACCTTGTTAATTACATTGATTTCTTGAGATGGGGCGAGATCTTGCTTAAGCACTTCCTCAAGAATTTCAACACTACCGATTACCACGCAGTTTGTTCCTGATAACGAATCTTCGGCTAGTGCTTTAAGAATGATTTCCGGGCCGATACCTGCAGGGTCGCCCATTGTAATACCAATTACACCTTTCATTATTTGACCTCTTTATATAAATGCTGAATAACTTTAGAGAAAGTGCTAGCGTCGCCAAACCCGCCTGCTTTTGTGAAGATAGGAAATTGGGTTAATTCGCTATCAAGTGTTCCCCATGGCACGCAATCAGCGACAATGCCGCCGATGTTGTAGGTAGGGGCGTTCAATTTCTGCGCGGTGGCTATGGCAATGTCACCCCCGCAAAGAATCATGCCTCCGAGCTTTTGAGTGGACTCGGTTGTTGCAATAATTTGTGTCGCTAACTCCGCCAAGCAGTTACGAACATGCTCAGCCAGTGCTTTTTGAGATAAATGGTGTTGCGCTGCTATCGCGCTGAGTTCATGTCGAATCTCAGGGTCTTTGCAACTTCTTATTACGCAGTTGTGATTGCTGTTCAGCCATTGGATGGCTTCTGATGATTTAGCTTGTAAGTACGACTCATAATCAGAGGACAGTAAAGCTTCTAACTCCAGTTCAACAACTTGCGCGATTTCATTTTCAATTAGGAACTGTGTTTGTTTGAAAGTGGTTTGGCTCATCGACCCAATTATCGCCAATACAGGTCCTTGAGTGTGATTCATTGCTGGCGTTGGAGTGCTTGTATTGTCGACGATTGATTGGGTCAGTTCCCCAGTGGTGACAAAGACCGTTGGTATCGATAACTTCGCCGCTGCCTGATAAAGCTCAAGCAAATCTTTGTTTGAATTTGCGTCGCAGACAACAATTTTGGTACCGATTTCATAAAATTTATTGAAATGCTGTTCGTGAGGATCATTATTGTGATCTGTCTGAAGATATTCACCCATTTCACAGGTAGTTTGTGAGCTTAAGATATCGACAATTCTTGAGGACGTAATAGGCGATTTTGGATCGGAAGCAAACTCTGTATCTGACAATGGAGTGTCGTTGACATAGCAAAGGCCACCAACCGTTTTTCTTTTAGCGTTTGGCGCTGCGATTGCAACAATAGCTAAAGCATAACCGGTATCAATTAATGCTTCGATTTCGCTTCCGACATTGCCACGTAAAGTTGAGTCAACTTTCTTGATTAACAGTGGCTGATTGTTGGCTAAGTGAAAATCACCTGATATCTGGGCTAATTTATCTTTAGCGTCTTGTTTCTCTAGATCTCGAGAGTCCGTACAAATGATTTGAACTGCAGTGCATTGATCATTAAGCACGTCAGGCGTAAGCAGAACTTGCGTTTCTACCCCTGATGAAGCTAATGCAACACCTACATCATTTGCTCCAGTGAAATCGTCAGCAACAATGTAAACAGGTCTCTCTATTCCTTCCTTCATGACGAAATTCTTACTCCAAGATTTGCAACTACAATTATTGTAATCAAAAAATCACTCAAAGAAAGTACTTTTTGATTAAATTTAATCAAAATGATTATTTGTGAGCTGAATCTCGTCAAGGTTCGAAAGTTTTATGTATAAATATGTCAAGTTTAATAACGGGGATGATTGAAAATAATCAGTCCGGCTGAAAGTAAGGGAAATGAATGAATATTTTTACAACTGTGATAAGTGGTGGCATCGAACAGATGTTTCAGGTGTTATCAAGTGAACAGAATCTGTTAATAATGACAGACAGCAACGTTATTAAGCTGGACAAGGTTCAGTCGTTTGTATCTTCTCTTGATAAACAAGGATACAACTATACGTTAGTGAGCGATCTGCCTGCAGAGCCAACCAATCATGATGTTGAGCACCTGCTAGAAGTTTTGCCTGAGAATGTCGATGCTGTTGTAGGTATTGGTGGCGGTAGTGTCCTTGATATCTCTAAACTGATTTCGGTGATTTACGCATCATCTTCAGATCACCTGGAATGTTTTAACCGTTTATTAGAAGGTGAAGCACCTGCGTCTCGAATTCCTTTGGTACTTGCACCAACAACCGCAGGTACTGGTGCAGAAGCAACACCAAACTCAATCATTGCTATTCCTGAGCGTGCGACAAAAGTGGGTATTATCTCTCCTGTAATGTTGCCTGACTATGTTGCCTTAGTTCCTGAGTTGACCACTTCTATGCCCGCACATATTACTGCCTCTACTGGTATTGATGCGCTATGTCATTTAATCGAATGTTATACCGCGAGCGTAGCAAACCCAGTTGGCGATAATTACGCGCTGATCGGAATGCAGAAATTTTTCGCGAATATAGAGCAAGTCATTGAAACACCAGAAGACCTTATGGTTCGACTTAATCTGTTGTGGGCATCGTACTATGGCGGTGCATCCATTTCTCATTCTGGTACGCACCTTGTGCATGCATTGTCTTACCCACTTGGTGGCAAATATAAAATTCCACATGGCCTGGCGAACTCACTGTTGCTAGTGCCGGTTATGAAGCATATCTACAGCCACTGCGAAGAAAAGCTGGCTAATGTCTACCGACTATTGCCGTCTGCAAACCTCGAATTGTCTGAAGCAGAAATGGCATCCGCATTGGTTGATTACTTAGAAAACCTGGTCCAAAAACTGGGTCTACCTACTTATCTCAATGAGATCGGTATTGAACGTGAACAGTTACCAGAGTTGGCGGCAAGCGCAATGCAAGTTACTCGATTACTAAACCATTCACCAGTTAAAGTTTCTGAACAAGATGTTTTGAAGCTTTATCAGAGCATCACGAAGTAAGGACAAAATATGACGAGCCCAATAACAGGTCCACACGTTGCCGTTGTCACTCCATTCGACAAACAAGGCAATTTGGATGAAGCCGCTCTACGCGCACAAGTGCGCAGACAGCTATCAAACGGTAACAAAATCTTCTGTAATGGTACGAATGGCGAATTTTTTGTCTTGAGTGATTACGAGAAGCGTCGAGTAACAGAAATCTGTTTGGACGAAGCACAAGACAGCAGCTTAGTTGTTACTCATATTGGCGAAACTAATCTAGCCCAGACAATTCAACACGGCAAAGACGTGGCTGCAATGGGTATCAAGGCGGTTTCCGTAATTACTCCATGGTTCTCTGCACTACGTCCTCAAGAGTTAGTTCGCTATTTCCAACAAGTTGCGGATGCAGTGCCAGTACCGGTTTACCTATATAACATCCCAGCTCGTACCGGAAACACGATTACACCAGAGGTTGCGGCTGAGTTAGCGAAGCATCCAAACATCTATGGCATTAAAGACAGCGCTGGTTCCTTAGAAAGCTTAAAGGGTTTCCTCGCCGTAAGTGAAGATGCTGAAAACTTTGATGTACTGACTGGTCCGGATTCACTCATTCTGACTGGTTATAACCTAGGCGCTGTTGGTTGTATCTCTGGCATCGCAAACATTGTTCCTGAACTTGTTAATCAGGTTTATCAAGGCTTCGTACAAGACGACCAAGAATTAGCAAATCAAGCACAAGAGAAGATTAATCATCTACGTGCAACCCTGTACCCAATTGCATTTGCTCCAGCTGTTGTTAAGAAGACGATGAACTTGCTTGGTCAAGAAGTCGGAGAGAGCCGTTATCCGGTCTACTTCACTCAGGAAGATACCGACAAAATTCTGTCTATTGTACGCCCATAGCCAGACATATACTTATAATAAGGATACCCAATAATGTTTAACAATCACTTTAAATCTGCACTAAAAGCCGCTGTATTGTGTTCAACTCTTGTCGCTGCTGGCGTACAAGCTGCCTCTACGGCGAGTATCATTTCACAGCCGCCGGGAAATGGCTGGTACACCTATGGCACAACATTTTCGCAGCTTGTTCCTCGCGCTACAAACGATGAGTATAAAATTAAACTTATTCCTCGTGGCGGCGGTATGACAAACCCTGTAGTTGTAAACGAAGAAAAAGCAGATTTTGGCTTTGCAACTTCCAACGCTGCAGTTTGGGCTCGAGATGGTCTGACTGATATCTATAAAGGTCGCACAAACAAAGAACTGCGTATGGTACTGGATAATGTTCAACAAGCTTACACCATTACTGTGGCTCGTAAAGCTTGGGTTGATCAAACTGGTAACGATACTTGGGAAAAAATCATCAATGCCGATAAAGTTATTATCGCGATGAAACCAACAGGTTCTCAGGTTCCTATTATTGCGGACTACATTTTTGAATCTCTAGGTACTGACTTCGAAACGTTGAAGAAGGAAGGCAAAATTGTCCAAATGGGCAGTGGTCAGGCAAGTCAGATGATGCGTGATAACGCTATCGATGTTTACATTGATAACGTTCCAGCTATGCACCCTAACTTAACTGAAATGACTCTAACAAGTGATGTAACTTATATCCCTTACTCTGACAAGACTCTACAAGATTTAGCGAAAGTTGGTCTACCAACGGGAACTATGCCAGCAGGTACGTACGACGGACAAGCGACAGATTACGTTAACCCAGTAAGTGCAACTGTGTTTTTAACTAACTCAAAAGTGAGTGATGACGTCGTTTATAACGTGACTAAGGCATTGGTCGAAAATCAGGCTGAAATTAAGAAGTCGCATTCTCCTCTGCAATTCTGGCATCCAGAAGAAATTGGCAAAGCCGAGCAACTGGTTGAGCTTCACCCAGGCGCAGCTAAATATTACAAGGAACAAGGCTGGATTAAATAATTCCAGTTTGATGTAAGGCGGATGCATATATAAAAGAATATATGCATCTGCTTAACTAAAGTTTTAATTAAGCTTTGCTTAATGAGTTTAGTAAGTAGGGTATTGTTATGAACTACAAAAACTTTATGAACACTATAGCTGCGGTAATTGGTATCGCCTATATGGTGTTCTTACTTAGACAGTTTTTTTATCCGCTATCTCCATTAACGGCTGCAAGTATTCATGTATTTACAGCGACAGCTCTAGTTTTATGTTTTCAACCTCTTGAGTTTAAAAATCGCGCGCTTTTACATGTTGGAAGAATAGTTAACCTCATTTTTATTGGATTAACCTTGTCAGTGGTATACCACTATTATACGTCAATCCCAAGGTTAGAAACCCGTCTGGAAATGATCGATGACGTATTATTCTCTGATAAATATGCATTTATCGTTGGCTGCTTAATGTTATTTGAAGCGGTTCGACGTTCGGTTGGTTTTTCGCTTCTCTCTGTTGTTATTATCTTTGTCGCTTACGGTTTCTTAGGCCCTTACTTCCCGGGTTGGACTGCGTTCGAAGGTTTCTCTTTAGATACAATGACAGAATTAATCAGTATGCAAGCTGATGGCCTGTTTGGTATCACTGCAAGTACCGCTGTTAACTTTGTATTCTTCTTCGTTATGTTTGGTAGTGTGTTCACCATGACAGGAGGCGGCAGCGTATTTATTGACTTAGCAATGAAAGCCACTGCATCGTTGACTGGTGGTGCAGCAAAAATGTCACTACTTGGCTCTGCTTTGTTTGGTATGGTGAGCGGTTCTGCAGTTGCAAATACAACGTCGACAGGTGTACTTACTATTCCCATCATGAAGCGCTCTGGCTACAGTAAAGAACAAGCTGCGGCGACAGAAGCGATTGCTTCGACTGGTGGTCAGTTAATGCCGCCTATCATGGGTATCGCAGCGTTCGTCATGGCTGATATGCTAGGTATTCCTTACGCTGAAATCGCTGCTGCAGGTATTATTCCGGCTGCTGCATTCTACTTTGCGCTGTTTATCATTATTGATTTACGAGCTAGAAAAACAGGCACAGGTAATATCTCTAAAGAAGACCTACAGTTTGAGCCGATTCTTCCTCGCTTGCATCTATTGATCTCTCCAGCGTTCTTAGTTATTGCTCTGATCTCTGGATACTCTGCGCCTTACGCGGCTTTCATCGGTACGGTGTTTGCTCTGATTGCACCATTATTTAGAAAGCATACTCGCTACAGCTATAAGATTATCTACCCGATGGTCATGGATATCGTTAAGCAAATGTCTTGGGTATCTGTTCCTCTGGCATCTGTTGGTATCATCATGGTTCTGGCAACACAGTCAAACCTAGCGTTCAAATTTGTTGAAATATTGAGTGCGGTTGGTGAAAACAATCTATATCTATCACTGGTTATGGTGATTGTTGGTTGTATCATCATGGGTATGGGATTACCGACAGTTGCTGCATACATCATTGGCTCAATTATCTTTGCTCCAGCGATTATCTCTATGGGTGTTGACGTATTGGCTGCAAACATGTTCATCATGTACTACTGCGTATTGTCAATGGTTACTCCGCCAGTTGCTTTATGCGCTTACGCGGCATCAGCAATCGGTCATAGTGATTCATCTAAAACTGGCTTTATAGCGTTCTCTTATGCACTGGTTATTTTCTTAGTACCGTTTAGTTTTATTACTGACCCTGTTGTTCTTTGGAAAGGTAGTTGGTATTTAATCCTGATTGCTTTCATGGGAATGCTTATGGCGACTTTCTGCTGGGCTGTATTCTTGCAAGGCTGGTTAAAGAAAAACCTGAATATTGTAGAAAGATTACTTTTCTTAGTCGCGAGCTTAGGTATTGTATTAGATAACTCTGCATCACCGTTATGGTTCTTATTTATCGGTATGGCTACGATGTTAATTCTGTGGTGCTGGAAGTCATCAATCAAGAAAGTAACTTCAGTAACACTTGCATAACTCTCCGTTATTTATATAGCTCTCTAAATCAGAGAGCTATATTTACTCAAGTTTTAAATTTTAATTTATAGGGCAAATTCAATGAATCAAGAAGCTATTACTGTAGAACGTGACGGTAAAGTAGTGCCAGTTGAGCATCGTGAGCAATACTATAACGCGATGCTACCTTCAGACTATCCTCAAAACCACGCATCGAATTTGCTTGTTTTACCAAATGGTGACTTGCTTTGTACCTGGTTTGCAGGAACTCAGGAAGGGGTGTCTGATATTTCTATTTTGTGCTCACGCTTACGTAAAGATTCGAATGAGTGGGAACCGGCAGTCAAACTGTCTAATGACCCAGAGCGTTCAGAACAAAACCCAGTATTATTCCTAGACCCTGACAACACCCTTTGGTTGTTATGGACAGCTCAACTTGCCGGTAACCAGGATACTGCGATCGTGCGTTACCGTAAGTCTTTTGACCTGGGCGAAACATGGCAAGATATCGATGTACTGATCGACAAACCAGGAACATTCATCCGACAGCCTATTGTTGTATTACCTAATGGCAATTGGTTACTGCCTATATTTAACTGCACCATTAAACCGGGCGAGAAATGGGTGGGTAACTACGACACCAGCAGTGTGAAGATCTCAGAAGATAAAGGGCAAACGTGGCGAGAAGTTGACGTGCCAGAAAGTCTGGGTTGCGTTCATATGTCTGTGGCACCGCTGAAAAATGGTTCTCTAATCGCAGTATATCGCAGTCGTTGGGCTGACTTTATTTACCAAAGCTACTCCCATGATAATGGTGAGACTTGGAGTGCACCAGTACCGACTGAGCTGCCAAACAACAACTCTTCGATTCAGGTTACCGCGTTGAATAACGGTGATTTGGCAATGGTCTTTAATAACATGAGTTCAGAAGGCGCAACGGATCGTCGCAGCTCTTTGTATGATGAAATTGACGACGGTAGCGATGCTAAAGAGCCTGAAATTATTGAAGGCAAAAGTGCTTTCTGGGGAGCGCCTCGTGCACCGATGTCTCTGGCTATCTCTAAAGACGACGGTGCAAGCTGGTCAATCGTCGCTAACCTTGATGAAGGGGATGGCTTCTGTATGACTAACAATTCACAAGAAAAACTGAACCGAGAATTTTCATATCCGACAATTACTCAATCTAGCGATGGCGCTATTCACATTGCCTATACATATTTCCGTCAAGCAATTAAATATGTACGTATCAATCACTTCTAAATAATGTGTAATTGAAATGGTAGCCCTTTATATCGGGCTACCTGCTATTAAGAGATACTATTATGATATGTGGAAACTTATTATCACTAAAAACTGCAGGTTTACCGAAGAAGTTTAACGACATCTTATCTCAGCCAGAATGTTTATTTGAGTCACTTATTCAAGCTGATGACGGGAAAATGCAATTAGCTGATGCAGAGTGGTTCGTTAATATTGGCCCGGCACAAACACAAGAGCAAGAAGTAAGACACACAGAGTTTCATCACCTTTATGCCGATATACAGGTGGTATTGGAAGGCGAAGAAATCATTAATTATGGTGTTGTCGATTGTTCTGGTGAGGAAGCGGTAGAAAAGAAACCAGATTTACTTATCTTAGCTAATCCAAAGTTGTCTCAATCGGTGCATCTTAAACCTGGTGATTTTGCTATTTTTATGCCAGGCGAGCCTCATCAGGCTTTGTGCATGGTTTCTGAACCGAAGGAAATCCGTAAAGCCGTATTCAAAATCCCTTTGTCTATTTTGGGAGAATGATCATGAGTCGTCACGCCGTCGTTACAGGTGCAAGTTCCGGGATCGGACAAGCGATTATGGAAACGTTGCTCTCTTCAGGATGGAAGGTTACGGGCTTAAGCCGTACCAAAGTTGAACATGAGAACCCTAATTTTGTCAGTCAGACTGTCGACTTGTTCGACACTGATAGCTTAATTAGCTGTCTGGAAACATTACCTCCAGTTGATGCTGTGATCCATGCTGCAGGGAAAATGGTTGCTGCGCCTTTGGGTCAGCTAAACATTGAAGAAAGCCAGTCTGTTTGGCATCTTCACGTACATGTCGCTGAGATACTAGCGAATCACTTCGCTCCTAAATTGGGAAATGGTGGCCGGATTGTGATTATTGGCAGTCGCACTTCGAAAGGGGTTGCGGGCCGTTCACAATATGTCGCTACTAAATCAGCGCTGTTTGGCATGGTACGTAGTTGGGCTGCTGAGTTAGCCCCTCGAGGTGTGACGGCTAACATTATTGCTCCCGGAGCGACGGAAACGCCGATGTTACTGAACCCTGACAGGAAGTCTTCTCCACCGAAACTTCCTCCGATGGGGCGCTTTATTTCCCCTTACGAAGTGGCAGAGTATGTGAAATTTATTCTTTCACCTCACGCTAGCGCAATTACAGGCCAGGAACTGGTTATGTGTGGGGGAGCGTCTCTGTGATGTGAGACGCACTCAATTGGCCAGAAATGTAAAGCCGATAGCAACTTATTTACTATCGGCTTTTGCTTTATACAAGATGTACAGCGTCTTCTTAATAGAAGTCTAATCGTGAATCGGCACGACCAGAATGTCTACCGGAGACTTATTGATCAAATGTCTTGAGTAGGAGATTAGCTTGCTCCACAAGTCCTGATGGTGACCACAGATCAACAAGTCGACTTCTTGTTCTTTTATGGTTGTTTCTAGCTTGTCAGCTAGGTCACCAGTACCTACAAAGAAATGTTTTAGCGGATAGTCCATATAGTCACTGAACGTTTTCAGACATTCCATCGAGTGTTCATTCAGTGGTCTTTGGTCTGGGTTTTCTTTTATATCTATGAGCTCACGATAGATTTCACCATGTGTACCATCTACATGGATGAATGAAATGTCGGAGTCCAGGTAGTTTGCCATTTCTACTGCTCTGTCGATCAGCACAGTGCTCTCATCAGAAAGTTCTAGTGCGACAAGGATATGTTTGTATTTCATAACCACGCCCTTAAGTGGATTATATTCAACATAAGCATAGTATGGCTTGACAAAAAATTGTGTCGATAAGATCTCGAAATGACTCAATGATTCAAATAAATATCAATAAAAGTAATAGGTTGCAGCGTGAGAGCATTGTTGAGTTATTTATCACTAATTTTAGGTTTCGCATTATTGATCGTAGGCAATTTCAGAAAGTATCTAATCGATTTTCCCAGTTTAAACGAATCGCCGCGAAATACTGGTGTTTATAAATGTGTCGTTATTGAGACATAAAGTTAATTTCTAATACTTTCTTTCATTTACAAATTAACAACATGTGAGCGTGTTCTAGCATGAGAATCATTTGTTTTCGAAGGATTCTCATTGCTTACTTTAATAAGTTAAGGACAAAGTATATTGCGTTCTATACGTGTCATTACTCTGTGGTGATGTTAATGGATATATGTAATTTTTCAATTACTTAAATTTATAGTCTTGTTATTATTTAGGTGGAGAGAATCGAGTCTATAGGTGTTGTAGCTAAGTTGTTTATATGTGTCTTAGAGCAAGCATTGACCTTAACAATTAATTAATATATTGTTTTCTAAGTCTCTTGCCAAAATTCAATTGATGTAACGTATAAGCTGTTGTGATTGAATCAATATAAAGAGCTATTTTATTTTACTTAGCGCGTCTGTTGTCTATTTTCTTTAACGTTTTTATTGCATTTTATCTTTAAGAGTATTAATTCATTTTTCCTTGATGACATCTAAAGGCGTGAATAAATTAATTGTCTTTAAATGGGTACCATAGTATGAATTTAGTTAAACCGACGGTAGTAATTCTCGCAGCAGCGCTTCAATTGACGTCTTCAGTTTATGCACAGACAGATCAAAACAGTGGTGAAGCGCTTCAAGATATGTCTGATCCACTTGCGGTATATACTCAAGCCGGCGTTGGGATCACTGATAAAGGTCTGAATGTTAAAATCGGTCAAACTTACCAATCTAGTCAGCCAGGCACGATGGCAATGAATATCATTGAAATGAAAGGTGTCGGTGGAGATTTATTGGGTATCCGTGATAATGATGATCCTTTGTATCGCAATGTGGACGATAGTATCGATTCTTTCCGCTTACGAAACTTTCAAGTAGAGGTTGCCAAAGGCCTCGGCCGTCAACTGGATATGAACTACGACGTTGATAACGACAAATTGGATGTCTCTTATAGTTTTATTAAAGCACTACCAAAATTGGGTCCGTTGCAAGTTTTTCCTTTAGCGGGAGCAGGTGTCACGATAGCAAACGACTACAGTGGTGATGACCAAGGATATGAAATTCCAGGTACATTTACTGTCCTTGGTATGTACGCAAAAGTAGAACTAACAGATAAAATCTGGATTAACTATAACCCAATGTACATGCATACCTTATCAGGCTCTAGTGATTACAAGTCAGACTACTATGCTGGAGAAAATAATATCTTAATGCATGAATTTGCGCTGTCTTATCAAATCAATCCTAGAACGAACGTTCGTTATTTCGCTAACTGGAATGAAAACGTTAATTTTGGTGATGGTGATCACCGCATCGAATTTAACTATCAATTCTAAGGCGAGTTGACTGATTTTCAACGGTAAAAATAGAGTTGTTTTTCTCGACAATGAAGTCTGAGCTCCACAAACTTCCTTTAAGGCATTCTGCTGCGGCGAGTGTCTTTTTATCACTATGAGTAAGTCTCAGGAGAGCGAAAGAAAATTCGCTAAATTATGACTAGATTTTCTTCGCTCTCTACGTCATTGAGACCTATGCTTTATTGCATCATTACTGTTTTACGATGATCTACAACGTCTCACTGTGGCATAGCTTCTAATTAAAAAATAATAGGTTTTATTATGAAAAATCTTTCAAAAATCGTCGTGACTAGCTCGTTACTTACATGTGCTACGACTCAAGCAGCTGGTTTGTACTTATACGAAACGAATACAACGGATATTGGCCTGGCATCTGCGGGGATGGCAGCAAGAGCACATGATGCGTCTGTTATGGCAGCAAACCCGGCGGGTCTGGCGAACGTATCAGGTAAATCCTTCTCTGGGCATTTGATAAGCCTATATGGTGATGCAGAATTGGATACGATATCGGGCGATGCAGGTAACGTGATTGGCTTTGTGCCAATGGGCTCAGTATTTTATAGCCAGCAGTTGAACGATAAGTGGACTTTAGGTATTGGTTTGTTCGGTAACTATGGTCTTGGACTGGGCTATGAAGGGTTGGTGGATAATACCGTCGCACAGTTAGATATTCCTACTGCGATTACTCAAGCAGTGACCATTCAGCCTACGGCTTCTTATCGAATTAATGACCAATGGTCTGTTGGGGCGGGACTTGGTGTTCAATACGGAAAATATAAGGTTGAAGCAAATGCCAGCGCGGGAAATAGTGATTTCTCATTCGAAGATGATGATACAGACGTTCAGGTGAATGGACGATTTGGGGTTTTATACGAGTTAACGCCGGGCACTCGTTTTGGCTTGTCTTACTCCAGTGAAACCAAGTTTGAATTCGAAAAATCAGACTCTGTTGCACCTCAACAAGTGATCTTCAGTATCTATCAGCAAGTCAATGATAACTTTGCGTGGATGAGTAACGTGAACTGGCAAGACTGGAGCGAATACCAAACCACACTGAATGTCGGCACGCAAGACACTTATCAGGTTGCTTTTGGTACACAGTATCAGGTGAATAACAAAGTGATGTGGAATGCTGGTGTGGCCTACGATAGCAGCATGTATGAAGATCAGTCGAAAGGGGACATTACGGTTCCAACCGGTGACTCATTCCGACTAGGCACTGGCGTTGATTACAAGTGGGATGAGAAAAACACACTAAGCGTAGCATTTGAAACCGTAATCATTGACTCATCGGAATCGACGCTAGCCGACGGGACTAAGCTGGCCGGATATAAAGATCCTGCATTGTACTTCCTGAGCTTTGGCTACAGCTGGAAAAATCAATAGAAGTTGCTGAACTGGAGCATAGTTAGCCCTTAACAGGATACTGAGATGAAATATAAAATTGCAGTGGTGTGTACGGCAATATTAATGACGAGTGTGGCTCAGGCTGCCGACACCAGCCGTGTAAAAGAAAATAAAAATAAGTTAGCCGACGATCCGACTAAAGTGATCTCAAAGATTGGTGTTTCATACGCCAATAACTACGATTTTGATGATCAGAATATATCGTTTTCTGGTTCAATCGCCTTCGACCAAGCTCGTAAGCTGAATGCACGTATTAATGATGATGCAAGTGAATGGCGTATTGGTGGCTCGTGGCTGTTTCCTGTTGGTATTGTTAATTTTAACTTTGGTAAGAATGAATACACCAATGGCGCGAATCAAACCAACTACAGCGTCGGTACATTCATGCCTCTGAGCTACTTTGGTATTGAACCTTTAGGTTTTCAGATTTTCCCTATGGCGGGATACACCTATAACGAAGGTGATGCGCCAGTTTGTGACGGTGAAGTCGGCAGCAAGTGCTCTGACCCGGATTTTGTCGGTACGCCAAGTGCAGAAAACGGCTTTAATATGATGACGTCATCGGGTAGCAGCGGCTATGTTGGGGCTTTTGCGCTGAAATCCTTCACCAAAGAGTTGACGTTGATCAGTTTTGCAGCAGGTTCATATGGTTCTAAAAACAGTGAAGGGGAAAACTACAAAGGTGCATTTGGTGGTATTGGCTTGGGGTATTTAGTCAACAAGCGTCATTCTTTTAATGCGATGACATTTTTGATGAACAACAATACCTATTTGGATGAAGCGGATAAACGCGTCATGCTGTCCTACCAATACCAATTTGAGTGATAGTAATCGCAGCGACGTCGTTGCGTCGTTGCGTTTTTAGGCTTGTCTGACAGGCTAGAGATAATTAATGGACTGCCCCCTTCGCTTCCATCGATTTTTGGTATTCGTGTTTCAGGATATACATGCGCTTAACGTCTCGATAACCACCATTAATGAAATACTCTTCGACTAAATGGCCTTCTTCGATAAATCCACTTTTTTTGTATAAGTGAATGGCTACTTGGTTTTCTACTGCCACCAGCAAGTAAATTTTACGCAGATTTAGAATAGAGAATGAGTAGTCTAACGCACGGTGAATCATATCTGTTGCGTAACCAAGACCTTGATGGTCTGGTGCGATGATGATCTGAAATTCCGCACTACGGTGAATGTAGTTGATTTCGATGAGTTCGACTAACCCTATCACAATTCCATCATCATCTTCGACGACAAAGCGTCGTTCCGCATCATCGTGAATGTGTTTTCGGTAAAGCTCTTCGAGTTCATCATAAGACTCGTAAGGCTCTTCAAACCAATAGGCCATGATATTACGGTTGTTGTTCAGCTCGTGAATAAAACGCAAATCGGAGCGCTCCAACGCGCGCATTTTAAGGCCTTTCTTCATGATATTTCTCCATTGACAGTAGCCCATACTACAACGCTACTTAAGTGACAAAATCTTAACTTATCTCAGAAAAATTACACGCTTATTTTTTTAGATATTGGTGCTAGGTAGAGCTTGTCAAAACAAGAACAATACGCGTTAACACGTTGTAAAATTTAATATAAAACTTAATCCTAACGACAAAAAAGCTGATTAGAAAAGTTTACAGAATTCATTTTAAATACTTCACACGACATGGCGTTCAAAATACATAATAAGGTATTTAATATGTTTTCAATTGGTGATGAAGTAGTAGCAAGTAAGGGTATCGACCTGGGCACAATGGTGGTGACAGGTACGAGCGGTGGTGGTTTTTACACCCACGTAAACGCTGGTGGAAAAACACTGACGTACCCTTCAAAAGATCTTAAGAAAGCATAATACCAATCGTAGTAAATAACTGGTCATTCTAGCGTGTTAGAATACTCGATAACTGCGTTAACTTTTCGTTGTAAAAGAAGTTTGTTTGTAGAATAACTACATTACCGAAAAATTCTGCCTTGTTCTCAAGCATTTTTCCTACGCTATTTCTGATCACTTGCTTACTGTGATTGGTATAAATAATCTGCTGCTTTACTAGGGTTTAAGGTGCTAGTAAATGTAGGGGTAAAGGTAGCGTTTTAGGTCGCTACCTTTTTTTATTCGTTGTTCCGGTTTGGTTATTCTGCTCTATATTTTGATGTTCGCTTTGGTTTACTTCGACCCTATTTCTTCCTGTTTCTTTCGCTTTATATAGCGCTAAGTCCGCACGTTTAATTAGCGGTTCAAATGTGTTATCCATACCACATACTTGGGTTACACCAATACTGGCGGTAATGGTGATATCAAGGCCTGAGTGGGTAAGCACTGCATTTTCCAACGCATCACGAATCGTCTCTAGTGTGTCTAGCGCTTCTTGAGATGAATTTCTTCTAAGTACAATCGCAAATTCTTCTCCACCAACCCGTGCAAGTAAGTCGTCATCGCGTATATGGTCATTTATGGTGTTGACGGCATGAATCAGTGATTTATCCCCTGCATCATGACCGAATTTGTCATTTAATTTCTTAAAGTGATCCAAATCTAAAATTGCAACGTGGAACTGTATCCCTTGGGTTCGATATTCAGAAAGACGACACTCGATCTCACGCATAAACTCTCTTCGGTTTGGTATACCAGTAAGGTCATCGGTTTTGGCAAGATGTTCCATCTGCATTATCTGAACATGTAATGCGATGTTTAATGCAATCCAGTTTGCAATGCACTGTAATTGAGACGCTTGCTCTTTGGTGTAAAAGTGTGTCTTTTTATGAGCAACATTCAGTGTTCCTAAACAGGACTTGCCATGCATCAGAGGAGAATCCATGCAAGTCCCCATGCCGCTCGAAGACAGCATGACACAATCTAAATCGTCAGATTGGCTGACGTCATCACAAATAATTAACTGCTTGTTACTGAATACGCGTCCCACGACAGATTGATTTATTGGCACAAGAAAATCAGTAGGAATCGCTTTGTTGCCAGCAAATGAGTAGACCTTTAGATAGTCGCTATTTTCATACAAAGTAATGCTGGCTCGATCTGATTCGAAGATCCGATTAATCCACTCAGCTACAGTGTCTAACACCTGTTGTAAGGTTTCTGACTGCGCCAAAAAATGAACAAAGCCCAGGGGCAAACAGATAGGGTTATCCATATTCTGTGTAGATAGGTCACTTGGGGAAAACGTTCGTTCAAATATCAATAGCCAACTCCTCGGGCATTCGCTTCGTGTAAACAATAAGTAACGCAAATATATTTTCAAGGGAAAATACGTCAATTGAACAAAGTGTGACTAATTTGTAGCCGGTTTTACGACTTTATGATTGAAAACTGAGCGCGGGATCACTTCATCTCGGGGTAGAAACCAAAAAGTTAGACCAACTCCTGAATAGAGGTGTTGGATTCCTTGCAAATAATGGATTTACGCAACTTTACCGTTGTTGACGTTGCTTTACAGGGCTTCAACTAGAATAAAAATGTTGTCAGTGGCGGAGTAATAAAAATGAAAACAGTACGGAATACTATTTGTGGTATTGTTGCGGCTCTATCTCTTTTGTGGTTCATGAGTGAGCCAGAATTGCTGTCATCAACCCAATTTTTTTACTGGCGATCAGCACTGATTCAATATTCAGGTGTTGTATCACTCGCTTTAATGTCTATCGCGATCGTATTGGCATTGCGTTTACCGGTTATCGAGCAATGGGTAAACGGAATGGACAAAGCTTATCGAGTGCACAAGTGGTTAGGCATTTCTGGTGTGAGTTTAGGCGTGGTGCATTGGCTTCTGTATCAAGTACCTAAATGGTTAGTTCAATCAGGTGTCCTGGATAAGCCGGTAAAACATACCGGAGCAGGACCTGCTGGAGCTAACTTAACTGGTTGGGATGCCTGGATAGTGGATCTACGTGACGTTGGTCTTAGCTTGGGTGAATGGGGCTTCTATCTATTGCTGGTGTTATTTGTTATCTCGCTTTGGTCGGTTGTGAAATATAAACCTTTCAAATTGTCCCATCGATTCATGTCGGCGATTTATCTGATGATTGCGGTTCACTCTGTATTACTTATCAAGCGAGCTTACTGGGGAGACCCGATTTATTATGTATCTATCGTGTTTGCACTGCTTGGTTCTGCAGCGGCTATTTACAGTTTATTAGGTCGGGTCGGGAGTGCGAACCGACACAGTATGAAAGTTAAATCGACTCGTTTTTTCCCACAAGCTCGAGTTACTGAGCTTGTATTGACACCGAGTGACACATGGAAAGGACATACTGCTGGGCAATTTGCTTATGTTCGTTTTGGCAATGAAGACCCACACCCGTTTACTATCGCGTCGGCAAATGGTGAGCCAGAATTACGCTTTTTGATCAAAGAGCTGGGGGATTTTACGACTGGTTTATGTGAACGAGTAAAAATCGGTGATGAAGTGGCGTTAGAAGGTCCATATGGACGTATGGCATTTGACGTCAATAAGCCTCAGATATGGATTGCAGGTGGCGTAGGTATTGCGGTTTTCTTTGCGATACTTGCTTCATTGAGAGAGCGAAAATCGCATCAGCCAGTGCATTTATTCTATTGCTCACGCGGTTTAGACAGTCACTTAGTCGACGAGCTTTGGCATATCGCCCATCAAGCACAGGTTGAACTGAGTGTTATTGATACCCAGGTATCCCCAAGACTGAATGCAGAACACATAGCGAACAAGTGTGGTGATTTATCTCACTATGAGTTGTATTTCTGTGGGCCTGAAGCATTTTCTGAAACACTGAAACAGCAGTTAGATACATTTCGGTTCGATACAGAGCATCACTATCATGAAGAGCTGTTTGTGATGAGGTAAACACCCCAATATTGTGAGTAAAAGGAGCGGAAATTCGCTCCTTTCGATTAATAAAAAACCTATTTTTCTGAAGGTTGTAACTTCACTTTTTTTACCATGCCAGCTTCCGTGTGGCCGGGGATGTTGCACGCAAACTCAACATCATTGTCGCCGTGGAAGTGCCACATAATTTGCTTCGCTTTACCTGGTTCAACCGTAACTGAGTTATCTGAGTCGTGCATATGATTACCAGACATATTCTTCATCATTTCACGGTGTGCTAGCTGTTCTTCGGCAGAGCCGATTGTGAACTCATGGTTTATTTTCCCTGTATTCATCACCACAAATTGGACGACATCATTTGGCTCGATCTTCACCTCTTTTTTAAAGGTGATTTTCATGTCATCACTCAAAATTACGTGCACGACTTTGTCTGGTTTTGAGCCATTTGCTGGCATACCTACTGCTGATGTTGCTACCATGACACCCATATTGGAGTGATCCATATTTGAATGGTCCATTGGCATGCTGTCACTTTGTGTATGTTCCATAGGCATTGAACCATGATCCATGTTGTCATGATTCATCGTTGAATTGTCCATCTGAGCAAATACGCTGCCAGTAGCGACGGTTAGAGCAAGAGTGATTAGTGTCTTTTTCATATTTATTTCCTTTCCTGTAAATGGGGTAGTGCGCTAATACGAATTCCACATTAGCGCTTTGTGTTTATTTCTCTGGGACATGGTTTGGTTTGATTTCACGCTGCTTCCACAGCTTGAAGATGGCTGGTAGCACCAGTAGCGTCAGTAATAGGGCCGAGGCCATACCACCAATCATTGGTGCCGCGATACGTTGCATGACTTGGGAACCAGTACCTTCTCCGTACATGATTGGAATCAGACCAATAATGACAGTGAGTACGGTCATCATCACCGGACGTACGCGCAACCCAGCCCCTTCGCGAATGGCATTTGTCAGATCGTTAAGTTGCAGTGATTGATGTTTTTCTTCAGCGTCTAGTTTTTTGTGGTGCCATGCTTGGTTAAGGTAAACCAGCATAATGACGCCTATCTCTACCGCCACGCCCGCGAGAGCGATAAATCCAACCCCCACGGCGATGGAGAAGTTGTAATGGAGGCTGTACATCAACCACACCCCCCCCACCATCGCTAATGGCAGAGTCAGCATGATGATCAATACCTCTCCGACGCGGCGGAAACTGAAGTAGAGCAACATCATGATGATCACCAAAGTAATCGGCACCACCGCGCTGAGTCGGTCTTTCGCACGTTCCATATACTCATATTGACCAGACCAAGCCAGCGAGTAACCGGCAGGCAAGACAAGCTGATTTGTCACGGCTTGTTTTGCTTCCGCAACATAAGAGCCGAGATCTCGATCATCAATATCCACAAATACCCAGCCATTCGGACGCGCATTTTCGGTTTTGATCATAGGTGGACCATCTTCGTAACGGATATCTGCTACGTCAGCGAGTGCAATACGCGCACCATTAGGTGTCACTAGCGGTAAGTTCTGCAGCTTCACCACTGAATCACGGTAGTCTTGCGGATAACGAACGTTAATTGGGTAACGCTCCAGACCTTCAATAGTCTCCCCGACATTCATCCCGCCTACCGCTGTGGAAATAACCTGCTGAACATCTTTGATATTAAGTCCATAACGTGCGGCCGCACGGCGTTTAATATCAATCGTCACGTAGCGTCCACCAGCGACACGCTCCGCATACACTGAAGCGGTGCCAGAAACGTTGTTCAGAATTGGCTCCAGTTGCGCACCAATTTTTTCGATTTCCTTCAGATCAGGGCCAGCAATTTTTATCCCGATAGGGGTTTTGATACCAGTTGCCAGCATGTCGATACGAGTTTTAATTGGCATAACCCAGGCATTCGTCAACCCAGGGAACTGAATCAGATCGTCAAATTCTTTACGCAAAGATTCGGTTGTAACGCCTTCACGCCATTCATCACGTGGTTTGAATTGAATCACTGTTTCAATCATCGTAAGTGGTGCTGGGTCGGTTGCGGTATCTGCACGACCGATTTTGCCCCACACGGTTTTGACTTCCGGTACGGTTTTAATCAGTTTGTTGGTTTGCTGAACCAGCTCACGCGCTTTACCGATAGAAATACCTGGATAAGTTGTTGGCATGTACATCAAGTCACCTTCATCCAGTGGTGGAATAAATTCGCTGCCGAGCTTACTGGTCGGGTAATACGCTGACGCTAACAAACCTAATGCTAGTACTATCATTACTTTCGGATACTTCAAGCTCAGGTTTAGCAGCGGACGATATAGCGCCACAAGGCCACGGTTCACCGGGTTTTTATGTTCAGGAAGTACCTTACCTCGAATGAAGTAACCCATTAATACAGGCACAAGCGTGATTGCCAGAGCCGCCGCAGATGCCATCGCGTACGTTTTGGTAAAGGCAAGAGGCGAAAACATTTTGCCTTCTTGCCCTTCCAGTGCGAACACGGGAACGAAGCTCAACGTGATGATAAGCAGTGAGAAGAACAGAGGGGCGCCTACTTCTTCTGCCGCTTTGCCAATCACCTGCCAACGGTTTTTGTCCGTCAGTGGTGTTCGTTCGATGTGCTTATGGACGTTTTCTATCATCACGATCGCGCCGTCCACCATAGCCCCGATGGCGATGGCTATCCCGCCAAGCGACATGATGTTGGCATTAATGCCCTGCGAGTGCATAACAATGAAAGCGGCTAAAATGCCTACCGGTAAGCTCAATGCGATGACTAACGACGAACGAATGTGGAACAAGAACAAGGCACAAACAATAGCCACCACGATGAACTCTTCTGCCAGTTTCTTCCAAAGGTTATCTACTGCGGCATTGATCAAAGTAGAACGATCATATGTCGGGACAATTTCCACTCCGTCAGGCAAGCTTTGTTGCAGGGCATTCAGTTTGTCTTTAACTTTGCTGATCACCTTGCTAGCGTTCTCACCATAGCGCATCACAATGACACCGCCGACCGCTTCTCCTTCACCGTTAAGCTCAGAGATGCCGCGACGCATTTGTGGACCGATGTTGATGTCTGCGATGTCTCCCAGTAGTAATGGCGTACCTTTATCGGTCACTTTAAGTGGCAGTGAATCAATGTCTTCGATGCTGGTTAAGTAACCGGTAGTGCGTACCATATGTTCCGCTTCCGCTACTTCTACAACGGACGCGCCCGTTTCCTGGTTGCCGTTTTGGATCGCCATGTTCACTTGCTGCAACGTTAGGTTGTAGGCGCGCAGTTTCGCTGGGTCGATCTGGACCTGGTACTGTTTGACCATCCCGCCAACCGTAGCTACCTCAGAAACGCCATCGACAGTTTGAAGCTCGTATTTTAAGAACCAGTCCTGATAGCTGCGAAGTTCTGCAAGGTCGTGTTGGCCGGTTTTATCTTGCAACACGTAGCTGTATACCCAGCCCACACCTGTTGCATCTGGGCCCAATGTCGGTTTTGCACTTGGCGGCAACTTAGGAGCGACTTGGCTTAAGTATTCCAATACTCGCGATCGTGCCCAGTACATGTCGGTATCATCATTGAAAATGATATAAACGTACGAATCACCGAAGAAAGAATAGCCACGCACCGTTTCTGCCCCCGGAACGGCAAGCATTGCGGTGGTTAGGGGGTAAGTGACCTGATCCTCAACCACTTGAGGTGCCTGCCCCGGATAACTGGTTTTAATGATGACTTGCACGTCAGAAAGGTCAGGAATCGCATCAACAGGGGTGTTTTTGACACTATATAACCCAGCTAAGACGATGACTAAGGTAGCGATCAATACCATAAAGCGGTTATTGATTGACCAGCGGATAATTGCTCCAATCATAGTTATCCCTCAACCGCTTCTAGTTGTTTTAATACGTAGTCAGAGCCTTGTTTTTCGATTAGAAACCGGACTCTTTGACCCTCTTTGAAGCCAGACAGGTTAACCTCATCACCTACAGTGAAGTTCATTTCACCCGCATCCCAGTTCCACTCCGCGACAGGCATGTGATTTAACGTGATCATGCCAAAATCGGCCATGAGCATGCTGATGTCTCCGGTTAACCACACATCTGTAACAGCGACACTGCCATCCGATTTGTAATCAACAATTTCATACTGGCCAGTATCCGTTTTTTGAATTTCGAATTCGATTATTTGGCCTTTTTGCAGATCACCCATTTCAACACCGTTCGCGAAGGTGAAGTTCATCACCATGCCTGGCCAGTTCCATTCTGGTACGGGCTGATGGTTAATGGTCAGCATACGATGGTCTTTCATCACATCAGTGATTTCACCTTTTGCCCAAGCCGTTGCGGCGGTTGATTTTTGTGGTGCGGAGATACGAGAAAGATCGGCCGTCTGGCTTGATTCTGAGTCCAGCATGAAGTGCGCAGAAGTCACGATACGATCGCCTTGAGTCAGACCTTCTAACACCTCGGTTCTGTCATCGGCTTCGCGACCTACTTTTATCCGAGTTGAACGGTACTTTCCTTCACCCTCAGCAAGGACGACCCGGGTCATACCGCCGGAGCGGATAACGGAAGATTTAGGAATAGTTAGTACTGCATCGTCACTCACAGGTTGTAACGCAATGTTGGCAAACATATTCGGTTTAAGTTCGCCATTTGGATTCGGGAACTTGAGACGCACACGTAAGGTTCTGGTTTTTGGATCAAGAATCGGATATACGTAGTCCACCGCGCCTTGCCACGCTTTTCCGGGGATCGCGTCTAAAGTCATGGTGGCATTGCTGCCTGCTTTCATCCAGTGAGCCTGACGCTCAAACACTTCCGCATCTACCCACACATTCTCCAGAGGACCAGCACTTATCACTGCTTGGGCTGGCGACAAATAGCCGCCTTCTCGCACATTTAAGCTCGCAATGATACCGTCTTCTGGGGCCTTAATCGCAATAGTTTGGGAGGCTTTACCACGTTGAGTAATCGCATTGATTTGAGAGCGATCCACACCGAGTGTAACCAGACGCTCAGTTGCGCCTTTTACTAAGCCACTGCGGCCTGTTCGGTATGCATTCAGCAACTCCTCTTGTGCTTTCACCAACTCTGGCGAGTAGAGTGTGAAGAGTACATTTCCTTTTTCTACTTTTTCACCAACGGCGTTGATGTAGAGTTTTTCTACCCAACCAGAAACACGAACGTTCGTTTGCCATAACTTACTCTCATCGAAGGCAATGTAACCGACGGTTTCAATACGCGGTGATAACTTCTCTAAAGATACTTGGGCGGTTTTAACCCCGAGGTTGTTTTCTACTGAAGGGTCAATCTTTACCGTACCTGGCTTGTCCTGCTCGCCCGCGAGATCTTCAGCATAGACTGGAATCAAATCCATCCCCATCGGCGATTTTCCCGGTTTGTCTCGCTTGTAATTAGGATCCATTGGTGCGACCCAGTAAAGCGGTTCGTTTGAGCCATTTGAAGCGCTGTTCTCGGCCGTCATGAGCTCATGGTTGGCCCCCGGATTTAACTGACTGATGCCAAAACCTAAGACGCTGCCTACCAGTAAAGCGATAGTTGCGATTTTTATAGAGTTCGAATTCATTACTACTTCCTTAATGCCGGTGTTGATACTTGATATTCAAAACCACCCAATAATGCGGCTAAGTTGCTGTTGACGATGTTTAAATCAGTGATTAAGCGCTGCTGTTCTAGCCGCAAAGCGAGTTCATCAGTACTTGCCATGATCACATCGTTAAACTGTGCAGTATTGTTCTGATAGCCCCGTTCTACTGCATGAATACGGGCATTTACCTGAGGAAGTAGGGTGGATTGATAACGCTCTAAGCGCTGGGTGATATTGGCTCGGTCGACTAAGAGCGTATTCACTTTGGCATTCATTTGAGTGAGTAACGTATCTTTTTGTGAACGTGCTGCTCCAACCTGATACTGAGCGGCTGCGAGATTTCTATCCTGGCGATTGCCAGTGAATAGCGGAATATCCATTGTTAAATACGCACTAACGAGGTCGGAAGCTGGGTCGCCTCTCATGTCGTTTGACTGACGATAAGCATAAGCAACTTCTACCCCAAACTGCGGTGTATAAGCTTGCTCGGCAATTTCTACCTGAGTTTGATTGGTGGAAATACTCACGTCTGCCATTTTAACCATCGGATGTTGGCTCAGTAGTTGGTAGTGTTCAGTTCTATCCGCGTCGGAGGGAATCTTTTGATTCAATAAGTCCCATTGCAATTGGTTGCTAGCTTGCAGCGATAGGTTACCTTGTTGCGAATAGTTAATAAGCCAGTCTGAACCGAGCCATTCAGATAGCTGGGAGAGTAAACGTCGCTGCATTTGCGCATTAGCCTGCAATTTCTCATCCAGCTTACTGACTTGTAGCTGTGCATTGAGCAGATCTTGAGCTTCGCTTTTGCCAATCGAGTAATTGGTTTGAATGAAGCGTTCCATCTCCTTCATCAAACGGCGGTTTTCCAACATGATCTGTTCAGCTTGTTGCTGATATCCCAGTTCGAGCCAGAGCTTTGTCATGTTGTTTGCGACATCCAGCTCTCTGGTATGTACTTGCAGAGATAAACCATCTGCTTGTTGATTGGCTTTCTTTTGCTGAAGATCGAGCGTTGAGCCGCGTTCAAATTGCTGCATTAGACCAACAGAAATATTGGTCATCGGGTCTTCGTCGAACTTAAAACTGTCGACAGGTAAACCGCCAAAACCGACTTTTAATTTCGGGTCCATCAGTGTTGCACTTGCCACGCCGCTTTCGCGCATGGCTTCAGATTGAGCAAAGAACTGTTTCCGGTTTCCATCATTATTTAATGCAACACTGATGAGTTGTGCCAGTTCTTGTGTCGATTGTGCCAGATATACTTCGCTTGCCTTTGATGGCACTTGTGCTGAGGCACTAAATGCAGGAAAAGTAACCAGCGTGAGTGAACATATTGCTGTGACTAAGCGATTTGGGTTGAGTTCCATCGTTTTCATCCAAATTATTACCAAGCTCGCGAGAACACGTGTGAAGCAGTACGTATCGACGCGGGAGCTGGTATGTGTCAGCCTTACGGGCGATTCTATTACGTCAGTTTCTTACGATTGAAGTGAACAGCGATCGTAAGTGGGCGTCGGTGAATAGACCAACCGTCGGGCGCAATTAAACAACCTACTTTAGTTCAGTAGGGTCGAATGCTTTGAAAGAATTAAACGATGGGAGGGCGGTAGAGATCGCGACTGATTGCGACAACAGTTTCCGTTGTCTCAAGATTGATGGTGGTACGAAAAGTCAGTGGGTAAGCTTTATTTTCAGGAACTGGCAGTGAAACAAAAACAAATGAACAAGCAGTGGTGCAGCAGTTATTAACCATACCTGAAGTGTCCGCACAGTCCACAGACAGGTCGGAAGAGGCAGAACTATGAGACATCGCCATACTGCCCATCTTACTCATGTCCATATTGTGCGAACCACAATGGCCACTTGAATTTGCGATAGTGTCAGCAGACAACATTGAGTTACTTTGCATCATTTTCAGGTTCATCAATGGCGCACTGTTTACTACGCTAGATACCAGCAGTATCAGCGTTGTCAGTAAAGTTAGCCACATTGTATGCAATGGTTTCAGACGCATACTCTTCCCAGAAAAAATAATGATATGAATTCAAATAACCTTTAAATAATAAAGGTTACCCCTGGGGGAAAGTCAATAGTTAATATTTACCAATAAATATGTATTTACTGAGTAACCAGTCACAAGAACTTATTGTCGTAAGACTTATCCTTAACAAACGTGAGGTTTATTGTGCTTATACCCAAATAACCTCGAGATGCTTGGTTCAGCGAGAATGACTTGGCTCTCAGACGCGGCAACGATTTGAAGATCTAGTGGTTCTAAATCAAAAATCGTTAACAAAGACTGAGAGTCAAGACAACTCGCCCTTCGGGAGAGTGTCACTGACACAATTTCTGCGTCAAATAACTTGGAAAGAGCTTGCTATTCCGCTGCGTTCTTTTCCTTGAACTAGCATCAGTGACAACGCTCTGAATCCGGCATCTTGAAGTCATTTGGGTATATATCGGGTAGCTTATGATTGAAATTGTCATCGATGGAAAATATCGAATTGTAGAGGAAGGACTTACTCTTCTTGAGGCCGCAAAAGTGTGTGGGGTCGAAATCCCTTCACTTTGCGGAATGAACAAAAGTAATGAAAAAGTGCCATGTGACTTGTGTATCGTCGAGATAGAAAGCGGTGGGACAAAGCGAGCTTGTGAACTGAAAGTGTATCGCGGTTTAAATGTGGTCACACAATCAGAACACTTAAGTGAGCACCGTAGAAAAGCGTTGAACCGAATTATGACGGATCACTACGCAGACTGTGAAGCCCCCTGCAAAACGGCGTGCCCTGCCGGCGTTGATATCCAATCTTACCTTTATCATATTTCGCAAAATGATCATCAAAAAGCCATCGAGGTGATCAAGCGTACACTGCCAATGCCTCTGTCGATTGGCCGTGTCTGCCCAGCCTTTTGTGAAACTGAATGTCGTCGTTCTTTAGTAGACGAACCAATCGCTATTCGTCAGTTAAAACGCCATGCAGCCGATGCAGATTTGGCCTCTTACGAAGCTTACGTTCCTGATAAAAAACCGGCTAAAAATTTGAGAATTGCCATTGTAGGCAGTGGGCCTGGTGGTCTAACCGCGGGGTACTACCTGTCTAATGAAGGTTATGATGTTACCGTTTTTGAGTCTATGCCGAAAGCGGGTGGGTGGCTTCGTTACGGTATTCCGGAATATCGTTTACCGAAGGATATTCTGGATAAAGAAATCGAACTGATGTGCCGTAACGGAATGCAAGTGGAAACCAATACGAAACTTGGCGTTGATTTCACCCTTTCTCAGTTGAGTGAAGAATATGACGCGGTTTGTCTGGCTGTGGGAGCATCTAAAGCGGTTGAAATGGCCTATCCGGGAAGCGACTTAGACGGATGTTATCTGGGTGTTGACTACCTGAAGGATTACGTTACCGACCAGCACTATGTAACAGGCCAAAAAGTCGCTGTGATTGGTGGTGGTAACACGGCGATTGACTGCGCGCGTACTGCTCGGCGTGCGGGTGCGGACACCACGTTAATTTATCGTCGAACCCGAGACGAGATGCCAGCAGAAGACTATGAAATCGTTGAAGCTGAACATGAAGGCGTTAAGTTCCACTTCTTGACAAACCCTGCTGAAAATATTGCTGATGAACACGGGCGTGTTAGTGCGATTCGTTTAGAACGAATGGCGCTCGGTGCTCCTGATACTTCAGGTCGCCGTAGCCCTAAACCTACGGGTGAGTTTTTCACTGAAGCGTTCGATACCGTGATTGCCGCGGTCTCACAGAAGCCCGATTTGAGCTTTTTAGAAAACGATCAATTGTCGATTCCTTTGACTCGTTGGAATACCTCTGAATCCGACGATAAAACCATGCATACAGGCACGGGCAATATCTTCAGCATTGGTGATTTTCGTCGTGGCCCTGCCACAGCGGTTGAAGCCGTGGGCGATGGGCGCGTAGCAGCAAAAGCGATCGACCTATTCCTGAATGGCGGTATGGCGAATATGCCGGAGCCTGCTTTTAACTCGCGAAAAGAGAAGAAGTTAGCGCAAGTTGATCCTATCCACTTTGAAAATATCCAGAAAATTGCTCGTACGATCATGCCCGAGCTTACCCCTGAACAGCGAGAACAGAGTTTTGCTGAAGTGGAACTCGGGTTTGATAATGAAGAGGCGATGAAAGAAGCCGCACGTTGCCTCGAGTGTGGTTGTCAGGCTAATACCGACTGTGCATTGCGCGATTATTCTACGCAATATCAAGCTGAACAGAAATTCGAAGATTCTTTGCAAGCCGCTGCCACCAATGTAGTGGACCATCAAAGCTGGCTCGATTTACGAGCAAAAGATCGTCGTCATAAGTACCAAGTCGATCGCAGTTCGGAGTTTATTGAATTCGATGCTAATCGCTGCATTAGCTGTGGTCAGTGTATTCAGGCTTGTCGTGAGCAAGCGGTTCATGGCGTGTTGAGCTTTGTATTGGATAAAAATGGCCGACCAGCCATAAGACCTGATGATCGTCCACGTTTTCGTTCTGATGATAAAGGGGACAAAAATAGTGGATTAACGCTGATGGGAGACTCAAAGTGCGTGCAATGTGGCGCGTGCGTTCAAGTGTGCCCAACCGGTGCGATGGTGGATAGTCGAGACCGTTCTCAAGGTAGAATCGAACATTTAAAAGCCGTTGATACAATATGCACCTATTGTGGTGTCGGTTGTAAGCAGACCATGTTTGTTGATGAAACCGAGAACAAAATTCGTTATGTCAAAGGGGCAGATTCTCCCGTAAACCAAGGTATGCTGTGTGTAAAAGGGCGCTTTGGTTTTGACTTCATTAGCAGTGAAGAGCGGTTAACTACTCCTCTTATTCGTAAGGATGGATGGCTACAACCAGCAAGCTGGGATGAAGCCATTCAACTGGTTGCAGCGAAGCTTTCGTCTATCAAACAAGATTTTGGTAGCAATGCGCTGGCTGGTTTTTCTTCGGCCAAAACCACGAATGAGGATAATTACGCATTTCAGAAATTTATCCGCCGCGAACTAGGCACCAATAATGTCGACCACTGTGCACGATTGTGCCACGCGTCCAGTGTTACCGGTTTAGAAGCGTCATTAGGCAGCGGGGCGATGACCAATGATATCCCGAGCATCAAACACTCAGATGTAATTTTTATTATCGGTTCTGACACCACGTCCGCACACCCGATTATCGCTTCTCACATTAAACAGGCAATTCGCCATCACGGTGCGCGCTTGGTCGTGGCTGATCCGAAACGTGTCGATATGGTCGATCATGCCGAGCTTTATCTGGCACATAGACCAGGCACAGATGTGATGCTGCTTAACGGCGTGATGCAGCAGATAATCAAGAACGGCTGGTATGATCAGGAATATATTGAAGAACGTGTTGATGGCTTTGACACCTTGCTGCAAGAGGTAATGTCGCCTGCGTACAACCTGGATAAAGTAGAACTGGTTACGGGTGTAAAAGCCGATGATATTTTCGCGATGGCTCGAATGATCGGGACGGCGAAACGAACCGCCGTGTATTACTCCATGGGTATCACACAGCATACGACCGGGCATGATAACGTCCGTTCGGTCGCAAACCTGCAGCTATTGTGCGGCAACATAGGCATAGAAGGCGGCGGTATCAACCCATTGCGCGGCCAGTCAAACGTGCAAGGGGCGTGCGACATGGGCGCGTTGCCGAACTGTTATCCGGGCTACCAAAAAGTGTATAACCCGATGGTTCGTCAGAAATTCGCGATTGAGTGGAATGCACCAGACTTACCTGCTGAGCCGGGGCTAACCCTAACTGAAATTATTGACGCGGCCTGCAAACGTGAAGTTCGTGGCATGTATATCATGGGTGAGAACCCCGTATTGAGTGATCCGAATCAGACGCATGTAATTGAAGGCTTGGAAGCGTTGGACTTTTTGGTGGTGCAGGATATCTTCCTCACGGAGACAGCTCAATACGCCGATGTAGTTCTTCCTTCTTGCTCGTTTGCAGAGAAATCCGGTCATTTCACCAACACTGAACGTCGGGTACAACGTGTAAATTCAGTTGTCGCAGCACCAGGGGAGGCAAAGGAAGATTGGTGGATCATTCAGCAACTCGCTAATGCCATGGGCAGTGACTGGAACTATCGCTGTGTATCTGACATCACTAATGAGATAGCGCGCGTAACCCCGCAGTATGCAGGATTGCGCTGGGATACCATCACGCCGAATGGTGTCCAGTGGCCGAGCAATAAAAATAACCCGAACGGAACGCGTATTATGCACCAGACCCAATTTACTCGCGGTAAAGGGCAAATGGTGGGCATCCCGTTCCGCTACGCAGCTGAACTGCCAGATGCAGAATACCCTTTGGTGCTCACGACTGGTCGAGTGTTGGAGCAGTTCCACACGGGAACGATGACAAGAAAAACCAAAGGGCTTGATAATCTTGCGGGGCCAAGAGCGATGATCAGCGTGGAAGATGCGGATGCATTAGGGATAAGTAATGGCCAACGCCTGAAAATATCGACACGCCGTGGTTGCATAGAGATCGATGCCTTTGTCACCAAACGGATGCAAAAAGGGGTGGTGTTTATTCCATTCCATTTTGTTGAGTCGCCAGTAAACCGGTTAACTACAACAGCAACGGATCCGCACGCTAAAATTCCTGAATTCAAGGTCGCAGCGGTGAAAATTGAAGTACTTGAACCCATTAGTGAACCCCAAAAAGCAACCGAGCCCATTCGTACTGTTTAAACCCAAGTCATCTGGATTGGTATTCGATATTGTTACTTTAAAAGGGCGGAGAATCTGTTTTAGATTCCTGCCCTTTGTTCTTCACACATTGTTTTATTGCACAAGATTCAGTTCCGATCAAACTTGCATCATTGATAGTTTACTCACTCATTTACACTGAGATTGTCAGAGAGTTGACGGTTTCTGACGATTCTCTGTTATTCAGGTAAGTTCTTTAACCTAAACTTTGCTGAGTACCTATACTCAAGTTACAGCACTGAGTTTTTATAACAACAAGAGGCACTTGCATGACAAGAACAACCTCATTAGCAGTCGTATTTTTATTGATGTGCGCCTATTTTGGATACAACCGTTATTATGTCTACCCAAAGAAATTGGAATCGCAAGCCGAGTCAATGTTGATGAAAATGGCAGACCGTGAAGAGTGGATAAACACATTCGAAGTCATGAACAGAGTTGATGCTCACCGTGGCTACCTAGAACTTGCAGCGCGGATAAAATCTTCAAATGGGGAAAGAGCTTATAGTGAGGGTTTTATCACATATAGCGATAAGCAAGGAATGATTTGCAAAGAAGTGGTGTTTGATTTCAAGATTAACTCGTTTAATAACTACGTTATTTCCGACATAAGAGACTGCTCTATGGGGGAGTATTATTAGGTTATGTTTCTCGCGCCAAAACAAGCATTTTGAGATTATTTAGCTCTAGAGCTAGCCTGTTAATCAAGAGACTTCTTAAATCTCAGTGAAGCAACCAGCAGTCCAAATATGGTAAATCCGATTAACCATAACGTATCTCGCCACAAGTCGACTAAGTCAGCGCCGCGCAACACAATGCCACGAATCATTCGCATAAAGTGCGTTGCGGGTAGGGCTTCTGAGATCCATTGTGCAGCTACAGGCATTCCCTCGTAAGGAAACATAAAGCCTGACAATAGAATCGATGGCAGCAGAATAAAGACAGTCATCTGCATTGCCTGAAGTTGCGTTGTCGCGATGGTAGAAATCACAAGTCCTAACGTTAAACTGGCCGCAATAAATAGCAGCGTACCAAACAGCATTTGGCTAATGGCTCCGTTAATCGGCACACCAAAAATCCAGTGTCCTAAGCCCAAGATGATAAACACTTGAATCAACCCGACAAAAATATATGGGACGATTTTTGCAATCATCAATTCAATCGAGTGGATTGGCGTTGTTATAAGAAGCTCCAAATTGCCGCGCTCCCGCTCACGAACAATGGCTGCACTGGTAAATAAGATCATCGTCATGGTGAGAATGACACCCAACAGTCCCGGAACAATATTCACCGCTGAGCGCCGACTTGGGTTGTAGTAAAGCGCGACTTCGAACGTTTTGGTCACGGCGGGTCTTATTTCGAAGTCAAAATCGGTCAACGGCATGGTTTGCAAAGATAAGATGGCTGAACTGATCATGGTGTCAGAGCCGTCTACAATCCACTGGCCCAATTGACGCCCTTGCATCATCCGTTGAGTGAGATCACTTGGCAAAATCAGAACCGCACGTATAATCCCATCCTGAATCGCTTGTTCTGCTTCCTCAGCGGTTGCATACGTTTCTTTTATATCAACGACTTGAGTAACTTTGACTGATTGCGTAATGATACGTCCAGCGGTACTGCCACTTTGATCAACGACACCGACAGGAATATTGCGAATGTCAGTATTGATCGCAAACCCGAAGAGCAATAGCTGAATGAGCGGAATCATCACCACCATCCCAAATGTAATTCGGTCACGGGAAAGCTGTCGAATTTCCTTAATCATTACGGCTTTCATTCGGGCGATTGGTTTCATCATTGGCGGCCTTTTCCTGTCACACTGACAAACACATCTTCCAGACTCGGGCGAGCATGATTCATTTCAGCATTTTGTAGCTCTGGAAACGTCGTCTTCAGCCAATCTATTGGATGCTCAATATGCTGGTGGATGAGGATTCTTAAACGTATACCTAACTGTGCTGCAGAGCGAACTTCTTCGCGCTGAATGAGTTTTTCTTTCAACTCTCTCAGCTTGTCTGCTTTGACTTCGATAATGTTCACACCCATGTTATCCATTAGCTGTTCAGGCTCGCCATCGGCGCGAATTTCACCTGACTCCATGATCGCCAGACGATGACAGCGTTCTGCTTCATCCATGTAATGCGTGGTGACTAAGATAGTCGTTCCTTTATCACACAGATCAAACAGCTGTTCCCAAAAGTCACGGCGGTTTTCAGGGTCAACGGCAGACGTTGGCTCATCAAGAAACAGAAGCTCCGGAGCATGCATTGTTGCGGCAGCAAGAGAGAGGCGTTGTTTTTGACCTCCGCTCATGCCGCTGACACGCTGCTTACGCAGTTGATCCAAACCGTAGGTTTTTAACTGTTCTTCAATTCGTGCATGGAGGCGTTTGCTATCCAAGCCAAATATCTGCCCGATGAATTCGAGGTTTTCTTGCACCGAGAGATCGTCGTACAAGGAAAACTTTTGTGTCATGTAACCAATCTTAAGCCGAAGCATTTCTGATTGTCTGGGAATCTCTAATCCAAGTACGTCGACACTGCCTTCTGTGGGGCTAAGTAAGCCAGTTAGCACTCGGATTGTCGTGGATTTACCGCAGCCGTTGGGTCCTAAAAAGCCATAAATTGAGCCTTTAGGGACATTTAATGTGATGTTGTTGATCGCAGTAAAGTCCCCAAATTTCTTGACCACATTTTGCGCCTGAATCGCGTACTCTGTCATCAGTTACTCCACCAAATCTACTTGGGCAGGGACGCCAGAGGGCAGTGATTTTGCTGAGTCCGGTAAATCGACTTCGGCCAGATACATCAGGCGAGAACGCTCTTCTTCAGTAAGAGCAAAATAAGGAGTAAAAGATGGCTCTGTTGCCACCCAACGGACGGTTCCCTGCAAAGGATCATTTAAACCATCTACGTTAACGGTGACTGATTTTCCCGGCACAAAATTGATACGGTAATCTGCCGGGACGTAAACACGTGCATATGGGACGCGGCTTGCCTGTATCACCGCAACCACGCCGTTAACAGGTACGCGCTCTCCCAGATTGTAGGGCAAGTTATCCAAGGTGCCTTCACGAGTGGCCGTAATGGTTAGCTCTGCCAGCTTTTGCTCTTGCAGTGCGACATCTGCTTTTGCTGCCATCAGTTCGGCTTTAGCTTGCTCGATATCTTCTGGTCGAGAGCCCGCAGTAAGTTTGCTGAACTCTTCTTTTGCGGAATCTAACTCAGCTCTGGCGGAGTCTCTCGATGCGAGCGCTGAGTCTTTCTCCGATTGGCTAATCAGCTTCTTACGTACTAACTCGGCTTTTCGCTGGTAGTTTTTCTGAGCCTCTGTCAGTTGAGCTTCGGCTCTTGCTACAACCGCTGAGGCTGCGGCGATGTCTTCTGGTCTTTCCCCGTTAGTCAACTTCAATAAATACGCTTCGGCTTTGGCTTGTTCCGCGACAGCATGAGCAAGTATCGCTTGTTGGTTTTTGGTATCGAGCTGTACGAGAATTTCACCTTCGTTGACTTGGCTGCCTTCTTTTACGGGTAGGGCACGAATAATCTCGTTTGATGTTGCTGTGAAGGTGACTCGGTCACGCTCCAGGGTGCCGAGAGCTTGATGGGTGTTGTCTTTTGAGCATGCCGTCAGAAGGGCGATAATTAACGTGCCAAATATAATTCGCTTCATAATGCGGTGCGTCCTCGAAAGATGGTTGGCCAGAAAACCTGGGTATGCTGACGGTCAATTAGGGAGATCAATGTATAAGTTCATCACATGTAATCGCATGATTCCCTGAATGACAAAACTTTACTACAGCTTAGCACGTAATTTTCAAACTATTCTTTGTAAATAGAGATACTTAACGCTGCGGCGGCTTAGTCAAGTGAAAGAATCGAGAGCATGATCGAAATTTTGTACTTCTGAATGGAGTGAGTCTAGGATGCTGCCACAATAAAACGGGATCAGTGAGATGGCCGATATTTACGGTCTGTCTAAGTCGAAGGTTTCAGTTCAGAAAGCCCAACTTGTGGTTGGGCTTGGTGTTGGATCTTCTACTGAGTAGTTTATTAAACGAAAATTTTCCCTTTCATATACAGCACACCGTCACCGGAAACTTTAACGTGGTCTTCACCCACATCACAGTGTAAAACGCCACCACGTGCAGAAGCCTGGTAGGCGACAAGTGAGCTTTTACCAAGCTCTTTTGCCCAAAACGGCGCAAGCCCGGCGTGAATAGACCCTGTTACAGGATCTTCGTCTCCACCATTAGCGGGCCAAAAGTAACGTGAGACAAAATCATAGTTGGAACTTTTTGCGGTGACGACAACATCGTACGGAGCGAGTTTTTTAAGCTGGGCAGATTGGTATTCAATGTCTAGCACGTCTTGCTGGTTCTCTAACACGACAAAGTAAGCTTGAGGGCTTAGTAATACACGCTCGACGTTACTGCTGAGGCCTTCAATCAGCGCTGCTGGAATCTCTTTCACAGGGAGGGGAGCTCTGGTAGGGAAGGTCATTTCGATCTTACCGAGCGAATTTTTCACTACGGTTAGTTTTCCTACTTCCAGAGTGTGGAATTCGATACTGCTATCAACATTTAGCTGGTCAAATAATACCAATGATGAAGCGAGTGTTGCGTGACCACAGAAGTCGATTTCAGTGAGTGGTGAGAACCAGCGGATTTCATATTGATTTTTGCCGATTTGTTTAATAAATGCGGTCTCAGAAAGATTATTCTCTGCGGCGATGTTTTGCATCAGCTCAGCATCAAGCCACTCAGTCAGGGGAACGACTGCGGCGGAGTTACCTTTGAACTGTGAGTTTGTGAATGCGTCAACCACGTAAATATCTAATTCCATCTCTTTTTCCTTTTCTGAGCTCAATCGGATTTGCATAAACACTATACGCAAACGCCTTCCTATTGGGGAAGGCGTTTTGAGCTTTATGGGTTAACTTTCGTGTTTAGTTTCTGTATTTTGCTTTCATTCGCAGTGCCAAGTTAACCAAAGCAATTAAAACTGGCACCTCAATCAAAGGACCAATCACGCCAGCGAAAGCCTGATCAGAACTCAAGCCAAATACGGCGATGGAAACCGCGATAGCAAGTTCGAAGTTATTACCGGTTGCTGTAAAAGCGATTGAGGCGTTTTTGTCGTAAGGGAGTCCCATCTTTTTACCAATAAAGAAGCTGGCAAAAAACATCAATACAAAGTAGATAGCCAGTGGAACGGCCACCCGGAAGACATCCATTGGTAGTTCTAGAATCATTTCACCTTTTAGGCTGAACATCAGCACGATAGTCGCGAGCAGAGCGATTAAGGTGATTGGAGAAATACGTGGAACGAATACGTCGTTATACCATTGCTCTCCTTTAGTTGCGACCAGCCACTTACGGCTAAGAAAACCAGCTAGGAAAGGAATGCCCAGGTAAATCAACACGCTTTTTGCGATATCTCCCATCGAAATGTCGACGGTGAATCCTTCGTAGCCAAAGAATGGCGGTAGCACAGTGATAAATAACCAAGCCATCACACTGTAGGTCAGAATTTGGAAAGCACTATTTAATGCGACCAAAGCGGCGCCATATTCTTTGTTACCACCACCGATGTCATTCCATACCAGAACCATCGCAATGCAACGAGCGAGGCCAATGAGAATGATACCAACCATGTATCCCGGATGATCGCCCAGGAAGGTCAGCGCAAGGATGAACATCAGTATCGGGCCAACGATCCAGTTCATCACCAGAGAAAGTGTGATCGCTTTTATATCTCTTGTTACCGTTCCTAGCAGACCATAGTTCACCTTGGCCAGTGGCGGGTACATCATCAGGATCAAACCTATAGCCAGCGGTACGTTAGTACTGCCAACAGACATCGCCTGATTCCATTCTGCAACTTGTGGGAATGCCGCTCCAATGCCCACGCCCACTGCCATGGCAACAAAAATCCAAACCGTTAAGTAACGGTCCAGGAAGCTCATTCTGTTACTGGCACTATTTAATATTTCAGTCGTCATCGTATCTATTACTCGTTTATCGTCGAAAGACGATGTTTAAATATAACGTTCACCCGCATGCGCCTTAACAAGTGCAAGGGTAATAGGCTAACTAAAAAGTGTGGAAAAACTGGTCTTGAAGTTATCAAGAGTCTCGCGTTGAATTCGGTAACAAACCTTCGGGGGATTTGGTTCAGCAGTAATGAATCCAGCTTGCTTAAGAATACGTAGATGCTCAGATACCGTGGATTGAGCAAGGCCAAGCTCAGACACTAAATCACTATTCAAGCATCCACCCATCGTGTCTAGTGTATGAAGCATATGCAGAATGCGTAAACGCGCAGGATGTGACAAAGCTTTTGCCTGTGCAGCCAGGGTTTGTTCATCGTTAAGTTGTTGCTCAGTTATCTCGAAAGAAACCGGGCAAATACTTGTGCAGTGATTATTCATCGCTTGGTCTTCATAGTTAATCGTCGAATTGCGATTGATTTTACGTTGCACCTTTGGTTTATGCAAGGCGCTATAACGGAGATTCAACAACGACATATTTTCTCTCATTTCGTAAAGGCAGAAACCAGGTGTTCTGATACTGGAAATACGTTTGCCCATTCACTACGACGGTTTTTTTAGTGCTTGGGAGAGTGTCGACAACTTCTCCTTTCTTGTAAGGGCTGTTTGAGACAGCATTCGAATTCGACGAAAGAGCCACATCACTGCTATCTATCACGGTGTAGTTACCCTCTGGTGGGCTTTGCACATACACATAGCGGTCGCCATCTTTTTTATAGTAGGCGTTTTGAATAATTGCGTAGGTGATCCCAGCAAATATGGCGAACGTGGCGATGTCTACTAAGTCTCTGTGATAGTAGTAATAATGATCACCATAGGGTGGATAACGATAGCCTCTTCGAACATTAATATAGGTTGTGTGATGATGTGGCGGTCTAATCACAACTGGCGGACGGTCATAGCTCGGTGGTCTGATTACATTCGGAGGACGATGATAGCTCGGTGGCCTGCTTACATTCGGAGGTCGATGGTAACTCGGCGGCTTATGCTGATACGGAGGTTTTACTGGCTTGGTCGGGTGTTTGATCGGTCGAGTCTGATGTTTGTTACCTGGTTGAGTAACAGGGCGCACATAGTGGTCGTTGTTCGGTTTCGCCGACACAGAAACCATGCCTATGAGAGAAAATACCAAGGTTATAACAACCCATCTGATGATTGAACCGCTTTTCATAAAACGCCTCCGTTACCTATTTGGAGAGCAGACGTACTCATGCCTAAGTATAACAGAGCATTGGGCTTAGGATGTGTTCTTATGTCATTCAAGTATGGGAGATTGAAGACGCATTACAAAGGGGATCTGTGGAAGACAGTAACCGAGCAATGGCAGCGGGATAGATTTCAATTACGATCTGATCTAAAAAGCACTATCTCATCTAAAAAGTACTATCTGATCTAAGAAGGATATAAATGCTGGGGAACCACACCCAGCATTTCGACACAGATTTACCAAATTTTCGAACCGTAAATCAGTGTTTAGAGGTATATGAACCGAATCTTGTCGGAACGCAGCGAATAATAGCGATATTGTCTGATCTAGGCTACGCCCTTGGAATTTAAGGCGTTCTCTTAAGTTGTAAAATAAACTGTACACCTACAATCAAATCGTCCACAAAGTAGGCGTCTAGCGTTTAGTTATGTCTGTTGAATAACTCATCGACACATCTATGGTATTTAAGTGGCGCTGTTAAAAGATCTGGCTAGAAATATGACCTTTTACTTTTCAATCATCCTAATTATGCCTTACAATCCCGCCGAACCAATCCCATTCAGTTAAGAATGGGCGATTGATGAATAAGATGGACGATTTTTGCTTCGAACCCAAAAATTGCCAGCTCATCAATCAGAATATCGCCTGAAAATGATCTCCAGCATAGTCATGACCACGAGAGTGCACTCTCTTCTGGTCAGTACGTATTATTGCCATTTGGTGTGTTTTTGCGCCTACATTTTGGCGAGCCGGGGACGTTTTGTTGTTTGTTCTATTTACGTAGTACGACAGGCGAAACAAAAAACGGATTGAATTTTGAGGTATTAACCGTGAATCTAAAACTTGTCGGCAGCTCCCTGATCGTTGCAGGTACTGCTCTTGGCGCTGGTATGCTTGCTATACCTATGGTGCTTGCTCAATTTGGCCTCCTGTGGGGCACTCTTCTTATGCTGTTCATCTGGGCTGGAACGACTTATGCGGCACTGCTTCTTCTTGAAGCGAGTTGTAAAGTCGGTGGTGGCGTTAGTATGAACGCGATTGCCAGAGACACTCTTGGCAAAGGTGGTCAGTTGGTGACCAATGGCCTGCTTTACGCTCTGCTTGTTTGTCTTCTTATGGCTTACATTATTGGTGCTGGTGATCTTTTACAAAAAGTCACGGCGTCTGTCGGATTGCCCGTTTCTACTATTTCAAGCCAGGTTGCGTTTACGCTTGTGGTAGGCATCATCGTTTCTGCTGGTACTGGTGTTATTGATAAGCTAAACCGAGCCTTGTTCATTGGTATGATTGTAGCGCTCGTTCTCACTCTGCTTACTCTTATGCCAAGCGTAACGTTCGAAGGCTTGGATGAAGTCGTGAGTAACGACAAAGTTGCGCTGATTAAAACTAGCTCTGTTCTGTTTACGAGCTTTGGTTTTATGGTCGTGATTCCGTCACTAGTCAGCTACAACAAAGAAGCGAGTAAAACTCAGCTGCGCAATATGATCATTTTTGGCTCGACGATCCCTCTCGTTTGCTACCTATTATGGTTACTTGCAGTGGTAGGCAACTTACCGCCACATGAACTTGTACAGTACTCGAATGTCACTGAGTTGATCGCGGTTCTGGGGCAGCATTACTCTGGTCTGGAGTTTATTCTGTCGATGTTTACCGGCCTTGCGTTGTTGACCTCGTTTTTAGGTGTGGCGATGGCTCTGTACGACCAAAACGCAGATTTGCTTCAAGCGAGTAAGCCTGTGGTATTTGTGACCACATTTATCTTGCCGTTGCTGGGCGCAATCTTCGCGCCAGAACACTTCTTAGCAATTCTTAGCTACGCCGGTATTATTCTGGTGTTCTTAGCAGTATTTGTTCCGTTATCGATGACAATGAAAGTTCGTCGAGTACCCGTAGAAGGCAATAATGTCTACGAAGCTGGTGGTGGTGCAATGGGCATGAGTATGATGTTCCTGTTTGGCTGCTTTTTGCTGGTTGCACAAGCCGTATAGCTTTTAAAAAGTTTAAATATCAAATAGATAATAAAAAAGCCGCGTTAACTACGCGGCTTTTTTATTGGTTTGCGGATCAGAATGTCAGAGAGGAGGCTCGTTACGGCTCTGACGTAAATCTGATATATGGCGAAAAGTTTGACGATTTGGTGAAAAACCTTAGCGTAAGACTGACACGAATTCGACAGCATCTTCCTACTATATGAATGGTTAATTCGATTAAGGAGAACTGTTGTGTCAAAACAATTATCTTTTGCCATGGCTGGCGTTATGCTTTCATTAGGTATGTTTAGTGCCGACGCGATGGCTGATCCGAAACACAATCATGGTCATAGAGATGATCATCACCATTATCACGATTATGATCGTGACCGTGACCGTCATCACCATAAGCGTAAATACAAGCACAAGCATAAGGAAGTGATTGTTGTTGAATCAAGACCACCTAGGTACCGATACTACCACCGAGATCGAGTTCCAAGTAATAGCGTCTTTATTCAGATCGGTAACTTGACCTACTTGAAGGTGGACGACCACTATTACCGTCGTTCTAATGACCGCTATGTCCACGTTGACTTAAAATTATAAAAAAACAGCGAGCAATTATGCTCGCTGTTTTTGGTTTTTGACCAGTTTATACCGTGAACCGGTTGAGGATTTCATCTTGTTTACGAACGTCCTCTTGCTGTCTCTGCATTGCTTCGTTGGTTCGATTCGCTGAATCAGCAACCTGAGTCGAGAGGTCTTTGATATTGACGGTATTATTGTTGATTTCCTCTGCAACCAGACTTTGTTCTTCTGCCGCAGATGCAATCTGCAAGTTCATGTCAGAAATACGCTGAATTGCATCTCGGATTCGCTGGAGAGCATTATTGGCAAGCTCTGCTTTCTCTACCGCTTCCACTGCGCTGCCTTTACTTTGATTCATTGCACTGGCAACGGATGAGGCACCAGACTGAAGTCGTTCAATCATACTACGAATTTCTGTCGTAGACTCTTGGGTACGTTGAGCCAGAGTCCGCACTTCATCAGCAACAACGGCGAAACCACGGCCTGACTCACCCGCACGAGCCGCTTCTATCGCTGCATTTAGTGCAAGTAGGTTCGTTTGGTCTGCAATGTCATTAATGACTTTAAGGATGGTTTCGATGTTCGCGGTCGCCGATTCAAGGACATGAACTTCCTCAACTGCAAGATCAATACTGTCAGAGAGTAGGTTAATGGTTTGTGTCGACTCGCTAACAATCGATGAACCTTCAACTGTCGCTTGATCCGCTTCTTTTGCTGCACTTGCCGCACCTTGCGCATTGTTTGCCACTTCGTTAGCCGTTACCGACATTTCGTGCATAGCCGTCGCCAATTGCTCAAGTTCCTGAAGTTGAGTTTGAATCGCACTTGCAGAATCTTCTGCACCTTGAGCAGTGATTTGTGTACCGCTTAAGATCTGGTCAGAAATGCTTTTCGACTCAATCATCTGATGCTGTAAGTTTTCTATAAAGGTATTAAAGTTTTTCGCCAGTTCAGAAAATTCGGGATCGGAATTGGTTTCCAGACGTTGTGTGAGATCGCCTTTACCTGAAGCGACATCTTTAATCGCGTTGTTAAGGGCATCGAGTGGACGCATTAATGCACGGATCAGCAAAGTCAGAGCAATAATTGAGGCAATGATTGCAAGAATCGAATATATGATTGCATTGTTACGCAAATGTTCTACATCCGCATAGGCGATGGTTTCATCGATCACTGCACCCAAATACCAGTCTTCACCACTAATATGGGTCAGGCTAATCAGGTAAGGTTTATTATCTAACTCTATTTGTTGAGTGGAACTTGTAAGGCTAACTTGTGGCAGGTAACTGCTTAGCTTTTCGCCATGGTATTTGCTTTCAGGATGCGCAATGGTTGTACCATCAGATGACACAAGGAACAGGTATCCGGCGTCAAATAGGTTTACCTTGTTTACTAGCTCTGAAAGGGTGGTCAGTTCCAGGTCATAAAACATTGCAGCCATAAACTGACCATTTTCTTTGACTGGTGTACCAACAGAGATGATCACTTTTTTCGTTGAGATATCAACGTACGGAGCGGTAACGATAAGGTCGCCGTTACTTTTCGCTGCCGTAAACCAAGGACGTTTACGGGGATCGTAAGTAGCGTCTGGCTCCCAGCCATCGTCATTTTCAACCACAGAACCGTTGCTGTCGTAGCCTAAACCAATCGCTAAGAAATTGGATTTTAGTGTTGGTCTCTCGATAATGTCCTGAACATAGTCGTGCTCGTTAGGAGCAAGTTCAATGGCCTCGGTAATAGAGCGAGCGAGATTCTTTTTGGCACTAATCTCTGATTGAACGGTATTACTTACACTGTTCAAAATTTCTTTTACGCTCGTATCGATATGTTCCTGAGTTTGAGAACGGATGGTCAACACCTGTTCAATAGACAATAGTGACACGGTAATAAGCAGCAAGATTGAAGAAGCGGTGACAACCTTATGTCTGAATTTCATGAGCTCTCCTTTGAGTCTCCCGATTGGCTTCTCTGTGCTTCTACCTCTTATCATTTGGGTAAATTTTGCAGAAAGAGAAACCGTTTGTGTTTGGTTATTTTTATATCGACAACCATGTTGAAAACTTGAAGTCAAACACGCTCATTTTTGATGAAAAATAATTCAATTTTTATCTGTAGTTATGCTTGAAAAGTCGTGAGGATATTTATTGCTTTTATATGAATGAGTTATAAAAGCATGATGTCTAAGTGATACAGGTCCGAGGAGTAATCTATTGTCAAGGGGCCGACGTGTTAGGTTGCGTAATGAAGCTATACAAAAGGAGAGATGAATGGAGAGAAATAAAAAAGGCTCCGCGGTTGCAGAGCCTCTCTATGTCAGCAATCTGATATTAGAAGATCAGATGAGCGACACCAGCGATCACCGGTAGGGTGATTAGGGTGCGCAGAATGAAGATAACAAACAGTTCTACGATGTTTACCGGGATTTTACTACCTAATAGTAGGGCACCGACTTCAGACATGTAGATAAGCTGAGTTACGGACATTGCAGCAATCACAAAGCGAGTCATCTCGTTGTCAATTGACGCCGCAAGAATTGCAGGAATAAACATGTCAGCAAAACCAACAACAATAGTTTGCGATGCGGCCACGGCTTCAGGCACTTGCAGCAGTTCAAGGTATGGAATGAACGGCTGACCCAGAATCTCAAACACAGAAGTGTATTCTGCAATGACTAGCGCGACGGTACCAAGTCCCATAACGACAGGTAGTACACCGAAAACCATATCAATTGCGTTATGAACCCCTTCTTTGAAGACAGACTGGAAAGAAGTGACTTCAGATGCGCGTTTTAAAGCTAAATCCATGCCCCAAGAGAACGTTGTATGACCTTCTGGTACTGCATCAGCATCTTTATCAGGCTTGCTGCCATCAATGTAACGGTCTTTCTTCAGGCTCAATGGTGGTAAGCGAGGGATGATTACCGCTGCAACAACACCCGCAAGACAGATAGTGCCGTAAAATGGCAGGAATAAGTGCTCTAGCTGTACCTGTGCGATGACTACCAAGCTAAAAGTGATAGATACTGCTGAGAAGGTTGTACCCACGACAGCCGCTTCACGCTGAGTGTAAAACTTGTTCTCGTACTGTTTGCTGGTCAGAAGGATACCGACACTGCCATCACCTAACCAAGATGCCATACAGTCGATAGCACTGCGGCCAGGCAGGTTAAATACCGGACGCATGACTTTACTTAAAAGCGCGCCAAACAGCTCTAGAAGACCAAAGTTCAGCAACAATGGAAGCAATAGGCCGGCAAAGATAAATACTGCGAATAGGGTTGGCAATAATCCGGTCAGAACCAGGCCACCCGTGTTCTCTTCCCATACTGCTTTTGGACCAATCTGGAAAAACGTCATTACAACCGCTGCTGCGCCAATCAGGCGAACGACTAACCACAGTGCGGATGGATTGAACAGGCCGTTAAGAAAGCCATTACGAAGTACCGCAGCTGGCTGGAAAATTTTGCAAAGAACAGAAGCGACAGCCATGAAAGCGATGATTCCGGTAATAATGGCAATCAGTGTATCACCCAATAGCGCGGGAATGACTTTAGCCATAACCGCAACCGGAATAGTAAGGTCACCATCATAAGAGATAGGTGCCATGAAAAGAAGAAGGCCGATTAAGGATGGGATCAAGAACATCCAGAAGTTGCTTTTAGGAGCTTCAGTAGCATTAGTGTGATTGTTCATAGTTGTCTCGTGTTACTACTAGTCAATACTTGCCATAATCCATGACATAAATATTCACTAAACATCCGTATTTAATCGCAGGTTGCGGAGGGTACCCGCAAACTACATCCATTGCAATACTATTCATTAAATACATTTACTTATTCAGTGGATTTGTCGGAAAATTCAGTGAATTAAGCTATTCTGTATGCGAATATGTTGCTCGTGTTAGAAAATTGTATCACTAAATAACTTTCTTGAAGGTAAATAAGGGAAGCAGTGTGATTGGAATTGTAAAAAGTCAATTAAATGTGATCTATGTCGCATCGTTTTTCGGGAGTTTTTCATCATTACACCAATTGTAAATGTGGGTATACCATCTAAATACGACAAGTCGTGACGGACAAAGTGAGCGACGTGTAAGCCTGAAGAGCGTTGCGAGATCGCATTAGGGGTAATATATGAGATGTGCGGAGCTATTCACTTGAGGTCTTGAGGCTCTAAGTAAAACCTCCGCAGGGTTCTATTGTTCAACTGTTATACGCATTTTGGCTGCATTGAAGTGCTATCTGGGTGTGTGTTCTTGGTCGTATAAAAGGTACACCCCATAAATAAGGGCGATGCCAAATGCCAGCAGTGCCGGAAATATCAAGGTGTGTAGACCGTACACAGTAAAGAGAGCGGCACCTGCAACGCCTCCTGATAAAAATCCGATAAAGATAAATAGAAGCAGCAGTGCTTTGCGTCGGTCAAATTGACGTCCGCGCAAGCTTTCTCCGATCATAATCCCAAGGTCAGTAATGATTCCGGTCATATGTGTTGTTCTGATGACAGCGCCACTGAACGTAGTAATCATAGCGTTTTGCAAACCGCAAGCAGCGGAAGCTAAGTATTGCCCGTAAACATTCCCCTGTACTAAAAAGCCCCAACTCAATAGAAGCAAGCTTCCCTCTATGCAAAGCGCAACACCGTATCGCCGCCCAAGTTTTAATGCACTACTCTCGATAAAAAATCCACTGAATGCAGCGCCTATTAAAAAGCTGAATATGATAAAGAGCAGGTGAATGGAGTTGTCTACACCTGTTAGTAAGCTGTTCCCTAGCTGAGTTACGGTTCCGGAAATGTGTGTTATCGCTTGATGTTGAAAGCCGAGAAGACCGACGGCATTGACGCAGCCCGCGAGAAGGGCAAGTAGAAACGCGCCATATTCCACCCAACGAGGAAGTCTGGAAATCACAATTAAACCTCACCAAATGTTAGGAGACGATTATAGCGCTCGTGTGGAGATACGAAACCCCTTACAGTACAACTGGGTTGATCAGTCTCAAAAAAAACTCGAATAGAAAGTTTATTGCGAGGCCATTAGAGCATTTCGTGTACACAGGGGCGTTGGGCAGGTTATTCGATGTGCTCTACGGTGCATTCGAAGCTCACCCAGCCATGCATTCGTTCTTCATAAATGGACACGGTAGGGCGATGAAACTCTTTGTTGCCAAATAGTCCGACTGGCACAACAATGATTTCTGGTACAGCAGACAATATCAAACGCATGGTTGTTCCACACGAGGGACAGAATTCGTATCGAACCTCATTTCCATCGTCGTTGATTCTGGTATAGCTAATCACGTCACCATCTAAGATGACGTGCTCTTTCAGGAAGCGCGCTTGTACCCCAAACACACTGCCTGTTCGTTTTTGACACTCAAAGCAGTGGCAAATGGATGTGCGTATTGGCTCACCTTTGCAGCGAAGTTGAACCAAACCGCAAGCACATTCACACGAGTGGATTATGTTTGTCTTCGGCATCGTCATTACTTTTCAATTTCCCAGAAATCAGTGTAGGACAATTATACCCAAATGACTTCAAATCCTTGCCTTATATGGCGTCTTTGCTCGCTACTCAGGTAACACGTCTAGGGTATGATCGAGTTATCCTGGATTCCTGTCTGTACAAAATACGTTCTGTTTCACGCATTTTTATTTTGAAACATTTCAAGTCTTAAAGGGAAATTCGTTTTCGGGTTACGTAGCATTAATTGGTATATACTCCGAGCGGAAATCACCGAACATAAAAACAAGGAAGTCTTCATGGCTCGTAAGCGAATATTACCTATTCCACTTATTCTTCTCATCCCAATTGTATTATTAATCGTCGTCATTGTTGCAGGTGTTTACCGATTTAGCCTCTCTGATGATGAAATATTGGCCAGATTTCCATCTAATGAAGTCCAATCTAATTCTATTGTTTTAGAAGTTTTGAATATTCAATCTTCAAACCCGTGGACAATTCAAGTTCCAGATCAAAATGCGGTGACTTTTCTGCAAGAGTGGGATAAAGAACGCGGTTATTTGATGGGTGATTATGATGCTGGAGCAACGCAAGGTACGGTGCTGTTACCGACCGACTTTATTGCCAAGAGACAGATTAATCAGGAGCTTTGGATCGCCGCACCCATGGTCGTGACTACACAAGGTACAGGTTCATTTTATTATATTGGTCTGTTCAAATTTGATGCAGTACCAAGCAGAGTGATATTACTTGATAGTGTCTTTATTGGTGATCGTATTAAATTTAATCAATTACTTTGGCGTGATGACACTAATATCGAAATTTCTTATCTTTCACACGATGTTAATCAAGCCATGACAGAAACACCAAAACAATTAAATTCTATATCACTCAGTCGCGTAGGGAATTTCCTACATATGCAACAATGATGAATTAATTTTGATTCTGTAAAAAATAAGTGTTTTCTGAGCTAGATCTCGAAATTTCATAGTGATTTCTTATGCGGGAATGCATAAGCTATGTCCCATGTTTAAAAGGAGATAGTAATTCCCGTGTCTACAAATGAAATTACAAGACGGTTGCCGAATCTGACAGGTCGTAGAGCGCTGCTGTTGTACTCCTTGCCTGTTTTAGTCGCTATTGGTGTTTCTCAATCTTTCAAAGAGACATCATTAACGAAGACCATTGCGTTAAATCTGCCTGAATCTAAGGTAGTTGAAAGAATTCTTGATGCGACGACTGCCTCAGCCGACGTTGTTACTCCACCCAACTTTGAATATCAAATCCAGGCCGGTGATAATCTGAGTACAATTTTTAGTCAACTCGGTTTCGGTTACAGCTCTCTTATGAAAGTCATGGAAACGGATTTGAACTACCTTGCACTGGATACTCTAAAGCCTGGTAATACTTTACGTTTTTGGCGTGATGATATCGAAGGTGAACTGCTCAAAATGGAACTGCAGTTCTCTATCGCAGACAAAGTGGTTTATGAGTTAAACAGTGATGGTGGCTATGACTTTACCGACATTTCTATTCCGGGTGTTTGGAACCAGGAACCTTTAGTCGGTATCATTCAGGGAAGTTTTTCTTCGTCAGCGAGTCGCCTGGGTCTCACTTCGGCTGAGATTAGTCAGGTAGTGACGCTACTCAAAGAGCAACTGAATTTTGGTCGAGATCTTCGTGCTGGAGACCGCTTTGAAGTGGTTCGACGTGCTCAGAGTATCAATGGTGTCCAGACGGGCAAGAACGAAATTGAAGCGATTAAAATTTATAACCGTGGCCGTGAAATTACCGCTTATCTGCATACAGACGGTCAATTCTACAACGCTAAAGGTGAAAGCCTTCAACGTGCGTTCCAGCGCTATCCTGTGAGTCGCAGCTGGCGTATTAGCTCTGGGTTTAACCCAAATCGCCATCACCCGGTTACTGGTCGTGTTGCGCCTCATAACGGTACCGATTTTGCTGCTCCAACAGGTACTCCAGTCGTATCAACCGGTGACGGTACGGTCATCATGACGCGTAAACACCCTTATGCGGGGAACTACGTGGTGATTGAGCACGGCAGTAAGTACAAAACCCGATATCTACACTTGAGCAAGATCTTAGTTAAGAAAGGCGATAAAGTCACTCGCGGACAACGAATCGGTCTTTCTGGTAAAACAGGTCGGGTAACGGGCCCACACCTTCATTATGAGTTGATCGAATACGGTCGCCCGGTTAATGCAATGCGAGCCAATATTCCAATGGCGAGCTCTGTACCAAATAAAGAGATGGCCACGTTCATTGCTAATCGTGATGAGATGGATCAGCTTTTAAAGAGTAAAGAGAAAGCGGTTCTTTAATTCTGCTGCTCTTGAGTACCTTTTGATACCATCATGGTGATACGCGAAGGCCAAGCAAATGCTTGGCCTTTTTACTATTTTTGTTTCTTATTCTTCTTGTTTACTATGCTTTATTCTATGCACTTTTAGCTTGTCGTTTGTTAATCAAAGCTACCATTTCAGTGACGCGGTTTGGCTTAGCGTAAAAATAACCTTGAATAAAATGACATCCCATTTCTATCAACTTTTTCGATGCCTTCTCGTCTTCTACGCCTTCGGCCACTAAGCTGACATTGAGCAATTGGGCAAGTTGTACGATCAACAAGACCACTTGCTCAGAAGTTCTGTTGGAAAGCATGTTTCTCACAAACGTTGCATCTATTTTTATGCTATCAATAGGATAGTTGTGAATGTAATTCAAGCTCGAGTAGCCGGTTCCAAAATCATCTAAAGCGACTTTAAATCCCAGATAGCGCAACGAATTGAGGACCATTTGCTCACGTCCACTCAGAGACAGCAGAACGGTTTCAGTCAGTTCGATGACAAAGTCATTAGTTGAATGGTGGTACTTTGAAACCATGCTTGTTAAATGATTGATATAGCGTTTTGAATCCACCAACTCATAAGCAGAACAGTTTATCGATAACTTTACTTTGTATCCGAGTTTCCTTTCTAATTCTTGTTTGGCAACGCAAGCGAGTTCAATGATACGTTCTCCGAGTTCAACGATTAACCCCGATTGCTCAGCAGCTTCTATGAACTCGGTCGGAGAAATAGAGCCTAATACCGGGCTATTCCAACGAGCCAGAATTTCAAAGTAATCCCATCGATTGCTTGTGACGTCTACGATTGGCTGTACGACAACATACAGCTCTGGGTCATCACTAATACTTGATCTTAACTGGGTACGGATGACCTCTATGAGTTGTGTTTGGCGGTGATAAAGCGCACTTAGCTGGTTGTCATAATGCTGAATTCTCGTGTCTCTGTGCTTTTTGCAATCTTTTAGCGCCAGGCTGGCATTCAAAATGAGTTCATCACTGCTCAGCATTTTAATCGTAGAGCGTGCAATACCAATGCTAACAGAGAAGGATATGTGATTTGACTTATCGCTGTATCCAGCTTCGATTTTATCCAAAATCTGCTGACAGACAGCAACAGGGTCTTCATCAAAGGTAATAAATGCAAACTCGTCTCCGGCCACCCGAAATGCGTGATCGGGGGATGACAAGCTAAGCTGTATCGCATTGGCCGTGAACTTTATAATCTGGTCGCCAATGTAGTTGCCATTGATGTCATTAATCGACTTGAAGTTATCGATATCAATATAAGCAAGGTTAAAAGGCTGTGTTGCTTGCTGTGTTAAAGTTTCTAGCGTATCGGCTAAGCAACTGCGATTGAGGAGCCCGGTGAGATTATCGTGAGAGACTTCGTAACTGAGTTGATTTAGAAGCTTGTCAGAGCGCTCACTGACCCATTTTTCTCGCAAGCTATGAATGATGACATTGGCATAAAAGCGATGAAGCTCCAGTATGGCTTGAACTTCATTCTCTGAGACTTTGTGAGCGAATGTCGATATCAGGATACCGAGAACATCGCCGTTTTGTGTTTTTAGTGGTAATCCCAGATAAGCTTTTACGTTGTTATTTAAAAATGTCTCATCTTCAGAGACGAATCTGTGGACATGGTCTGAGTAGAATATCTGTTCACCGATATCTTTCACCACTTCATCGCAAGACGTTCCAGAAAACGAGTAAAGGTCATCTTCAATTTTACCTCCGCTGGCGATAGATATTGTGTGAGCGGAATGCTGAAGATGGGCCACCTCTACGATACAGGTACAGTGACTCTGAATCTGTTGATGGATATCTAATATCACTCTGTTAAGCAGAGCATTACCGCTCAGTTTCAATATTTCAGCAAGCTTTTGCAAACTGATTTGTACATGATCCATTGGACACGTCACCTAGCGTTGAATGTTTAATATCGAGTGTTGTTTGTTGTAATTCACGAGCACTGAATATTTGATACGTATCTGACAAACTATCGTTTACTTAGGTGAATTTTTCAAACTTTGTCATTGACCTAAGTATTCCTTGGTTTGTTCTGAAATGTCATTAATAACACGACTTTTCTTTCCTGCCTTTAACGTTCTGTCTGTGTAATGTCAGAAGGCTTATTTTTGGTCCGCGTTATCGGGCTAGTAAAACGAAATTCTCTTCTTCTAATAAGCGAGATTTCAAGTAATCGAGAAACAACTCCGTGCGAGTCTGTTGGTAGTCCAGAGATTAAGTTCCAGTGGAAGCATGCGGTGGATTCTTCTTGCAAGGGCGAGACGGCCTTCCTAAAATGCGCAGCGAATCGAGTCATAGTAGCAAGCTATTTTAGAGTGAAGCATTTGATATGTGTCATCAATACAGAGCGATTTGTATCAACCACTCAACTATCATTATTTGCGTACTGACAATTTTTCTTTATATCGTTAGGTGAAAGAATGCAACAAAACGAATTTGAAACGCTGGTAAAAGAGATTACCCAACAAGAAAACATGCCTAAAGCGCTTGAACTGCTTAAAACATGTGAGGAAGAAGAAGTTGCACAAGCTGCACAATCTCTAACAGGTCAGTTTGGTCTCGCAGAAGTGGATGGTGAAAAACGCATTTATCATGTTACGACTCAAGTCGATGACTCTGGTGAAGAGCAAGAATATGTTGAACACGTAATGAACGAAGGGGATCATCTGATCAAATTTGCGGCTTGGTTTTTTGAAACTTTCTTTGAAATCAAGCAGAAAGACACCTACGTTGCTGCTGGGAAAACGTATCAACAGCCGAAGCGATAGTGCAACCTTTTTCATGTTATTGATTGAAATTAAATTACCTATTAATGTGATTTAGATCTTGTTTTTATCCTTTTGTGATGTAATATTACTACATAACTTCAAGGGATACATTCAGGAGAAGGTCATGAATAACGAAATTGGTGGCGCTTACATTGGCCAAATGATTGCTAAAGATGCAATGCATAAAGCACTTCACGGTAAAGCGAAGAAGAAAAAAGCATCTGCTCTTTCTCGTTTAGTGAAAAAGCTAACGAATTAATCCAAAAAAGCCCTGATTTTTAATCAGGGCTTTTTGTTTCTAGCCATTCTGTTTGAAAAATTTAAGCAGATTGACTAGGAATTTCAACGACATTATCTGGGAACTTGTTTAGTCCCTTTGCCGCCAACCACGCCTCCAAGTCATTAGCCCCCCCGACATATTGGCTATCGAGCCAAATCTGTGGAACGGTCACTGGTGTTTTTTCACCAATCATTGCTTTGACTTCTGGGATCATACGGTAAAGCGCGGCGCTGTCTTTAACAACATCGTAGTAGCGGTAGTCCAGACCTGCGTCATCAAGTAGTTGTTTGGCCTTATTACAATACGGGCAAGAGGCTTTGCCGTAAACAATGTTCCCTTTCAGCTGATCACGTTTGACCCACTCTGAAATAACAGCTTGCACTAAGGCTCCCCGGTTTAGTGCTTCGCCCTGGCTGATCACTTTTCCTTCGACAATCACAATAGGGGCGTGCCAGGCGCCTGATTTTAATGGCTCCCACCAATGGGATAACCAATCTTTTACTTCCAACTCTATTGGCACATCCGACAACTCATTTTTAAAGGTATCGGTTAAAATATCGTGCGTGAGCGTACATTCACCGCAAGGGATGTTTACTTTGAATGGTCCCCAGCTACCGGCCCAGCGATAGAGTGTGATTTTGATTGGTTGTGTCATACGATGTTCCTCATTTCCTTCTCTGAAAATATAGAACTCAAGAACTCGATTTTTCTTTCAAGTGAAGGTTTCTTTTACGCTGCCTATCTGAGAAGAAACAGAGAAGAAAGCCAAACTTGCCTGGAGAGTCCAAGCAGTATCTTAAATAGTAAGCTGATTTTATTGAGTATTTCAGATTATTGGGAATGTGTGGATCATACGTTCTATCGGTCATTGCGCCAATAAAAAAAAGCCTCCCAAAGGAGGCCACATTACCAATTCAAAGGACGTGCCTGTTAAAACAGGTACAAAGAACGAGAAGCACAAACGCTGCCATGCATTTGCAATATCTATAATGCAGTTCGCATGCCAACTTTTATCATATTGATATATAACGATATTTATTTTTGCACTCTGTACTACTTAGGAGGTATGCACTAAGTCAGTGAAAAATTGCATTAAAACAGGGCACAAATAAGGGAAAGGTTAGGGGAAGAATCACGCAAGTTAATGAAAGTAGCCAAAGATATATCGGGGAACGTATTTTCGCAAAAAAAAATGGCCGGCAACAATGCCGGCCAAGGACTCACTCTAGGACAAGAGAGAATTAGAAATCGTAACGTACGCCAAGACGTAGTGTGTCTTCACCTTCAGTAACCAAACCTTCGTCGTTTTTCTCTTCATCAAGTTGGTTGAAGTAGTAAGAAAGGTAAGTACGGAAGTTGCTGTTTAACTTGTAGTAACCAACTAGCTCGAAACCATCTACTGCATCGTATTTGCCAGCACCGTCTAGATCGTTTTCTTGGTAAGTGTAGAGACCAGCAATAGTCACTTGGCTAGCCACTTTGTAGCTTGCAACCAATTCGTAAGCCGTGAAGTCTTCAGAGTCATCTAGCTGACCTTGAGAGTAAGTACCAGCTAGGTAAAGGTTATCAAGAGAGTACGCGATACCACCAAGGATTTGGTCTTCAGAGTTGTCTGCGTCAACATCACCAGCTGAGTATGCAAGACCTAGGTCAAGACCCATTGGTAGTGAGTAAAATCCAGAGATGCCGTATTTGTCTTGGTCGTCGTCAGAGTTTGCTTGGTAAGTTGCTTGCACTTGTAGAGCATCAAACTCACCACGGTAAGCAAACACACTGTCTTGTCTTTCAGACGATGAATCAATAGCTTGTTGAACACCAGAGAACTCAGTGATATCCGACATGTCAGAGATGATTACCGCAGCCATATCCTGCTTACCTACAGAGAATGCGCCTGCATCTGAATCTACACCAGCGTACATGTAACGGTTTTTAAATTCGCTCTTACCAGTGTCTTGTTCTGCTTCGTAAACACCAAATGCAGATAGGCCGTTACCGATGTCAGTTTTACCTTTAAGGTTTACACGAGCACGGCTTTTATCTTTCATTGAACCTTCAACTTCCGCACCGCCAGAGCCGATGAAGTCGCCACGGAATTCAACACGACCGCCAACTTGTAGTTCAGTGCCGTCATTTGAATAAACAGTTGCTGCAAAAGATGGTGCTGTTACCAATGCTGTAAGAATCGCGGTAGTTAGTGCTGCCTTTTTCATTATCTTAGAACCTTATTTGTTATAAATGGGCTTTCTTGCCTGATGTGTTGATGACGCTAAGGTAAACCGTGAAAATGAAAGATAGATTTCTGTAGTGTTATGATTTTATTTCAGTTTTATTTCTAGTAAGTAGCGGGCTTATAGGCACTTTACTCACTAGGAGGCTATTGCTGTGCAAACTGAACACTATTACGTGAGGAAGTGTTTGCTTCAGATTGGTGACATAAAACTCAAAATGAGCTGAATCTCTTGCTTTTGCTATTTGGGTATGCGATTTAATGTTCTAAACCTAAGGGTTAGATTATGTTGATATTTTTGTTTCGCAGGGAAGAATAATGAATGTAGTTCAAGTTGAAGATAAACAAGTTGCAGTGGGTAAGGTAGTGTGTGTGGGGCGTAACTACGTAGAGCACATCCATGAGTTAGATAACGCGATACCAGATCAAATGGTGGTGTTCAATAAGCCCGCAACATCGATATCGTCGACTTTACACTCATTTCACCAAGAGCCTCTGCATTATGAAGCTGAAATCTGCTTTTTGATTCAAGATGGCCAATACGCCGCTGTTGGTCTGGGACTGGATCTGACTAAGCGAGGTTTGCAATCGACATTGAAAAATCAGGGTTTGCCCTGGGAGCGAGCGAAAGCGTTTGATGGGTCTGCAGTTTTAAGCCGCTTTATTTCGCTCGAAGGCATTGATATCAAAGATCTGAACCTCGAACTTTTGATCAATTGTGTGCACGTGCAAAAGGGTCATGTGAAGCAGATGCTTTACCCACCTCTCACGATTCTGGAAGAGCTAAGCAGCTACACCACGTTGCAAAATGGCGATGTGGTCATGACTGGAACCCCAAAAGGTGTTGGGGAAGTACATCAAGGTGACGTCTTTCTCGGGCGCTTAAAATGTGGCGACGTCACCTTATTTGAAACAGAGTGGGTTGCAGACTAAAGCAGTACTCTCAGAAGAAGAAACGCGACCATACTGACAACTGTGGTCAACAACACGTTTTTGGTCAGATAAGCGATGACAGACGCGATAATGGCGGCAAGCAAAAACGGATTTTGTAAGCTCAATTCCAGTTCGCCTTCGGGAATAAAGACAATGGGCGCCCATATCGCGGTTAGTACGGCAGGGCTCGCGTATTTCAAGATCTTTTGGGTACGTGCGCCTAGTCGAAGAGGCAGCTTAGGCTCTAGAAACAAATACCGGCTGGTGAATACTAATGCCGTCATAAGCAGGATGGACAATATAACCATTAGCGTTTTTCCTTAACTTGTTCAACAAAGTACCCGATTAACATGGCCAGAATGCTCGATATCATCAAACTTCCCTCAACCTTGTAATAAGTAAGAGCAACCGAGCTCACCAGAGCACTGACGACACTCGCCAGAACCGCAGTATTTTTAATGGTTGGTACTACAATGGCAATAAATGTTGCTGCGACCGCGAATTCAAGTCCCATCTCATTGAGTTCAGGGATCAAACTACCTGCAATAATTCCCGTTAGGGTGGCGCAATTCCAAAAGAGGTAGAAGCTTAACCCCGCACCTAATGCATACCATCGGTTGAATTGTTTTTCTGAATGATGACCTACTACGGCAAATAACTCATCGGTTAGCAGAAATCCTAGGGATAATCGCCATTTCAGGGGAAGCGGTGAGATCTTGCTGCGCATAGATACACTGTACAGAAAGTGTCTCGAGGTTATAAAAAGGGTGGTCAACAGCATAGTCGCCAATCCAGCGCCTGCTTTAATCATTCCCATCGCGACCAGTTGCGCGGAGCCTGCGAATAAGATGGCTGAAAGCGCTTGTCCCTCTAGGGGATGAAGGCCAATATCGATAGCAAATGAGCCAGCGAGTAACCCCCAAGGGAGTACTGCTATGCTCAGTGGCATCATGGCTATTGTGCCTTGCCAAAACAGTGAGGCTTTTGATTCTTCTTCTAAAGGCAAAGTATTGTCCATAGTATGTTCTTATTTATCCAGGGAACAGGTTTATCGAAAGGTGGCGCGAGTACGTTAATGTGCCTTGAACAAAATTGCTATCCCTTTCAACTAAACAGCCAGCAAAAATTGCTGGCTGTTTCTGTTTCAGGAATGCAAAACTCTTGCTTACAAACTCTTCTGGTGAGCGTCGATAAGCTCGTTCATCTTCGCTTCTGCAGCTTGCTGTGCTTGCTCGTAGGTCATGTTGTCTGGAAAGTCAGTGATGACTTCGTAGTAACATTTTAATTTAGGTTCTGTACCTGACGGGCGAACGATGACTCGAGATTGATCTTCCAAGTGGTAAATCAGAACATCACTTGATGGTAAGTCAATAGCTTCTTCTGAACCGTCGTCATAGCTTCTCACTAATGTTTTCAGGTCTTCCGCGATCACTACTTTTTTTCCGGCAATATCTTTAGGCGGATTTGTGCGTAGCTTGTCGCCTATTGGTGGCGATTTTGGGTCTAACGCTATACTGCGTTGCGCATTGAAATAGAAGCCATGCTGGCGGTAAAGTGCTTCCAGCTTATCCCATACTGTTTTACCTTGTGCTTTCAGTTTTCCGGTCAACTGAGAGAAGGCAACTATCGCAGAGAGACCATCTTTATCCCAGACTTTATTGCCAACGGTGTAACCCAATGCTTCTTCATAGGCGAACAAGAATGGGTGTTGCTCAGTTTCTTTACTCATTGCTACGTTGGTCAGCCATTTAAAACCAGTCAGGGTTTGGTAGTATTCCGCGCCATGTGCTTTTGCGATGCTACTTAGCAAACGAGAAGATACAATCGTATTCCCCACTAAAGCGTTTGGTTGCTGTTCCAGTAAGTAGTTACCAAATAATGAACCAACTTGATCCCCCGTCAGCATTTGGTATTCCCCATCAGGGCGTTTTACCGCAACAGCAAAGCGATCAGCATCAGGGTCATTTGCACAGGCAATATCGGCGTCGGCCGATTTACCAAGCGCCATTACCATGTCCATCGCGCCAGCTTCTTCCGGATTTGGGAAATTCACAGTTGGGAAGGTGCCATCTGGCTCACGTTGTTGCGCTACACTCGCCACTTTCGTAAAACCTGCGTCAGCCAAAAGGGTCTCTGCCATATCGGCACCCACGCCATGCATTGCAGTGTAAGCGATAGATATATCCGTATTGCTATCTGGTTTTAGCAATGCATTTTCGTTCATGGTTTTGCGGTAATTTTGGTAGTAGTCATCTTCTAGCCAAACCAGTAACCCTTGCTGTTTTGCATCGTCTAATGACATCAGTTGCAACGTTTTAGTGGTCGCTTGATCGATTTTCGCTGCAATACCGGCGTCGTGTGGTGGAATTATTTGCGCACCATTTTCCCAGTAGACTTTGAAGCCATTGTACTCCGGGGGGTTGTGGCTCGCTGTCACGACAACGGCAGCGGCGGCGTTCAATGTACGAACACCAAACGCAACAATCGGAGTCGCTGCCACTTTGTGAGTCAGGTAAACCTTAATGCCAAGCGCAGTTAATACCGAAGCGGTATCGTGTGCGAACTGTTGGGAGTCCGGGCGACCGTCATAGCCAATAACAACGCCACGCGACGCTGCATCCTTGACTTGTTCAATTAAGTAATGGCCAAGTCCGGTTGCGGTTTCCTGAATGACCAGGCGGTTCATACGATTTGGCCCTGCGCCAACTTTGCCACGTAGTCCTGCTGTACCAAACGCGAGTCGAGAGCCAAAGCGGTCAGTGATTTCTTGCTGATCATGTGTATCGACGAGATGTTGCAGCTCTTCACGAGTTTTCGGGTCGGGGTCTCGTGCTAGCCATTGAGCAATTATTGTGGTCATGTCTCTCTTTCCTTAGGTGGGGAGCCTACCAGTTTCGACTTTTACGTCGTAGCTTGCAGTTAATCTAAATTGTTCTCAGTTCCAATTCAAAGAGGGCAATCGATAAACCGATTTTATTTTTCATGTTAGAACAAAATTTATTCGCATTTTATTCCTTGAAGAACTTTAGAACTATAACTAGCCTTTTAACATAAATATAACAAATCAAGTCGAAATCGCAGTTTTTGCGATTTTTCGTAAATTTGTTCGATATTTGCATCGGGACGCAAGGAAGCTCGCGTAAGCGTAGCGGCTGAGCAGAGGAGAGATCTTTTGAAAAGATTAGCGACTACTCTTGCCTTAACACTGAATGTGATTTTAATCACATTCTCCTCTTACGGATGGTCAAAAGACAATGACTACAATATGACTAAAGGGGTCACAGCGATCAGTGAGCAAGTCTATGAATTGCATATGCTGATCTTCTATATTTGCTGTGCGATTGCCCTCGTTGTCTTTGGTGTTATGTTCTATTCCATCATCCGTCATCGCAAATCAAAAGGAGCAGTTGCCGCTCATTTCCATGAAAGCACAAAAGTGGAAATTATTTGGACTGTTATCCCTATCATCATTCTTGTTGCGATGGCGATTCCCGCCACGAAAACGTTAGTTGCAATGGAAGATACTAGCCAATCGGATATCACCATCAAAATCACTGGCTCCCAGTGGAAGTGGCATTACAACTACTTTGGTCAAGACGTCGAGTTTTACAGCCTTCTCGCTACTAGTCAGAAACAAATCGACGGAATCGAAACCAAGGGAGCTCATTACCTACTCGAAGTGGATAACCCACTTGTACTTCCTATCAACCGTAAAGTCCGTTTTCTTCTCACGTCTGACGATGTCATCCATTCGTGGTGGGTGCCTGATTTTGCCGTGAAGAAAGACTCTATACCGGGATTCATCAATGAAGCATGGACAAGAATAGATGAGCCAGGTGTTTACCGAGGTCAATGTGCTGAGCTTTGTGGTCGCGCACACGGATTTATGCCAATTGTCGTGCATGCGATGGCAGAAGACGAGTTTGACCAATGGCTTTCCGATAAGAAAGAAGAAATATCGCTTCAGAAAGCGGCCGCTCAAGAAGCATTAACCCAAGACTTATCCATGGATGAGTTAATGGCACAAGGTGAAGCGATATACACCGCTCGCTGTGCTGTTTGTCACCAAGCTAGTGGGGAAGGTATACCCGGTGCATTCCCTGCTATTAAAGGCAGCCCTGTGGCAACCGGCAATGTGACTGAACATATTGGCGTAGTTGTGAATGGCCGTGCGGGAACTGCCATGCAATCTTTTGCTAACCAATTAAGTGATAAAGAAATCGCCGCAGTGATTACCTATCAGCGAAATGCGTGGGGTAATGACACTGGCGATACCGTTCAAGCATCCGACGTCAATGCCTTTAAGGCACAAAAGAGTGCTAAGGAGGAAATATGAGTAAGCCAGCAGAAAAGGCAATAAAGTCCGCTCCAGTTGAAGCGCAAACCTCGGCAAATTCAACTATCGCTCTCGATGATGACCACGATGCTCACCATGCTCCTAAGGGGATTGCTCGTTGGATATATTCAACCAATCACAAAGACATTGGTACGCTTTACCTCTGGTTTAGTTTTACGATGTTTCTTACTGGCGGTGCAATGGCGATGGTCATTCGCGCAGAGTTATTCCAGCCGGGGTTACAATTGGTAGAGCCCGAATTCTTCAACCAGATGACCACTGTACATGGGTTAGTGATGGTGTTTGGTGCCGTAATGCCAGCATTTACTGGGCTGGCTAACTGGATGATTCCAATGATGATTGGCGCACCAGATATGGCTTTGCCCCGTCTGAATAATCTGAGTTTTTGGATACTACCTTTTGCGTTTCTCATTCTATTGAGTTCATTATTTTTACCTGGTGGTGCACCGAATTTCGGTTGGACATTCTACGCACCGCTTTCCACCACTTATGGTCCGGACAGTACTGCTCTGTTTGTATTCTCTGTCCATATCATGGGTATTAGCTCGATCATGGGGGCGATTAACGTCATCGTGACCATCGTTAATATGCGTGCGCCGGGCATGACCTGGTTTAAAATGCCGATGTTTGTCTGGACTTGGTTAATCACCGCGTTTTTACTTATTGCAGTAATGCCTGTTCTGGCTGGTGCAGTGACAATGGTACTTACAGACAAGTACTTCGGAACCAGCTTCTTTGATGCCGCTGGTGGCGGTGACCCGGTCATGTTCCAACACATTTTCTGGTTCTTCGGTCACCCTGAAGTGTACATCATGATACTTCCGTCTTTCGGTATCATCTCGGCAATTATTCCTGCCTTCAGTGGTAAAAAGCTGTTTGGTTACCATTCAATGGTTTACGCGACATGTAGTATTGCGCTGCTTTCTTTCCTTGTGTGGGCACACCATATGTTTACCACCGGTATGCCAGTGTTTGCTGAAATCTTCTTTATGTATTGCACCATGCTGATCGCCGTACCAACCGGGGTGAAAGTGTTTAACTGGGTCGCGACCATGTGGCGTGGAGCCCTGACTTTTGAAACTCCGATGTTGTTCGCGATTGCATTCATCGTACTGTTCACAATTGGTGGTTTCTCGGGGCTAATGCTCGCTATCGTTCCTGCTGACTTCCAGTATCACGATACCTACTTTGTGGTGGCACACTTCCATTACGTGCTGGTTACCGGTGCTGTGTTTTCCATTATGGCGGCATCGTATTACTGGCTTCCGAAATGGACAGGCAATATGTATGACCACAAGTTGAGTCTGTTGCACTTCTGGTGCTCACTTATTTCCGTCAATGTGTTGTTTTTCCCGATGCACTTTCTAGGACTGGCTGGTATGCCGCGAAGAATTCCGGACTACGCGATTCAGTTTGCGGATGTGAATCAAATCGTATCCATAGGTGGTTTTGCTTTTGGACTTTCACAGCTGATTTTCTTGTGGGTGGTGATTAAGTGTATTCGTGGTGGTGAGAAAGCCAACGCGAAACCTTGGGAGCGAGCAGAGGGACTGGAATGGACAGTACCAAGCCCGGCGCCTCATCATACCTTCACTACACCACCTAAAATCGATTGACGGATAGGTGGCGATTGTGACTAATTCAAACCCATCCAACAGAAACCTGGTCATCAAGTTGCTTGTGGCGACGGCACTGATGTTCGGCTTTGGGTTCGCACTGGTCCCTTTGTACGACATCATGTGCGATAAGTTGGGGATTAACGGCAAAACCAACGAAATGGCGGCAGTTCAGCCAGCAGGTATGGTGCCAGATATGAGCCGGACCATCCGTGTGGAATTTATGGCACACGTTAGTCCGGATATGCCCTGGGAATTCAAACCAAAAGTTATCTCGATGGATGTTCATCCCGGGCAGGTGGTGCAAACTGAGTACCTTGCGTACAACGAAAGCGGTCACAAATTGGTTGGACAGGCTGTGCCTTCGGTTTCTCCGGGTATTGGCGCGGCTTACTTTAATAAGATTGAGTGCTTTTGCTTCCACCAGCAACCTCTGGATGGCAATCAACACGCCCAAATGCCGCTGATTTTTTACATTGAGCCGGATGTGCCTGACTCAATAAATACGTTAACGCTGTCGTACACACTCTACAAACTGCCTCCGATGGAAGGCAGTTAGCCTCTCATGGAGAGAGACAGACTAAACAGTGTCTGTAAGGAGAGAACTTATGAGTAATAAACCCGCGACTTATTATGTTCCTGCCCAAAGCAGCTGGCCGATTATTGGAGCTTTTGCTCTGTTCTTGGTGGCGGTCGGAGCTGGCATGACGGTACTGGGAACGCAAAGTGAAGGTGCGGTTGGAACCATAGGTCATATTGTTTTGGCCGTGGGCTTTTTGTTTCTTCTGTATATGTTAGCTGGCTGGTTCAGTAACGTGATTACCGAGTCTTTGACTGGTCAGTATAGTTCGCAAATTACTCGTTCATTTCGTCAGGGGATGAGTTGGTTCATTTTCTCCGAGGTGATGTTCTTTGGTGCCTTCTTTGGAGCGCTGTTTTACGCCAGAATGGTTGCCGTGCCCTGGTTGGGAGGGGCGGATAACAACGTCATGACCAACGAAGTCCTTTGGCCTGGCTTCGAGGCAATATGGCCGCTGACCACTACACCAAGCGGTGAAACCACCCAAGCGATGCCATGGCAGGGAATTCCACTAACCAACACCATCATTCTTTTACTTTCTTCCATTACGTTACATATGGCACACATCAGTTTGGAACAAAACAAACGTACCGCGCTGATTGTTTGGTTGGAAATAACGATTGTACTGGCTGGGTTCTTTCTGTTTTATCAGGCAAAAGAGTATATCCACGCGTATCAGGAAATGGGGCTGACTCTGCAATCTGGGGTCTACGGTAACACCTTCTTTATGCTGACGGGTTTCCACGGCATGCATGTTTGTCTGGGGACGATTTTCTTAATTGTATTGCTATTCAGAATCGCGAAGGACCATTTTTCTCCTCACAACCATTTTGCTTTTCAGGCAGGGAGTTGGTACTGGCATTTTGTTGATGTGGTCTGGTTATGCCTGTTTGTCTTTGTTTATGTGCTCTAACGACGTTCAACGCCTAATAGGGCCGATGGTTTGGCTCTAGCCACCCGGAACTGAGAGCGATGAGAAGAAGGATGACCACCAAAGCAGAAAACATGACTCTACGACCTAAATAGTGGCTCATTGATTTGTTGCCGCTATTGGGGTTATCCGGGTCTTCACGAACCATTTCGATAAGCGCTTTTGCGAGGTTGAAGATGATGAAAAGCAGCAGAAGGATCAGCGTCAATTTGAACAGAAATACGGTGGACATGGAACCTCCGGTGGTATCGCTATCTTTATCGAAGCGATTTTGGATTGTTGTTTGTTTAACTGTGGCTGTGTTTTCTCTGTTGGTCAAACTGGGCTTCTGGCAACTAGATAGGGGTATGGATAAACAAGCGCTTGAGCAATCAATCCTGGCACGTGCTGACCTTCCGTATCAGGAGATGAATACGGTACTCGATAACAACGATTGGCGTGAAGAAAGTGTCATAGGGGTGAAGGTTAAAGCGCAAATAACGCCTGAACCTTTACCTGTGATTCTGCTGGATAACCAAACCTATGACGGTAACGTGGGATATCTCGCTTATCAGGTTGTGTCGGTAAGTCAGGAACAGAACATACTCGCGCTTATGGAGCTTGGTTTTGTGGCAGGAGAACGTTCCCGAGCTGAATTTCCTGTCGTCAAAGAGTTAGAGGTGCCGGCTCTGGTGACCGGGCGTTTATACCGCAAGTCGATGAACCCACTCAGTTTCGAGTTGATGCCTGAGTTAGGAGCAACAATCCGTGTCCAAAATCTCAATATCTCTCAGTTGAACAATCTGCTGAATGTCGAGTTAATGCCAGCTGTTTTACAGCCTGACAACTTAGATAACTGGCCATACGCATTTCCATGGAATCCATTGCCACTCACGAGTGCTAAGCATTTTGGTTACTCAGTACAGTGGTTTGCGATGGCTGGTGTGTTTCTATTACTTACTATCGTGGTTTTTATTCGTTGGTTAAGAGCCATGGCATCACATGGAGGTGAAGCATGACGTCGAATGTCACAAGAGGACGTTTGGTCCTGATTTCATTGGTTTGCTTGTTCGCCCTTCCGGCTATCGCCGCTAAGTTGATTTTGAGTCAGGGCTGGTATCACAGTGGTGTGACGAATCGAGGCAAACTGATAGATCCTTATACAACACTAGAGCAACTAGGACAGGCGTCACCACAAGCGCTTCACGGATGGCAGTTGGCGTATGTGGTTCCCAATCAGTGTGAGGAGCAATGTCTGCAACAACTGTTTCTTCTCAAACAAAGTCATATTGCCTTGGGTAAGTACCAAGATCGCGTTGTGCCCGTGTTATGGACATCGGAATCGTCAGACTCGGTAGAAGTGCCAATGGAGACGATGGCAATGAACGCATCGGTAGCGGAAATCGTTGAGCAGGGACAGGTAGTCATCGTTGACCCTTTAGGGCAGTTAGTCATGTCCTACACGCCAAAGCCAAACGAAGATTTGGTCAAACTCAGCAAGGATATGCTGGCTGATTTACGCAAACTGCTTAAGTTATCCCGCGTGGGATAGGGGGAAACATGACATTAATTCGACTGGTGAGAGTAAGCTTACTTCTCACATTAGTAGTGATCATTCTCGGTGCGTATACGCGCTTATCCGACGCTGGCTTAGGCTGCCCTGACTGGCCGGGTTGCTATGGTCATCTATCGGTACCGCATCATGAAGACGACGTCGCAAGAGCTAACCTCAACTTTCCTGAGCGTGCAGTTGAGCATGAAAAAGCATGGTTGGAGATGATTCATCGTTATTTTGCCGGAACGCTCGGAATTGTGATTCTTATTATGACAGTTATCGCTTCGCGCTCGGAGCGGGTGAATGCATCTATACCTATTATGCTCTGCCTGTTAGTGATAGGGCAGGCAATGTTAGGCATGTGGACGGTTACCCTGAAGCTGATGCCCGTTATCGTGATGTTGCACCTGCTCGGCGGGTTTACCTTGTTAGCGTTGCAGGCGGTGTTTTATTGTCAGCTCAAAGCGCGGCGGGATGTCTACTTTCCTCCATCAACAAACACGGTGCGTTTTTTTTCCATGGTGGCCTTTGCAACGGTGTTATTACAGATACTGCTGGGTGGCTGGACCTCCTCAAACTATGCCGCATTGATGTGTACTACCTTGCCTATTTGCGAAGGCGATTGGGTGAGTTATTTATCCTGGAAAGAAGCGTTTTCGCTCTGGCAAGCCGGATTCGAGAACTACGAATTTGGCGTATTAGAATATCCGGCAAGAATGACAATACACGTGAGTCACCGTATTGGTGCCATCATCACTGCGTTAGTGGTATCAACGTATTGTTTGTTGTTGATTCAACAAGACTCTCACTACTCTCGCTCCTTGGGCATGTGGATTGGGCTAGCGCTCATCTGTCAAATCATGCTCGGCGTGAGTAATGTTGTGTTTCAGTTACCTATCTACGTTGCGGTGGCACATACACTTGGAGCCGCGATTATGCTGTGCCTGATTTGTGTGAGTCAGTTTTACTTGTGGCAAGGCAAAACCCAATGGAGTCATCAAGCGAAAGGAGTCCGCTATGAGTAAAGAACTTGCATTGTCACTAGAGAGCAGAAAGAGAACAGGGTCTACTTACCTCAAACTTACCAAGCCAAAAGTGGTCGCACTGATGCTGGTTACCGCTGTTGTTGGAATGAATTTAGCGCCGGTGGAAGTATTCCCTTGGCTACAAGCCGCTATTGGTCTAGCCGGAATAGGTTTGATGGCAGGCTCTGCGGCTGCATTTAATCATCTTATCGACCGTCACATAGATGCGCGAATGGCGCGTACTCATAAACGTCCTTTGCCATCCGGTGATATAAATCCGTGGTCAGTTATGCTGTTTGCTACCGGCTTAGGTCTGGTTGGGTTTGTTTTGTTGTTCGCCTGGGTAAATCCACTGACCGCTTGGATGACGTTATTGAGCTTGCTAGGTTATGCGGTTGTTTACACTATGTATTTAAAACGGGCTACGCCACAAAACATTGTGATTGCCGGTATAGCAGGGGCGATGCCGCCGCTGTTAGGCTGGACTTCGGTAACTGGTGAGTTGCATGGCAATGCGTGGCTTTTGGTGATGATCATCTTCATCTGGACACCGCCACACTTTTGGGCACTCGCGATTCACAGAGTAGAAGATTACCGCAAGGTGGATATCCCCATGCTCCCTGTTACCCATGGCATCGAATACACCAAAACCTCAATTCTGTTGTATTCAGTGCTTCTTACGTTGGTTTGCGTGATGCCGGTTTTGGTAGGGATGGTGGGCTTTATCTACCTGTTTGCGTCACTGCTTCTTAATGCCGGGTTTGTCTACTATGCCTGGAAATTGAAGTTTGCTCCGGAGGAAAAGAGTGCAATAGAAACGTTTAAGTTTTCCATTTACCATCTTTTTGTGTTGTTTATCGCTTTACTTGCTGACCACAACCTCAATTTATCAATGGTGTGAACCTTTGTGACTTTCTGAATAGAAAAACGCCGGATTGTAGCCATCCGGCGTTTTTAATTTTTACTATTGAATTTCTAGCAACTCAATATCAAAGATCAACACACTTGCTGGTGGAATTGGACCTGTACCACCTTTACCGTAGCCGAGTGTGCTTGGCACGAACAGGCGAATTTTTTCACCGACTACCATGTACTGAACGCCTTCTTGCCAGCCTTTAATCACTTGGTTCAGGCCAAATGAGATTGGCTCACCGCGATTGACTGAACTGTCGAATACCGTACCATCGATGAGTGTGCCATGATAATGCACTTTTACTTTGCTCGTTGCTGTTGGGTGAACGTCACCCGTACCTTTCTCTAGCACCATATATTGCAGGCCACTTTCAGTTGTGATGACCCCGTCTTTCTTGGCGTTCTCTAGCAGGAATGCTTGTCCCTTGGCAAAGTTTTCATCCGCAACTTTATGATTTGTCCAGGTGCGGTAAATGAAAAACGCCGCCAAAATAAAAATGATAAGAGGAAACAGAAATTTAGACACGTTGGCTCCTTGTCTATTTAGGTTGTTTTAGTCTTTCGTTAATGGTTTCTGCCATGGCCGCAATACTTTCATGGCCGTCCGAAATCACCTGATATTAACGCTCTAAATGAAAAATTTGCGCTAGTTTATCGGTTAACGATGGCGACTAAAACCTTTAACACTGATTGTTACACTAAAGTGAGATGATTATAGCCAAATAGCCTCGCTCCAGAACTTTCTCATGGATATGAAGGTGCCTTACGAACCAATCTGTTAGCCTGATTTGGTGTTACGATGATTTTGAACGAACAAAACTGCTAAAGACAGCCGATTCTCAGTCGACATAGTGAATATAACTTTTCCCCACATTGGTAACGGTATGAAACAGTGGTTTCTAATTTTGTGTGGCATCCTCGCCGGGTGTAGCAGCATTGATCAATATATGGTTCTGGAAGAAAACATGTTAGATACGGCACCAAAAACGAACTCTGAACTGAGGCACCCAGAATGGGGCTATGCGAGTTCAACGGGTGCCGCTTCTGCTTCTTGGGGACGACAAGCTACGAGTGCGGATGCGAAGATGACGCAAAACATTACCTCACTGGAGATGTTCTTAGACCGACACAATATTGCGCATGAGACGATAAGTGGCGGGCACTTAATGGTACGTTTGAAAGAGCAGGTACACTTTCAGACAGGTTCGGCTCAGTTATCGTTGCAATCGCAAGATTGGTTAAGAAGCCTGGGGGATTATCTGTCAGGCAGAACCGATGTCGACGTCGTGATTGATGGTCATGCGGACAGTACAGGCGCCAGCAGTTTCAATGACACCTTGTCAGAGAAGCGGGCACGTGAGGTGGAAAAGCAATTACTATCAACCAGTATTCCTCGTCAGCGAGTTTTCTCACGCGGGTTTGGTGAGAATGTACCACAATGCAGTAATGCGACACCCAGTGGTAAAGCGTGCAACCGACGCGTAGAACTGATGCTGATTGTTAGTGACTAGCGGCGGACAATAAGTGCATTAGAAATAGAAAAGAGGCACCACTTGATGCCTCTTCTACTTTCGCCGATGTTCTTAGGGGGAACTTAGGCAAATTCTTTTTCAATGTACGCGACAATGTCTGATGACTCATAAAGCCACTCTGTCTTGCCCTCTTTTTCAATTCGAAGACAAGGCACTTTGATGCGGCCACCGCCTTGTTCCAGATCTTGTCGATGCTGTGGGTCGTTTTTCGCGTCACGCAATTCAATTTTTACTGATTGTCGTTTCATTGCACGACGAACTTTTACGCAGAAAGGACAAGCTTCAAACTGGTAAAGCGCAAATTGTTTTGCCTTGTTATCAACGCTCATCTGTTCATTAGCATCACGCTTAATTCCACGAGGAGAAAAAACAGCGTTAAGCAATAATATGACTTTGCCTAAAAACCAACGAATAAACTTCATAACGAATCCTTGATGTTCAATGGAAGAATGCCCTTTGCGTATGCAAGCATGATTGGTGTTGCATTGGAACGGAGTCTATCAGTTGTTCAGGTTGGATTAAACCATGCTTTTTGTCAGGGCTTTTTATCAGGGGAATAATCGTTTGAGCCAGCCTAAAAGGCCAACGGACTTTCTCGGGTTTGCTTCTCGGCCTAAGTAAAAACTGCGCATCAGTTCTGACCTGAAAGCGTCCATGTCGATTCGCTGAATCACTAGCTCGTGCTGTAGGGTCGTTTGAGTTTGCTCTGCATGATCGTGAGCCAAGCTGAAGTCCATATTCAGGTACCCCTGGGTATAAAGCCAAAGATGAGTGATCAGGATAAGGTCTTCTGCTGATTGATTGGTGAACTTACTCGCGTGTTCCTCGCCGACGGATTCGCTGAGTGCTATGTGCATCTTCTGAGTCGCGTGGGCATGTTGCTCATAAATTGCACTGGCCTCAATATGAGATTTCGTCAGCAAACCCAGTAGATGAAGCGCCGGGGCCGTTGTTGGTTTATTTTCACATACACGGGTAAACAGTGAATTTTGTTCATCCAACCAACGCTTCTTTGCCGTCTTATGTTCAGTTACAAAAGGAATCGTTCTGAATCCCATTTCCTTAATCAGTTCATTAAGTGGCGTCATGACTCTGCAGTTCCTTCACCGTGACTTCGATATGTTGATCATTGATATCAACAAATATAGACGTACCAGTGATCATAACAGAAAGGTTCGCACCTCGGTCAAGGTGCTGACAAATCATGTCAATGGCATCGTAATCAAAGCTCGCGACACTCACAGGAAGCATTGAAAACTTGCCTGATACTTTCTCCCACCAAACAGAAGCTTTTGTATTGTAGCTATAGACTTTTACGTTTTTGGCCTGACGTGCGGCTTTCTTGATTCGGTCTGGATCTGGTTCGCCAATTTCAATCCAGTGAATGATGCTTTGGTCATCAGCAATGTGCCACAAATCAGGTTCGTCGGTTGTCGATAGCCCTTTGGTGAATTCCAAATCACTGTCCGCATTCAGGCAATATGCTAATACGCGCGCTAACATGCGTTGTGTTTTCTCAGAGGGATGCAGGGCGATAGTGAATTTTTTAGAATTATAGTAATCGTTGTTCATATCTGAGATGTCGATACGAAACTTATAAATTGTTGGTTTTAGCGCCATGTTTTTAATTCGTTTTTGCTGCGGAAAATAAGTGACAGGCAAAAAAATAGCCAGCTAAAAGCTGGCTATCATATCAAATTCTTTAAGAATTAAAGTACTTTGATTTGCTCTGCTTGAGGGCCTTTTTGACCTTGAGAGATAACAAATTCTACTTTCTGGCCTTCAACTAGAGTACGGAAGCCGTCACCAGTGATTGCAGAGAAGTGAGCAAATACGTCAGGACCGTTTTCTTGTTGGATGAAACCGAAGCCTTTAGTTTCGTTGAACCACTTAACTGTGCCAGTAGCTGTGTTAGACATGTCTATTTTCCTAAATATCTAAATTTGTGTAATCTTTCGCCTCAACGGCGCTTATAGCGTGGAAAAATAAATTGCTATTGCGTACCACAGGACGACGGAGTTACAAGTAATCCAACGAAATGTGAAAACAAAGAACTTTCTTTCTAGCCGAGGTTGAGTCTAGGTTAAATACAGTAAGAGTCAACAGATATTAGTGGTTTAAGGGAAAATATTTGTATTTTGTCACTATTTAATCAATATGTTTTAGAGTAATTTTCAATTAAATGACGCCGTTGTGAAGTTTTTGAGCATAATTCTCATTTTAATTAATTAGATTGACTTATTTTTCTTATTATTGTCCAATCTGATCCGACCATTAAGGAGGATTTATGGCGAAGTTGAAATCGAATCCTCAGCCGAAAGAATTCAATCAAGATACCGAGTTCGGCAGAGGTGAAATAAAAGACAATGCATTAAAAGCCGTTGTCACCAGTCAATTATTTAAAACACGAATTGTTAACGCGAAAAAAGGTAAAGGCAGCTTCAGTCGGAAAATGAAGCATAGAGGCAAAGAGCCCTATTCAAAGTTCTCCCAATGTGGATTTTGAATAGGGCTTTTTTACACGTTTTTAAAGGTGCTCAGATGGGAAATCTGCCACGAGTCTGAGACCTCCTTCCACATCTATTTTTTCTGCTTTGATCGCCTAGCCGATATCAGTTCCTTGCTATACTCAATTGAATTCCATGTTTTTATTGTGATTTCTATGAACCTTCCGATTGAGTTTGGTGTGAGGAGAGTTATGTTTAAAACCTTCATAATCTTGCTATGTCTCGTGACCTCACCGCTTTCCCTGGCTAAAACAGCCTTTGAGATCGTTCAAAAATCTGATCAAATGATGCGCGGAAAGTCCAGCTACAGTGAAGCGACGATGGACATTATCCGACCAGAATGGAAGCGTTCAATGACGATGAAAAGCTGGACGAAAGGTACCGAGCTTTCTTTGGTTTTGGTCACGGCTCCAGCGAAAGATAAGGGAAGTGTATCACTAAAACGCTACAGAGAAATGTGGAACTGGGTGCCGAGTATCGAGCGAATCATCAAGATTGCACCATCGATGCTGAGTCAGTCATGGATGGGTTCGGATTTCACCAATGATGATCTGATTAATCAGTCTTCTATCGTTGTCGATTATCAACATACGTTGATGGGAGAAGATACGTTCGAAGGTGACAAAGTATGGAAAATAGACGCTGTCGCCAAGCCTGATGCGCCTGTCGTTTGGAATAAAATTTCACTGTGGATCTCTCAAAGCACTTTCTTGCAGCGAAGAATAGAGTTTTATGATGAGTTTGATGACCTGGTTAATGTGATGACCACGTTCGACATCAAAACTTTAGGGGGCAGAAATGTTGCAACCCGCATGGAAATGCAACCTCTCGAAAAGCCGGGCAACAAAACGGTACTCACTACACATCAGGCACAGTTCGACTTTAAAATTGACGATGACTTTTTCTCTCAACAACAAATGAAGTCACTGCGAGATTAAGGCGTTTAGTCATGGATGAAGAGGCGAGCATATGCTGATGAAACTTGCGTGGCGAAATTTGTGGCGGCAAAAGCGGCGGACTTTGTTAACCGCGACTGCGTTGGCTTTAGTGCTGTTTCTTTCATTGATAACAAGGGCCTTTCAGGAAGGCAGTTATACGTCCAACATAAAAAATGCCGCCAAGTTTTACACGGGGTTGATCCAGTTACAAAATCCGGAGTTCAGCGATTCTTCCAGCATTGACGATGTTCTGCCGCAGAACAAGGCGTTTATCTCCTTTGCCAGAGAGAACCCGAATATTGATGTCATACTGCCAAGACTCGAATCTTTTGCACTTGCTGCCAAAGGTGAACGCTCCAAAGGGGCGCTGGTTTTGGGTGTTGACCCGGAAGCCGAAGATAAATATTCCAGCATCAGTAGCAAAATAGTACAAGGTACTTATATAGCAGCTGGTCAAAATTCGGTTCTTGTCGGTGGTGGTCTGGCTCAGTATCTTCGTTTAGACGTTGGTGATGAACTGGTGTTATATGGTATGGGCCATCATGGACAAACGGCGGCCGGATTGTATCGTGTTGCGGGAATTTTGCATTTCCCACTGCAGCAATTAGATTCCCAACTGGTGTACATGCCGCTTGATACGGCGCAATCTCTGTATTCCCTTGATCAACAAGTTACCGCCTGGGTCCTTAATACGGAAGATTTATCAGGCTTACCTGCAATCGTTAATCAACTGAGTAGAGACTATGGCAAAGATGTTTCGGTGAAAGACTGGGAAACTTTATCGCCAGAACTTGCACAGCAGATTGCGTTAGATAAAGCCGGTGGGATCTTTTTAATTTATATCCTTTACGGCATCGTCGGCTTTGGTTTGTTCGCCACCATTCTTATGACAACATTGGAGCGGCAGCGAGAGTTTGCTGTTATGTTGGCAACCGGAATGCTGAGGAGGAAGTTGATTTTATTGTTGGTAATTGAATCTTTCTTTATCTCCATTTTTGGTATTCTGCTTGGTTTGCTTATCAGTGCGCCAGTACTCGGCTACTTCTATTTTAATCCGCTTGAAATTACCGGTGCGGCTGCCGAGGTCATGTTAGAAACTGGGTTTGAACCTATCGTTCCTGTCTCCGTCGATCCGCACTTAGCGTTGAATCAAATCCTGGTTGTTCTTTTTATTCTCTTTTTGTGTCTCCTGTATCCGATGGTTCGTCTATTACGTCTGCCAATTGCAAGCGGACTAAAAGGAGGCGCGTATGTTGATTAAATTAGCGTGGCGCAACTTATGGAGAAATAAGATCAGGACATCCATCATGATAGGTGCCATGGTGTTTGGCTTGATGGGGGTCATTGCCATGATTGGTTTTATGAATGGCCTCGTCGATAGCATGATAAGAAATTCGATTGCCTGGCAAACCAGCCACTTACAGATTCATCAAAGCGAATATCTGATTAACCCCGAACTCAAAGACGTTATTCCTGACTCACAGACAATTACTGCTACTTTAGCAAATCAACCAGACGTGAAAGCCGTATCAGAGCGTTTTCTGGCTGATGGGATGATAGCTTCTGCCCGCAGTTCACGAGGTATCCGTATTAATGGTGTCAATATTGAACAAGAACAGCGAATTACGCCGCTTGTAGATCACATTCAGCAAGGGCAATGGCTGGATGATGAGGGGAGAAATCCGATTATAGTCTCCCAGAAAACCGCGCAAAGATTAAAGTTGCGGATAGGTTCAAAAGTGATTTTGACGCTTTCTGATGTTAAAGGGGATGTTTCTGGGGCAGCTTTTCGTGTGCGGGGGATATTCAAAACACCATCGACGGCATTTGACGATGGCAATGTATACGTTCGTAAATTGGATCTTGAAAAAGTCGCAGGTCTTAGAGGCGCACATGAGATATCCATCTTACTCAAGTCGAACGACGACAAGGTGTTAGAGAAAACCAAGACGTTTACTGAGTCATTATTGTCTCAGGTGACAAATGAACCTCTGGTAGTGAGGAAGTGGATTGAGATACAGCCTTTGCTTTCAACGATGATGAGTTCAATGGACATTTCGAATCAAGTCATGCTGGTGGTTTTTGTATTGGCTATGACTCTGGGTGTCATCAATATCATGCTGATGTCAGTTTTCGAGCGAACCAGAGAGTTTGGGGTGTTGATGGCTGTCGGCATGCAGCAACACAAAATCCGCGCATTGATCATCTTAGAGACGATGTTTCTCGGGCTCTCAGGATGTACGTTAGGGCTACTTGGTAGTGCCATCATGCTGAAAATATTAAGTATTACTGGGCTGTCTCTAAGTGGTCTTGCTGACGGACTTGGGGCATACGGCGTTGATACTTTGCTTTTCCCAAGAGTTTCTTTTTATGAATACCGAATGATCATTGTGGCGATTTTTGTTGCCAGTCTGTTTGCAGCGTTGTATCCGGCGCGACAAATACTTAAGCGTCGCCCCGTGGATGCCATGGCGGAGAAAACCTAATGACGATTAAACTCGAACGATTGACCAAAACATATAACCCAGAGAGTGATTTCCCGGTTCATGCAGTGAAGTGTGTGGATTTAGAAATCAAGCAAGGAGAGTTTGTCGCCATAATGGGGCCTTCTGGGTCAGGAAAAACGACCTTATTAAATATGCTTGGTGGGATTGATTCACCCACTTCAGGGCGAGTTGAGATAGACGGTTGTCTTATCTCAGAAATGTCGGAGAAAGAGCTGATCGCCTATCGAAGAGACAATATCGGTTTTATATTTCAGGACTACAGTTTATTACCCGTATTAACCGCGCTGGAAAATGTGGAATTTGTCATGCAGTTGCAAGGCAAATCGGAAATAGAGTGCCGTGAACGTGCCATGTCTTTGCTGGAACAGGTGGGGCTGTCTTCGCAAATGCATAAACGCCCGAGTAAAATGTCCGGTGGTCAGCAGCAACGTGTGGCGGTAGCGCGTGCTCTTGCACCTAAGCCACGTTTTGTGATGGCTGATGAGCCGACTGCTAATCTGGATGCGCGAAGTACTGCGGAACTGCTCGACATTATGGAGCAACTCAGTGAGCAAGAGGGAACGACATTCATCTTCTCTACACACGATCCGAGGGTAATTAAACGCGCGCACCGTATTATTGTCTTTGAAGATGGGCGTTTAGCCCGAGATTTCATGAATATCGGCAATACAGCGGAGAGAACGCATGCCTAGGGTTTTGTATAGCTACAGCTTGCAACAGGCATTAACTATCCCCGCGCTAACACTCACTATTTATCCGGCTTTCGCTACTATTCCGGGGTTAGAACCGGAAAAATCCTGGGATTTAGATGGCTATGTAAAGTACATGGCAACGTATAACATTCCTGAAAAGCAGAGCAACACGCTCGATCATCTTATTCATAACCGTTTTAATTTTGAGTATCGATTTTCACCCAATTGGCGCGTAAATGTGGGAATGAGAAATCGTGCGATATGGGGCGATACGCTGGATATTGCTCAATATCCAGAGCTGGTTTCACTGGATAACGGCTACCTCGATTTGAGCAAAAACTGGCGTGAAGATGGCGTCATCCTCAATACCCAGTTAGACCGCCTCTATGTTTCCTGGCAACAAGAAGACTGGAGCGCTCAGTTCGGCAGATTCAGAGTCAACTGGTCGATGAATACTGTCTGGAATCCAAACGATATCTATAACGCTTACTCGATTTATGATTTTGATTATGAAGAGAGAGCGGGGACCGATGCGGTTATGGTGAGTAAAAAGCTGGGTTTCGCCGATGGCATAGATTTAATTTTCTCACCTGCCAAAGCGCCGGATAAAAACAGCGTATCAATGCGCTATTTGGCGAATAGTTCAGGACTGGATTATCAGTTGATTGCAGGTCGAGCGAACCGGGATTTTGTCCTTGGAGCAGGTTTTGCGACGGATATTTACGAAGCCGGTTTGCGCGGAGAGCTAACATGGTTCGATCCTGTTGACTCGGATTATCAAGGAGAACGTACCGAACGCACCATGGTAGGAAGCCTTGAGACGGACTATAGCTTTGGAGGAACACGCAGCTGGCTAGGGCGTGCGGCTTGGTTATTTATATCGGATCCTCAAGATGCATCAAGTGCTTTGGCATACCTAAATCTGCCTCTGAACGCAAAAACGTTAAGCTTCACGCAACATACGGTTTATGCGGATTTGAGCTTTGACCTCACATCACTTAATCGCGTCACAGCATCAGTAAGTTATTACGATGATGGTTCGTTTTTTTCTGGTCTGTCGAGCAATTACTCACTCGCTAGCGATTGGCAACTTCTTACTGTAATACAAAGCTTTAACGGCTCAAATGACAGCCTTTTTGGCGAAACACCTGCCATTTTATTGTTTGCGAATATTCGATACAGCTTTTAGCGACAGCAAGTTTATTGTCTCTAAGCGAACACTTTATCTAGACAGGGCTAACTATAGAATTTGGTTATCAAAGTTATAGTTAAAACCGAATTTCCTAACTTAGTGCTCAGATCTAATATGACTCCATCGGCAGCAAACACTGCAACAGAATTTTTAATTTACCAGGAGCAAGATATGAGCACACAAGTAAGCCTAATAGGTCTGGATCGCCAAGACTCTGAGCAACTAGCACAACAGTTGAATCAACTACTTGCCAACTATCAAGTGTTGTATATGAACACCCGTGGTTATCACTGGAACATCAAAGGACATCAATTCTTTGAGCTACATGTAAAATTTGAAGAAATCTACACAGACATACAAGTGAAAATTGATGAATTGGCTGAACGTATTCTGACCCTGGGTTACACCCCGGCTCACGCCTTTAGTCACTATCTCGAATCAAGCGATATTAACGAGCATCAAAACGCGACTTCAGGTGAAGAGTGTGTGAAAGGTCTGGTCGATGGCTTTAGTGTTCTGCTTCTTAAGCAACGTGAAATTCTGCATAACGCCGGTGAAGCGAACGATGAAGGTACAGCAGCATTGATGGGTGACTACATTCGCGAACAAGAAAAATTGATGTGGATGCTTAACGCTTACCTGCAAAGCTAATCAACTAAAAATCGGGAAATAAGATCAAAAGAGTACGAATGTGCTCTTTTTTATTTGATGAAACTGACTAGCTGTTTTGGGGTTGGCGCACGCGTGATGATTCGAAATACATCAACAAATCAGTAAGTTCTTTCACCGCGAGGGAGGCGGAAGAATGAAATTCCGTATGGTTCCCATGATGAATCAGACAAGAAGGCATTTTTGCATTGTAGGCCGCCTGCAAATCATAAAGGAAGTCCCCCACATACAGCACTTCGTCGGGTATTAATCGCCAGTCCTTTGCTAATACTTGCAGAGACAATGGGTCGGGCTTAGGTGGATAGCACTCCCGAGTAATGACCCGCTCAACCACTATCTGGTTATGTTCGAGTTTTCGCTGTGTTGCAATTTGGCAATTTCGTGTGACGATGGCCGTCTTAATGGCTTTTTGATTCAAGTAGGCCAGAATTTCATGGCAGCCAATCATTGGCGATGACTGATTCGCATCAGATATCTCGTGATCAAATATAACGTTATGGGCGTGCTCTTTATGGTGGGGGTGTTCTAACTTCTCCACAAAATCCAATAAGTCTTCAGACTGTGGGCAGCCAAGTTGATGACGTAGATGCTTGAAGTCCATATCAGAGCTCACAAGCGTGTTGTCTAGATCGAATATAACGGCTTTGATTCTATCGAATATTAATGGAAATGGGACCATTGTGACCTCATGGGGGAATTAAAACTATTTTTAAAACATAAGCTTAATTATTAGTTTAGTCGTTATTTTGAGTTCTGCTCAAGACGAAAAATTTTCCCGGTATCGGTTGAAAAGTAGAGGTATCCATCAGGGCTGATGGTGATGTCTCTGATTCTCTCCCTCATGTTTTCCAACAGCCGCTGATACTCGCTCAGGTTGCCGTTTTCAATAGAAACGATATTGATGTGCGTAAGCTTAAGCGCGCCGGCAATGATCTTTCCATTCAGATCCGGGTATTTATCACCGCGATAGACCACTAAGTTACTTGGTGCGATAGAGGGAATGTACACCAGTTTTGGATCTTCCATGCCCGGTAAAGATTTGGCCTCACCGACGTCAAGCGGGCCCCAGTATTCCTGACCCTGAGAGACTCTGGCCCAGCCATAGTTAGCGCCTTTCTTAATCAGGTTGATTTCATCGCCACCTCTCGGACCATGTTCAATGGACCACAGTTGTTTAGTGGACTCATCGTAGTACAAACCTTGCGGGTTACGGTGGCCATAACTCCAGATTTCAGGTCGTCCTTCAGGGCTTTTAAATGGGTTATCGGCAGGAACAGTTCCGTCCAGATTAAGGCGTAAAATTGACCCTGCATGGGTTTGCCGGTTTTGCCCGTTATCGCGCTCCCCCCGATCGCCAATAGAAAAATAAACCTTATCATCAACAAACGCGATGCGGCTTCCGAAATGTCTTCCCGTATCAGTAATTGCATCTGCTACGAAGAGATCTTTCCAACCGACTAAAGCATTCTGCGCAAGCGTAGCATTGGCTAAAGCGACGGTATTCCCTTTTTCGGTTCGCTTACTGTACGTAAAGAAAAGTTGTGGATTTTGTTTATCAGTATTCGGTGCAACAGCCACATCGAGTAAGCCAGCTTGTCCGATGTTACTGACGCCTGAAACCGTGAAAAGCGTTTCACGTTTACCCGACTCGACGTTAAGCAGAGAAATAGTACCGTTCTTCTCGTTAACCACAGCACGTTGTGAGTCGAGAAACTCAATTCCCCACGGAACCTGGAATCCGCTTGCGATTTCTTTTGCCTGATAAGTGGCGGAGTAGGTGGGAAGCGATAAACAAGCGAGTAAGCCGATGATCAATGTTCTCATGGTTCCTTCCAATATAGAGCGTGTGTGCTATTAAAAAATTAACACCAGATCGATGGGTTTGTCAGGAATTGATCTGTATACAGATGTAAAAATAGATGGAAAAACCCCCGATATGAAATCGGGGATTGAATTACGTTATCGAGTATGAATAACTGAGCGCTTACATTGCTGCTTCGAAAATGGCTGAGATTTCTTCGTGCGTAGCTTGTTTAGGGTTGGTGAAACCACAAGCATCTTTCAGAGCGTTGTCCGCGAGTGTAGGGATGTCTTCCAACTTAGCGCCAAGCTCTTTGATGCCTGCTGGTATGCCGACATCTTTAGCTAACTGGACAATCGCGTCAATGGCAGCCGCTGCGCCTTGCTCTGGTGAAAGACCTTCCACATTCACTCCCATCGCTTTCGCCACGTCAGTCAGGCGTTCAGGGCAGACTTGCGCGTTGTAGCGTTGTACGTGAGGAAGCAAGATAGCATTACATACACCATGTGGTAGATCGTAAAAACCGCCTAACTGGTGTGCCATTGCATGGACGTAACCTAGCGAAGCATTGTTAAATGCCATACCAGCCATAAACTGTGCGTACGCCATTTGCTCACGAGCTTCTAAGTTTTCACCGTTTTTCACAGCCGTGCGCAGATGCGCTTGAATCAGCTCAATCGCTTTGATTGCTACTGCATCAGTGATTGGAGTCGCTGCAATGGATACGTATGCTTCTATCGCATGAGTCAGTGCGTCCATGCCAGTAGCTGCGGTTAGTGAAGCAGGCTTAGCAAGCATCAGTTCCGCGTCATTTACAGAAATAAGCGGTGTAGTATGTTTATCTACGATAGCCATCTTAATGTGACGCTCTTCATCGGTGATGATACAAAAGCGAGTCATTTCGGAAGCTGTGCCAGCGGTCGTGTTGATAGCAATTAATGGCAGCATTGGTTTTGCAGACTGATCAACGCCTTCGTAATCTGAAATGTGGCCACCATTTGCTGCGACTAGTGCGATACCTTTCGCACAATCGTGTGGTGAGCCACCGCCAAGTGAGATTACGAAGTCACAATCGTTCTCTTTTAAAAGCGCTAAGCCATCATTAACGTTGGTGATAGTAGGGTTTGGTTGAGTGCCATCGAACACAACGGTTGGGACGTTTCTTTCATTAAGAAGGCCTTGAACCTGTTCAACTACGCCGATTTGGTTAAGGATTTTATCGGTAACGATCAAACCTTTTTTAAAGCCTTGTGATTGAATACTGTTCGCTGCGTCTTTGAGGCAGCCAGCGCCCATTAGGTTTACCGTAGGGATAAAAAATGCACTTGTCATATTGGATTGCTCCGTCGTTCGTTATTGGTTTTATTAATTGGGATTTGCTGTTGCACAGTGTGAAGGTGCAACACCAATATAACGTAGCGCAAAAGTGCAACTTGTTGCTTAAAATATTGGTGAAAATTGAAGTTTAATGGCGATTTGTATCTAAATTAGACTAAAGTATAAGAAATCCCCATCAATTGTTAACTTTATCAATGGGGATTTGGTTAGTGCTTTTAAGTTATCTATCAATAATTAAGCTATTTCGACCAGTTTTGATACTAACTTTTCAATACCTGATGCGGCTTGAGAGATATTTTCCGCTAACATATAGGCAGGCGTTGAAAGGACATTGTGTTTCTCGTCATACACATACTCATCGACTGTACATGAGATATGTTCACCGCCCATTTGATTAAACGCAGCCGAAGTTGCTTCATCATTACCAATGGTTCCTTGCACTCCATGTTCATAAATCATCGGGATGATGACAGGAGCGATACATAAGTAACCTGCAGGTTTGTTTGCATGAGCAAATGAACGGCAGGCTTGGGCGACGTGCGTGTTGATAGAGCACTCAGCGCCAGACACTGCGAAGTCAGTTAAGTTTTTCGCCGCACCAAAACCGCCTGGCAAAAGTAATGCATCAAAATCGTCAACATGCAGCTTGGCGACATCTTCAATCTTTCCTCGTGCAATACGCGCTGACTCAACTAAGACGTTTCTGGTTTCACCCATTTCTTCACCAGTTCGATGGTTGATAACGTGTAACTGGTTAATATTGGGCGCAAAGCAATGCCACGTAGCACCTGCTTTTTCAATTGCATGGAGCGCTAATACTGCTTCATGTAACTCTGTACCATCGTAAACACCAGCGCCACTGAAGATTACTGCGACTTTTTTCATCTGAGAGTTCCTTTAGTCTGAGATTTCCATCTATTTATCGATTCTTTTAGAGACTGAATATGATTTTCGACGTTTATATTTTCGTCATCTACTTCTTCATCATAGTCGTGCACGAAACAAGGTGTCAGCATAATGCGGCAAAATTGTTTCGCATTTGTTCTCAACTCGTAACGGAATAATATTTAAACGTATTTTTACTAAATAGTCTGTTGAAGCCAGTTATTTTTGAGTTAAGCTGACGCTAATTTGGCATTCGTGAGTAGTAGGTCACATGGAATCCGTGCAGTTTCGGTTCACACTTTATGGTTGTATTGCCATTCTTTCCTGGAGTTGCTTATTAGGTATCGCAAGATTGGTCACTGAGAGTCTTGGTCCCGTCGGTGGTGCCGCAATGTTGTATACCCTGAGTTCTGTCTTTCTCCTGATTGTGGTTGGTATTCCGAAACTATCTTGCTTTTCCCCTAAGTATTTAATCTTAGGTGGTTCGATGTTCATCTGTTATGAGATATTTGTTGCTTTGGCACTCGGTTACTCTAACTCACGTGCGCAGGCGATTGAAGTTTCTATCGTGAATTATCTGTGGCCAGCGCTGACAGTGTTATTTGCCGTGCGAGGCAGCAATAAGAAACCAAGTTGGCTGCTTTATCCTGCGATAACTATTGCCTTTGTTGGTGTTGCCTGGACAGTGAGTGGCGATAACGGATTATCGTTGCAACAAATCATTACGAATGTAAATGGTAATCCGGTAGTGTACTTTATGGCCTTTACCGGAGCCGTTATTTGGGCTGTGTACTGCAATCTCACCCAGAAGCAGCAATCTAAACACAATGCTATAACGCTATTTTTTATCGCTACCGCAGCCTCTTTATGGGTTAAGTTTGCTTTAACTGATGAGCCAGATATCACATTCTCTTGGTCAGCAATCGTCTATTTGTTTGCTTCTTCTGCTTTGATGGCGGGTGGCTATGGCTTATGGAATATCGCTATTGTCGGCGGAAATATGGTATTTCTCGCAACGCTTTCTTATTTCACACCTATATTCTCTGCGTTATTTTCTTCAATCATTCTTGGCGTTACGCTTAGCCAGAGTTTTTGGAGTGGAGTTGTGATGGTGACAATAGGCTCTCTCTTGTGTTGGCTCGTAACAAAAGAGAAACGAGAAGCCGCAGGGTAGTGAAGGTTCCTTTTCAGTTACTACGCTAAACAAAAAAAGCTCCCTGGTTTGGGAGCTTTTTACTGATGTTCGATAATCTAGAAATGCGCAACGTTTAGCTGAAGCTGAAGTTTGAATCTATGTTTCGACAAGCGTGTTGTTAGCTGCTTACGTGTCTGCTCTAGCGTTTCTAACTCAAGCGTATCATCATCCACATGAAGATCGATGTTGACTCGCAACTCTTGTCCAACCTTAGTAATACCTGCAACTTTTAGCTGGTGGTCTGACACTTTTCCTATCTCCAGTACGTCGTTTCCGACCACCTGGCATAGCTCTTTGCTTGGTGCCATCATGAGTAGTTCGCGTAGTGCACCACATAGCATATCAAACGGCACTTTTAAAAAGTAGAAGCCCATTAAAATCATCATTATTGGGTCAGCGTAGCTAGCGTATTCCGCAAACGGTGATAAAGAGACCAACCAAGCCGCTACAAACCCTACAGTCACGGCCACACTCAACATTGTATCCATTTGCCATTGCTTCGTCTCTGCTTCGATAAGTCCAGATGTTGAGCGACGGCTTATTTTAGCCATAAACCACCATGCGTAAGCACAGCCTAAAATGTTTACTGCACCAAAGATTGTGGCAACAGATGCATCGACTTCACGACCACCTGACATTAATGAAGAAATCGCAGAGTAAAGAGAAAATAGCACCACGATGAGAATAACTGTTGCCTTGATCGCAATAACGATAGGCTCTAATACTGCTTTACCAAACGGAAATACAGAATTTGATGGTTTATTAATGTAGTACGAAGCAGCCAGTGACAATAATGTTAGCAGTAGGCTGACTGATGAGTAAACACCATCAAAAACGATAACAATTGATCCAACGAGCAGCCCAAGCACGATCCCACCAGCAGCAAACCCAGATGCTAAAAGGGCTGATATGGCTAGAATTTGGTTTTCGCTTCTGCTTGTCCTGACACACATGATTGATACCTTGTAGTTTTTATACCTCTATATTCTTTGTCTACAAGGTTATTTAGGCAACTGCAATTTGAATAATTACAATTTGTTTTTTAGGGGTTTTATTTTTATTTTAATTAAATCAATTAGTTAACCTGTAATTTTGGTGTCATTAAAATTGACGCTCACTGTGAGGTGTTTAGAAGTCAAACAAGTATTCACTTAGTTTGTCTTCTAGCCAGGTGATTGCCGGGTGCTCAATTTGACCGTTTGGAGAAAACATACAGTAGTCTTCTTGTGTTAATCCATAGGTGTGTTTGATGACCGCTAGCTTTTGTTGGCGGAGGTAGTGGCGGATCAGAGGCTCTGGTAACACTCCCCATGCGTCTTCTTCCAAAATAGTGCTCAGCATGTAGTCGAAGCTAGAAAACCCAATGTACCTGGTCGAGAACGGTTGCAATTCAGGGTTATCTTTCTCATTTAAATAAACCATCAGCGCTTGCATCTGACTGCGTAAATCTTCGTCAGAAACACGACGCATTTTGCTTAGTCGATGTTCTGTGTTGCACACCGACATCATTCGTATTTTTCCCAGAGGGTTATAGACGATATGCGGATCGTTCACGCGCTCATAATCGACACCAAAAGCGAAGTCTACCTGATGAGTGCTAACCAAGCTTGCCAGGTCACCACTGGAGGCGAGGATCAAGTTAAAGGTGGTCGACGGGAATCGGTTGTTTAATGTGTGCGAAAGTTCTTGCCAGAGATCGTCAGGTAGTGAGTCATCACGTGCAATCCAAACCTCTGCGTTGAAGCCAACCGAAATTTGACCGCAGGTCTTTCGGATACGTTGCGCGATAACTAACAGGTTTTCACAATCTTTATAAATAGCCTTACCCGCTTCTGACGGCGTAAGTTGATTGCCTGTTCGAATAAATAACTCGACATCGAGCTCTTTTTCCAAGGCTTTAATCGACATGCTGAGTTTGGTTCGGTTACAGTCCAACTGCCGCGCGGCTTCAGATACGGATCCACAATCAGCGATAGTACAGAAGGCTTCTACTTGCGTTAAGTTCATGATTTGAAACGACCGAAAAGTAATTTTAAATTAGCGAAAATAAGGTACATAGCTATTCCTGATGCGGTGAAAGACTAACGAAAAAAATGTGATTTCGCCAGATAAGTCTATGGTCTTTTTGTGGTTTTGGGGTACCCTATACCGAGAAAATGTTGACCAGTCGAATTTATTTTTGCACTGTGTCGTAATCGGTTATTAAGAGTTCAGGTTGTAGTGTGACTTGGTTATCATAATAAGCCTATTATTGCGGCATCTGCGCGCAATTGATGTTATCTGAAGGAAGCTTCTTGGGGTGTCACGCCCAAAGTGTTTTATACAGTTTGAACGGGATTGCAGTTAGATAACTAAACTAAATCCTCTTCACCTTAACTAGAACAGTTTTGGCGTCACATGGTGAGATGTGAGAGATAAGAAGTGAACATGGAGGCCACGATGGCACAAGATTGGGACGGCTTAGCAAAGAATTGGGAATCAAATCCCGCAACAAAGCAATTTGCTCAGTCAGTGTTTGAACAGCTACAACAGTTAACTCAGCTTGATGGCATTAAAGTATTAGATTTTGGATGCGGAACAGGGCAATTAAGTCAGTTATTGTCACCAATCGTAAAAGATATCGTGGCACTAGACTCTTCTGAAGAGATGATAGAAGAGTTAGACAAAAAAGAACTGACTAACGTTGAACCTGTCGTTGATACATTGTCTCGTGGACTTGTTGCACAACATCCAGCATTTCGTGGACAGTTTGATTTAGTGGTTGCATCTTCAGTTTTAGCTTTTGTTGATGATATTGATACAGCATTGAATATTTCGCACTCAGTGCTCAACCACGGCGGTTACTTTGTACATTTTGATTTTGTATCTGACGCAGCACAAGAAGGCGTTACGTTAGCGAAATCTGCAGACGCGCTAATCACAGCCGGTTTTACCGATGTTGAAGTGAAGTCTGTTTTTGATATCACATCAGATGGACAAAATCTGTCGGTATTGATGGGCTCTGGTCGCCGTTAAGACCAATTTAAAACACAAGAAAACAAGCGAGCTCAAAGGCTCGCTTTTTATTGGTTATTACCCTGGTGCTTAACCTGCTTAGGCAGAAATAAGCGTTTTAATTTCATCTAAAACCTGCGCGTTGGCAATGGCACCGATATTATCTATCTCTCTGCCATTGATTACTTGCTTGACCGCGAGCTCAACTAACTTGCCTGATCTTGTTTTCGGAATATCACTGATAGCAAAGATTTCACTTGGAACGTGTCGTGCTGAACAGGCGGATTTGAGCTGAGCTTTGATTTTCGCCACCATGTCATCATTCAACTTATCGCTACTTGCAAGTTGAACAAACAGCCAAATCTGTTCGTTACGATCGACTTCTTTCCCTACGGCTATTGAGTCCACAATGCCTTCAATAGCGTTTACTTGCTGGTAAATCTCAGCGGTGCCTATCCTTACGCCTCCCGGATTCAAGGTGGTGTCACTTCTCCCATAAAAGAGGTAGCCGCCAGTCGATGGGTTTAATTCTACATCGTCACCGTGGTGCCACACATTATCGAACTTATCCCAATAGGCACTGTGGTAACGTTCTCCTGTATCATTCCAGAATTTGGCAGGGAAGTTAGGAATTGAATTGGTGCAGACTAACTCGCCTCGTTCGCCCAAGACTTCATGGCCTTGTGGATTAAAGACTCTCGCATCAACGCCTAGTCCGGCGCACTGACATTCTCCACGGTAAACGGGAGATATCGGATTGCCTAACACAAAACAGCCACAGATATCTGTACCGCCAGAAATGGAAGCCAGATGAACATCTTCTTTCAGATGCTGATAGACATAATCAAATTGTTCAGGGTAGAGGACAGAACCCGTTGAGCAGATGGTTTTTAGCGATGGTAATGGATCGTTTTCTTTCGGTGAGTACCCGGCTTTCTCTATCGCTTCGAGGTATTTTGCGGATGTACCGAATAGTGATACGTCTGCGTTGTTCGCTAGGTTCCAAAGCACCTTATGTGACGGATACATTGGACTGCCGTCAAAGATGACCAGGCAAGCACCACTTGCTAATGTGGACACGTGCCAGTTCCACATCATCCAGCCGCACGTAGTGTAATAAAATACTCGGTCATTTGGCTGAATATCGCAATGCAACTGATGCTCTTTGACGTGGTTGAGTATTGTTCCACCAACAGAATGCACTATGCATTTAGGTTTTCCGGTGGTTCCGGACGAGTAGAGGACGAATAGAGGGTCATTGAAGTTGACGCGTATATAAGTGAGTGGTTCCGGAGCATACTGATTTAGCACGTTTTGCCAGTCTTGGGTGCAAACGTCACATTCAAAGACGTGTGGTTTCAGATAACTGATTTGACAAACTTGTTTTAATCCATCGAGATGATCCGCTATGTGCTGGTTCTTGTCCGCCATATCGAATACTTTGCCGTTAAATGTGTACCCGTCGCAGGTAAAGAGGATTTTGGGTTTTACCTGGCCAAATCGTTCCAAAACGCTCTCTACACCAAAATCTGGAGAAGTCGACGTCCATGTTGCTCCCAGACTGGTTGTCGCCAGCATAGCAACGACGGTTTGAGGCAGATAAGGGAGGTAACCTGCGACCACATCACCTTGCTTGATGCCACATTCTCTTAGCCACTGTTGAACACTGGAAACTTCGTCACATAACTGTCGCCATGTGTAGGTCTGTCGCTCTTCTCTTTCATTTTCGAACCAAATCGCAAGATCATCAGGGTTGTGATAGGCGAAGCTGAGCAAGTTTTCCGCATAATTGACGTGGGCGTCAGGGAACCAAAGCGTGTCACGATTAGGAACGGGTTGTTGCCATTTGCTTTCAGACTGATGTTTAACCGTTTCTCCGGGGTTCCCAATCACGTCACAAAATAACCAGACTTCTTGCCAAAATTGCTCGGTATTTTCCAAAGACCACTGATGCAGATTGGCAAAATTTTCGATGTCATTTCCTTGCCTGTTTATGTGTTCGATAAACTGGGTAATGTTGGCTTCCTTGATACGATTCTCGCTCGGTTGCCATACTTTGTTTTGCTCGCTCATAGGTTCCTTCTATAACAAAGTGATAACAAGTTAAGTCTGAAAGGTTTCCGTAATAATGTCAAACTTGAGTTTAAGTGTTTGATATTAGCAATATCAATCTGTTACGTATTATTGTAAACAATTTGTTACACCAAATTAAGTGAGCGAAAATCGCTGGGGGATTGGAACCACGAACGAGTATGGATAGGCTTAATGTAAAGGATTTGTTAATGGAGAATGGCCATGACTCAGTATCATTCTAAACCCGTTGATCAGGATGGAAGGGTGGAATGGAGCATCGAAGAAGATGCTATTTGGCGAGATTTAGTGACGAGACAAATGAGTGTTATCCAAGATCGTGCGTGTCAGGCGTACTTACATGGATTGTCGTTGCTGGATTTGCCGCACGATCGTGTTCCGCAACTGCCTGAGATTAACCGAGTCCTGAAGGAAAGGACGGGTTGGCAGGTAGAGCCAGTCCCCGCATTGATCGATTTCGACCGATTTTTTGATCTGTTAGGTAGTAAACGTTTTCCTGTTGCCACTTTTCTTCGTAGCCGAGAAGAGTTTGATTACTTACAAGAACCAGACTTTTTCCACGAAATATTTGGGCACTGTGCGATGCTAACTAACTCTGATTTTGCTGCGTTTACGGAGCATTATGGGCAGTTAGGGCAAGCTGCGACGCCTAAACAACGCGCCTATCTCGCTCGTTTGTACTGGTTTACTGTCGAGTTTGGATTAGTAAAAGAAGGCAACACAACCAAGATTTACGGAGGCGGCATTCTTTCGTCTCCGGGTGAAACCATCTATGCGTTGGAAAATGATATCGCGATTCGCGAAGCATTCGATTTACAAACCGTCCTGCGAACGCCTTACCGCATCGACATTATGCAACCCAAATATTACGTCATTGATGACTTTTCACAGCTTTACCAAATCAGCCAGTTAAATTTATTGGAGCAAGCCGATATGGCTATTGAGGCTGGATTGCTTCCACCGTTATTTGAACCAAAGGAACCTGCACATGTTGAATGAACAAAAATGCGAAGCTTGTAGTTTCGATGCCATTGCACTTAGTAAGGAAGAGCAACAGTCACTACTTTTGCAGTTATCTGATTGGCAGATCATCGAGAGAGAGGTGATTCCTCAGTTAGAGAAAGTGTATAAATTTAAGAACTTCAAGCAGGCTTGGGCGTTCAGTAATAAAATTGCTGAGTTGGCAGAAGACGAGTTCCATCATCCGTCCATTCTGCTCGAGTGGGGCAAAGTGACGGTGACGTGGTGGAGTCACTCAATTAAAGGGTTACACAAGAACGATTTTATCTGCGCCTCCAAATGTGACGCGTTGGCTATCTCTGAGTGATGATACTAATCGTTTGATACGAAAACGCCCGAGCAAAAGTTCGGGCGTTGTTGTTAGAGCAACATAGAAGGTTAAAGCTCAATACGATACACAGAGGTAGTGCCCGATACTTCATTACCTACGGCAATAAAGTGGCTACCGTTGCGGGTGAAATAGTTAATTGACTCAGGAGCTAGATCACCAGCTAACGGATTGTAGGTATCGTTAGCGCATTCACTGTCTTCAACTTGTGTGCACACTGGCTGGTCGTAGTTGCGGTGGTTAACGTAGTGAAGGAAAACCGCTTGCTTCGGCTGAGTAATATCGTAAACCATGATGCCACCTTGGCGTTCAAGTCCTATGAATGCATAGTGGCGACCGTTGATTTGTGCAACTTCTATAGCTTCGGGCTCAATGCCTTTATCGTCACTTCGATTGTCACCGCTGTCATTACTGTCGTTAGTGCTGTTGAAGTTTTTTCCTTCATTAATCAAAGCGATGGTTTCAAAGTCATCACCGCTGTCGAAAACAAGTTCACCGTTCTCATCCCAGATAGAAAAAGATCGGGCACCAAAAGCCTGAACATTGTCGCTTACAGATAGGGTCGTCGCCGGTTTGATGATTTTTAAACGGCCCAACAGCTGCTCATCTTTCAGTGCAGGAGCAAGCGGGTGATCGTCTGCTACTTTTAGTTTTTTGCCACGAACTTCATCCAAGTGACTCAAGCACGTGCCTTCTTTGCTGGTGTAGGCATCTGTGCCTTGGTAGTCATCTTCATCCCACTTGAAATTCGCCCGATCACAACGGTCCTGAGTGGTTTTGAAACCATACTCTCGTCCATCGCCCTCATTGGCTGAAACAATGTAGGTGTTACCATTCACGGAGTAACTGTCGAGCGTATCTGGCATGTACAATCCAACCAGTTGCGGGTAGCTTTTGAAATTACCGACGATCTTGTCTTTGTCGGACGCATCCAGCTTAGCTTCTGACCATGATTTCTCACCTAACCCGACGATTTTTTCTACGGATTTATTTTCTGGGTTGATGATAGCCATGGCGTTATTTTCTTGTAATGCCACATAAATCTTGCCGTTGTCAGCAAAGGTCAAGTATTCGGGTTCCAGATCTTGAGCGACGCTAGCGTTTGGTCCGGAAATGCGCACGTTTGCAGGTAGCTCATTAGCACGCGCATTATCAAAATCACCAAAACCGATTTGTGTGACTTCGGCGTTGGTCACGCTTTGGCTCAAATCCACTAACGTCACGCTACCTTCCGGGTCTACGCTGTAATCACCATTTGGCTCACCTTCGTTGGCAGTCGCAATGTAACGGCCATCTTTAGAAAAGCCGGCCATATCTGGTAGCGCACCAGTCGGGAAGGTTGTAATCAGAGAGAGGTCATCTGAACGGTAAAGCGCGATGATGCCGTTGTCCGTCTTGTTGCTATTCTCAATTGCCACCGCAACTAAGCCCTTGGACACAGCAACGCTGTTTGCCGCTCCAATATCAATTGATGCTGCGTTTCCGGCACTGTTCAAGTCAATGAATGCGGTTTGTGTAGGGATTCCCTTTTCATCCATGGATAAGACATCGATGCGTTTCGCCTGTGCGTTAACGACATAAAGTCGGTCGCTACAAGCGTCGTAGCTGACAATTTCTGCTGCTGAAGTACCGAATGGAGCATCTGCAATAGACGTCCCCATAAACGTCAAACCGTGAACAGAGGTTTCGCCTGTAACGGGTTCAATGGTACTTTTACACTGTACTCCAAAGGAAGCTAACGTGTCGTCAGGTGTTGAAGAACATGCAATCGCGAGTGATGAAAGTGCTAATACACCTACAGCCTTGAATGGGGTGATCATGATTTATCCTTATCAATCCGGTACAATGTCGTTCAATGCATAGCTATGTAATAAATATTCACTTTTGTAGTTGAATTATTTTGGAGCATTGATCAACGTGTGTTTTGGTAAGGTTATGAATATATGTATGATTAATGACTTTTATATTGGCTTTTTATTAAAACAAATATGTCATTGGCATGATGGCATAACAATTTGGATTGAAAATGGAACTACAACAATTTTTGGATGCAGTAGCGTCGACACCAGAACAAATTGAATTTGAATCGACGATCGCGGTGATTGAAGCGAATTACGAATTCACACCGACTGCGTTTACAAATGGCGAGACAGAAAACGCAGCTGGACAGAACAATGGCTCATGCAAGATCTTTGCATTTGGCTTGTTGAATAATCTGGATAAGGAAGCAACACTTGCTTGTTTTGGCCGTTTTTACCGTCAAGATGTTCTCCAACACCCAGAAAAAGATGATCATCAGAACATTCGTAACTTTATGGTGAGCGGATGGGATGGTGTGAAGTTTGAGTCATCAGCTCTTGTAGCAAAATAATTATATACATAGAGCCAGCCGTTTAAGCGACTGGCTTTTTCTCCAGACACTTACGGCACAGGCATAACTGACCTTGTTTAGGTTTTGGTAAATCTCTGCTCTCTACGTCGAAACACCAACAGGTTTCTTTTCCCGCTGCGATATCACAGTGTGCCTGAGTGCCGCATTCGGGGCACGAATGAGTAGAATCACCACCCGATATTTGATCGATCAGGCTATCCCTCTGCTCCTCCGTCTTATCTTTCCATTGGATGATTTCTTCTATTGTTCTGTGGCAACCGGAACAGATGCCGCCATTGTTTTTGCAGGCAGCGCGACAAGGTGATTTCATTACTTTCTCGTTCTCATTTTGAATGGCGCTTACTTTAGCATAAAGCAAAGTGAAACTGGTCGGGAGATCACGCCGATGATACTCTTAGGCGAAATACCTTAACCGCAATCCAACTTATGTTAGAAAAAGAAAACCTGATAAAACTGGCAAGAATGCAAATGCCTTTTGGCAAATACGCAGGGAGAGTTCTGATTGACTTACCTGAGGAGTATTTGCTGTGGTTTGATAAAAAAGGATGGCCTAGCGGTGAGTTGGGAGATCTACTCAAGTTGTGTTTAGCTTTGAAAATCGAAGGCTTAGACAGTGTCGTAAAGCCGCTCAAGCGAATGTAAGCCTGAATAGAGCAAAAACAGGTTCCCAAATACAGCAAAGCCACCTATTTTGTAGGTGGCTTTAAATTAGCAATCTAATGCTTAGATCAGTGATTCAATCCCGTATTTCGCACCGTAATTTTCGACAACAAAATCGATATCTTTGTCACCGCGACCAGAAAGGTTGATAAGAATCGAACCCGTTTCGCCTTCTTTCGCAAGTTTTATCGCGTATGCCACTGCGTGAGAAGACTCAATCGCAGGGATAATGCCTTCCTCTCGTGAAAGCTCAAAGAACGCATCTATTGCTTCGTCGTCATTGATCGAACCGTAATTTACGCGTCCGATATCCTTTAGGTAACTGTGCTGAGGGCCAACAGACGGATAGTCCAGACCGCTCGCCACTGAATAGACTTCTTGAGGTTCACCTTGCTCATCTTTGAGCATGTAAGATTTAAAACCATGCATGATGCCGGGTTCACCCAGGCTCAAGGTTGCCGCATGCTCGCCTACTTTATCCAGAGAACGGCCTGCTGGCTCAACACCGTGAATCGCAACCTGATCGTCTTCTAAAAATGCGCTAAATAGACCCATAGCATTTGAGCCGCCACCGACACAAGCGACGAGATTATCCGGCAATTTACCCGTCATCTCTTTAAACTGAACTCGCGCTTCGTTACCAATAATAGATTGGAAGTCTCGTACCATTTTCGGGAATGGGTGAGGGCCAACCACAGAGCCAATGGCGTATAGTTGGGTTTCTGGATCTTTTAAATACGCTTCAAACGCAGCATCTACCGCTTCTTTCAGCGTTTTACGCCCATGAGTGGCAGGAATGACATTGGCACCAAGGATTCTCATACGAACCACGTTTGGGTGCTCTTTAGCAATGTCGACTTCACCCATATAAATATCGCATTCAAGACCGACAAGTGCTGCTGCGGTAGCTAACGCCACACCGTGTTGACCTGCACCAGTTTCGGCAATCAATTTCTTTTTGCCCATCTTTTTGGCGAGAATCGCTTCGCCCAGACAGTGGTTGATTTTATGAGCGCCAGTGTGATTGAGATCTTCGCGCTTCAGATAGATATCAGCACCGTATTTTTTGGATAAGTTCTCAGCATGGAAAATCGGACTAGGTCGGCCAACAAAGTGTTTGTAAAGACGTGCCAATTCGACTTTGAACTCGGGATCTTTGCAGCATTCTTCATACGCTGAGTTTATGTCGCGCATAATCTGTTCTAGTTCCGGTGGAACGAAACTACCACCATATTCGCCGAAGAATCCATCACTGTTTGGCATCGAGTAGTTGAACGAATTTTCCATTTGTACATCCTAGTATTTACGAGAGTCTTAATGCATTTATACCCAAATTCAATCCGTTATAGTGTGATCAGTTGCTTAAATCGTGATATCGCCATTGTGAACTAGTGTATTAGTACGAGTGTGATGCAAAAAAGCTTGCTGAACGTAGCAAGCTTTTTGAACTTGGTTTGTATTAGTGGGTGCGGCTCGGGCCGTTGCGAACGATATCTTTACCGTGGTCGTAAACGTGTTTTGAAACCCAACGTCCCAACAAAAGCTGGTGATTTTCGCCTAATACAGCAATAAACGGACGACCATCGCTGTTGGTTGTGGCCAGAGCAATTCCGGTTACACCCTCAATACCAAGAGAGCCACTTTCTACCTGGCGGAGAAATGTTTCCAGCTCTTCAATGGTTTCAATGATTTGATTATCGATATTCATTTTATTCAAATTCTTCGAAGTGCAGATTATTTGTGGCACGTACTCTACCTAAGTTAAGTAGAGAAACCAAGTTCCTGATAGTTCGCGTAACAATCGTCACAGATTCTCTGGTTGGAATGGTGTCACATAATACCCACAAATAAACAGGTTACAGTGAGTTAAAGTTTGGAGAGGCGACACGGGAGTGTAATAATTTTTGGATATTCCGTCCGTTTGATTGAAGACTAAAATGAAAAAAATCCTGATTACTGGTTTCGAGCCATTTGGTGGAGATACCATCAATCCCGCTTTGGAAGCAGTCAAGAGGTTAGAAGAAGTGGCTATCGATGGTGGCATTATTGTCACTTGTCATGTTCCCGTTACCCGTTATGACTCTATTAACGCAGTGATAGAAGCCATAGAAACGCACCAGCCAGATTGCGTGATAACGGTAGGGCAAGCAGCGGGTCGCGCCGCGATAACGACAGAACGCATTGCCATCAACGTTGATGATTTCCGAATACCTGACAATGGTGGTCACCAACCAATAGATGAACCTATTGTTGCAGAAGGGCCAGATGCTTACTTCACCACGTTGCCAATAAAACGAGTGGTACAAGCTCTGCAAGATCAAGGTATTCCTTGCCAAGTCTCTAACAGTGCAGGGACGTTTGTATGCAATCACCTGTTTTACGGCGTACAACACTACCTCAAAGATAAGCCAGTTCGTCATGGTTTTGTGCATATTCCGCTGTTACCGGAACAAAATCCTATGGGTGATCAGCCAACGATGGCCTTAGATACTATAGTGGAAGGACTAAGATTGGTCGCGCAAGTGGCGATTAACCATGATTCAGATATTGTTGTTACTGGTGGACAGATTTGCTGAAACCTCTTGATATTGGGTTCTGTTCGAGCGTCGAAGTTACGTTAACTGAATAAGCTTTTTCTATTTCAAATCGTGGGTAAGGTGTAGCTCTTCCAGTAGATAAAAGCATTGAAGCACATCTCAATGTCCGTATACTTTGCGATAGCATAAAAGCACTAACGTCGGAGAAAAACATGTCAAATCGAGTACCTACCAACATACTAACGGGATTTTTGGGCGCGGGGAAAACGACGACGATTTTAAATCTATTAAAGAATAAGCCTGAAAACGAAAATTGGGCTGTGTTGGTTAATGAGTTTGGTGAGATTGGCATTGACGGCGCTTTGATGACAGAGCAAGGTGCCTTAATTAAAGAGGTACCTGGTGGTTGTATGTGTTGTACTGCTGGGGTACCTATGTCTGTCGGCATTACTGCGTTGCTACGTCAAAAACCAGACCGTTTGCTCATTGAGCCAACAGGTTTGGGCCATCCAAAACAAGTGATTGCGACGCTGACGTCTGAACAATATCTGCCATACGTTGATCTGAAGGCGACAATTGCCTTGGTGGATCCACGTAATCTAAGCAATGAAAAATACCTGTCTAATCAAAACTTCATTGATCAACTAGACAGCGCGGATGTTGTCATAGGCAGCAAAGTTGATCTGTGTTCTAGCCATGATATCGATGTATTCAATGATTGGATTACGGATCAGTCTCCATCGAAAGTGTTTAGCAAGTTGATCCATGATGGTGAGTTACCACTTGAAGTCTTAGATATAGAACGAATCCATGGTTGCGCCTCTTCACATATTGAATCGCATCATCATGATCACGCTCACCAAGAGCCTCAATTCCAGTTGCCACCTGGTGAAGCGTTTATCCGTAAAGAGAATAGAGGGCAAGGCTACTATAGCTGCGGCTGGTTATTTGGTGCTGAATACACCTTCGATTTTGACCAGCTATTCTCCATGCTTTCGGCACTAACAGCGGAACGAGTTAAAGCGGTAATAAATACCGACCGTGGATGCTACGCATTTAATGTTGCCAATACGGTAGTTTCAGTTAATGAAATCAGTCTTGAAGGCTTTGAGTCGAGATTAGAAGTCATTGACTCTCAATTGTTGCCTTGGGATGACCTAGAACAGATTTTGTTAAAATTGTCTGGCATTGAATTGTAATAGATAGAGGCTAAACGGTGAATCGTCTGCATGTCAGGATTCGCCGTTTTCGCTACTAAGCGAGACTAAAACTGAAAAAAGAGAGAAAAGTGAGATAAATCACTTAAATTCGGGTATAGTGCACGGCTGAATTTTTAACGCTATTTTTAGTGGTTTGTTTAAGGAATACGCTCAATGTCATTTTCATCTCAAGGTTTTGCACCAGAAGTGGTAAAAGCGCTGGCAGAATGCGGTTATGAAAAGTTAACGCCAATTCAACAGAAGGCGATTCCAATGGCTCGCAAAGGCCATGATATTTTCGCTACAGCACAGACAGGTACTGGTAAAACTGCAGCGTTCTCATTGCCTATGATTCAGCAGCTGCTGGACAGCAATCGCAGTGCGTCGCGTAAAACGGCTCGTGCACTTATCCTGGCACCTACGCGTGAACTGGCAGAGCAAATTGCTGACAACATTAAGGCGTACACTAAATACACTAATCTATCGGTGGCTGCTGTTTTTGGTGGTCGCAAAATGTCTTCACAAGTGACTGCACTAGAAAACGGTGTTGATATTCTTGTGGCGACACCAGGTCGTTTGGAAGAACACATCGAACAGGGCAATGTGTCAGTTGCCAACCTTGAGTTTCTGGTTTTTGACGAAGCTGATCGTATTCTCGATATGGGCTTTATTCACGCCGTGCGTAAAATCATGTTGGATGTGGACACCGATCCTCAAATCATGATGTTCTCTGCGACAACTTCTAGCCAGCTAAATCTACTGGCGAAAGACATTCTGCGTAAGCCAAAACGCATTGAAGTAGAGCGTGCAAATACCACCGCACAAACCGTTGCTCACGTACTTTACCCAGTTGATCAAGAGCGCAAAACAGAACTGCTTTCTGAACTGATTGGTCGCAAAAACTGGAAGCAAGTGCTGGTGTTCGTGAACTACAAAGAAACGGCAAATGATGTTGTTCAAGAGCTTAAACTGGATGGTATCAAAGCCGTCGTTTGTCACGGTGACCGTGCGCAAAGTGCTCGCCGTCGCGCTCTTGAAGAGTTCAAAACAGGCAAAGTTCGAGTGATGGTGGCGACAGACGTTGCTGCTCGTGGTTTGGATATTGAAGATCTGCCACATGTAGTGAACTACGATATGCCGTTCTTGGCAGAAGACTACGTTCACCGTATAGGTCGTACTGGTCGTGCAGGAAAACAGGGTCACGCTGTTTCTTTTGTAAACCGCGATGAGGAACTGACTGTGGTTCAGGTTGAAAACTTAATTCAGCAACGTATCCGTCGTATTGAACTTGCGGGCTACGAGCCGAAACAACGTGAATCATACATTGAGAAGCTAAACTCAAAACCTGCGTTTAAAAACCGCCAAGGCCGCCGTAACAATCCAAATCAATCAGCAACGGACCAAGGTTCTGCGGAACGCCGCCTGGCAATGGTTAAGCGTTTGAAAGCACGTCGCACGACAAAATAATATCAATATTTATTGGAACAAAAACGCCCTTCACGAAGGGCGTTTTTATTGGTATTTACTCGTACTTACTTGCAATTAAGCGGCGTGATCAATCAGTGGAGCGATTTGATATAGCTCTTCTATGATAGCTTTGGTTTGTCTTGAATAGACCAAACGATCGCGATCGCCAACCAACTGGATAGCTTTGACCTTACCAGACACTAAACACAGTCTGATGGTTCTTAATACCATTTGAATATCTAGCGACATGTCACCATCAAGATTGTTTTTTGCAACAAGTGAACCTAAGTCAATCGACACAATTATTTGGTCGCAGTGATCCAGATAATTACTGACCTGTTGTTTGACGTCATTACGGTGGCGGAAAGTCAATTCTCGCGCTGTTACCCAATCACATCCTTGATCTTCAGCGTACTCCCATGTTTCTTGTTTGATATCTTGCTCGTTTACACCAGCAAAAAACAGGCGGACGTTGTTGTATCTGGAAAGTGCGAAATGAAACGCAGAGCCCACCCGTGGTTCTAGAGTCGGCTTCAAGTGCATTTTATGACCGATACTCACGATGCCGACTTCATCTTGGCTGGAGACAACTACAGGCAGTATAGACAAAATGGCTTCGGTGCAATTAGTGACCAGCACAGGAATAGAGTGGCGAGAAAGAGACAAACTAAGTGCTTCCTGAAAGTCGCCATTCTCTAGCTTAGTATGCGGAAAATGACCGCAATCAGCGGCTGTTGTCTGGTCATGTTGCTGATAGAGCCATTCACTGGCATTGTCCAAGCTCTGATCCGCTAATTCAAACGCGCCCTTCGACATAGGAGCTACGTGCTCACATACTGTCATAAATGAGAAAGGGTAGTGGTGCACTGGTGCCTTTGTTGTGTGATGAAATTTATAGCGTTTGAAAAAGCTCAACATGATGAATTACCTTTCTGGTGGTAGTGCCCTTGCCGCCTGCAACACGTGTAAAACGATGCGCTGCTTGTCCTTTTCGACACGGTGTGCTGGAGCCATCACTGAAACAGCGCCAACGAGCTTACTTCCTTTCATGACAGGTGCACTGATACCAGAAACACCAGGGTCAATTTCGGAAGTACTGATGGCGTATCCTTGTTTACGGATAGTGGCGAACTCTTGTTCCCAGTCATTAAGTTTATGATCTTGCTTGAAGTAGCGTAAGATCTTGTCACAACGACTTTTAGGCATGTAAGCCAGCATCACCTTGGATGAGGCGCCACGAAGCAGGGGTTGACTTTGACCCTGGACGAAGCTGCACCGTAGCGCCTGCATACTTTCTTTTTGTCTGACACACAGAGCTCGATAACCAGATGGAACCATGTAGGCTGCCATTTCACCAGTTTGTTGTACCAAGCGAGATAAGATCGTTTCTACTAAATCAAGACCGTGCTGAGCACTTTCGTAGCTGTGCATCAAAAGCAGCGCAGCTGGCCCGACGACAAAGGTCTTATCGTGAACGCTTTCTTCAATCAGGTTCCATTCTTTTAACAGTTTCAAATGTCGATAAAGACTGCTCAATGGTACGTTTAACTGTTCGCTTAGTGTTTTCGCAGATACTGGGAATGGGCTCACTGCGACTTTCATTAATAATTGCAGGGCCTTTTCGTTTACCTGGTTAGCATTCGCTTTGTTTGTTGTCATGGATATGTTGTAACTTGTTAGGTGAATTAGGACAAATATAATTCTTAATAGCTGAGAAAATAAAAATAATTTTTGAATTCAATTCTCACTTAGTGAGAAAGAGCAAGTCTCCCATAAAAGGATTGGTTTTTTTGCTCATTTCTGAGTCCTAAGCGTGAATACAGCGAACGCTCTATCGGGCAATGCTCTCATTCAAGGCATAAGTGCATCTGTTTTGAATGGGATTATCCAATTTGCCTATGAATTCATAGTAAAGTTGACTGCCAAGGGAATCGAAACGCTTGAGCGAGACGATCCCCTAAGAGATCTTCATCAGAAGGAAACACTTTGCGAAGATAACTAGTACTGGTTAATTTGAGCTCGGTAACATTGTACGTCCTGATCAAAAACAAACTCTAAATCGTTTTTGATGCTCTCCAAACGGTCTTCCTGATAATGAGAGACATACAGGAGCTGACTGAGGTTTTCACGTGCAATGAGCTCTAACGTGTTTTTGACCAATCGTCTTCCTAAGAAGTCTAAGCCCTGATAGGGTTCATCCAGAATCAGCAAGGTTGGTTGCTTAACGATCGCGCGGGCGATCAGTAGTAAACGTTGCTGACCATATTCTAATTGTCGGAATGACGTTTTTTGGTATTGGCTCATATGCAGGATTTCTAACCACTCTTTCGCGACGTCAATCTCTTTGCGGGTTGGTTGATGATACAAACCAATAGAGTCATAGAATCCAGACAAAATTACTTCTAACGCACTACAATTTACACGGTACTGTAGGTGCAGAGCAGACGACACCATGCCAATGTGCTGCTTTATTTCCCAGATAGTTTCTCCGGAGCCACGTTTCTTACCAAAAATATGAATGTCATTGCTGTAACATTGTGGGTGATCGCCAAATATCATTCCAAGCAACGTACTCTTGCCACATCCGTTAGGGCCTTTTACCTGCCAATGTTGGCCTTTATCGATACGCCAGTTTAAGTCAGTAAAAATTCGTTTCTCAGTGTATTCTACGTGACCATTTTTTAGCTCAAAGATCGGGTTTTCGAAATGGGTAGAGTGCTGATGCTGACGTATCAGAGCCATCATTTCTTCGCTCTGTTTCTCTGACTGCGATTTGATTTGCTCAATGATTGGGTGTTGATCCCAGCTTTGTTTATCCATGGTACTGTCGAGTTTACCTGAGTTAAACAGAGCCACACGGTCAATCCACTCTGGCATATCGGATTCTCGAGAGAAGGTAATCAGCATTTGCAACGATTGAGATAGCGTGTGTAAGTAGTCAGCCAATGCTGCTCGATGGCTCACATCCAGTCCGGTGAAGGGATTGTCTAACAAGACCAAGTCAGGTTGTGTTGCCAAAGCTCGAGCAAGCATTACTCGTCTGGTTTCTCCCGTAGACAACACACGAAAACCACTTTGCTCAAGGTGGGTAAGATCTAAGTCTGCGATTAACTTTTGTGTAATTTCTGCGTCTTTGCAGCATTCAAAAATTAGCGAGTAAACGGTACTGCCGTGGTCAATTCGGTCAAGAAAGTCTGTATCGTCCTTTTCTAATTCAAGATCTAAAAGTCGCTGTTGTTCAGACAAAGACACTTGAGCCACTTTCCATCCGCCAAGATCAACATTGCCATCAGTTGGCTTAAGTTCACCACAAAGTAGATCACCAAGCAGAGAGCCAATATCTCCTTCGGCGCTAAAAATACCCCAAGCGTGCCCGCTTTCAATTTCCCAATGTTGGATATCTAAGGTCGAGGTGCATCCCCTTGCAATTACGTTGTCTAAACAAATTTTCACTCTGCTTCCTTTTTGTATGAACTCTATTTCTCTTTTCTTTCTGTTGTTATACCAAGCCAGGGTGACTGGCGTAAATAGATGGATCAAAGAGAAACACATCAATGCGTGTGTTGACAGTAAAGCGACATCCGATAACGCCACTTCTCTTTTCCGACTGCAGACTATGACGGCAATACATAGCATGTGGTGATCAACAGCAAGGAAGTTTATCAAGTTCCGTCAGCGGCACGTGAGGGTGGCTGAATATATAACACTCTGTTTTAATTGAATTTCATTATTATTAATTTTAATTAGACCATTTTAGCAATGAATAACTCTAGTATTTAACGGTAGTCACCATGACCAGATAAGGCTCTTGTCTTCCTGCTTTATCGTGTACTTTTATCAATCTATGAAAGGAAAAAACATGCGTAAATTAGCGTTATTTGTTGCGGTTCTTACTACTCTGACAGTCCATGCCGTAAATGCTGCCAAACCACAATCCGCTGAATTCCAAGGGGCACTTGTCGATGATATTTCAGGTGTTTTGATGTATGACTTTGAACTCCCTGAAATAGGGGCATCTCAACGATTTATTATCCGTAAAGATAAAACGGTAGAGGTTGTTGAATCGGGTACTTCAGAGCGTTTTACAGAGCGATGCAAAGAGCATCAGGGTCAAACGATAAAGATCACGATAGGCGGTGAATCACCAAATAGTGTACTACAAGAGATCAGTTGTAACACTGAGCCTGTAACAACGCGTGTGACGAAATTTGTCAAACCGTCTGGTCAACCCTCAACGCAAGCCGTGTTCTATGTGATTAATGCTTTGAGTTCCGGGTATGAGTTGAATGGTGTTCAATACAAACCAAATGGAGATGAAATCACCAAGGCTTGGGATCAGTTTCAGGCTTCTATGTAGCGTGTTGTAGGCAAATTAATCTCAATAGGTCCTCGAGTATTTGACCGGAGGCTTATTGTGATTGGAAGATCCCCCCGAAATATAAGGTATTGACTTAATGAGACTGGTATTACTGTCTCCACCACTGAGAAAAAGTCTGATTGTTATCATTTAAGCCGACTATTTCTCCAATCATTGGCGTCATTAAGCGGTAGTCTCGGTTCTGGCTCGCCTTAGCAATTCGCTCTAGCGGTACACACTCTAAGTAATAAAAGCGGCGCGAATATTCGCGCCGCTTTTAAGAGGGTCGGAAGATTAATGACCTTGATCTAAATGCTCAATCAGATACTGATTCGCTTTGCTGATGATAGCTTCTGCATCTGCAGGCATGTCGTGTTCAACAACATACCATTGAACGTTTGCTTTCTGTGCCGCTGGCAGTACTTCATCCCACGCCATGATGCCATCGCCAATAACCGTAAAATTGCGCTCGTTATCATGCGTTCCTATTCCGGAGTTGTCTTTAGCATGAACGCTGAAAATACGCTTTTTCCATTTCTTGATCAGTTTAGCAGGGTCTTGACCGCCACGAGAAACCCAAGCTGCGTCGAGTTCCAGTTTTAGGTTGTCCGCGTTACTGCCTTCCAACATCCACTCGAGTGCAAGCTTACCGTCGTACTTTTTCATTTCGAAATCGTGGTTGTGGTAAGCCAGTTGCATACCGTTTTCTCGCAGAGTTTTACCGATTGCGTCAAGCTCTTGACCAAGCTCCTTCCAGCCTTGTGCGGAAGTAGGGCGATCCTCCGCTGCAAGCCATGGCATGATGATCACCTGATTGTCGATAGACTGGTTAAAGCTGATAACGGTATTAAGATCGTTACGTAAATCAGCTAACTGTACGTGAGCGCCCATCGCGTCTAGCTGGTGCAATTCCAGCAAACGATTAAGCTCAAAGCTGTCTACACCTTGAGTGCCAACCAGTTCGACGGCATGAAATCCAGTTCGCTGTGCCATAGCAAATTGCTCTTCCAGCGTACCAACATCTCTTAAGGTGTACATTTGGAGTGCAATGTCGCTCTTATTGACGTTTGCCATAACCAGTGAGGAGGACAGTAAACCTAACGTAAGTGCCCCAGTCTTAACCCAGTTTTTCAGTTTCATTGATTCAGTCTTCCTTGTCTAAGCCCATTAGGCTACGGTTTAGATTTTGTTCTTGTGTACCTGAAGCAAAATCATCAAACGCTTTTTCGGTACGATTTATTAAGTGTTTTTGGATAAATGGGGCACCCTCAGCTGCGCCTTGTTCTGAGTCTTTGAGGCAGCATTCCCACTCCAGTACAGCCCAGCCGGAAAATCCATATTGGGTCAGCTTGCTGAAAATTTGCACGAAGTCGATCTGACCATCGCCCAGTGAGCGGAATCGCCCTGCACGATCAACCCAGCTTGCGTAGCCACCATAAACGCCTTGCGAAGCACTCGCGCGGAACTCGGCGTCTTTTACGTGGAAGGCTTTGATACGATCATGGTAACGATCGATGAAGCCTAAGTAGTCCATGCCTTGCAGTAGCATATGGCTTGGGTCGTACAGAATGTTGGCGCGCGGATGGTAGTTAACGCTCTCCAGGAAACGTTCGAAACTGGTACCATCGAACAGATCTTCACCCGGGTGGAGCTCATAACAGACATCGACACCTGCCGCGTCGAATGCATCCAGAATTGGAAGCCAGCGCGCGGCTAGCTCCGCAAATCCTTCTTCAACCAGACCTTGTGGACGCTGTGGCCATGGGTAGACGTATGGCCAAAGAAGCGAACCAGAGAACGTTGCATGCGCGGTCAGAGCAAGGTTGGCAGAAGCTTGAGCTGCCAACATCAGTTGCTGCGTTGCCCACTCAGAGCGAGCCGTAGCATCGCCACGCACCGCTTCTGGAGCAAACTGGTCCATCAAGGGCTCATAGGCAGGATGAACTGCCAGAAGCTGACCTTGAATGTGAGTAGAAAGTTCACTGATTTGCAGACCAAATTCAGCAAGAGTCAGTTCAATTTGTTTACAGTAGTCTTTATCTGTTGCCGCTTTTTCCAGATCGAATATCTCAGGATTCAGCGTTGGCATTTGCAGCGCCTTATAGCCCTTGTCTGCAGCCCATTTTGCCAGCCCTTCAAGTGTGTTGAATGGTGCCTGGTCAGAAATGAACTGCGCGAGGAAAATAGCAGGACCTTTAATTTGTTGCATAATCAATTACCTTAAAATTTAAATTAGGCGTTTGCAGTTTGCGTTGAAGCAGAGCGCTTCTCTTTGAAGAACAGGATGAATAGCAGTGCTACGCCAGCCGCGAACATTGCTGGAATCCACCAGAAGCTTGCCCAGTTATCAGGTGTTAGCTGAGTCGCACCTTGTAAGAACTCGTTGTAAACCATGCCGGCAATTTGCGCGCCAACCAACATACCAACACCGTAAGTCACCAAAACAAGTAGACCTTGCGCCTGGCCGCGGTTGCTATCGTTACATTGTTTATCAATGTAGATTTGGCCGGTTACAAAGAAGAAGTCGTAACATACGCCGTGTAGCGCGATACCTGCCATGATCATCCAAACGACTGAATCTGGTGCGCTGATCGCGAATAGTGCATAGCGAAGAACCCAAGCACCCATACCTACAACCAGCATCCATTTCACGCCAAGACGACGGAAGAACATTGGCATCAGTAGCATAAACCCAAGTTCAGAAACCTGACCAAGTGTCTGAATACCGGCGATGTTAGCCATATCCATAGAGCTTAGGAAAAGCTGAGTAAAGTTGTAGTAGGCAGCGAGTGGGATACAGATTAAAAACGAAGCAAGCATGAACACAAAGAATGCAGGGCTTGCTAGTTCTTTGAACACATTGATACCAGCAATTTCACTGAATGACGTTTTCGTCCCTTTTGCAGCTGGTTGTGTGTCAGGTAGCATGAAGCTAAAGATACCAAGAATCACACTTGCTGTTGCTGCTGTGTAAAGTGGCATTGCTGTTTGTTCTGCGGCTACGCCTAACATACCGCTCAATCCGAAGCTGATGAACAAACCTGCAACGATCCAACCAATCGTACCGAACACACGAATTGTCGGGAATTGTTTTTCCTGATCTTCGATGTTGCGGAACGCCAGCGAATTAGACAGGCCTAATGTCGGCATGTAAGCCAAGTTATAAGCCAGCAGTATCACTATAAATAGCGTTGGGTTTTCAATGGTATGTGGGGCGGCGAATAGAAATGCTGCGCCTAAAAGGTGTAGGGTTCCTAACACTTTTTGCGTGGCGAAATATTTATCAGCAATCAGACCGATAAAGAATGGTGCAATAACCGCAGCAAGCGGGTTAACCGTATATGGCCAGTGAGTCAGATCGCTCATGCCTACCTGAGACATATAGACTGCGATAGACGTGTACCACGCACCCCAGATGAAGAATTGCAAAAACATCATGGCGCGCAAGCGAGGCAGAATAAAATTTTCGTATTTCATAATATTATCCATTTATTAGTGTAGGGGTGTTTCACAAATTGGTGTTGCTTTTAGTCGATAGTCACCCAACGCTTTTCTTTAGCTGAAGTGAGGGCTGCATCAATCAGTTTGGCTGCTCGAAGACCGTCATCAAACGTTGGTAAACCTTCTCGTTTTTGACCAAGTAAGGTGTCGTAAAAGTCATTGATGAAAGCATCGAAACAGTGACTGTAACCTTGTGCATGACCAGCTGGCGTCAGTGACAAACGTTTTTGTTCTGCACTGCCTTGAGTTGGATCGCGAACCAGTAAAGTGCGCGAGTCACGTCGACCAATCCATAGTTGCTCTGGTGTTTCCTGATCAAATTCAAGGCTGGCGTTGCTGCCATCGATTTCAAACCAAAGACGGTTTTTACGACCCGCAGATACTTGGCTTACGGTCAGTGTTGCCGGTGTGCTTTTATCAGTAATTAACAGCAAGTTCGCGATGTCTTCAGTGGTCACTGCAGAACTCTCACTTGATGTTGCGGTTTCAGTACGCTCGCTGAATGTCTCAGTTGCGTTTGTTGAACGCTCTTTTTGGGCTGTATGGAAAAGACTGGTTAAATCGGTAAAGCGTTCACCGGTAACCCACTCAATTAAGTCACACCAGTGGCTGCCGATGTCGGCAAACGCACGTGAAGCACCACCCTGTTTTGGGTCAACGCGCCAGTTGTTATCTGTTTGTTCTAGCAGCCAATCTTGCAGGTAGCTACCGTGAATCAGGTGCAACAGGCCAATTTCACCACTTTCAATGCGAGCCTTTGCTTCGCGTACCATCGGATGGTAGCGGTAAACGAATGGCACACCTGTAACCAAGTCTTTTTCTTTCGCCAGTTTTTGAAGCTCGATTGCGTCTTCTAAATTAGTGGCAAGTGGCTTTTCACAAATAACATGTTTTCCTGCCTCAAGTGCTTGTTTAGCCATTGGGTGATGAAAACGGTTTGGAGTGCAGATGTGCAGTACGTCTACTTGGTCACTTTGTAACGCATGATCTAGGTCGTCAAATACCATCACTCCCCATTTTTCTGCGACTGCTCGAGCTTGCTCTGGGTTGGCGTCTACTAATCCAAGTACATTCACTCCTGCAGTTTTTAGAGATCGGAAATGCACATGGGCAATCATTCCTGTCCCTACAATTACTGCATTAATACTTGATTTACTCATTCTACGCTCCGTTTTGTTTTTCCGTGTAACATTACATTTCATTACATAAACTATATCAAAACGGTTTCTTGGCTAAATAATTCTGGAATTCTCTGCTTGTTTTTATGTCTTGAATCACAAACTAAAAGCACTTTGAGAGTTGGATCACGTTAGGTTATTCACTCGAAAAGATAGAGCGGAAATGCAATACGTGTTACATTTGTTTCATGCAGTTTTTTATAGGTATGAAGATCTATGCGTCCATCTGTCGCTGATGTGGCTAAATTTGCTGGGGTATCAACAGCAACGGTTTCGAGAGTACTCAATGATAGCCAGTCTATTCGTCCACACACCCGTGAAAAGGTTAAACAGGCAATTGAAGCTTTAGGGTACCAGCTACCGGAAAGTAATCCGGTGATGAAACTAAATGGCACAAAGCTTGTGATGGTGCTGGTTCCTAGTATTGAAAACCCGTTTTATAGCGGCATTGTTAGTGGTATTGAATCCGCTGCGCGTGAACACAACTTCTCTGTTATTTTGACAAATACGCAAGGTGATAGTTGGGAAGAGCTTAAGTATTTGGACATGCTGGAGCAGAAGCAAGTCGCTGGTGTTATTAGTTTGGATCCAATGACCGCGCAGTTAGAGTTACCTGAGCGTATTGTTCAGTTGCCTTGGGTTGCTTGCTCTGAGTATGTTCCTGATTCCCAGGTTGCTTACGTGAGTATTGACCACAAGCAGGCGGCCCAAGATGCGGTTTTATACCTGGTATCTAAAGGACATGAGCGTATTGCGTTAGTTAATTCTGACGAAAATTATATCTATGCTCAACAGCGTCGTGAAGGTTTTATCAGTGCTATGGAGTCTTCGGGACTCACCATCGAAGAGGGCTATATTCAATCGATGGGAGGCGTTGATTACCCTCTGGGCGAGTTAGCTGCAAGACGTCTGCTGACGCTACCTTCACCACCAACGGCTATCTTTGCTGTCTCAGACATGTTGGCTATTGGTGTCATGAAAGCACTATTTCGGATGGGTAAGGCGGTGCCTCAAGATGTGGCTGTCGTTGGTTTTGATGATATCCCTATCTCGGATATGTTTGAACCGTCATTAACGACGATTCAGCAGCCTACATTTGACATGGGGCAGGCGGCGATGAAGATGTTAACTCAACGTATTGACGGTAATACCGCGACATCTAAAATCATTCATCATTCTCTGATAGTTAGGCATTCCGCATAACCTATCTTAAAGCCTCTGCTATTCTTTACTTGCCTTAAAAGCATTATTTCGTTGTAACGCTCACGATTAGCATCGTTGAGCGTTGACTATTTATGATATGAAATGTAACGTTTCATTTATTACATTAATTGGTTTTAGATGCGTCTTTTACCAATATTTGAGTTTGCGATTAATTAAGGAGAAGTAATGTCGGAACAGTATGCTTTGGTGGGAGACATCGGGGGTACCAACGCTCGATTAGCACTTTGTGAGTTAGCAACAGGGGCGATAAGCGATATTGTGACTTACCCTGCCGCAGAGTATGAAACTTTGGATGTGGTGATGCGTCAGTATCTTGCTCGCCATGAATATCAAATTTCATCGGCTTGTATTGCAATCGCTTGTCCAATCACAGGGGATTGGGTCTCAATGACTAACCATCATTGGGAGTTCTCCATTCAGGCGCTGAAAACACAACTGAATTTGCAGGTTCTGGAAGTCATTAACGACTTTACTGCGGTCTCTTTTGCAATCCCGAGCTTAAAACCTGAAGACAGAGTTCAGATCGGTGGCGGTGAACCAATAGCGAATAAGCCTATTGCCGTATACGGCGCGGGCACAGGCCTCGGTGTTGCTCAGTTAATTCATGGTGGAAACTTGTGGCATAGTGTACCAGGAGAGGGTGGACATGTTGACTTGGCGGCTTGCACTCCAGAAGAAGATGATTTGATCGTTTACCTACGCAACAAATTCGGCCGTGTATCTGCGGAACGTTGTCTGTCTGGGCAAGGTATTCGAAACATATACGACTTCGTTGTTTCACACCGTGGTGCTGTACCAGAAGACTATACGCCGGCAATGATTACTGAGAAAGCGCTCAAAGCAGAATGTAAGGATTGTGAACGAGCGCTGTATCTGTTCTGCATATTGATGGGGCGTTTTGGAGGCAATTTGGCTCTGACCAATGGCTCCTTTGGTGGTGTGTATATTGCTGGTGGCATTGTCCCTAAAGTTCAAGATCTGTTTATCAAGTCTGGATTCCGGGTGGCATTTGAAGATAAAGGCCGTTTTAAAGAATATCTTCAATCCATTCCTGTGTTCTTAATCACGCATTCAGATCCTGGGCTACTGGGCTCAGGTACTTACATCCGGCAATCACTAAGTATTTCTATAAATTAATATTTTTAAAGTAAGTCGAATTCTTAAAATGGGTTCGGCTTACTCATATCTAAAAAGTAATCGTTGACAACTCGCTATCAGGGTTCACTTCTATAATCGCTTATCAACCTTTCTGTTTTAATTCGCACTATTGAAGTGCAATTAGCTCGTGGTTCAATTTGTGAACTTAGGCTATCCAACCTTAACAAAATTCCCTCGTACGCGGCTTAGCAGGCTAAAAAGCAAAGTTATTTTGTGTATAAAAGCGCTTTAATAACCCTATAAAGCAAAAGGGTAAGTCGGATAGATGGTTTGGCTCAGACTAGACTAACGAGAATGAGGGCGGCATGGATAACCTCTTCTCTATTGGTCAGGCAGAAGTCACGTGTTCCTATGATACGCAACTGCTAGCTCAATCTTCTTCTTCCTTATTTGCACAACGAATCTAACAAAGGTTCTTAGCGCTTTCGTCCCATCGAACTGCCCAGTACTGATAACTGGTTGCGCTTGATACACAAGGCGTCTGGCCAAGAACCTGGAAAGGAGTCCACAGTAAACATGGGCTCCTTAAAAAATTTAACTTATAAGGATAAACACGATGAGCGTATTTAAACTGGCGTTTCCTAAAATCAACTATTCTGGTGTCGGTGCTATCGAAGCCTTGGTCGAACGTTTAGCGAATGAACATGGTTCTGAGAGCGGATTACTGATCTGTGATCCAATGCTTGTTGAATTAGGGTTTGCAGAAAAACTACTGGCGAGTCCGTTGCAGCTTACTTTGTTCAAAGATGTACGACCTAACCCTGATACGGATACTGTGAACAATGCTTATGACATGTATCTAACGTCTGGCGCTAAATACATTATTGGTTTTGGCGGTGGTAGCTCGATAGATACTGCAAAGGCGATCAAAATTTTGTCGGCTAACCCAGGTCCAATCGCGGCTTACAATGGTGTTGAGAAAGTCGAACGACTAGGCTCACCGCTTTATGCTATTAACACAACAGCTGGTACTGCAGCTGAGGTAACAAGTAATGCGGTTATTACTGATACTGCGACGCATGTAAAACACGTCATTATCTCTGATAAAATCATTCCAGAAATCTCAGTCAATGACGCAAGTGTTATGCTGGGCATTCCTAAAGCAACAACCGCGGCGACCGGTATTGATGCATTGACTCACGCACTGGAGTCATACGTTTCTGTTGGTGCTCACAAGTTAACTGATTACATTTCACTTGAAGCGATACAAACTATTGCTGAAAACTTACCTGCAGCGGTGGATGATGGTACTGATATCAATGCGCGTGAAATGATGGCTTATGGTCAGTTTATTGCTGGGCTCTCTTTCAACAGTGCGGGTCTGGGTATGGTCCATGCGATGGCTCACCCTGCGGGCGCTCATAAAGATCTGCCTCACGGTGTATGTAACGCAATCTTGTTGCCAATTGTGAGTGAGTTTAACCGTCCACACCGTGTTGAAAAGTTTGCGAAGGTTGCTGAAGTATTGGGTGTTGATACGTCAGACATGACTGCCGAGCAAGCGAGCTTGGCTGCCATTGAAGCGCTTCATGCACTGAACCGTCGAGTTGGCATTCCTGCTGGTTTTGGTGAACTCGGCGTTACTGAGCAGGATATTCTGACTTGGGTAGATGACGCTTTGGCGGATCCTTGCGCAGGTGGCAATCCATGTGCAATGACAAAAGAACAAGTAATTGAACTGTATAAGAAAGCGTTGTAAATCCTAATTCCCCAGCTCAATTAGTTTATGTAGAAGCCTAGTCTCCAATTGACTAGGCTTTTTGTTTTCTTAACTGCATAAACTCTGGTGCGAGAGCAAAATCAGGCAATCGATAAATTCAGAGTTACCAATAAGCACACATATGCTTAATGTCGTGGTTTTTATTATTATTATGCTTATATATCAGTAATTTGTTTTAATTTTTCTTCAAATTCATTGCTAATTGATAAGTGACGGACAACAGAATTTAGTTCACGTTGGCTATCAACTTGGAGGATTGTGCAAAGATTAAGTATTATCCGGATAACGTAATTTTGTGACTTGTTACATTATGGATATCAATAGATTCGCAAAGAGAGTCAGCCTTTCTATAGCGAAACCCGTTCTCAAGCTAGACGAGTTGACTCAGTCTGAGGATGGCTACTGAAAGCATACATCGATACTGAGCTAACAAGGTTAGCAGGTTTATCAGGAGAAACTAGAATGAACAAGCACGATAATAACGACACAATCGCTAGTCAAGATTTGCCTAACGCTAGCCGTAGAAATGCAATGAAAATGACTGGTGCAGGCGTGGTTGCCTTAGGCGTTGGTGCACTTACAGGAGGTCAGGCCATGGCAAGTTCAAAATTAGAGTTAGGTAGTAGCTGGGATAAGACTTTCGCGAAAAGCGACAAAGTTGATCATAAAAAGGTGACTTTTACCAACCGTTACGGCATTACGCTTGCTGCAGACCTGTATCAGCCAAAAAACAGTTCTGGCAAACTCGCGGCAATCGTTCTTAGCGGTCCTTTTGGTGCAGTAAAAGAGCAGTCATCTGGTCTGTATGCACAAACGATGGCAGAGCGTGGATTCATTACCCTGGCATTTGACCCTTCATACACTGGTGAAAGTGGTGGTGAGCCACGTAATGTTGCTTCTCCGGATATTAATACTGAAGACTTCAGTGCTGCAGTTGACTTTATCGGTTTGCAAGAAAATGTTGATCGCGAACGTATCGGCGTTATCGGTATTTGTGGCTGGGGCGGTATGGCCTTGAATGCTGTAGCAATCGACAAACGTGTTAAAGCGGTTGTTGCAAGTACCATGTACGATATGACCCGTGTCATGTCAAAAGGCTACAACGACAGTGTTACTCTTGAACAACGTACGCAGGGCCTAGAGCAATTGGGACAACAACGTTGGAAAGATGCAGAAAGTGGTAAGCCTGCTTACGGCCCTGTTTCACTTGAGCTGCAGGGTGGTGAACCACAATTTGTTGTTGAATATGCGGCTTACTATAAGGATCCGCAACGCGGTTTCCACCCAAGAGCAATTAACTCAAATGCGTCATGGACGATCACGACACCATTGTCGTTTATGAACATGCCTATCTTGACTTACATTGCAGAAATTTCGCCACGTCCGGTTCTGTTTATCCATGGTGAAAAAGCGCACTCACGTTATTTCAGTGAAACCGCTTATGAGGCAGCAGCAGAGCCGAAGGAACTGATGATCATTCCTAATGCGACCCATACTGATCTTTATGATCAAATGGATGTCATTCCATTCGATAAAATGGAAGGCTTCTTTAAAGAGTACCTAGCGTAAGTAAGGTATCAGTCTAGTCTGAATAAGCCAGATTTTAAAGCTAACCTTGATAGCGTCAAACTTGCGACAAAATTGAGGTAATTAGCCAACAAACACCCCCTAAAGAAGCCAACATCAGTTGACCACAGATGTTGGCTTCTTTGTTTGTGCGCAGAATAGTTATTTATCCCACAGCGCAACAAATTTTTTCTTCATGATGACTATTTTTGTGTTCAATTTCACTGAACTGCCGCTTTATTAACTGTATTGTTACGTTTGTGTAACGTTTAAAACAAGTAGTTTACCATCCAAATGTATTAATGGACTTCTTACTTTTTCCATTTATATCATTGTTTTAAATGAAACCGAATAATTGCTCTAAGCCTTTAAATTGTATGGTTTTTATTTGGTCAAGAAATTTGAGTATTTGTTTAATAGCGCATCTTTTTGGTGCATGTGGTTGCAGTAAGTTGGTTAGAAGCATCGAAAGGGTGCAACTGATACAAAATCTGTAATCGGGTTACTAAAAAAAATAGACAATATATTCAAACAGATATCTTGGCTCATGTAGTTTGAAACTTGATGTTGCAAAAATATTCGCCTTATATAAATACATAGGCATAGTTGTTGCTTAGACAAAGGTGCTCAATGCGGTGTACTAAGCCAATATAAAAAATAGCTAGTTCTACCGATTAATAATAAATCTCCTTTACATTGGAGTGCGCTATGTCAGTCTCAATAAATAAGTTCGATTACTCGTCGAACAAGGAAGTAAACCGTATTGGTTTTTTGCTGTTGGATAATTTTACTATGCTTGCGTTTTCATCAGCCGTTGATCCGATGCGCATGGCTAACCAACTGACAGGAAAGGAACTGTATGATTGGTATGTGATCTCAGAAGATGGTGACGACGTTGAATCCAGCGATGGTATTACTATCAAGCCAGATTGTTCAATGGCGGATGCGCCTCAGCTAGACACTCTGATCGTAGTGGGTGGTGTGAATATCACACGTAGCTTCACGCGCAAGCAAATAACTTGGTTACAGTCTTTAGCTCGTAAGCATGTTGTACTCGGTGGTGTGTGTACGGGGAGTTATGTACTGGCAGAAGCTGGTCTTCTGGATGGCTATCAGTGCAGTGTTCATTGGGAATGTCTTGCGACGCTGCAAGAGCGTCACCCTCGAGTCAATTGTCTCAATCACTTATTTGTTATCGACCGAGATCGTATGACATGTAGTGGTGGAACCGTGCCATTGGATATGATGATCACCATGATCCAGAAAGATTATGGTCGTGAGCTTGGCTCAAGCATTTCCGAAATGTTTATCTGTGACAATATACGCGGTGAAAATGATACACAACGTATCCCTCTTAAACATACGGTTGGTACCGCTCAGCCTAAGTTGGTTGAAGCTATTATTTTAATGGAAGCGAATATAGAAGAGACCATAGAACTTGATGAATTGGCGATGTACGTCGGTTTATCGCGTCGTCAGTTAGAGCGTCTATTCCAGAAATATTTGCAATGCTCACCATCAAAATACTACCTGAAGCTTAGATTGAACCGTGCAAGACAGTTGTTAAGACAAACCTCGATGTCAATCATCGAAATCGCGACTGCGTGTGGTTTTGTTTCATCACCACATTTTAGCAAGTGTTACCGTGTTTATATTGGCATTTCTCCGAAAGCGGAACGATTGGGAACACATTCAGCCGCTGTGGCTGTTACTCCGCCAGCGTTGGAAACTGATACTATCGTTGATTTAATGCAGTTTAACACCACACCAATACGCTCATCTAAAGTCTTATATGAGGCTAAACATGAGCCAACGTATGGTTCCGTCTCAATCTAACCGGTAAAGTTCGAATAAAGAACGCCATCCCCAAAGGATGGCGTTTTTTTTGTTTTCAATTTGTCGCTTAGAGTTGCGCAAAAGGGATTTCAGATGCCGTTTTTAGAACACTTTTAATCCAGCGTAATACCTATTCTGGAGACTAACGAGGAAAGGGAATAATAGGGTTTAAAAATGAACGCAACGGACTTGCATGAAGATTCAATAGTGATTGATGGCCTGGTGATCGCGAAGTGGGACCGAGCACTGTTTGAAGACATGCGCAAAGGTGGCATTACTGCTGCAAACTGTACAGTTTCTGTTTGGGAAGGTTTTCAGAATACGGTAAACAATATCGTTGAAATGAATAACCTGCTTGAAGAAAACAATGATTTGGTTATTAAAGTTCGCACAACTGACGACATTCGCAAAGCTAAGCAGCAGGGTAAAACCGGCATCATGATGGGCTTCCAAAACGCCCATGCTTTTGAAGATCAGCTTGGTTACGTACAAGTGTTCAAGGACCTAGGTGTTGGCGTTGTACAGATGTGCTACAACACGCAAAACCTGGTCGGTACTGGTTGTTATGAGCGTGATGGTGGTTTGTCTGGTTTCGGTCACGAGATTGTCGCTGAAATGAATAAAGTGGGCATCATGTGTGATTTGTCGCACGTGGGCGCAAAAACATCTAAAGAAGTGATTCTTGCTTCTGAAAAACCGGTTTGTTACTCGCACTGTCTGCCAAGTGGTTTAAAAGACCACCCACGTAATAAATCAGATGAAGATCTGAAGTTTATCGCTGACCACGGCGGTTTCGTTGGCGTGACTATGTTCGCCCCATTTCTTAAAAACGGCATTCATTCAACGATTGAAGACTACGTTGAAGCGATCGCTTACATCTTCAACCTGGTGGGTGAAGACCAGATCGGTATCGGTACAGACTTCACACAAGGTCATGGTCAGCCGTTCTTCGAGTGGCTGACGCACGATAAAGGTTATGCACGCCGCCTAACCAACTTCGGTGAAATCATTAACCCTGAAGGCATCCGCACTTTGGGTGAGTTCCCTAATTTGACAGACGCGCTGTTACGACATGGTTTTACTGAAACTCAAGTTCGCAAAATCATGGGTGAAAACTGGCTTCGTGTACTAGGCGAAGTTTGGGGCGAGTAACAGCGGTTTACATAAAAATATAACGATATAACGAGTTAGTTAATTTGTATAAAAGGAAGAATACGATATGAGTACACACGCACCTGAAATGCCAATCTTGGTTGATGACGAAACAGGGGTATGGACAACGGATGCCTTACCTATGTTGTACGTTCCACGTCACTTCTTTGTAAATAACCACATGGGTATTGAAGAAGAGATCGGCGCGGAGCGTTATGCAGACATTCTGTACAAAGCTGGCTACAAGTCCGCTTACTACTGGTGTGAAAAGGAAGCTGAGGAACATGGTCTTTCTGGCGACGCCGTTTTTGAACATTACATGAAACGTTTATCACAACGTGGATGGGGTTTCTTCGTCACTGAGCATCTAGATATTGCGAAAGGTGAAGCCCGTGTACGTCTGGAAAATTCATGCTTCGTTTACCAATACGGCAAAGTTAACCGTAAAGTCGATTACATGTTTACTGGCTGGTTCGCTGGTGCGATCGACCAAATCGCTGCAAGTCTTGGACTATCAGTAAAAACCAAAGCAGTACAAACACAGAGTGGTGCAGAGGAAGGGTGCGATTACGGCGTTTTTGAAGTAACACCAATCGATTAAAACACCAAATTCTATCCATTTGTAAGTCAGTCAAGGAAGACCGCCTCACTTATTACCAAGTGAGGCCGGTACAGGGGTAAATCATGTCTCAGTTCGATATTCTATTCCAACCATTAAAAATTAATAAAACGACAATTCGTAACCGTGTTGTTAGTACTGCACACGCAGAAGTTTATGCTACAGACGGCGGTATGACGACTGATCGCTACGTAAAATACTACGAAGAAAAGGCCAAAGGTGGCTGTGGTCTGTGTATCTGTGGCGGTTCAAGTGTGGTTTCAATTGACAGCCCACAAAGCTGGTGGAGCTCGGTTAACCTATCTACAGACCGCATCATTCCACATTTCCAAAATCTGGCCGATGCTGTGCACAAGCATGGCGGCAAGATCATGATTCAGATCACTCACATGGGACGTCGTTCCCGTTGGGACGGTGAGCATTGGCCAAACCTTATGTCTCCGTCTGGCGTACGTGAGCCGGTACACCGCGCAACGTGTAAGACCATTGAGGAAGAAGAAATCTGGCGCATCATTGGCGACTTTGCAAAAGCAGCCGTTCGCGCGAAAGAAGGTGGCTTAGACGGTGTTGAACTGTCTGCGGTTCACCAGCACATGATTGACCAATTCTGGTCTCCACGTGTTAACAAACGTACAGATAAGTGGGGCGGAACCTTTGAAAACCGCATGCGCTTTGGTATGGAAGTACTAAAAGCGGTACGTGAAGCGGTTGGTCCTGATTTTGTTGTCGGTATGCGTATTACTGGCGATGAGTTTCACCCAGATGGTTTGAACCATGACGATATGAAAGAAATCGCGGCTTACTACGATTCAACTAAGATGGTCGATTACTTCGGCGTAGTTGGTTCTGGCTGTGATACACACAACACTCTGGCAAACGTTATCCCTAACATGAGCTACCCGCCAGAGCCGTTCCTGCACTTGGCTGCAGGCATCAAAGAAGTGGTTTCTGTACCAGTTATCCACGCGCAGAACATCAAAGATCCAAACCAGGCTAAACGTATTCTTGAAGCGGGTTATGTGGACTTTGTTGGTATGACTCGTGCGCATATTGCTGATCCACATTTGATCACCAAAATTAAACTGGGTCAAACCGATCAAATTCGTCAATGTGTTGGTGCGAACTACTGTATCGACCGTCAGTACATGGGCTTAGATGTATTGTGTATCCAAAACGCGGCGACGTCTCGCGAGCACATGGGTATGCCTCATATCATTGAAAAAACAACCGGGCCTGTACGTAAAGTTGTGGTTATTGGTGGTGGCCCTGGTGGCTTGGAAGCGGCACGCGTTGCTGCTGAACGTGGCCATAAGGTGACGCTGGTTGAAAAAGCGGGTGAACTTGGCGGACAACTTACTATCGCAGCGAAAGCCCCTCAACGTGATCAGATGGCGGGTATTACTCGTTGGCTGGCGATGGAACTGGACCGTCTTGGTGTTGAAGTTATTCTGAACACCGCTGCTAACGCAGATATGATTCGTGAACTGAAACCTGATGTTTGTATCCTTGCCACTGGTGGTACTCCGTTCATTGAACAGAACCCAGACTGGGGTGCGGCAGAAGGACTGGTTGTGTCTTCTTGGGATATTCTTAACGGCACGGTTGAGCCAGGTAAGAACGTTCTTGTTTACGACACTATCTGTGAATTCTCTGGTATGTCGGCGGCAGACTACCTAACTTCTAAAGGCTCGCAAGTTGAACTTGTTACTGATGATATCAAACCTGGCGTTGGTATCGGTGGTACGACATTCCCAACTTACTACCGCAGTCTGTACGAGAAGGAAGTGATTATGACTTCCGATCTGGCACTACATAAGGTTTACCGTGAAGGTGATAACCTAATCGCTGTGCTGGAAAACGAATACACGGGTGCTAAAGAAGAGCGCGTTGTGGATCAGATTGTAGTAGAAAACGGCGTTCGTCCAAATGAAGCGCTTTACTACGAGTTGAAAGAAGAGTCAGTGAACAAGGGGCAAATCGACGTTGAAACCTTGTTTGCTTCTCAGGCGCAACCTGTCTTGTCACAAGCAAATGACGGCATGATCCTGTGGCGTTTGGGTGATTGCGTATCTCAACGTAATACTCACGCAGCAATCTACGACGCACTTCGTCTATGTAAAGATCTGTAAGGGGGGCTTATGTTCCTAGAGTCACTACTTCCTATCTTACTTATAACAGCCGGAGCCCTGGCTGTTATAGGGATGCTCCGCCGCATTATGATGTGGCGGAGAGGGCAAGCCGAAAGTGTTGCCTTTTTTGCAGGGTTAGCAGCCATGCCTCGCCGTTACCTCGTGGATTTACACCACGTGGTGGCGCGTGACAAAGTGATGTCTAACACTCACGTCGCGACGGCAGGTGGTTTCGTTCTATCTGTTGTACTCATTTTCGCGGTGCATGTATTTAACTTAGAGCCGCAGATCCTGTCTTGGGTACTGCTTGGTTCACTCGGTCTCATGTTTTGCGGTGCGTTGTTTGTAGCAAAACGTCGACTAAACCCACCATCTCGCCTGTCTAAAGGTCCTTGGATGAGACTACCGAAAAGCCTGATCATGTTTTCGGTGAGCTTTTTCCTTGTGACTCTACCTGCAACTCAGTTAGTTGGTGATGTGTTCAACGTGGTTGCTGCGGTTGTTCTCCTTGCTGCTATCGTATGGGGCGTCGGCGAGATGTTCCTCGGTATGGGCTGGGGCGGGCCAATGAAACACGCGTTTGCAGGTGCTTTGCACTTAGCATTTCACCGTCGTCCTGAGCGCTTTGGTGGTGGTCGTTCGACTGGCCTGAAGGCGTTGGATCTTAACGCGCAAAAATTGGGCGTAGAAAACCCTAGCGATTTTAAATGGAACCAACTGTTAGGTTTTGACGCTTGTGTGCAGTGTGGTCGTTGTGAAGCAGTGTGTCCGGCATTCGCAGCGGGGCAGCCACTGAACCCTAAGAAGCTAATCCAAGACATGGTTGTGGGTCTTGCTGGCGGAACAGATAAAAAATACGCTGGTAGCCCATATCCTGGTAAAGAAACCGGATGTGCAAAAGGCGACCCGCACAAACCAATCGTTGGCGGTGTTCTAAACGCAGAAACACTGTGGTCATGTACCACCTGCCGAGCTTGTGTAGAAGAGTGTCCGATGATGATCGAGCACGTAGATGCGATTGTCGATATGCGCCGCTTCTTAACGCTTGAAAAAGGTGAAACACCTAATAAAGGTGCGGAAGTACTGGAAAATATAATTTTCACAGACAACCCGAATGGCCACAATCCAAACAAACGTTCTAACTGGGCTGCAGACCAAAATCTGAAACTGATGTCTGAAGTGAAACGTGCAGATGTTCTGTTTTGGGTATCTGATGGTGCGTTTGATATGCGTAGCCAACGCATTCTTAAGTCGATGGTGCAAATTCTCAAAGCAGCCAAGATTGATGTTGCTATCTTGGGCGATGAAGAACTGGACTGTGGTGATGTTGCCCGTCGACTAGGTGATGATGTCACTTACCAACGCCTTGCAAAACGTAACATTCAAACGTTGATGAAGTACGACTTTGATTGCATCGTCACAACAGACCCTCACGCATTCCACTGTTTGAAGAACGAATACCCGGACTTCTACCCTGAGAATGAAAAACCAAACTACCAGGTTTGGCACCATACAACCTTCATTAACCAATTGGTTGAAAAGGGGTTAATCGGTCTTAAACCATTGTCAGTCGGAAAAGTTACCTACCATGACCCTTGTTACTTAGGTCGTTACAACGGTGAATATGAAGCCCCACGTTCGGTGCTAAAACACCTCGGTGTTGAAATCGCTGAAATGGAACGTTCAGGCTTCCGTTCGCGTTGTTGTGGTGGTGGTGGCGCTGCACCAATTACTGATATCCCAGGCGAGCGCCGAATTGCAGACATGCGAATGGATGATATTCGTGAAACGGGTGCTGATTTAGTGGCAGTTGGTTGCCAGCAATGTACTGCAATGCTTGAAGGTGTGGTTGAGCCAAGACCAGAAGTGAAAGACATTGCAGAGCTTGTGGCTGACATGTTGGTTGAGATTAACGATGACCAGGTGGACATATGGACACCAGAGTCTGAAACCGTCGGTGTGTAGGAGAAGAGCATGGGAGAATTTATTTTACGCCGTGACCCTCGTGTTGAGTGGATTAGACGCAATCGGCTACACCCACTGCACGATAGCTTGACGGTACAGCCAGTTGAAGAAATTGGACCAAGCGGCTTAACTAGGCGTTATCCACATCGTGTCGGCTTTATTGGACCTAACGGTATTAAGCGCATCGACCGCTTAAACAATAATGCGGCGACGTCGATGACCTCTGCACGCAAAGGCAGCCAGACAGAGGTTGAACTACCACTTCATAAAGTTGAGTCTCCTGACTTTTACATTGTGGTGGTTCCGGATATGCCTGGCGGTCGTTTGAGCAGCCATGATAAAGATGTTCTGGGACAAGCACATCAGCTGGTTAAACAGTCTGATGGCGAAGGTGCGGTGATGGCTGTTGTCTTCGGAACACATAAAGAAGAGCAGTTTGATCTTGCTGGTGTAGACCGTTTACTCGCTATCCCAGACGAAGTGTTTGATTACTATAGTCCGGAGCAACGCGTTGAGGTTCTTGCGAGCATCGAAGCGCAATACAAGCCAAAGCATTGGCTATTCCCGGATAGTATTCAAGGTGGCTTTGAGCTTGGTGCTCGTCTGTGTGCCGTTATTAATGAACGTCCTGCAACGCAAGTGTGGCAAGTCGACAGTGAGCAGGCGGTATGCCGGGCATCAGGCGGTCGACATGACATCAAGCGTGTGACTCCTCGAGTGCTGTTAATGGCTCAAGAATGTGCATTGCCTATTGATGAAACCAGACACGAAGTGTTGCCAGTGGCCTTTGAAGGCGAATTCAATATTGAGTCTCGCATTGAAGATCTTGGCTCTGTGGCGGTTGATCCTCAGGCAATCCCACTTACCGAGGCAGAGTTCATTCTGTCTGCGGGCAACGGTATTCATGACTGGGATCAATTCCATGAAGCGGCCAATATTCTGGGTGCAACTGAAGGTGCGAGCCGCGTAGCGGTGGATGATGGCTTTATGCCTCGTCACCGTCAGGTTGGTGCAACTGGTAGCTGGGTTACGGCTCGAGTCTATGTAGCCGTTGGCATCTCGGGTGCAGTTCAGCATCTGCAAGGTATTGGCGCGTGTGAAAAAGTCATTGCAGTAAATACAGATGCGGGTTGTGACATGGTTAAACGTGCTGATTTGAGCGTGATTGCTGATAGCAACGAGTTTTTAAGGGAATTGATTTCTCTTATTCAACACAATCAATCAAAGGAGCTAAAGGATGCCGCATAATCAAATCGACACACTACGTGTCAGTACTTTAGTTTCCATTGGCGCGCATCCTGATACCGGGCGTGCGCGCCGCTCAGCTACCGATGCTCGTGCAGTTGAATTGGCAATGAATTTGGGTGATTGCGAAATCGAGGTGCTGCACGCCGGCAATCCTGAAGATCCTGCATTAGGTTACTACAGCGGGATGGGGCTTTCTCAAATTCGCGTTCTGGCACAAGACGAGCAAGACGATGCCATTAACACCTTGTCATCTTATTTTCGTGATGACATGCCAGACATCGTGCTGACGGGTATGCGCGCGGAAAATGGGGAATCTTCTGGCACGCTACCATTCTTTTTAGCTCAGGCGTTGGATTGTCCAATTGTTATGGGGATTGCTGAAATCTTGTCTGTGGAAAATGGGACTGCCCGCGTGTTGCAAGCCTTACCTAGAGGGCAACGCAGAGCGCTAAACGTTTCGCTTCCATTTGTTGCAAGCGTCGATTTTGCTGCACAAGAGCCGCGACAAAGTGCATTTGGTCGTGCCAGAAAATGTGACATTGTCACGGAAGAGGTCGCAGGTAAACAACTGGATAAAGAACGACTTACTTGGGAAACCAGTATCGCGAAGCCGAAAGCTAAGCGTTTGAAAGTCGTCAAAGCCAAAAGTGCAGCCGACCGTTTTAAAGCTGCGACAGCAAAAGCAGAATCATCTGGCGGTAGAGTCCTTAAAGACCAGCCTGTCAGTGAGATGGCTCAGGCAGTATTTGATTTGCTGCTTGAAGAAGGGGTTGTAAGTAAATAATTAGAAATTTCATTTGTTAGGGATTCAACTTATCGAACTAGATGTAGTTCATGAGACGAATATATTCACGTTCATGGTTCCGATCATTAATGGAAAATGGTCGGATCCATACGTGCATAACCCATGACTAAGAACGACTCAGGGAAAGGAATTACTGAAGAGGGTTCAACATATGTTAATCATTAAAGAGGGATCGCATGAAAAGCATAGTAAGTAGTCGAAGAAAATATAAATCCGTTCATAGTATTAAGTATGAAACGGATTATTGCGCGGGACAGGACAATGTCAAAATCTTTGGCATGGATATTCATAACCCCGTTTTTGGTATCAGCGCTAGTTTAATTTTATTGTTCATCATATTAACTTTGCTGTTTCCTACTGCCTCTAAAGAAGCGCTAACATTTGCGCGAAGCTGGTCAATTAATAATTTTGATTGGTTCTTTATGGTAGGGTGTAACTTGTTCGTCGGTTTCTGCGTGTTGTTACTAATCACGCCACTTGGCAGAATTCGCTTAGGCGGGGTAGATGCAAGACCGGATTACTCAACAATATCCTGGTTTAGCATGCTGTTCGCTGCTGGGATGGGGATTGGCTTGATGTTCTGGAGTGTCGCGGAACCTGTCGCTTATTACACAGACTGGTACGGAACTCCCCTTAACGTGGCTCCAAATACTGAAGAAGCCAAAAGAATGGCGTTAAGTGCCACTGCTTACCATTGGGGACTTCATCCTTGGGCTATCTACGCTGTAGTTGGTTTAGCGCTGGCATTCTTTGCTCATAATAAAGGCTTACCACTTACTATTCGTTCTGCATTCTTCCCTATTTTGGGTGAGCGTTGTTGGGGACCTATTGGTAACGTCATCGATATTCTTGCTGTTCTGGCAACCATTTTCGGCTTAGCAACCTCATTGGGCTTAGGTGCACAACAGGCGGCTTCTGGCCTTAGCCATCTATTTGGTGTCTCAAGTGGTATTTCAACTCAAATTACATTCGTTGTAGTGGTCACTGGTATTGCCGTGATCTCCGTAGCACGCGGACTTGATGGCGGTGTGAAGATATTAAGTAACATCAACATGCTCATTGCGGCAGGTTTAGTTGCACTTCTTGTTGTGATTGGTCCGACGTTGGCTATTTTTAATACTTTTGGTGATATCACACTGGGCTACATTGAAAACTTCGTGCCACTTTCAAACTGGATTGGGCGTGAAGACAGCGATTGGTTCCATGGCTGGACAGTGTTTTACTGGGCTTGGTGGGTATCTTGGTCACCATTCGTGGGTATGTTTATCGCACGCGTTTCAAAAGGACGTACCGTTCGTGAATTCGTTACTGCCGTGTTGCTTATCCCAACTTTGGTCACCATGGTGTGGCTAAGTGTGATGGGAGGAACTGCTCTGGAGCAAACGACTACAGGGGTTGGTGAGCTAGCGAATGGTATTAGTGACGTATCTTTGGCGATGTTCCAGATGTTTGAAAATTTACCTCTCTCAACACTGCTATCCGTGGTTGGCATCTTACTTGTGCTAGTCTTCTTTGTAACCTCTTCAGATTCTGGCTCACTGGTTATTGATAGCATCACGGCTGGCGGTAAAGAGGATGTGCCAGTTGGTCAGCGTGTGTTTTGGGCGATAGTCGAAGGTCTGATTGCTGTTGCATTGTTGCTTGGCGGTGGTTCTGAAGCCCTGACTGCATTACAAGCGGGAGCAATTACCACGGGTCTGCCATTCACACTGGTGTTGGTACTAATGTGCTGGAGTTTGTACAAAGGGTTGCTTTCGGAGAGCCACCTTTATCGCAGAGCTTAATTGCGACGCAGCTAGCATTTTGGGCTGTGTGAAACAGAAAGTGATCACAGCCCCTTTTGGAATCGTCTATTGTAGGCTTGTTAGGGGGAAAGGAAGCCCCTTATTTGGTAGGAGAATTTAGTTATGATGCACGTAGATCTTGTAGATATGGATGACTTTATTACTGATCTTAGTGAGCTTGGTATAGAGTGTCCTAATTCTGATGTCGATAGTGTAAAGACCACTATTGATGAGTGGCTACAATCGGTTGATAGTACTCAGCGCGATCAGTTCTCTAAACTGTTGTTCTGTGTAGAGCAAAAAGGCATTTTGTTACCAGATATTGAAAGTGTTGTTCTCTGGGGAATTCAACAGCTGCCTCGTTGAGGACGCTTGATAGCGTTCACTCAGCTTATTTGATTCTTGCTCAAAATATTTGAGTCAATGAGATCGTAATATATTGAAAGTAAATCGAAAGCTTTCTTAGACACACACCGATAATAGGTGTGTGTCTTTTTATTTGGCGTAATCCAATTTGCGCCAGTTGCTTAAAGTAGAACAATAAGCAACATCTGTCGTTAGTCGTGAATTTTTACACTCAGACAGCCACGGACAAAGTCAGGGTTAAAGTGTTTAACTGCTTCACCAACGTAGCCTAAATCCAGACTATTTATTTTCTCCATCTCTTCATCAGAAAGAGTGAAACCCCAAATGTCGAAGTTTTCTTCAATGCGTGCTTGCTTGACGGATTTTGGAATCACAGTAACGCCACGTTGTAAGTTCCAACGTAAAATAACCTGAGCGATCGTTTTACCATGAGCTTCTGCAATACCTTTCAGCATGTCGTCTTCAAAAGGTTTGTGACGACCACCGCCTAGTGGAGCCCACGCTTCTGGCTGAACGCCGTAGTACTTCATTGTTTCTAGTGCAGCTGGCTGAGCATGGTATGGGTGCAACTCAATTTGATTCACCATCGGCTTAATTTTCACCGTTTCACAGAAGTTAGCCAATACGTGAGCATAGAAGTTAGATACACCAATCGCTTTTAGTTTGCCTTCTTCATAGGCATCTTCCATTGCACGCCAGGCACTAAAATAGTCTCTCATTGCCTGATGTAGCAAATATAAATCGAAATACTCCAAACCAGATTTTTTAAGTGACGCCTCGATACCCGCTTTAGCCGTATCGTAGTTGGCCATGTCCTGGACCCACAATTTTGACGTGATGAATAGATCTTCGCGCGTGCAAATCCCTTCTTCTATGGCTTCGCGCACGGCGTCACCCACGGCATCTTCGTTACCATAGACTGCTGCAGTATCAATAAGGCGATAGCCAGCACGGATAGCACTGAGCACTGACTGTTTGCATTCTTCTTTGTCGGTTACCTGGAAAACACCAAAGCCTGCCATCGGCATCTCTAGGTTGTTACTTAATGTTGTATATTCCATTGTAGAATATCTCCATTGCGCTGATTGGACGTAAAGCAGTCAACTCTATCGGTGCCTAGTCCTATAAAATCAATAGAGATCATGCGGTTTCCCTTTTTACGGGTCCATAAATTATGGCATGCAATCGTCGACATTGAGTTGTTAGATCTTCGCTATTATTTGCCTAAAAATTTATTTTTTATATGGTGAGGGTGAGGGAGGCGATTAACGGCCCTGCTGTGAACGCTATTTTTGCCGCATAAAAAAGCCTCATCTCGAAAGATGAGGCTTTGATTATGGAGCAATATTTCTTACAACTTCTCTTTCACTCGGTCTGCGTACCAGTTAATGAAGTCGATTACACCAAACTCGTAGGTTTGAGAGTAAGGTCCTGGTTGGTAGCTTAGTGAGTTGATACCACGTTGGTTTTCTTCACCAAGACGACGATCTTGTTCGTTGGTTGCGTCCCAAACACGGCGTAGGGTTTCAGTATCATAATCCACACCTTCTACCGCGTCTTTATGGACAAACCATTTCGTCGTTACCATAGACTCTTGTGCTGAGATAGGCAGCACTCGGAATACAATGAAGTGATCACTTTGCATGTGGTTCCAAGAGTTTGGTAAGTGAAGGATACGCAGTGATCCTAACTTATCATTTTTGATGCGACCTAACAGTTTCTTCGAACCCGGCGCACCATCAATCGTCATTACCGACGTTCCTTCTTTTAAAGGCATACGGACCAGACGGTTTCTGCTGCCGAACTTTTTATGTTCGTGAGGAATAGATTCTGCATCCCACTCAGAAGCCATGCGTTCGTAGTACTTCAAAAACTCTTCAGTTGCACGCGGGTCGTTTGTGTCATCCCACTCCAGAAGTGTATTAAGCAATTCTGGGTGGCTACCTGCACAGTGATAGCATTCACGGTTGTTTTCGATAACGAGTTTCCAGTTTGCTTTTTCATACATGTTTGACTCGACTGCGAGTTTAGTATTCTCGACATCGTAAGGTTCCATGTATTCTTCAAGTGTCGCCAGAAACTCATCAAAATCTGATTCTGGTGCTTGTTCGCCAAGACAAATGAAGATAAAGCCGCCAGCCGTTTTACAATGAACTTGGTTGAGTTTATGTTTTTGCATGTCAAACTCATCGCCCATTTCGGTGCCAGCGTATAATAAATTCCCTTTAGTATCGTATGTCCACTGGTGATAAGGACAGACTAAATTGGCTACTTTGCCTCTGTGCTCAGTACAAATACGAGAGCCACGGTGGCGACAGGTGTTGTGGAAAGCGTTTACCTGGCCATCTGCGGCACGCACGATAAGCACTGGGTTTTGCGCGATTTCAACGGTGAAGTAGTCGCCTTTTGACGGTATTTCACTCGTCATGCCAACAAATAACCACTCCTTCTGAAAGATCTCTTCTACATCAATTTTGAATAGTAGCGGATCATTGTATAGCGGACGTGGTAGTGAATAATCAGAACGACGCTCATTGAGCATTTTTTTCATTTCTTCTCGAGCAACTTCCACGCTCGAGTAGCTAATGTTGAGAATATCGTTTTGTGTCATTGTCTATCTTCTTCTAGAAAATGTGGACGATACGCCCTGCTAGGGCTTCCATGCGTTTTGGGCCAACAGCCTTACTAGTTTTTGGCTAACAGCCTTACTAATAGTGTGTAAATGTTTGGCTTGCTGATATCCTGCCATTATTGGCACGTTTGTAAGTGGTCTAAATACGACATCGATCTACTCTATTTAAGACATCCAATAAACTATTTTCTCTTATGTGACCGTTTTGGATAACTCCATGTCGTTAATGGATAACTCGCAGAAGTCAGTTCACTCACAATAAGCTCGACCCATGGAGGGAACCCAGTAATTACACCGTTGCGGAGAAGCCGGATATGAATACCCCAATTAACTCTCTAGCCACAAGTGGCTCATTTATTCCAGTTGAAACTCAAATTTGGGATAACGGTCGTCACGCAGTTCGTTGCGTAAAAACCATCCAGGAAACCTGGGATACCAAAACGTTTTGTTTTATGGCTGAACAGCCAACCATGTTTTTCTTTAAGCCGGGTCAATTTGTGACTCTAGAGCTTGATATTGACGGCGAACAAGTATTCCGTTCTTACACTATTTCGAGTTCTCCTTCAGTACCTTACAGCTTTTCTATTACAGTAAAACGTGTTCCGGGTGGTTTTGTATCTAACTGGATTCACGACAATCTGGAAGTAGGTTCTGAGCTGGCGGTCCATGGTCCTGTAGGCGCATTTAACTCTATTGACTTCCCTTCTGAGAAAGTCCTTCTTTTGTCTGGTGGGGTAGGTGTAACGCCACTCATGTCTATGGCTCGCTGGGTATACGATACCAATAGCGACGTTGATGTCGCATTTGTTCACAGTGCTCGTACGCCACGTGACATTATATTCCATCGTGAACTTGAGTTTATGTCATCTCGTATCTCTAATTTCCATTTGCACTTAATTTGTGAGCGTTTGGAATCAGGACAAAACTGGTCTGGATACCGAGGTTATTTGGATGACGTCAAATTATTGATGATCACACCAGATTTGCATGAACGTGAAATTTTCTGTTGTGGCCCAACGCCATACATGCGCGCAGTAAAATCGATGCTGACCAAACTCGGCTTTAACATGGAACATTACCATGAAGAAGCATTTGGTGAGACACCTGTCGCAGTAGAAGAGCAAGCGGTTCATGACGCTGAAATTGCAGCGGAAGAAGCGGAAGCATTGACTGAAAGTGATCTAATTGAAGTCGTGTTTACTGAAAGTGACAAGCAAGTTCATGTGGCACCGGGAGAAACGGTACATGCTGCAGCGGCTAAGGCAGGACTTACCATTCCTAGAGCTTGTGGTATGGGTATCTGTGGTACTTGTAAGGTTAAGAAAGTCAGCGGTGATGTGGAAATGAGCCACAATGGCGGTATTACCGATGAGGATGTCGCAGAGGGATACATTCTTTCATGCTGTAGTGTTCCGAATGGAAATGTCGTTATTGAATGTTAACTAGTCCATCATCAATAACAGCCGCGGCTTCAGTGCTTAATTCAAATGATGAGTGTCGCCATATGGATTTTGGCCGATTTAAGCACTCACATATTTGAAATAAGAACTGAAGCGTGTGGCTCAAATAATATTGCAAATTGATACATTAAAAATATCCAAATCGTAATATTCACAAGGAGGTGTATATATCGAGACTTATTGATTTTTATCGGGATTTTGGCAGAGCGTAAGCTCTGCTTTTTTTTATTTAAGAATAAATTTAAAGATGTCGCAAATCCGCAGATTTTGTCGTATTTACGCAAGCGCAATATTACGAATTAATTACTATTGAATTGTCGATTAGGTTTCCATTGTAACGATTTTGAATTCAATGTCGTACTGCGAACCTGATGCCTAAACACGGAAGCAAGATTTCAGTATCAAGGAGAAGATATGTTTAACATTACTCAAAACATCGAAGCGTATGACAGCGAATTATGGTCGGCGATTGTTAAAGAAGAACAGAGACAAGAAGACCACATTGAGCTGATTGCTTCTGAGAACTACACCAGCCCACGAGTGATGCAAGCTCAAGGTAGTAAGCTAACAAATAAATACGCTGAGGGTTACCCGGCAAAAAGATACTACGGTGGCTGTAAATATGTCGATGAAGTTGAAGTTTTGGCGATTGAACGTGCAAAACAGCTATTTGGTGCTGAATACGCAAACGTCCAACCTCACTCGGGTTCACAAGCAAACGCTGCCGTTTACATGGCTTTGTGCGAACCGGGCGACACAGTTCTGGGTATGAGCCTTGCTCACGGCGGTCACTTGACTCACGGCTCTCACGTTAACTTTTCAGGTAAAATCTACAACGCAGTTCAATATGGTCTAAACGCTAAAACAGGCGAAATCGACTATGAACAAGTTGAGCAACTTGCACTAGAACACAAACCTAAAATGATCGTCGCTGGTTTCTCTGCTTACTCACGCGTAGTGGACTGGCAACGTTTCCGCGATATCGCAGACAAAGTTGGCGCTTATCTTTTCGTTGACATGGCTCACGTAGCAGGACTAGTTGCTGCAGGTATCTATCCAAACCCTGTTCCTTTTGCAGACGTCGTAGCAACGACAACACACAAAACCTTACGTGGTCCACGTGGCGGTCTGATTGTATCTCGCGATGCTGAACTAGAGAAAAAGATCAACGCTGCAGTATTCCCTGGCGGTCAAGGTGGCCCTCTGATGCACGTGATTGCTGCAAAAGCAGTAGCGTTTAAAGAGGCGTTAGAACCAGAATTCGCAGAATACCAGAAGCAAGTAGTGATTAACGCGCAAGTGATGGCGAAAGTCTTTATCGAACGTGGATTCGATGTTGTATCAGGCGGTACAGACAACCATCTATTCCTATTGAGCTTAATCCGTCAGAAATTGACTGGTAAAGCTGCAGACGCTGCGCTTGGCCTGGCTGGAATCACAGTAAACAAAAACGCGGTACCGGACGACCCTGAATCACCTTTCGTAACCTCTGGTCTACGTATCGGTACTCCGGTAATCACAACCCGTGGCTTCAAAGAACCTGAGTGTGAAATGCTAGCTGGTTGGATTGCCGATATTCTTGATGTACTTGACGATCCTCAAGCTCTGGCAAGTACGATTGAATTAGTAGGCGGCAAGGTTAAATCACTATGTCGTGATTTCCCTGCATACCAATAGATATCAGAAAGATATTTGATTTTAGCTGAAATGAAGGAACAGACAAATGCAGCATTATTCTGGTTTTGGTCTACTTAAACACTCTCTTTCTCATCATGAAAACTGGCAAAGTGTTTGGCGTAACCCTACTCCTAAAAAGAAATACGATGTAATCATCGTTGGTGGCGGTGGCCATGGCCTGGCGACGGCTTATTACCTGGCAAAAGAACATGGCATTACTAATGTCGCGGTTATAGAAAAAGGCTACCTGGGTGGTGGTAACACGGCACGTAACACAACGATCGTGCGTTCAAACTACCTTTGGGATGAAGCTGCATTTTTGTATGAACACTCATTGAAGCTATGGGATGGCTTGTCACAAGACCTGAACTACAACGTGATGTTTTCTCGTCGTGGCTGTCTCAACCTGGGACATACGCTTCAAGACATGCGTGATATTGAGCGCCGTGTTGCAGCAAACCGTCTTAACGGGATCCAAGGTGAAGTCCTTGATACGCAACAAGTGAAAGAAATCGTACCGCACATGGATTGTTCTGAAAATGCTCGCTACCCAATTCTTGGTGCGTCTTGGCAGGCAAATGCGGGTGTGGCACGTCACGATGCAGTGGCTTGGGGCTTTGCTCGCGGTGCGGACAGCATGGGTGTTGATCTGATTCAACAAACTGAAGTGGTCGACATGATCATCGAAGACGGCGCGATTGTTGGTGTTAAAACTAACCGTTACGGCGACATCATGGCTGATAAAGTGGGCTGTGTGGTAGCAGGTAACTCTGGCGTACTAGCGAAAATGGCTGGTTTTGATATGCCGCTTGAGTCTCACCCTCTACAAGCTTTGGTATCAGAACCAATCAAGCCGATTATAGATACAGTTGTTATGTCGAACCACGTACATGGTTACGTAAGTCAATCAGATAAAGGTGACTTGGTAATCGGTGCGGGTATCGATGGCTACAACGGTTACGGACAACGTGGTTCTTACGCTACGATCGAGCACACGGTGCAGGCGATTGTGGAAATGTTCCCAATCTTCTCCCGAGTACGAATGAACCGTCAATGGGGTGGTATCGTTGATACAACTGCGGATGCATGTCCGATTATGACTAAGACACCGGTTGAAAACTTGTTCTTCAACTGTGGCTGGGGTACAGGTGGCTTTAAAGCAACTCCGGGGTCAGGCAATGTCTTTGCAGCAAGTCTGGCTAAAGGCGAAATGCACGAACTGGCTGCACCATTTTCTATGTTCCGCTTTAACTCTGGTGCATTGATCGACGAACACGGTGCTGCGGGCGTAGCGCACTAACAGGAGAAGAATTATGTTTTTGATTTATTGCCCTCACTGCTGTGAGTATCGTGAAGAAGAAGAATTCCACCCAAAAGGTCAGGCTCACATTTCCCGTCCACTAGACCCGGACAATTGTACTGACGAAGAGTGGGGCGAGTACTTATTCTTCCGCAAGAACCCACGAGGCCTTCACCACGAAATGTGGGTACACGCAGCGGGTTGTCGCAAGTTTTTCAATATGACACGCGATACACAGACTTATGAAATTAAAGAAGTCTACAAGATTGGAGAGCAACCTTCACTGGCTGCAGAGTAAGGAGTGTTAAGGATGACACAAGTAAACCGAATTTCATCTCAAAGTCGAGTTGATCAATCGAAGTCAATCAGCTTTGAATTCAATGGCAAGTCATACAAAGGCCATGTGGGTGACACACTAGCTTCAGCTCTTCTGGCAAATGGCGTAGACGTTGTTGGTCGTAGTTTTAAATACAGCCGTCCTCGCGGCATTATTGCGGCTGGTGCAGAAGAGCCAAACGCAATCTTCCAACTTGGTGCGACAGAAGCAACACAAGTTCCTAACATCCGTGCGACTCAGCAAGAGCTGTATGATGGCTTAGTGTGCCAATCTACAAACGGCTGGCCGAATGTTGATAAAGACGTAATGGGTCTTGTTGGTAAAGTCGGTGGCGGCATGATGCCTCCTGGTTTCTACTACAAAACCTTCATGTACCCTAAATCAATGTGGGAAACGTACGAAAAATTCATCCGTCGAGCAGCAGGCTTGGGTCGCTCTCCACTAGAAAACGATCCTGATCGCTACGAAAACATCAATCAACATTGCGAAGTACTTGTTGTTGGTGCTGGCCCAGCAGGTTTGATGGCGGCACTAACTGCAGCGCGCAGTGGTGCTCGAGTTATCCTGGCGGACGAACAAAGTGAAATGGGTGGTGATCTACTTACCTCAAACACTAAGATTGATGGTCGTGACGGTGCTGAGTGGGTAGCAGAGATTGTTAAAGAACTGAAAACTTACCCTGAAGTGATGCTACTTCCACGCTCAACAGTGAACGGTTACCACGATCACAACTTCTTAACTATCCATGAGCGTTGTACAGACCACTTGATGGATCTTGCACCGAAGCACACTGCACGTCAGCGTATGCATCGTGTTCGTGCTAAGTGGGTTGTTCTTGCGACTGGTTCTCATGAGCGTCCGCTTGTATTTGGTAACAACGATCTACCAGGCAGCATGCTATGTAGCGCAGTATCAACTTACATCAATCGTTACTCAGTGGTACCAGGTGAAAACCTAGTCGTTATGACAACGAACGACAGTGGTTACCAGACTGCACTAGATTGGCACGGTGCGGGTCGCAAAGTCAGCGCGGTAGTAGACACTCGCGCAAATGCAGACAGTGCGATCATCAAGAAAGTCGTGAGTGCTGGTATTCGCATCATCAAAGGCTCAGCTGTGATTGAAGCGATGGGTAGCAAACGTGTTACTGGTGTTCGTATCAACCGTCTTGACGCAAATGGCGATGCTGTTCAGAAATCAAGTGAAACACTGCAGGTTGATACCATTGCAACTTCTGGTGGTTTCAGCCCAGCAGTACACCTTTCTTGTCATACTGGAAGCCGCCCGGTGTGGAACGAAGAAGTCATCGGTTTTGTACCTGGTGAAACTAAGCAAAAACAGCTGACAGCTGGTGCGATTAACGGCAACTTTACGACTAAAGGTGCGCTGCAGGAAGGCATCGAAGCGGGTAACAGAGCGATCCAAGAGTTAGGTCTGAGTGCTGTCGATGTAGTTCTACCTAATACGGATGAAGAGAAAGCGGCGAAGCCAATGGCACTGTTCCATATTCCTCATCCGAAGAAGACCTCAAAAGCGCCTAAGCAGTTTGTTGACTTCCAGAATGACGTAACAGCGGCTGGTATCGAGCTGGCATGTCGTGAAGGCTTCGAGTCTATCGAACACGTTAAACGCTATACTGCGATGGGCTTTGGTACTGACCAAGGTAAACTGGGCAACATCAACGGCATGGCTATCGCGGCCAAGACATTGAACAAGTCTATCCCAGAAACGGGTACGACGATTTTCCGTCCAAACTACACGCCGGTTACTTTCGGTGCGATTGCTGGACGCCACTGTAAAGAGCTATTTGATCCTAAGCGTTACACTGCTATGCATCAATGGCACTTAGAAAACGGTGCGCTGTTCGAAGATGTTGGCCAATGGAAACGTCCTTGGTACTTCCCAAAAGCAGCAGAAACAATGCAACAAGCATTAGATCGTGAATGTCTGGCAGTACGTAACTCTGTAGGTATTCTTGATGCGTCAACACTTGGCAAGATCGATATCCAAGGTAAAGACGCGCGCGAATTCTTAGGCCGAATTTACAGTAATGCCTGGGCGAAATTGCCAGTAGGTAAGTGTCGCTACGGTCTGATGTGTGGTGAAGACGGTATGGTGTTTGACGATGGTGTTACGTCATGTCTTGGCGAAAACCATTTCTTAATGACCACTACAACTGGCGGTGCAGCACGCGTACTTGAGTGGCTTGAGCTTTACCATCAAACAGAATGGCCGGAACTGGAAGTTTACTTTACTTCGGTTACTGATCACTGGGCGACAGCGACAATTTCTGGACCAAACAGCCGCAAGCTGCTTCAAGAGCTGACAGATTGCGATCTGAGCAAAGATAACTTTGCTTTCATGGACTGGAAACAAGCAACGGTTGCTGGTGTACCAGCACGTATCTTCCGTATCTCTTTCACTGGCGAACTGTCATTCGAGATCAACGTTCAGGCTAACTACGGTCTTCACGTTTGGAAGAAACTGATGGAACACGGTAAGAAATACGACATCACGCCTTACGGTACTGAAACGATGCACATTTTACGTGCAGAGAAAGGTTTCATCATCGCAGGTCAAGATACAGACGGAAGTGTACACCCTTACGATTTAGGCATGGGATGGTGTGTCGCGAACAGCAAACCATTCAGCTATATCGGTAAACGAGGCATGGCGCGTGAAGACTGTGTGAAAGAGAACCGTAAACAACTGGTTGGCTTGAAAACAATCGACCCTAACGTGGTTCTTCCTGAAGGCTCACAAGGTGTGCTAGATCCAAATGCGCCGATCCCTGTTCCAATGGTTGGGCATATTACTTCTAGTTACTGGAGTGCGAACCTAAATCGCAGTATTGCGATGGGCTTTGTTAAAGGTGGTTTAGACCGCATGGGAGAAAAGGTCTACTACCCACAAGCTGATGGTCGCGTGATTGAAGCTGAAATTTGTAGCACTGTATTTTTGGATCCAAAGGGAGAGCGCCAGAATGTCTGATACAACACTGATTAAACAAGAAAACAAAGAACCTTTGGTTGACCTAATGAATCAGGTTCCTGGTGGAGAGATCTTCGGTGAGTCTCCTTTACATCACGCTGAGTTTGATAAATTAGCGAGTATGCCACCTGATCGCCAAGGTGTAGTACTGAAAGAAGTTAAGTTGATGGGACATCTTACTTTACGATGCAACCCAGAGAACGAAGAGCTGATCAAATCAGTGTCTTCAATCCTTGGCTTCGCACTGCCACTTGAGCCGCTGACATCAGCGTCAAAAGGTGAATACGCAGCTCGTTGGATCTCACCTGATGAGTGGTTGATTACTGTTCCTGGGCTAGCGGCATTTGACGTTGAAACTGCGTTCCGCGAGCAGGTAAAAGGACATTACTCACTGGTTAACGGCAGTGGTGGATCAACCATTTTGGAAATCTCTGGAGCACACGCGGTGGATGTACTGAAAAAGTCGACACCGATTGATTTTCACCGTGAAGAATTCCCAGTAGGGAAAGTGGTTTCTAGCGTATTTGCGAAAAGTGGTGCCATCATGCGTCGTCTTGATGAAGATAAGTTTGAGTTGGTTGTTCGCCGTAGTTTTTCTGACTACCTATGGCTGTGGCTTCAAGATGCCAGTTTAGAGTTTGGTCTGACCATCGCTAAATAAAGCTAACTAAGTTGTAATCAAGCCGGTACTGGAAGTGCCGGCTATACCATAAGTAGAGGGAACTATGGAAAATTCAACTCAAACCTGGATTCTTACCGCGCATTGCCCTAGCGTAAGCGGCACTGTTGATGTCGTGACACGTTATCTGGCAAGTGTTGGCCATTACATCAATGAAATTCAGTCATTTGATGACCGAGCGACGGGACAGTTCTTTATTCGTATTGAGTTTATCCCTGCACAACCAGACTTTGATCCACAGCAGTTTGACGCAGAGTTTGCGGCACGAGCGGAAGATTTCTCGATGGAGTGGAATCTGACGGCATCTGGTCAGCGCATGCGCATGGCTATCCTGGTTTCCAAATATGATCACTGCCTGAACGATTTGCTTTATCGCTACCGTACTGGTCAGTTGAACGTTGAGGTGCCGGTCATTATCTCTAACCATCCAGATTTGGAAGAGTTAGCCAAGTGGCACGGTATTCCTTACCACCATCTGCCTATTACCCCAGAGACGAAGCCAGATCAGGAAGCGGAAATTGTTCGCTTGTTAGACGAGTACGACATCGAATTGGTTGTACTGGCGCGCTACATGCAGATTCTCTCTCCTTGGTTATGCGAACGTTTAAGTGGACGTGCAATCAATATCCATCACTCATTATTACCAGGATTCAAAGGTGCGCGCCCTTACCATCAAGCTTGGGAGAAAGGCGTGAAGATGGTCGGCGCTACGGCCCACTATGTTAACAACGACCTGGATGAAGGTCCGATCATCTCGCAAGGACTTCAGGAAGTAGGGCACGCTCACTATCCAGAAGATTTGATTGCTAAAGGTCAGGATGTTGAACGAATCACGTTGTTTAATGCCGTCAAGCATCATGTTGAGAGACGGGTATTTTTATCCGGTGCTCGCACGATTATTCTTAGTCATTGATAGGAGTGATAAGGATGTCTATCAGTGTTTTTGATTTGTTTAAAATTGGTGTAGGCCCATCGAGTTCTCATACTGTGGGGCCAATGGTTGCTGCGAAACGCTTCTCTGACGAGTTAGATGAGCTCAATGTTTTGCAAGATACTCATCGAGTCGTCGTCAAGTTAATGGGCTCGTTGAGTGCGACGGGTGTCGGTCATGGTACGGACTCCGCCATTGTCGTAGGCTTAATGGGAGAACTGCCGGATACTGTCGATACGGCGATGATCCCTGTCATCACTCAAGAGCTAAAGCAAGGTGGTGATCTGTGGCTAAAGCGTAAAAAGTTAGTGCCTTTTGACTGGTCAAATGACATGAAGTTTTTACGTGAAGTTCATCCTTATCATCCGAATGCAATGGAAATCATTGCTATTGATAAATCAGGTAAAACACTACATCGCAACATCTATTTCTCTGTAGGCGGTGGTTTTATCCTTGACCAGAGAGAAGCGGAATCTGAAAGCTCTCCATCTGACGCCGTTCAACTTCCTTATGATTTTCATAACGGCGAAGAACTACTCCGGTTATGTCAGACAAATGGATTAAGCATCAGCGAATTGATGCTGGAAAACGAGAAAGTCTGGCGTTCAGAACAGGAGATCCGCGAAGGCTTGCTGAAGATTTGGCATGCCATGAAAGCGTGTATCTCTAATGGCCTCAATGCTGAGGGTGTATTGCCTGGTGGACTGAACGTTAAACGACGCGCGAAGAAATTATTCGACTCGCTAGTTTATTGCGCAAATCCTAACGTTATAAGCAGCACGCTGAGTGGCATGGATTGGGTCAACTTATATGCTCTGGCCGTTAACGAGGAAAATGCAGCAGGTGGCCGAATGGTGACCGCGCCGACGAACGGTGCGGCGGGCATTATCCCAGCAGTATTAATGTATTTTAAAGAGTTTACTCCAAATTGTACCGACGAACAGGTGGTCGATTATCTTTTGACTGCAGCAGCGATAGGCATTTTGTGTAAGAAAAATGCGTCAATCTCTGGAGCAGAAGTCGGCTGTCAGGGTGAAGTGGGCTCAGCGTGTGCAATGGCAGCTGCTGGTGTTTGTGCCGTTCTTGGCGGAACGCCGCTACAAGTAGAAAATGCAGCAGAAATCGGTTTGGAGCACAACCTGGGACTAACCTGTGACCCGGTTGGGGGGCTCGTCCAAGTACCTTGTATCGAACGTAATGCAATTGCGGCAATGAAGGCTATCAATGCTGCTCAAATGGCGCTACGAGGTGATGGGGAACACTTCGTATCTCTGGACAAAGTCATTAAAACGATGCGTGATACTGGCCTGGATATGCAAGACAAATACAAAGAGACATCAACAGGTGGCTTAGCTGTTAATGTAATTGAGTGTTGATATTTTTTATCTCTCGTCCTTGATGTTGACACTTACCAACTAAGCCAAACAAGACACAGCATCTGCTGTGTCTTTTTTTTACGGGGCGGATATCAAGTTTAGATGTTCGTTCTATTGCTCTTCATATTTTGGCGTAACTGGGTAGGGGTGTAGCCAAAGAAATCTTTAAAACAGTTACTAAAGTGGCTACTACTGACAAAGCCACAGCTTAATCCAATCTGTATGATCGGTTCTTTGTACTTTTCCAGTTCTTTATGAGCAGCGAGCAGACGTAGCTTTAGATAATATCTTGACGGTGAGAGTTCTAAATGGGTTTGAAATAGTCGTTCTAATTGTCTTCGCGACATAGATAAAAATCGCGCGAGTTCATCAGGAGTCAGCGGCTCTTCAATGTTTGCTTCCATTAGCGCAATCGCATCTCTTAAAACCTCAGGACGGGCCAAGGCATCGACTTGAGATTTATTGGTTTGACTGTGTAATATCGCCTGTCTTCCTTCTGACGCTTGGTCACAGCTTAAGATCTCCCGAACAGCTCGGACTAGTTTTTTATCAAACTGCGCTTCAATGATACTAAGCATCATTTCCATAGCGCTGTTTGGCCCCGCACAACTGGCGCTTCTATCCGTGACTTCATAGGTGTGTGTAGACAATTCCAGCGTAGGGAAAGTCGTATGAATAAACTGATGGCTGTTGGGATGTACCGCTGAAACAGCACCTTCTTCAATTGCATCGGCATAGGCCAAGGCTATCGTCCCATTCCAGATGCTTCCCAGACGGACTTTTTGATTCTTGGCAGACGTTAAGCATTCAATCAGAGGCAGAGAAGCTTGCGTGCTGCAACGGTATCCACCACAAACAAATAACCAATCCAGAATGCCTCTGTTGTGCAGATTTAAGGATTCAACCGTTGCGTCTGTCGCAATGTCAATCCCTATATCACTCAATACCTTACGCGAATCGATACCAAAGGTCTGGATTTGAAATAGCTCTGTTTCATGCACAAGATTGGCGGTAATCAGGGCATCCATGGCGGCAGTAAACGCCATAAGAGAAAAATGTGGCTGGAGAATAAAGCCGATTCTAATTGGAGCAGGGCAAGAATTTTTCTGATTTGATTGCGAGGAAGTAGCCTGCATTTAGTTCTCACTCATTTTAAGGTGGATCGTATGATAACAGCTCATAACTACTCTGTTTTATTCTTTTATTTAGGCATAAATATAGTCTGTCGGCTAATGTGCTTGACAGAGATTGTGAAGGTGAGTGAAAGAGATCTATTCTCAGGAGCGCACTTTAGGTAGAGATTGCAGAGCTCTGACTTCGAATCTCAAACAAACCGGATCAGATAAATCAGTCGCTTCACCAATTAATGGCGTAAATAATTGATAATGTTGTCCGGTGCTCAGCGCAGCAAATCGGTTGAACGACTTATTCCGACGTCAGTAAACAATTCAATAGTCGCGTCTGTTCAATTGCACTCAGGATACAACGATGTTGACCAGCAAGCTACACTATATCAATGATTATAGTTGAGCCCGATGCAATCTCATCTCTAACTACAACAATCGAGCAAGGATAAAAGAGTATCGGGCAAGAACTGTGATCTCTAAGCGTATAAGGTGATAGTGATGACTTGTAATTGACAGTCATCCTATTTATTAAGCAATAGAGAATAAAAGGATATTGTGACATGAAAACAGTTGGGTACGCGGCACAAGCAGAAAATACGGATCTAGTACCATATCATTTCGAACGCAGAGAATTACGTCCAAATGATGTCGCGATTGAAATAACCTATTGTGGTGTATGCCACTCAGATTTACATACCGTTAATGGTGACTGGGGACCTCAACCATATCCACTGGTTCCTGGCCACGAAATTGTTGGTATCGTTACCTCGGTAGGTGCGGAAGCATCTCGATACAAAGTAGGTGACCGAGTTGCCGTTGGTTGTATGGTGGACAGTTGTCAGGAATGCGACCACTGCCATGACAGCGAAGAACAGTACTGCCGCAATGGCATGACGCCGACTTACGGTGCACCAGATCGTCATACCGGTGAAATCACTCAAGGTGGTTACTCTAAACACATCGTGGTTCGTGAAGAGTTTGTATTGAGCGTTCCAGACTCGTTGGATATGTCTCGTACCGCGCCAATTCTTTGTGCAGGTATTACAACATACTCACCACTACGTACTTGGAACGTAACTGAAGGTTCGCGAGTTGGCGTCATTGGTTTGGGCGGTCTGGGCCATATGGCAGTTAAACTTGCTGTGGCGATGGGCGCTGAAGTAACGGTAATCAGCCGTACAACAAGCAAGGAAGAGCAAGCAAAAGCATTGGGTGCTAAAGCTATCCTGGCGTCAACAGATGAGCAGGCAATGCAAGCTGCGGCTTCTTCGTTCGATCTCATCATCGATACAGTACCAACCAAGCATGATGTCAATCTATACACGCCATTGTTGGATCTAGACGGATCACTTGTCATTGTTGGTCAGGTTGGTCCATTAGACGAGCTAATGAGCGTGCCTCTAGTATTTGGTCGTCGTCGCGTTGCTGGTTCTTTGATCGGCGGTATCGCTGAAACGCAAGAACTTCTGGATTTTTGTGCTGAGCATGACATCTACCCAGAATGCGAAATGATCAAAATGAATGAAATTAACGATGCATTTAAGCAGCTCGCTTCCGGTGATTTAGCGCATCGATTTGTTATCGATATGTCTTCTCTCGATTAATCATTCGGTTTTCAAAAAATAGATAAAGAAAAAGCGAGCTATGATGCTCGCTTTTTAGTATCAGCTAGTCAGTAAAGACTGTTAGAAACACTCTTCCAGAATGTTCAGAACTTCTTCGCTAGTCAGTTTCTTGTAACCATTACCGATGATGATGGTTGATTCTGCAATTTTCGGTAGCATCTCTTTAGTTGCACCAAGCTCTTCCAGAGAGGTCACGATGCCGCACTCTTTAGTAAATGCTTCCAGAGCATCAATGCCTTCCAATGCGATTTGTTCTTTTGTTTTACCTTCCTTAGATACACCCCATACTTCGGTAGCAAAACGAACGAATTTATCCAAACCAAACTTGTAGACCAGACGGTAGTAAGGCAGAGACACCGCAGCCAGACCCATACCGTGAGCACAGTCAGTGTAAGCGCCAAGCTGGTGTTCAATCATATGTACTTGCCAGTCCTGAGTTTTAGACAAGCCAGTAACGGTGTTTAACGCTAAAGTTGCGTTCCACATGATGTTACTGCGCGCTTCGTAATCTTCTGGTGATTTCAGAGCAACACGCAAGTTATCGATTGAAGACTTAAGCAGGCTTTCAATGACATAGTCTGTTGTGTTCGCACCTTGGTCTGAGAAGTATTGCTCCATCAGGTGAGACATTGTGTCGAACACGCCACTCACCATTTGGTATTGAGATACAGTAAATGTGTACTCTGGGTTTAAGATTGAAAACTTAGGGTATGCTGCTGGTGGGAAAACACGACCCGCTTTGTTTTTAGTCTCTTCATGAGTGATCACTGAGCCACCGTTCATTTCTGAGCCAGTACCTACCATAGTAAGGATAGAAGCAACAGGCACTACCTCGTTTGAGATGTCTTGCCATTCTATCCAGTACTTTTGGAATGGGTCAGCATCTGTACAGTGTGCAGATACAGCAATACCTTTCGCACAGTCAACAACTGAACCACCACCAACAGCAAGAATAAGGTCTACGTTGTGCTCACGAACAAGCTCAACACCTTCCATCATTTTCGCATAAGTAGGGTTAGGCATAACACCAGACAGCTCGACGACTTTTTTACCTGCAGCGCTTAGGCTCGCGATGACATCGTCGTAAAGTCCATTGGATTTGATTGCGTTTCGGCCGTAAACAAGCAAAACAGTACTACCGTATTTTGGCAATTCATCGTTAAGTTTGGCGAGTGAGTCTTTACCGAAGTGAATTGTTGTTGGGTTGTAGTATGAGAAATCTAATTGCATGATCACATCCTTCTAAGGTGTTTGGACTTATGAAGTCAATGCACGAAGACAGAGGTTCATAAGCCATATACTTCCGCTTACAAACTGAATCGCAAACGTGTTTAATATAGCGCTCATTTTAGAAGGGTAAAGCGATATTGTGAATGTCGGATTGTCGCTGGGGTTTGCCTATTCTTCCAAATTATTGCTATAGAAAAGAAGTTTAAGCTGTATTTGCTTCTTTCAGCGCTTTAATATCTTTTGAAGGTGGTGCACCGAACAGACGACTGTATTCGCGGCTAAATTGAGAGGGGCTTTCATAGCCAACTTTGAATGTTGTCGCCATCGCATCCAAGTTTTCGGTCAACATCAATCGACGAGCTTCACTTAATCTCAACTTCTTCTGGAACTGTAACGGCGTCATCGATGTCATGGAACGAAAGTGCGTATAAAAAGCAGATTTACTCATACCGCTGTATGCCGCGAGATCGCCAACGCTTAACGGTTTGACAAAGTTGTTTTTCAGCCAGTCAATGGCTTTGGCTATTTGGTGGCCATGGCTACCTGTCGTCACTATTTGGTTTAAACGTGCGCCTTGTTCGGTCATTAGCAATCGATAAAAAATTTCTTTTTTAATGACTGGTGCGAGGATCTTTATGTCATCCGGCTGTTCTAATAGTGTCATCAACCGGATAAATGCATCTTGCAGTGAGCTTGAGAGCTCGCCTACAGCAATGCCTTTCTGCGCTTCCTTGCCGCTACTAAAAGAAAGTTCACTATCAACAATTAGCTGAGAAATCTCTTGTAAATCCAGCTCCATTATCAGCCCAAGGTACGGTTTTTCTTCGCTTGCCTCCATTATGTTGGCCGTAATAGGGAGGTTAACGGAAGAAATCAGAAAATGGTTGGCATCATAGGTGTAGCTATCCTGACCGAGCAAAACCCGTTTCTTACCTTGTGCGATTAGACAGATACTAGGGTTATGGGTGTAACTTGTTGGCGGGGTTGGGGTTGTCCAGCGGCTGAGTCTAAGTCCAGGAATTTTGGTATCAAATTGTGTGGTGTCACCGGTCCACTTTTGGATTTTTTCAGCAAGGACTGACGCTGCCATATTCATGTTTTGTGAATCGTTCATAGTTACTCCACGGGCAACCAAAGGGTTGGACTACTTCTGGTTTTGTCAACTTAGTTTTTTTGGTTTTGCACAACAGTTTTTTGGTTCTGCACAACGTAGTTATAACAGCTATTTCTTTTATGTAAAGATTATTAGGCAATCTGTTATTGACGAGTTTATCACTCTTTTTCAGTCAAAACTTACCGCTGAAAACAAGATTAATGGGGATGGATAAGTTATTTAATCATTATAAATCAGTATGTTAATTTATGGTTGTAAAAGGCGAGCTCCGAGGGGGACTTCGATTTGGCTTCCAGTCTTAGTACGGAAGTTTGGATAATTAGGCAATTATTGGCAATCATTAGGCTAACGGGTTTTGTCATTTAGGCGTAAATTTAATCTTGTTGTCACGGCAAGGCACGATATTCACCTTTGACTCAATCTTCGGAGGCACCGATGCAAGAACATTTTTCTAATAAAGAACGAGCCATCATTCCTATTGCGGCATTCACTGCAAGTGGTGATCTTGAAAATCTGAAGCTGAGTTTGGTCGAAGGGTTGAATGCTGGCCTCACCATCAGCGAAACCAAAGAAATACTGGTACAGATGTACGCATACACTGGCTTTCCCAGAAGCCTTAACGCGCTCGGGACATTTATGTCTGTTGTAGAAGAGCGCAAGCAGCAAGGAATCTTTGATACAGAAGGCGAGCCTTCAAGCCCTCTACCAACAGACGAAAGCAGTTTAAGTTTTGGTACTAAAAACCAAACCCAGTTAGTTGGGCAAGTTGTCTCTGGCCCTTTGTTTGATTTTGCACCCGAAATTGACCAGTACCTAAAAGCACATCTCTTTGGTGACATTTTCCAACGTGATGTACTGACATGGAAAGATCGAGAGCTTGCGACGATTGCGGCGTTGGCGAACATGCAAGGTGTGAATGGTCAACTTCAAGCTCATTTTGCTATCAGTTTAAATAATGGTATTACGCCAGATTTGTTAAAAGAATTTATTGTCGAAATAAAACAGCACTGTGGTGAGGATGTTGCCTCAAATGCAAACCAAGTTCTGAACGTTGTTTTAGGCTAAGTTCCATAATAAGAATATTTCTGAAGATTTTCTTTAATAACGAATTAGACAAAATAACGCCTGAGAGGCTAACTCACAAGACAGTGTGAACTCTCATAGAAAATGTGAGAAATGAATATATGGAAGGGGTTATGACCTACGCCATAATCTCTTCAAAAAAGTTTCGAGTAAGGTTTACTGATCCACTGCCTTTTTTGTATTCCTTACCTTTTTATTGAGTTATTAGGGTGGTTAGAGCAATAGCTGAATAGTTGGCTACTCTAAATATAATTAATTAAAAATTTATTAATAAGGCTCACATTTGGTGCCTAGGGTTCTTATTGCTCACATAAAGTTAATGATTTAAATCGTTGGTATATTCGTGCCGACGACTATTCCCCAATTTGCTAAGTTCAGGTGTACTATGACCCTATCTAAAACAATTCAAGATAAACTCTGTCATCAAGAGAAAATATGCGACACTTTTTTTGAAGGTGAGAGACCGTTATACGCGGAAGAAAATAAGTATCTGCACAAAGTTCGTTTTTACCCGGGCGAGTCAGCACTGAAACACACCCAAAATATCATGGTTAAACACTGTGAGTTCATGGGTAAGTATCCTTTCTGGCATAGCAATGACATCTTGATTGAGCAGAGTCTGTTTACGGTATACGCGCGAGCGGCTATTTGGTATACCGAAAACCTTACGATGAATAACTGTGTTGTCGAAGCACCTAAAATGTTTCGCCGTGTCTCGCATCTTACTATCGAGAATACGAGATTTCCTAATGCGGGTGAAACCTTGTGGATGTGCGATAACGTAAGCCTGAAAAATGTTGAAATGCGCGGAGCCGATTACGTTTTTATGAACTGTGAAAATGTTGAAATTGACGGTTTTAAATTGCAAGGAAATTACTCGTTCCAAGATGCTAAAAATGTCACCATTCGTAACGCATATTTGGATTCTAAAGACGCATTTTGGGGTACGGAAAACGTCACTGTATACGACAGTGTTTTAGATGGAGAATATTTAGGCTGGCATTCTAAAAACTTACGTTTGGTTAATTGCACCATTCGCGGTGAGCAGCCACTGTGTTACGCGCAAGATCTAGTCATGGAGAATTGCGTAATGGAAGAAACGGATCTGTGTTTTGAATACGCGACATTGAACGCCGAAATTGTTTCCGACATCATCAGTATAAAGAACCCTTTGTCTGGCTCTATCAAAGCTCGCTCAATTGGCGAAATTATCTTAGATAAGCATTGTAAGAACCCAGGAGGATGCACAATTGAGACGGAATTTGAGGTGAGAACATAATGTCATCTTTCAACTTTGATCAAATTGTTGAACGACAAGGAACGGGCAGTGTTAAGTGGGATAGCATGGGGAACAGCTCTATTCTTCCGATGTGGGTCGCGGACATGGATTTCCGCACTGCCGAACCTATTGTAAGTGCATTGAAACAACGTGTTGAGCACGGCATTTTTGGTTACACGAAAGTCCCCGAGGCTTATTACACCGCAGTTGTTAACTGGTTCGCGAACAGACATAACTTTCACATCCAACGTGAGTGGATTCAGTACACGTCAGGCGTAGTTCCTGCGTTATCAGCTATCCTGAAAGCACTGACCAATCCGGGTGATGGCGTTATTGTTCAAACTCCTGCGTATAACTGCTTTTTCAGTTCGATTCGCAACATGGAATGCCACCTTGTTGAAAATCCGCTGGTGAATCGTGATGGTTACTACGAAATGGATTTTAAGGATCTCGAAGATAAAGCTTCTCGATCTGATGTTACTGTTCTGATTCTATGCAACCCTCACAATCCGGTTGGTCGTGCGTGGACTCAAGAAGAGCTGACCAGACTCGGTGAGATCTGCTTTAGACACGGTGTCAAAGTGATTAGCGACGAGATCCATTGTGATCTGACATTCCCAGGGATTCGGCATCAGCCTTTTGCTGCTATCGGAGACCAGTTCCTTGCTAACACGGTGACGACAAATTCTCCGAGTAAGTCGTTCAATATCGCCGGACTACAAATCGCCAACATCATCACCGCGGATAAACAACTCAGAGATAAAATCGATCGCGCGTTAAATATTCATGAAGTATGCGATGTGAATCCTTTTGGTGTAGAAGCTTTAATGGCGGCATATAACGAAAGTGAAGCCTGGTTAGACGCTCTTAGAGAGTATCTCCATCAGAACTATATAACTGTTGTAGAGTTTATTAATCAGCACTTACCACGTTTGAGTGTTATTCAGCAGGAAGCCACTTATCTGGCATGGATTGACTGCCGTAAGTTAGATATTCCTTCAGCTGAGATCGGCGAAAAGTTGATAAATGAAGGCGCTTTAATGCTTAATCAAGGTACGGTGTACGGCGCTCCGGGCGAGGGTTATATTCGTCTCAATATGGCTTGTCCGAGAGTACAATTACTCGAAGGCCTACAACGGATGGCACGAGTATTAGGTAGCGTCTAATACTGTCAGTTACGAAAAGGGAATCACTACGATGTTGTTTGAAAATTGGTTTTTTGTAAATGGGTTGTTTGAAAACTGGCGCAAGACCATTTTGTTCACGTTGACAGTGTTGCCCGCATTACTTATTAGTCAATTCTGTTTCGCTGCTAGCAATGTGCTCGAGAGCGGAGCAATTACCGGGGAAGGTTCCATGAAAATTCGTTTTGTATTTGATGATCGCACAGTCACAGCAACGTTAAACGACAGTCCAAGCACACAAGATTTTATCGCTCAGCTACCGCTAACAGTAGAACTGGAAGATTACGCAAGCACTGAAAAAATCGCTTACTTACCATCAAAATTGACTAAGGAAGGCGCACCAGCAGGCGTAAGCTCTAAAGCTGGGGATATTTCTTACTATGCACCTTGGGGTAACTTAGTCGTTTTCTACAAGAACTTCGGGTATGCATCTGGTCTTATCAATCTAGGTAAGATCGACGGCGACTTATCTCGTTTTACTTCTGGTGGTTCCATGAAGGTTACGATCGAAGTTATCGAGTAATACCCTTCTTGCTGAACAGCGATGAAGGAGCGTGATTCAGGAACTAATGTCCAAGCACTTTATGGCCAAAGTTATTTCATTAACTACCCAGCGCGCTGATATTAGATTCCTAGTCTCGCTCAGACTTGCTGAAATTCAATGATATAAAATATTAAAGCTATTTAGCTTCAATCTTAGTAGCTTTAATCTAAGAATAGTCAAGTTCATAATTTTGTTTAATTTGTTTCTGAATGTAATATATTGTTTTTAATTTTATCGTTCTCCTACCTGAAATTATTTAATAGAAGATTAGGCAATAATTAGACTCTTCTAGGCAAAGTAGTATGCGGATTTTGAGATAAGTTTATATTTAGAGAGTACGCTTGAAGTACTCATAAATACAAAAGGGTATAGGGAGAATTAAATGTTTCGTATAGACAAATATGCCAGTAAGTTGGCCATTTTAGTCGCCAGCTTGTTAGCGTTATTCACCGTGAATGCAGCCGTCGCTTCAGAAGGCTTTGACAGTAAAGAGAAAGCGATCATTCCCATTGCAGCATTCGCAGCAAGTGGTGAGATAGACAAGTTAAAAGTGAGCCTGAATGAAGGATTGGAAGCGGGCCTTACCATCAATGAAACTAAAGAAGTGCTTGGTCAACTGTACGCTTACGCAGGCTTTCCACGCAGCTTGAATGCTCTTGCTGCATTTATGCAAGTGCTCGACGAGAGAAAAAGCAAAGGCATCGAAGATGTTGTGGGTCCTGAATCATCCCCATTACCAACGGACAGAACCAGCTTAGAATTTGGTGCGGAGAACCAAACTAAGCTGATCGGTGTTGAAGTAAAAGGGCCACTGTTTGATTTCTCTCCTCAAATTGATGAATACCTGAAATCTCATCTGTTTGGTGACATTTTTGCCCGTGATGTACTGACTTGGAAACAACGCGAAGTTGCAACCATTGCGACTTTATCCAATATACCGGGCGTAAACAGCCAGTTGGCCGCACATTACAACATCAGCATGAATAATGATGTGACAGTCGATGAACTAAAAGAGTTTATCACCATCATCGAAAAGCAAGTTGGGCAAGATGTTGCTAATAATGCGCAAAAAGTTCTGGATTCGGTCCTAAATAAATAATAGGGAATATTATTATGAAAAATAAACTAGCTTTAATTTTATTATCAGGAATGGTTTCATCTACAGCGATGGTTTCTACCGTACAGGCGTCAGATGATACAGCAGACAGCCAGCAAGTTTATCGAGCAAAAGATCTGAAATCATTTAATGGACCAGAAGATTTATTCACCGGTAATGTAAAAGTTGACATGCTATTCCCTGAAAATGATGTCGCAAATTACAGTGCTGCTTACGTTACTTTTGATAAAGGTGCTCGTACTGCGTGGCACATGCACCCAGCAGGCCAGCATATGATCGTCACTTCTGGTGTGGCTCTTACTGGTACCCGAGACGGTAAAGTCATTCGCTTTAGCGAAAACGAGAGCGTTTGGTGTCCACCGGGTATTGATCACTGGCACGGCGCGACTCCTGATGCGCCAATGACTCACCTTGTTGTGACGGCATCGAAAGATGGCAAAAACGTCGTTTGGAAAGAGAAGGTGACCGACGAGCAATACGCTGCTGGCCAATAAAAACGATCAGTTTCTACTATTGGTTCGTTACTACAATTGCTATTAAGCCCGGTTTGCCGGGCTTAATTTTATAAAACAAAAACTGTCGACAGATAGAAAGTTAGGAACAACGAAAATGAAAAGGGATAGCGTAATTAAGCGCGCTGGCTTTTTGCTTGTATTGCAGGTGCTATGGCTCGCGTGTATCAATGTGGTATCTGCTGCTGAGCAGGTACATAAAACGAATATAAAAACACTGGTTATTGTTTCTCACCCTTATCCAGAACGGTCAGTGATGACAAAAGGGATGCAGCAAGCTGCCGAAACTGTTGAAGGCGTAACCGTAAGAAACCTAGAGACCATTTATGGCTTTGATACTCGCGCTATCGATGCAGAAAAAGAGCGTGAGTTAACAAGACAGCATGATCGTATCGTATTTATGTTTCCAACTCATTGGTTCAACATCACTCCAATGATGAAAGCTTACATGAACGATGTTTGGGGGAGTGTAGGACCTGGTTTATGGCAAGGCAAAGAAATGCTGTTGGTTACGACTGCGGCTGGTGGTACAAGTACTTACGGTGAATCGGGCAGAATTGGCGTTAAACTAGAAGATGTTTTCTTACCAATGAAAGCGAGTGCGCTACATGCAGGAATGACCTACCTTACGCCACTGGCATTTCAATCAGTCTCACGTTCCAAACTGCCTGAGTATCAACAAGCATTGATAGAAAGGTTAACACATTAAATTGGTTAAACTTCCTTAGCTGCTATGGCTTAGTGCGACAGCTAGCTTATTGAGTGAGTAGCCATCTCGCTGTCGCTTCGTCGGTAACCAAACCATTCACCCAATGGCCTCTCAGTGCCGCGAGAATACCAGGGCGTTTATCTTCACCACAAGCCGCGCCAATTCGAGGGCAATCATTGTTACGTATATCGTAACTGGTGATGAAAGTGTTGATGGTGCAGTCGATCACTTCACCTTGTGCGTTGATAAATCGGCCTAGGATTTCGCCTACAGCGCCTTGCTGATTGAGTTCATCTGCCTTATTTGAAGAAATGAAACCGTCTTTGATGATAGGGCTTGCTTTACTCAATGAGCCAATACCAATGAAAATGACATTGGCACTATCGGCAACGCTGAAGACCTCTTTAAACACTCGCATACCTACCCAAGTTTTAAGCTCGTCAGAACAGGTCGCATAACGTGGGGCAGGTAACTGATAGTAGTTTGCCTGAATTTTTCTCGCCAGAATCAGTGGAACATCATCATAGTAGTTACACTGACCATCTACGCCCATCGCACTTATTAAGGCGACACATTTACTATTCGGTGATTCAAAATCAATTCGGTTGATGGCTTTTTTTAGTGTCAGGCCAGAGCCAATACCCACGATTTTAGCCTTTTGGTCCTTTACATATTTTGACATGAGCTGAACGCAGCCAAACGAAACGTTATCAAGTGTCTCATCATCGCTGGTCGTGGGCACGATATTGCATTCCACCAACTGGTACTTCTCTTTAAGAAGTTCTGCGTAATCCAAGCAAGTGGAAATCGGATGGTGCAGACCGACCGAGACAATTCCTTCTTCTTTCGCTGCTGCGATAAGACGTTGTACAACCGGACGCGATAAACCAAGTTCAGACGCTATATCGCTTTGATTACGACCTGAGATGTAATACAGCCAGGCTGCGCGAACCATCTGATCGGTTCTAAAACTATCGTCTTTAGCCACGTTTTATCCTTATTATTCAGCTTATTGTGTTTCTCTTGATGACAATATTTAGTTCGTCATCGTATCTAGAACACCTATCTTCTCTCTAACTCCTCGTGAGTGCAATAGCAATCAATTACCCAAAAATGAACAAAAAGTCATTTAATGGTCAATTATTCATTTGTGATCTATGGCTCTTTATTTGGTAATTTGATCGATTAGAGTTAGGCCATCAAACAAAAACGAGGAAATATAATGAAAAACCAATATACGTGGCTTCACATCGGTCTGGGCTCATTTCACCGAGCGCACCAAGCCTGGTATCTGCACAAATTGCTAGAAACGGGTGACCAAAGCTGGCATATCGCGGCAGGTAACATTCGCAATGATGCAGAATCAACCGTTGAAACTCTCCGTGCGCAGAATGGTGAGTATGTGTTAGAGACGGTCAGTCCAGCAGGGGAGCGTGAATATGAGGTGATCAAATCGATTCAGACGTTGCTCCCGTGGCAGGAAGATTTGGCGCCGCTGATTGAAGAAGGTGCAAAAGCGCAGACAAAAGTGATCGCCTTTACGGTCACAGAAGGCGGGTACTACTTAAAAACCGATCACTCACTGAATGTTGATAACGCAGTCCTAAAAGCTGATCTGAGCGGTGGCCACCAAACGATTTACGGCACGGTGACGAAAATCCTTGAGCGCCGTATGGCGGATAACGCAGGAGCGGTGACGTTGCTGAACTGTGACAACGTGCGTCACAATGGCGAGCGTTTTCGTGATGGCTTGACCGAATTTCTAACGTTGACTGGTAAAGCCGATGTTTTGAACTGGATGAAGGAAAACACGATGTGTCCAAACACCATGGTGGATCGTATTACACCGAGACCCGCTGCTGATCTTCCTGCTCGCATCAAAGCGCAAACTGGTATTGAAGACAATGCGCCAGTGATGGGGGAAACCTTTATTCAGTGGGTCATCGAAGACAGTTTCAAAGACGTTCGACCTGCACTGGAAAATGTAGGCGTGGAAATGGTGGAGTCGGTTATTCCTTACGAAGAGGCGAAAATCCGAATCTTGAATGCTTCACACAGCTGTATCGCTTGGGCCGGAACATTGGTTGGTCAGTCATTTATTCACGAAAGTACTTTGACGGATTATATCTACAAGATTGCGCACGATTACGTCAGTCAGGATGTGATTCCTTGCCTTGGTGACAATGGTATCGATCTGCCGACCTATCTTGAGGTGGTCTTAGAGCGCTTTACCAATCCTTACATTAAAGACACTAACCAGCGTGTGGCTGCGGATGGGTTTTCTAAAATTCCGGCCATGATTACGCCGACGATGATTGAATGTTATCAGCGTGGTGTCACGCCAGATGCGACTGCAATGCTACCAGCGCTGTTCTTTGTGTATATGCATCAGTGGCACAAAGGTTTACTGCCTTATGAGTATCAGGATGGCATTCTTGATGAAAATGCAGTGCATAGCATGTTTGATTCTGAAGACCCAATCGCTGTCTACGCGCACGATGTCGCCTTATTCGGTGAACTGGCTGGTCGTGCGGATTTTGAAACACTGCTGCGAGAAAAAATTGCAGCGGCTTACTCAATGATTCAATAAGGAGTGGGCATGTATCTAGGTATAGATCTTGGCACCTCAGAAGTGAAAGCGCTGGTGATTGACGAACATGGTGAAACGGTCGCTTCACACAGCGCGCCATTGACGATTCAACGTCCGCAGCTTCATTGGTCGGAACAGGCGCCGCAGGAGTGGTGGGAAGCAACAAACTATCTGATAGGGGCTCTGCGCGAGAAATGCACTGAGCACTGGGGAGCAATTAAAGCCATTGGTTTGTCTGGACAGATGCATGGTGCAGTGCTTCTGGATGAGGCCGATGATGTGATTCGTCCTGCTATTTTGTGGAACGATACTCGTTGTCACGAAGAGTGCACTGAACTTGAAGCGGCAGCACCTGAGCTGCATGAAATTGCGGGTAACCTTGCGATGCCAGGATTTACGGCGCCCAAGTTAATCTGGGTTCGTAAGCATGAACCTGAAAACTTTTCCCGCATTAGCACAGTGCTGCTGCCGAAAGATTACCTTCGCTTCAAAATGACTGGCAAAAAAGTCTCCGACATGTCGGATTCCGCAGGCACGTTATGGCTGGATGTGGCTAAACGCGATTGGTCAGACTCGCTGCTGGATAAATGTCAGCTGACTCGCGCACAAATGCCACAACTGGTCGAGGGCTGTGAAGTATCGGGTTCTTTGTCCGCTGACTTAGCCCACAAATGGGGGCTAAGCCCTTCGGTAATTGTCGCTGGTGGCGGTGGTGATAATGCCGTAAGCGCAATCGGTGTTGGTGCGGTCAGTCCGGGGGATGCATTTATTTCCCTTGGCACTTCTGGCGTACTGTTTGTGGTCAACGAGAAATATCGCCCCGCACCTGAGTCTGCCGTACACGCCTTCTGTCATGTTTTGCCACAACGATGGCATCAGATGAGTGTCATGCTAAGTGCTGCCAGCTGCCTTCAATGGTTCTGCCGCATAGTAGGCACAACGGAAGTGGATCTACTTGCTGAAATTGAGCAGCTGAGTGAAGAAGAGAAAGCAAAAGCGCCAATTTTCTTACCGTATCTGTCTGGTGAGCGTACGCCACATAACGATCCGGAAGCGACGGGTATGTTCCACAGTATGACCCATTCCACCAACCGTGCGTTACTTGGTTATGCGGTGATCGAAGGGGTGAGCTTTGGTATTGCTGATGGTCTGCGTGTGTTGCAAGAAAGCGGTACATACATCGAACAATGTTCATTGGTTGGTGGTGGTGCACGTAGCTCGTTCTGGGCGCAGTTACTAGCCGATATTCTTCACTTGCCAACGATTACTCACAAAGGTGGTGAAACGGGTGGGGCGTTAGGGGCGGCTCGACTTGCTTGCCTGGTGTCAGGAAAATCGGTGGATGAAGTATGTAAGAAGCCGGAAATTCACCGTGTTTATCAGCCGAATGTCGAGCGTGAATCAGGCCTGTCTGAGCGCTATTCACGTTTTCGCGCCCTTTACCAAAACGACTTGGCGCTTCGGTCGTAACACTGGCCGTTAAGAGCCTCCTTAGAAAGAACATCACAACTAAAAATGGACTGCGCCCCCAAAAAAGAAAAAATGAGGGGGCGTGGAATTCCTTTACCCTACGAAACGAGGAATATATGGAAAACGTAAGCAAACAGTGGCTTGGATTGCCGCTCAATCTGATATGGGGATACGTCGCTATCGCAATCTTTATGACTGGTGATGGCTTTGAACTGGCGTTTCTGTCGCACTACATTACCGAGCTTGGCTTTAGTCCGGCCCAGTCATCTTTTGCATTTACACTTTACGGTCTGGCTGCGGCGTTGGCCGCTTGGGTTTCCGGTGTGGTAGCGGAAATCATTACTCCACAGAAAACGATGAAAATTGGTTTTCTACTCTGGTGTGTATTCCACGTACTGTTCTTAACCCTTGGGTTGAGTCAGTCAAACTACGGACTCATTTTACTGTTTTATGGCATTCGTGGCTTGGCTTATCCACTGTTCCTCTACTCATTTATCGTGGTGATTGTACACAACGTTCGCAGTGATGGCGTAAGCTCCGCACTTGGCTGGTTCTGGACGGTATATTCCATCGGTATTGGTGTGGCAGGCAGTTACATTCCTAGCTTTACTATTCCTTGGATTGGCGAGTTTGGTACCTTGTGGTTATCGCTGGCATTTTGTGCCGCGGGTGGTCTAATCGCCATGGTCGCTCTGCGTAATGTTAAAACGCCGACGCACATGCATAACCTGACTAACAAGCAGAAACTGACCGAATTAAGCCGAGCAGTAACGCTTCTTTACACCAACAAAAACATACTTTTCTCAAGCTTTGTACGCATTATTAACACGCTGTCGCTTTTCGGTTTTGCGGTCATCATGCCGATGATGTTTGTCGATGATCTTGGCTTTACTACGTCTGAGTGGCTTCAGGTTTGGGCAGTGTTCTTCTTTACCACCATCTTTTCTAACGTCTTTTGGGGAATCTTGGGCGAAAAACTGGGCTGGATGAAAGTAGTACGTTGGTTCGGTTGTGTGGGAATGGCACTATCTAGCCTAGCGTTCTATTACATTCCTCAGCATTTCGGTAACAACTTTTACATGGCGTTGATCCCGGCCATTTCTCTGGGGATCTTTGTAGCAGCCTTTGTACCAATGGCGGCAGTGTTTCCTGCACTGGAACCAAACCACAAAGGCGCGGCGATTTCGGTTTATAACTTATCTGCCGGATTGTCTAACTTCCTTGCGCCAGCCATTGCGGTGGTATTACTACCGTACTTCAGCACAATCGGTGTGGTCATTGCCTACACTACGTTGTACGTGCTGGCCTTTTTCTTTACCTACTTGATTAATGTTGAACAACCAGGGTTTGAAACGACATTTGTTGAGTCAGATAAAGTGTCTGTCGTTTAAAAGACTTAGGGTATGGCAACGGTTTTGGTTGTCATACCTTTTCTAATTTTGAGGTAAGCATGAAAATAAAAGCGGTTATTTTTGATATGGATGGTGTACTCATTGATTCTGAGCCTCTGTGGCAAGAGGCGCAGATGGAATCACTCGACTGTTTTGGTGTGTGTATTACACGTGACGACTGCGAAAAAATGACAATGGGGAAGCGTGTTGATGAAATAGCGCAAATTTGGTGTGAGGTATATTCATTGACCGTTCCAACGAAAGAGCTGGAAGCAATGATTCTTTCGAAGTTGTGTCATCGTATTTCTACTTCTGGTGAGGCAATGGCCGGCGTTTACGAAGCATTAGACTATTTTGCCAACCAAGGATTAAAGATCGCATTGGCAACATCTTCCAATCATGTAGTCATTAAAGCAGTCTTCGAACGACTCCAGTTGGGGGATAAATTTAGTGTGGTCTGTAGTGCAGAAGATGAAGAGCATGGCAAACCTCATCCAGATGTTTATTTAACCGCCGCCCGTAAACTCCAAGTTGCTGTCACAGAATGTTTAGTGATTGAAGACAGCTTTACGGGGCTGACTGCTGCCAAAAGAGCGAACATGACGACTTACTTGGTTTCTCCATTCTTCGAACAAAGCAGGTTTTCTATCGCAGACGAGCGTTTTGCGAATTTAGAGAGTGTGGTGCAAGACCATGGCGAGTTCGTGTCTATAGCCACCTTTCCGTCTTCTCCCAATGGAAGTTTTTAAGAGACCAATCTTTTCAAAAAAGCGGATCTTAGAAGGAGATAAGCTGGTTTTTTTAGCTAATTCACCAATATTAGTAGTTCTAATCATAGAGTAACAAACTAGTTAAACACGACCACACTTTCTGTTGATGGATAACATGCTCTGAGGCCCTCAGAGCAAACGGACTACTATTAGTACTGATACAGGCTTTTCTCCGCCGTTGAAAAGCTTGTTCCCTAAAGCGAAACCTCACTAAAAAACGATATCAGTGAGGATTCAATACTTTTTCTTGCCCAACACAGAGCTAGTTGATGTGGCGAATTCAGTACTGACACGAAACGTTTTAGTCAGAGCTATAAAGGGATATTCGAGCAGGAGACTAGTGCTTATACCTAAAGGTATTAGTAGCATCAATAATCTCAATTTTGATTGGCGCTACGCCTTCCTTGATGTTGCCTATTTGCTCAAATGCCTTTTGTGAAAGGTCAATGACTCGACCCTTCACAAAAGGACCTCGATCATTGATTTTGACATCAACCTTTTTGGCGTTGTCTGTATTTGTAACCCTTACGATAGTACCAAAAGGTAAGCTTTTATGAGCCGCTGTATAAGCTCTTTTATTATACCGCTCACCACTTGCAGTACGTTTTCCGTGAAACTTTGGACTATACCATGACGCTTGACCAACAAGCTGATGTAATTTTGAATAAGCCTTTGTTTCTTCGTCGTTTATTGTCGATGTTGAGGAGCACCCAACTAACAAGTTAAGGATGGAAACTATAAAAATGAGGTTTAATCTTTTCATGCGTTTTAGGTTGTTAAGCAACATGGTAAGTATATTGCGACAATTATAATAAGACAGTAGAGAATCGAATGAGGCGAAAGCTATCATCCAAGACGATTGCCGATTTTTTCATGAACGACATTTAGTTTGGTCATGGGTAAGAAAAATTTTAGATGTGAAATTACTAAAGCAGTTTTTAACATGGTGTGCATGGCGTTCGAGATAACTTGGTTTAATTGCCCAATATGGTGCGAAGAACTACTCTTTTCTTTGTTTCTTGGAGCGTGCTCAACAGTCATTAGCGTGAATAAAGTAACAAATTGCAGGAGGTATTATGAGAGCTGGTCTTGTGTTGTTCACTCTTATCGCTGGCTTAGCCACGAGTTCGATCACGTATGCTGATTCAGCCGAGAGCCGTTGTGATATCTACAAAGCAGGCGATGACAATGCGGAGAAGATGATCGCTTGTACTTTCAGTCAGCGCAGTGGTTACATAACAATTAATCGTAGCGATGGCGTTGTGCATGAACTTTCACCAAAAGGCGACACCCCTGGGGAGTTTACCGATCAGAATAGCAATATGGTTTATCGCCAGAGTGGTTTGGGCGATCAGGGCTTAATTTTTCGTTTCCCTGAAGAAAGTGTTTACGTTTATTGGAGTACAGATGCGTTAAATCCGGACGCGAATAACGAGACGTCTCCTTTCTCAACTGATGACTACGATGCAACCACATTGTTGCGTTGTCGTGCTGAAGGGCAGGAAGATTTCGTTACGTGTCCTGCTGGTATCTTACGCATGGAAGATAATCAAGCCAGTATCGTGGTGCAAAGCCCGGCAGGAGAGCAGTTTACGATTAACTTTATGACCGATTCCGTAAACGCAACCAACCGCGAAGTGAAAGCGAATTTGGAAGGCGACACCTGGACGGTAGTCATTAATGGTAAAGAAGTTTATCAAGTTCCACTTGCGGCTATCGAGGGTGGCTAATTCTTTATCGAGTGTTTTTCTTTGAACGTTTTTCTCTGAACGTTTTCCTCTTAACGTTAAAGTGCCGAAGGTTGACTTCAATTATGAGCAATGCATTTCATAGTGCATTGCTCATTTTTAACTGCCTTTAATCCTGATTTATTACGGGTAATACGAACTCACCCATTTCCTCAATGACCTCGTTCGCAGGACGACGTGAGGGCTTAAGGTTGAGAGCAATATGACGAACCCCTAATTCTCGGTGCTGCTTTAATCGTTCAATCAATGCATTTCGTCCAATACGAACGATATTGTAGAAGCGTTGGTATGGCGCGTTAGGGTTAGCATCAAGATCAAAGAAGGTCGCGTAACCGTATTTAGGCGCAGGGCGATCCCCTGCTGCGGTTTTAAGGGATGCGACGATCTCAGTGATGGCACGTTCATCATCGACGGACCAAATCCATGCATCGATGTTGCGAGCCAACCAGTCAATCGGCTGACGAGATCGGCCAACTGCCATCATTGGCACTTTGCCATGTATTGGCTTTGGATGCATGTCTAAGTTGCCGGTGAGATCACCGTAATAGCGGCTTTGCATTTGTGGAAACGATTCACTGTGAAGAGTTTTAATCATTTCTACTGAGTCGCGATATAAATCGGCTCGTTGGTCAAAGTCTACCCCAAATGCCGGATACTCTACCGGGCGATCACCCGTGGATAGGCCAAGTACGAATCTGCCTCCCGTCAGGTAATCCAAAGAGGCCGACTGTTTGGCTACTGAAATAGGATCACGCAGCGGGAGAACAATTCCGGCAGTACCCAGAGTGATTGACTTTGTCGCTGCCGCCATATATCCCGCATAAACGAATGGATCAAGCATTTGTGCCGCGTCACCAAAGTTTGGATCGTAAAATGGTACGTCTCGCAACCAAATACTGGCAAAGCCTGCTTGCTCCGCTAATTGAGCGGTATGCTGGTGGTCTGCCAACGTAGGAAATGGTGAGTTAGGGTAACCTTCCAACGGCGTGAGCAGCCCGATCGTGATCTTATCGTCGGAAAACACGCGCGTGAAACTTGGATTCAGTGTCTCTGTCATGGTTGTCTCTTTTTAATTCCTTCAGTGTATTGGTAGCGCGGACGAGGATTACTCAGCTTCGGGCCAGAGAACATCAAGCTCTGAATGGGAAATGCGCCATTCACCATTTACACGGACATAACTGTCTAAGTAATGACCAAGCAGTAAAAATGGGTGCTGTGCACTTTCTCGATCTGTAACGAAATCGAGCAGGTAGCAACTGCCTTTGGCGTGGTTTTCATCGATTAGCGTAATGTCATGATTTGTGACTGCGTGGATGAATGGAAAGTGCTTACGATCTTTGCTGTCGAACATTTTATAAGCTTCAGCAAGACTTTGTTTAATTTCATCCAGGCCTTGCATGGATCCCACTGTTACTTTGACTTCAGCGTCCTCAGTAAAGACTTCACCCATACGTTCTGCTTGTCCGCCGTCGAGAAGTTGGCTATAGCGCAGACGTAGTGCTCTAATTTCTTCACGGTCCAATAGGGCTTGAATGCGTTTCATATCAATTTGATCAGTCATGGAATATCTCCGTCTGCTAGTTGAATTAGGTTCAGAACCATTGCTTCGGATATCAAACCGCGCAATTTCATCTGGTATGGAAGTATTCTATTGACTTGTTTAAAAATGATAATACAGTTTAAATTCCATTTATTTAGTCCTTGGATTCCACAATGAAATTGTATGAGACTCAATTCTCTGGTGTTGTTGAATATGTTGAAACACTCAAAACCGGTTCTTTCACTGCTGCTGGTGAGCGGTTGGGGCTGACAGGTTCTGCGGTGGGTAAAAGTGTGACCCGCTTAGAACAGAAGCTCGGAACCAAACTGCTGCACAGAACGACTCGCAGTTTGACTCCAACGCCGGAAGGGCAGAGGTTCTTTGATGGCTGGGTGGCAATATTAGACGAGATCGAAAGTCTCGAATCAGGCGTTGTGGCAGGTAGCAGCCAGATTTCCGGGCGTTTGAATATTCACTTACCAGCGGCCTTTGGGAGAAGACATGTGTTGCCAGTATTATCACGCCTTGCGACTGACTACCCGAGTCTGGATTTGTCGGTTAACTTTACTGAAAGGCGAATCAACCTGATCGACGAAGGTGTGGATTTGGTGGTACGCATAGGCACGCTGGAAGATGATGCAGATTTGGTTGCTCGTAAACTTGGACGTCAGCGTTTGGTGGTATGCGCTAGCCCGAGTTACTTATCGCGCAAAGGTGCACCCGAAACGCCAACCGAGCTGCTCGATCACGATTGTATTATTGGTAGCCGACGTAGTACCCAGCCAGCTTGGTTATTTTGTCAGTCAAACGGTGAATCATTTTCTCAGGTAATCCGAGGTCGCTATGACTTTAGCGATGGCGATGCAATGGTTGATGCCACGTTAAATGGGTTGGGGTTAAGTCAACTGCCTACCTGGCTGGTCAATGAGCACTTAGCAACGGGCGCTCTGGTTACTGTGTTGGATCAGTGGGCTGGTGCAGAAATGCCGATACATGCGGTTTGGCCGCGCTCACGTTATTTAAAACCACGCCAACGAGTGGTGATAGATGCTTTGCTTGAAGAGTCACAATCTCCAACGTCTGTCTATCACTTATAAATCTCATTTAAGCCAAATAATCACCTCATTGAAAAGGGCTTACTCATTGCCCTTTTTTCTCACACATTCTAATCCAAACAGCTCTCTTTTATTAATTAAATCAGACCATTAACTAAATGAGAAACCGATTTCCCTATTATGACTTATGTTTAGGTCGTCATAGAAAATAAATTTATCTCAAAATCTATTTAAGTATCTGAAAGTTATAGTTTGTTTTTCTTTTTCGAGAGGGGGGTTATAGTTGATAGATAACTCATTGTATTTTATTTGCTTATGAATTTGTATGTGAAAGTGGTCACGAATTATAAATTACGCACTTTTGGGAAACCGGTTTCTCGATTAGTGTACTCATCAACGGAGCTCCTACTTTTTATAAAACTAACGATATTGGGGTAATGAAGTGAACTACTCAAACCTTGCAAAAAACCTGCTAAACCTTATTGGTGAAAAAGAAAATGTGAATGCATTGACTCATTGTGCTACTCGTTTACGTTTCACGTTGAATGATAACAGTCGAGCCAAAAAAGCCGATATCCAAAATCTGGAAGGTGTACTAAGCGTTGTTGAAAGTGGTGGTCAATTCCAAGTGATCATCGGTAATCAGGTATCTCATGTACATTCCGCTCTTCAGGAACTGTTATCTGGAGGTACAAATCAGACACAAGAGTCATCAACCCGAGCGTCCTCTGATGCACCCAAACAAAAAGTAGGGGCTGTTAGCAAAGTTTTTGAAATTATTTCCGGGAGTTTGTCCCCGTTAATTGGGCCACTTGCTGGTGCAGGCATGCTAAAAGCGCTTATTGCTGTTTTAGTCGTGTTTAATTTACTGGACAAGACTGAATCTACTTATTTAATTCTGTCGGCCGCAGCCAACGCTGTATTTTATTTTCTACCAATTCTTTTAGGTATTTCTGCGGCAGTCAAGTTAGGAGCAAATGGTTATTTAGGTGGGGTAATCGGTGCTTCATTATTAGAGCCTAACTTTACCGGTTTAATTGGAAACGGTTCTGCTGATTTCTTCGGAATACCCGTCGTTGCGATTAATTACTCCTCAAGTGTATTTCCGATTTTTATCGCCGCTGCAATGCTGGCTTTAGTTGAGAAAAATCTGAAGAAAGTTTGCCCTAACAGTATGCAAATGTTCATGGTTCCGATGTTAAGTATGCTTATTGTTGTGCCTTTAACCATGATTATTTTTGGTCCTTTCGGGGTGTATCTGGGCAACTGGATTGCCGATGGACTGAATTGGTTGATTGCACACAGTAGTATTCTGACTGGTGCTGTGGTCGGTGGTTCGATGATGTTTTTGGTGGTCTTTGGTCTGCATTGGGGCATCGTGCCTATCATCATCGCTAACATTGGTTTAGGCGGCGATCCGATTGCTGCAATGTGGGCTCCGTGTACTTTTGCTCAAATCGGTGTTGCAGCTGCATTCTGGTTACGCTCGAAAGACCAAAACATCAAAGCGATTGCTGGTCCGGCAGCGATGTCAGGGTTTCTTGCTGGCGTAACAGAGCCTGTTATTTACGGCATCATCATGCGTTTCAGAAAAACGATTCCTGTGGTGATGGTATCTGGCGCTGTTGGTGGCGCATTTGAAGCGACGATGAACGTTAAAATGGTTGGTTTTGCATTCCACAGTATTCCAGGCATCCCATTATTTGAACCTGTAATCCCTTATGTCATCGGTATTTCAATCGGTTTTGGCTTAGCGTTTATCGGCACACTGCTTCTAAACCCAGAAAAGCAGAACAGCACGAGTGCAGTTGCAGCTAAAGCCTGACATTAAATCCAACGCAATTATTTTCTAGTAGTGAGGTAACCGGCTTACACTGGTCATCGTACCGGCCTCACTGCTTTAAACAGGTGACGAGCGAAGTAAGCGTTAATCACCAATTTTAATTACAGAACAATGAGAGGAGAGATCGTTATGAGTTTTCGTTTTCCGGATTCTTTTTTATGGGGTGGCGCAATTGCTGCAAACCAGGTAGAAGGCTCACACGTTACTGATGGGAAAGGCCTATCAACGTCAGATGTACAACCTAAAGGCGCGTTTGGCGATCCGGTAGACAGGGTTGAAGGGGACTTTAATATCAAGGATGTCGCCATCGATTTTTACAATCGTTACCCAGAAGATATTGCGATGTTTGCAGAAATGGGCTTTACGACATTGCGTCTTTCGATTGCCTGGACGCGTATTTTCCCTAATGGTGACGATGCAGAACCAAACGAAGCGGGTCTGGCACACTATGATAAGTTACTCGACGAGCTGGAAGAATATGGCATCACACCATTGCTGACCTTGTCCCACTACGAGATGCCACTTCATTTGGCAAAAGAATATCAGGGCTGGGCGAGTCGTGATGTGATTCCTATGTTCGAGAAGTATGCACGCACTGTATTTGCACGCTATGGGCATCGAGTGAAACATTGGCTAACGTTCAACGAGATTAACGTAACGCTTCATCAACCTTTTACTGGCGCAGGTCTGCCACGTGAAGTGGATGAGCAAACCCGTTATCAGGCAATTCACCACCAACTTGTGGCGAGTGCGAAAGCGGTGAAAGCGTGTCATGAAATGATCCCTGATGCGAAAATCGGCAACATGATTTTGGGTGCAGTGTTATACCCGTACACCTGTCATCCAAGTGATGTGATGAAAACCCTGCAACAAAACCGTGAATGGCTGATGTTTGGGGATATTCAGGCGCGTGGTTACTATCCAACGTATATGACTCGTAAGTTTAAAGAACTGGGTATCGAGATTGACATTACAGACGAAGATAAAGAAGCGTTAAAAGAAACCATCGACTTTGTTTCTTTCAGCTACTACATGTCAGGTTGCGCAAGTGCCGATCCAGCAATTTCTGATAAAGCGGACGCTAACATGTTAGAAATGGTGCCAAACCCACACCTTAAAGCGTCAGAGTGGGGCTGGCAGATTGACCCAGTAGGCCTGCGTTACCTACTTAACTTCCTGTACGACCGTTATCAATTGCCTCTATTCGTAGTGGAAAATGGTCTGGGTGCGAAAGATGTTCTTAACGCAGAAGGTGTGGTTGAAGATGACTACCGCATTCAGTACCTGAACGATCACTTATACCAAATTGGTGAAGCGATCCAAGATGGTGTTGATGTAATGGGTTACACCTCTTGGGGGCCTATAGATTTGGTCAGTGCTTCAACCGCACAGTTGGCTAAGCGTTATGGCTTCATCTATGTCGACCGCGATGACAACGGTAACGGTTCACTAGAACGTACACCGAAGAAGAGTTTCTATTGGTATAAATCGATTATTGAATCGCAAGGCGAAAAGCTTGTTCCTTCTGAATAATGCTTATTTAATATCGGAAAATACGGAAATAAAAATAAAGAAATAGGGACGTTATAAATAATTAACCTCCCTACCTAAAGCAGCAATAAATTAATAATCCCCCAGAGTTGAGAGAGCCCCTCCATGTTTTTCCTGAGCATGGAGTGGGTTCCTTCAACCTAAATAAAGTGAAACTAAGTGGTAATAATATGAAATCATCTACTCCTTTATATTTGGTTAAATTCCCTCTACTTAAATCTTTTACTATGACGGCATTAACATTGAGTTTATGCGGTCATGCAATGGCTGTTGAAACGATGGGCTCTAAACCTCTGCCGGAATTCACTAATTATGACAACGGCAACACTGTATATTCCGGCTATTTTCGTGGTGGTTGGTCGACCAGTACTCAAGGTGCGCCAAAGCAATACGCTATTGGTTCTTTGGGGCGACTAGGGAATGGCTACACTTTCGCTGGTTGGTATGATCTTCAGGTCGCGCATCGGGTTTACAATGAAAACAACCGCACCGTAAAAGCGGTCGCCATGATTGATGGTAACGTCGGTCAGGAGCACGCATGGGAAGGTTTTGGTTACGACAACCAAAGTGCGTTGCAGTTTTCTGATCTTTACGTAGATGCAACGGGCTTTATTCCGGGAGCACCAGATGTCTCGCTTTGGGTGGGAAGACACAAACAGGTCGACTACGAAATTCAGCTTCTGGACTGGAAAGGCTATAAAGGCACCGGAGGCGGCGGTGTTGGCCTGGATAATATCGACCTTGGTTTCTCGAATTTAGGTATCTCTTTACTACGTGAAGATTTCGATGCAAGTAACAGTGTTGTCGATCACTCATATATAGACATTAATAATGTCGTACATGACGTGATGATAACTGAGGAAGAAACCTTAAATACTAACGCGCTAGATATTCGTTTCAAAGGTACTCCGGTAACCGAGAATATGTCTCTTGATTTTTATACCAAATATCAGCTGCCTAATGATGAATCAAAAGTTGAAGAGTTGGTTGGTTACGAAGTGTCTGACGCGCTGAGTTCTGTATTAATGCTGACGCAAAACTTTTCTCAAGGTGGCTTCAATCAGTACGGTTTGCACTATGCGACAAACTCGATCGCGAGCACCTTTGGCAGTATTGATGGGCCTAACCCTGAGTATGTTTTGAATGACAGTAAGGGCGCACAAGCTCTACGCTTCTTCTCACAGGGTGAAATGTATTTTGCTGATAAACAGTTCATCATGGCGCATGCTTTCGTTCTGACGCACGGGGAAGATCTCTATACTTATGTTGCCAATGGCGGTGCAGCGAATGTAGACACTGATAGCGTTCGTGCGGTCATCCGTCCGGCTTATATCTGGGATCAATACAACCAAACTGGGGTCGAGTTGGGCTACTTCAAGCAGAAAAATGTGCTTGATGGAGAAGACTACATTGAAAGTGGTTATAAAGTAACGGCTTTCCATACTTTCAAAGTGGCAACCAGCATCTTGCGTTCAAGACCGGAAATCCGCTTCTACGCAAACTATATGGAATCGCTGGATAACGAAATTTCTAATTTTACTTTCAACGATGGGGGCAAAGATCAGCTTAGCTTTGGTGTACAAGCTGATATTTGGTGGTAATACACAATTAATTTACTGTTTTTCTTAGCTCTTTTGCCACACCGTTCGGTGTGGCTTTTTTTATGCGGAATTTTTTAAGTCAAAGTAAGCTTTGCGTAGATTCACGTACGATCAACTTGCCCGTTAACGATTCTTTTAGCGTAGGTGGTGTGTCATTGTCCATTAAGTTGAACAGCATTCTTCCTGCTGTATCGATAATCTCATGGACTGGCATTGCAATAGTTGATAGAGGTGGGTCGATAAAACTGCTTACATCATCATTATCCAGGCCAAATACCGATACCTGTTCTGGAACGGTAATGCCTTTTTCCCTAAGTGCCTTGATTGCTCCGATGGCAATAGCATCGCTGAAGCAACAGATGGCGCTAAACGGAACGTCTCGCTCTATTAAGCTAGTACAAGCGTCATACCCACCCTGATACAGACAATCGAATCCTTCGGCAATCAAAAGAGGGTTTAGCTCGATACCAGCGTTTTTCAGTGACTCTTGGTAGCCTTGTAACCTTAGGCGAGAGGTTAATAACTGATACTTACCTGCGATGTAAGCAATGTCTTTATGTCCATGGTCAATCAGATAATCAACAGCCAATCGTGCTGTGGCCACCTGATCAAACCAGACACAATGATCGGGTTTATTGATTAAGTGATGGTTGAGTACCACCAGAGGAATCGGTAGCTCGTCGATTAAGCTCTCTAACTTGTCACCGATGTCGCTACCTTCAATGCGTGAGCTTTTGTAATAGATAACACCATCACAGCGGCGATCAACTAGTTTCCGAATGGATTGAATACTGGATTCGACATCATTACCATCGACCTGAGATATCATCAGAAACTTGCCAGATTTTTTGGCCAGTCTCTGCGTCATGTCAATCAGGTTATTGATGTATTGCGAAGAGTTATGAGCATCAGGAATGATAAGGCCGATAGTATCGGTCGTCTGCTTCGACAGCGAACGCGCAATCACATTGGGGCGGTAATCCAGTTCTTTAACTGCTTCAAACACCGCTTTTTTTGTCGCTTCAGATACGCGGCCGGTACCATTCAGAACTTTGGAAACTGTGGATTTAGATACACCGACCCGACGAGAAACATCCAGTATTGTCGTCATGCTGTTTTAGTCTCCAAATAGAAAAATTACTATTGAGTAATTTAAAGCAATACGGCTGCAAAAACAATTTGCCAGTTGTTTCAATTTGCTATCATACGCTTTCCATTTTTTAGCTTTGAAAGGGAACGGATAATCATTCCCTTTCAATGACCATGAGGTGAATTTCTGAGAAGGGGATCACTGTCTCCACCACTGAGAAAATGTCTGGTTGTTATCATCTAAACCGACGATTTCTCCAATCATTGGTGTCATTAAGCGATAATCTTGTTTCTGGCTTGCCTGGGTAATACGCTCTAGTGGTTCATACCACGCATGTTTAGACAGTTTGAATTTACTATTATGCGAAGGTAATACTGATTTTGCGTTGAGATCGTTGGCCGCCTGTGTGACTTCTTCCGGCATCATATGAATGAACGGCCAGTTCTTGTTGTATTGGCCAGTTTCTAACACTGCAATATCGAAGCTGCCAAACTTCTCTGCGATGGTTTTAAAATGCTCGCCGTAGCCACTGTCACCACCCAGATAGATCTTGTGTTGGCCTGATGTGATAGCGAATGATGCCCAAAGCGTGCGATTACGTTTTAGCAATCGACCTGAAAAGTGTTGTGCAGGAAGGATATGAATACGACCCGCTTCCGTCGGGAAGGAATCATACCAGTCTCCTTCTTTGATTTGCTTAGGGCTGAATCCCCATTGAGTGAAATAAGAACCGACACCGATTGGAGTTACAACGTGGTCAATTTTCGCTTGAAGTGCGTTAATCGTTGGGTAATCGAGGTGGTCCCAGTGATCGTGAGAAATCAATAGATAATCTATTTCTGGAATGTCATCTGCGGTGTAAACATTGCTGCCAGGAAAAGCCACATTGGTGTAGGGAACGGGAGATGCATTCTCACTGAACACCGGATCAATTAAGTAGCGAATGCCTTCCAGTTGAATAAAGTAGCTGGAATGCCCCATCCAGATCATGACATTGTCTCGAGGGTTAAGACCAAACAAATCTGATTTTACTGAAGGCAAGTTGGTGGCCGGAACGGCGTCGAAAACGGGGTCGGTTAAGAAACGATAGAATCCAACTAATGCTCCTTCGTTCGACGTGGATACCGGAACTTCCTCTATATTGTGAAACTTGCCGTCTACGTACTTCCCTTGGTAACTATCCATTTTCACATTAGGGGAGGCAAACTGTGGCTGCAACATATAGGTATAGAGTCCGGCTGACACTATCGCGAGTAAGCTTATAAATACCTTTAGAAACTTGCGTATCCTTTGCCACGGTTTTTTGGTTTTTACGTAAGTTAACTCGACGGTTTGCATTTCAGGCTGGGACATTGGGTCTCCACATTCTTATAAGACGTGTTTAGGTTGACGTTAATTGGGCTTGCTGACTCTGTCTATTAAACGGAGTGTCGCTATTTTTCATAGTGTCACTAAGATAATGTTGATAATGACATGAATTTAAGTCGTTTATTGTCTGATATGAGCAGAGGAGAATAAAGACCCATTTTTGTCTTATTTTTGCCTATTTGTACCGGTTTGTATTGGCAGGTAAGTCAATGTGAATGAAAAAGTCACGACCCTTGCTGAAAGGATCGTGACTAATGAGATTAAATCAAAACAGCGTTTACAGTGCCAATCCAGCTAAGTAGCCTTCCTCGACGGCTTCCATGGCTTTTCTCACTTTCTGTGCATCACCAATAGTGACGATCTCAGAGACATACTGCTCTAGTTCTTGGACAGAAAAACTAACAGGGCGTGAACCGATAGCCATCACTACGTTATCAATGACAGCCAGAGTCTGAAGCTGACCGTTATTATCAACGATCACCGCATCATTATGGATCTCTTTGACCTGAGTGTTGGTCAGAATCGCTACATTGTGATGCTGTAAATCCTTCATCAGATAATGTTTGGTCGCAGACGGTGTTCCGACAAAAATATCGCTGTTCATTTCTACGATAGAGACATCATGCCCATGGTTTGCTAAGTGTGCCGCGGTTTCTGAGCCGACCAGACCACCGCCAATGACCACAACACGTTTACCTGCCTGCGCACTACCTTGAAGAATATCGTTAGCGGTCAATACATGGTTGAGATCTTTGCCAGGTATATTCGGTACAAACGGAGAAGCTCCGGTCGCGATAATGACGCTATCTGGTTGGTTATTGCGGATCATGTCCAGTGTAAGCTCGGTATTGAGATGGACGATAACCCCCAGTTTATTAAGCTGATTCACCTGCCAAACCGTAAATGAACCTAATTCTTCTTTTGTCGGTGGGATTGCTGCCAGCACCCACTGTCCACCTAAACGGCTGTTTTTCTCGTAAATTTCGACCTTATGACCACGTTGTGCAGCTACGATGGCCGCTTCCATTCCAGCGATGCCGCCACCAATGATGAATACTTTTTTCTCACGTGATGCCGGTGTAACTTGGCGTTCAGATTCATGGCCGGTCATCGGGTTTACCAGACATTTAATCGGAAGTTGCTGCGCGTTACGTTGAATACAGCCTTGTAAGCAACCGATACAACGGATAATGTCATCAAATTGCCCCGCTTGCGCTTTGTTTGGCAGATGTGGGTCGGCCAGAGAACCGCGACCCATAGAAATCATATCGGCTTGTTTCGAGCGCAATACCGATTCAGCGATGAGAGGATCATTAATACGACCAACCGCAATGACGGGAATCGACACCACTTTTTTCAATTCTTCACTGATATTTGCACTCCAGGCGTGACCAACAGCCGTTGGTGGAATAATGGTTTCCGTGCTGGCATACACACCGTTAGAAGCATGAATGAGATCAATGCCTGCATTTTCAAGTAACATGGAGATGACTTTACTGTCTTCGGTTGTTAAACCACCTTCGACAAATTCGTTTACTGACATACGGTAGATAAGCGGGAAATCTGTGCCAACTTTAGACCTGATATTAGCGATGATTTCGAGCGCGAATCGAGCACGGTTCAGAATGGTTCCGCCATATTGGTCGATGCGTTTGTTGGAAAATGGCGACATAAACTGGTTCACCAGATAACCATGCGCACCATGAATTTCAACCGCATCAAAACCAGCGTTTTTGGCACGTAGAGCAGTATCACCAAACTGTTCAACCAGTTGTTGTATTTCATCCACAGACAACTCGCGCGGCATGGCATTGACGACTGGGTCGGGGATAGCAGAAGGCGCGACAGGTTGAACACCAGTAATTTCTGCACAGGTTTCACGTCCCGCATGATAAATTTGCGCCGCAATTTTAGCGCCATGCTGGTGGACACGCTCAGTCAGCTGTTTGTGGCTTTCGATTTGAGAATCATCCCATAGGCCTGGTAGTTTCACAAACCCACCCGCTTCAGGGTTAATTTTGTAGTCTTCTACAATAATTAAGCCCCAGCCACCTTTGGCTTTTTCTTCGTGATAGCTAATAAACTGTTCCGTGCAGGTACCATCTTCATTGGCGTAATTCGATACCATAGGAGGTACAACAAGTCGGTTTTTTACCACCATATTACCGATTGAGATCGGTGAAAATACATGATTCAACATAGGTTGTTCTCGTAGAATTAAATATTAATTATTTTGTCTGAGATCAAAAAAAATAATTAATATCTAAAGCGTAGAAGATCAGGGGAGCATTTTCTTACTTACCCGCTGATGACCTTAGCGTAGAAATAATATCCGGCGTCAATAAAACAATCCACATTAATTGTATGGTTAAAAAGCGGTAGTATTGTTGCTTGTTTGTAGGCATATGTAACGTGCGAGTTTGCTTTTATCTGATTAAACTTGTTATTAAACAATTTCTTAGTTATGAATATCTATCTTTCATAGTATTAACATATTTGCTATTTTAATGCTTATTACGGAAAAATATTCCAGAGTGTTTATCATTTTTGTCGGGATTAACTTGTGCTAGATGACGGGAAGCGATAGGGAAAATGGAGTGAAACCAGAATGATTTTCAATTAAGTCGAATCAAGCTTGTTATTATGGATTTTTATTCCAGACAGATAGGAATTTAATTCTCTTTATTTACTTATTAACAATGCTCATAGTGAGGTTAAATAATATTCAAGCGAAAACCTTTTGATTAATACCTCAGGGGAGTGGGCTTGATTTAGAAAAATAAAATAAGAAAGGAAACAAAGAATGAACAACGTTGTTATGGTGACCGGCGGCACACGCGGAATTGGCTTCGAAACCGCGAAAAAATATCTGACTCAGGGTGACAAAGTCGTCATCGCTAGTATTGATGCTCCAGAGGTGATTGAGCAGGCAATGACAGAGCTCTCAGCATTGGGTGAAGCGGTGTTTTTTGAGTGTAACATCGCCGATGCAGAGCAGTGCCGTCAGGCCGTGGAGCAGACGGTTGAAAAGTTTGGCACCATTGATGTACTTGCAAATGTAGCTGGTGTTGTCGGGCAGCGTGTCTCTTTGATCGAGGCTGAACTCAATGACATTTTCAATACTATTCAGATTAACCTGATGGGTACTATTCAGCTGTGTCACTACGTTGGCAAAGTAATGGCTGCGAATAAGTCGGGTGTCATTGTGAACGTAGGTTCTATTTGCGGTTCGATAGCGAATACGGAAAATATCGGTTATCACGCCAGTAAAGGTGGCGTACGAATGGTGACTCAAGCCCTTGCCAGAGAATTGTCTCCATTCGGCGTGCGTGTCGTATCTGTTGCACCGGGCTGGGTGAAGACAGGTATGATTGATAAGCCTATTGAAGAAATTGGCAGCAAACTGCACATGAAAGGTCGCATTATTAATCCGGTTGAAATCGCCAATGCAATCTATTTAATGTCGTTGCCAGAAGCCAGTGCGATTAACGGTTCCACCATAATGGCCGACGACGGTTATTCGTCATTCAAAGGGGTTGATGGCTACCAGGCGTAGAAATAAAATTTCAGTCCATACAAACAAAAGCGGTGCTAAAGTTAGCGCCGCTTTCGGTCGCTTTAAAGAATACGTTCTATCGATCCCTGTGTTCTCAATCACTCATTCAGTCTCTGGGCTACTAGGCTCGGGTACCTGCATCAGACAATCATAAAGTATCTCTACCAATTAATATTTTTAACTCATCCTAATCAATAAACTGGGGTTCGGATGCCTAAGAAATAAATAGCCATCATTGACAACTTACCATATAGTTGTGTATACAACTTAATAAACCAACAGCGACCGAGAGTAAAAGTGAATAACTACAGTCATCAGCAGTCACTAGGGCATTTAACCGGGCTAGCCAGTCGCCTTTTTAACCGTTTACTGACTATGCGCTTTAAGCAAGCAGGCATCGATATGACTGCGGAGCAGTGGGGAGTAATTCTGGTTTTGAGAAACAGTGAAGCGATGACTCAAAGTCAGATTAGTGATCTGTTGTATCTTGAGAAATCCAGTGTCAGTCGTTCTATCGATGGTCTTGAGAAGCGCGGCTGGATTGAACGTCAGCGTTCGCCACATGACAGCCGCAGTAAAATCGTGATTCTGACGGAGAAATCTCTTGGTGTCGTTGAACAGTGTGAAGAGATTGCAGCCAGTGTTTTACATGATGCTCAGCAAGGTATTGATGAAGCGAGTCTGCAGACAAGTAAACAAAGTTTATCGAAAGTGATTACCAGTTTGAGAAAACTGAATCGATAAAAACCTAATCACTAAAAGTAATGTGAGACAGCCACATAAACGCTGTCATTACCTAAGTAAATTCATAAGGAAGAAACATGACAAAACGTAATGCATTAGTTACTGGTGGTGCGCGTGGTATTGGCGCGGCAACAGCAAAGGCACTGGCTGAAGACGGCTATCGTGTATTCATTAACTACGTGAACAGTGCTGAAGTTGCAGAACATTTAGCAGAAGAGATCCGTAGTAAAGGTGGTGAGGCGTACGCGATTCAAGCTGATGTTCGAGATGATGCGAAGATTGAAGAGATGTTTGCTAAAGTGCAAGAGCATGGTGGTGTCGATGTATTAGTGTCTAACGCCAACATGAACTTTACGGCTAAACCATTTATCGAACAAAGTTGGGATGAATTTGCACAAAAGCTAAATGATGAAATGCACGCTGCATATGTGACTGCTCAATTAGCAGCGAAAAGCATGAAAGAAAAGAAATTTGGTCGTTTAGTCTTTATTTCTAGCACCTTATCAGAAGTTCCTGCACCAAACTTTATTGCTCATGGCACGGCGAAAGGTTCACTAGATAGCTTTAATAAATATCTGGCTCAAGAACTTGGTCCACTGGGTATCACATCTAACATTGTGGCTCCGGGTCTGGTTGAAACTGACGCGACGAAAGATGCGCCAGCGGAATTTAAAGAGATGATCAGATCATTTACCCCAACACAACGCGTAGCGACACCTGAAGATGTAGCGAACACAGTGCGTTACCTGGCAAGTGAAGCAAGTTCTCATATTACCGGGACATACAATCCGGTGTGTGGTGGCGCATACATTCAGTAATCTGATTTGCAATGTGTGAATACTAAAAAGCGAGCGGAAAACCGCTCGTTTTTTTATCTTAGTTAAATACTCAAGCTCTCCTTGCTCAATTTAGCGTCTTCAGGTTGTTTGAGGTCAGGACTATGGCGTTTCGCGAGCCGTTTCTTTCTGATTGCGTGTCATGCGGCTAAATAATATGACGACCGAACCACATAGCGCCAATACGCCGTAGCCACTGGCGATCTGTAACAGGCTAAATTTTTCTGACAGCTGACCGGAAATAAATGTCGGAAGTGCCGCTCCAATATAGGACGTTGCATAAATTACGGAAAAGACATTCGCTCGTTCATGTGGCAACAATCCTGAAACCATCGTACCGATACTACCGGTCAATACCAGCCCCTGAGCGATACCGGCAAATATGCTTGCAGCAAGGAAGGCGCTGAGTAAACCTTGTTGTAGTGCTAACAAGATTCCGCCTACAAACACCGTAAATGAAAGCATTCCGGTGAACTGAGCTTTTTGTGGTGTCATTTTGCCTGCGATAGAAGCGCCAATAGAGCTTGGTGCCATAATAGACGCAAAAACCAAAGCAGCCGCTACCGCACTTTGAGAATGAAGTTGTTCACGAGCCATAGCGGGACCAAATGCCTGAAAAAATCCACCGAGCGCCCAAGTACATACAAATGTGCACGCAGCCAGTGGGAACGCTTTTTTAGCAGAAGGCGGTAGTGTGAAGTTTGGTTTAAGTGACAACAAAGCCCCCGGCTTACGCTTCATGGTTTCCTGACTTTTCAGTACCAACACCATACAGCAAGCGATAAGACAGAAAGCGATACCGAAAGGCAATAAACGTGGGTAAGAAGCGTACTCGATTAAGAAGCCAGAGCCGACACCACCGAAAGTAAGACCAGTCATTGGCCCACAACTGATCACTGCTGGAGGGATCCAAGATGGTACGGAAGGCGCATGATCGACAACCCAAGAGGCGAGAGCGGTCGACGCTAGTCCACAAGAAAGCCCTTGTAACAGACGTCCTAAAATTAATGGAGTGGCGCTGTGCACATTGAGGAACACAACCACTGATAGTGCTGCTAACAATAATGAGATAACTGAAACGGTCTTTCGTCCCCAGTGATTAGATAATCGTCCACATAACACCAGTGCGGTTACCGCGCCGATAAAATAGATCACAGAGCTTAAAGACAACTCAAGGTAACTCACATGGTCGTGAAGCTGGTACGTACCGTAAAGTGGTATTGGTACTGCAGAAGTAACGTAGGTCACCATCAGAGACAGTGAAGCTCCCACAAAAGAAAATCGATTAACGTTTTTTTGCACGGGAATATCCTTTCGACAACTTAGATCATCTAAGCCAATGCCGCATGGCGTGATAATAGGGTTATGGCCAGTTTAAGCCGATAGATTAATTGTAAGTGGGATGTGGCTGAATGCTGTTGCCCGATCTTCCGCAAATCTTGCCAGAAAATGTCTAATCGTTGTGTCTGTATCGATAAGGAAGTTTCCAATGATGCATCAGATGCCTGAGTGTTGTGCAAGGATGGTCAATCTCCTTTGCAACATCCGATATGTTGGATCTTCGCCTTTTTCTCTAACATTTAAGCATGGGTTTTCTGTACTGCACCCTAGTCTTTATTGTCGACGGTATGACAATAAAACGGTGTTTAAAATATAAATAAAAAATGGTCTGAAGTTATGAAATTTGACGCAAATATAATGCAAGATAGAATGATGACTATCATGCAAAAGATCGGTCAAAACCGATACTTACAAGCGATCATGCGTGGTATGATGCTGGTATTGCCGGCGACAATCATGAGCTCGTTTGCAACCCTATTAAAAGTATTTCCTTTAGGTGTGTATCAAGATTTTATCGCACTGCATAATCTGGCTCCTTTTTTTGATATTCCAATCAACTTTACCAACAACTTTCTAGCCGTTATCGTGTCGTTTTCTGTCGCTTATACGTTAGCTAAGAGCTTCGATGTTGATGGATTTACCGCCGGACTGATATCAATGATATCGTTCTTTATCCTCACTCCATACGAGTTAGGGGAGTTTGGTCCGCTTGGTCAGGCATACAGCATTCCTAGTCAGTGGCTTGGTTCTATGGGTCTGTTCACCGGGATTATGGTTGCGTTTATTTCTGCTCGCATATTTGTCGCGATCACCAAAAAGGGCTTGATAATAAAAATGCCGGAAAGTGTGCCGGAGTTTATTTCTAAGTCGTTCTCAGCTCTGGTACCTGGCATCATTATCTTAACGGGTTTTACTGTCCTTTCTGCAACCATTACCATTAACGGTTTAGGCAGTGTTCATGACATCATTTACGGTATTATCCAAGCGCCATTAACAGACTTAGGTTCTGGTATTGGTTCTGTTATTCTGGTTTCAATCCTTGCTCAAACACTTTGGTTTTTCGGTTTGCATGGCCACGCAATTACACTGGGTATCGTTGCACCGATTTGGTTTGCGATGGACGCCGCGCAGTTAGCAGCATTCTCTTCTGGCGCACCAACCCCGAATATCACTGGTTTCGCTTTCTTCATGACGTACACCGCTGGTGACTTATTACCACTCGCCTTCATGTTAGCCTTTATGGCGAAAAGCGAGCGCTTTAAGACACTTGGTCGTATCTCAGTCGCTCCGGCAGTATTTACTATCGGTGAGCCAATGGCTTACGGTGTTCCTCTGGTAATGAACTTCGCATTAGCCATTCCATACATTCTATTGAACAGTGTGATGCTAGGTGCTGCATATTACTTGACTGTTGCAGGGATCCTTCCGGCGGTGGCAGGTGTAATGACGCCAGCAGGTATGCCGGTGATTGTCTCCGGGTTCATGCAGGGCAGTTGGAAAATAGCGGCTTTTCAATTCTTGTCTCTATTTGTAAGGTTCGCTGGTTGGTATGTATTCTTCAAAGTTGCAGACAGAATTGCATTCGCTGAAGAAAAGGCTGAAGAACAACAAATCGAAGAACAAAAGCGCGCTCGTGCTCAGTTTGAAGCGCAAGAGTCACTAGAACTTGCAGAAGTATCAACTAAGAGTTAGTAGCTATGGATAACTTAACAGTAAATGGAAAAAGTGAAGCTGTCGTTTTAGATGAATCACCAATTAAATTGAAATGGCAGCCAGGATTTACACAGTCACATTTTACTCTGAAAGTTAGCCGAAAAGATAAAACAGTTTATTTTAAAGAGATGGTTAGCAACGAAAGTTGCTATACCATCCAAAATATTGAACTTCATAAAAACCACAAATATGAAGTTGAAGTGACTGCTTTTAGTGCTCAAGGTGAGGAAAAACGTTTCTTAAGTTACTTCATGACCGGTAACTTTGGTAAATTCGAAGCAAAATGGATAACTTCTAACAATGGCAGGGTAATTGATGATGAATACTATAATTACCATCGTAACCCTGTAGTTAAAAAATCTATTAATATATCAAGCTCGACTGAAGAAGCTTATATAAATCTGGTTGGTTTGGGATACTACAATCTTTATATAAATGGTAAGAAAGTATCTAATTATGAGCTAAATAACGATTGGACTAATTATAGTAAAATTGTTTATTACGATACGTTTGATATTCTTAACTATTTGCATGAAGGTGACAACGAAGTTCTGGTTGAGCTAGCAAATGGCTGGTACAACCCATCACCGCTGACGTTATTTGGTAAGTATAACTTACGGAGAAATTTAACCACTGGAGAGCCAAAACTAATAGCAGATATTATCATTCGAGCTAATGGTGAAGAGCAAATAACATCGACTGATGAGAATTGGCTAGCAGCGCAAGGCCCATATTTATTCAATAATATGTATTTAGGTGAAGTCATTGATTTCCGTTTATTTGAACGAGCCGCTGACAAAATTACCTATCTGGATACGCAGTGGTTGAATGCTGTTATAACTTCCGGCCCAGCGGGGAGTCTCAAACCGAGTTATATTGAGAAGATCGCCCGTGGCCGCGAATTAACACCAGTCAGCGTAGTATCAACTGATAATACGCGACATATCTTCGATTTTGGCGAGATGGTAAGTGGTTTCATTAACTTAGCCTTTATGGGTAACGATGGTCAGACTGTGGAATTGCTTTACAGCGAAGAAATAAATGCAGATGGTTCATTGAATACTGACTCTACATTGGCTGGTTTTGTTGGTAAAGAAGTCGCCGAGGGTGTCATTGTTCCAGGAGGCGAAGGTGCTCCGGTTCGTGCGGATCAGCGTGACAAATGCATTTGCCGTAGTGGATTGATCGAATACAGCAACCGTTATGTTTATCACTCATTTCGTTTTGTTGAAGTGTCTGGATTGACTCTCGAACAACTGCAGCATATCAAGGCTGTATACGCGCATACGAACCTGGCGGAGTCGGGAAGTTTTCACTGTTCTGACAACGAGATAAACACGTTATATCAGGTGGCAAAAACGACCAAACTTAATAATATTCATTCTGTTATCGAAGATTGCGCCCGTGAGCGACTCGCTTACGGTGGAGATATGGTTGCTTTGGCACAATCTCAGGCAATGATGTTTGATTCAGCAAAGCTGTATGAGAAAACCATTCAAGATTTTATCGCTGATCGTATGGATAACGGTGGTTTCCCTGAGACTGCACCCTTTATGGGAATTCAGACTAAAGGGACTGGCGATGGGGCAGGACCACTTGGTTGGCAGTTGGCGGTTCCTTACTTGCTGAAAATACATTATCAGTACTATGGCGATATCGATCTAGTTCAACGCGTTTACCCATATTTGGAAAAACAGTTAGAACACCTGAACGGAATCAATATCGATGAGATCGCAAACTTCTGTCTCGGAGATTGGGGCAGTAAAGTCGCTGATCAAAAAAACGTTAAGTCAGGTTCTCCTGCGCTAAGTTTTACGGCAGCCTGTTTTTACTACTATCACGTGCTCTTGCTCGTCGAATTCTCATCAATGTTAGAATTAACGAGTCGTGTGGAAAGTTATCAGCAACGTGCGAAAGAGCTAAAAGCAACTCTGATTAAAGCTTATCGTAACGCCGATGGTAGTTATGGGGACAGAAGCCAAACAAGCCATGTCTTTGCGCTTTACTTTAAACTTGAGGATGACCCGAGTACTTTAATTACTTTTCTTGAGAAAATGGTGATTTCAGCAGGTTATGATGTTGAGTGTGGCATATTTGGACAAAGCTTCTTCTATCAGTTAGCTAACCAGTATGACTTTAATCAGCTTGTTTATCCTTGGCTTAAGAATGATTTGGGTATCAAGCACATGCTAAGTGATGGTAGCGGTGCCTTAAAAGAGTTTTTTGGTGACAACCATAATGGCTCATGCAACCACGCGATGTTCAGCTCTTATGTTTCTTGGTTTTATACTGGTCTGGCTGGTATTAATATCCGAGATGATGCTTGTGCGGCTAACAAAGTTCAAATCAAACCATACTTTGATAGCCATGTTGCTAAAGTGAAAGCGAGCTTCAAATCTGTACAAGGTGAGATTAGCTGTCAATGGAACAAGGATGGAGAGTCAATAAATCTAACGATTGATATCCCACATGGATTGGAGAGCTGTGAACTTATTCTTCCGAAACATTTCGCAGGATCGCTCAGTGGGGCTCTTAGCAAAAACTTGGATGAAAAACATGTTTATATCGACATATCTGCGACTAAGCAGTTGAACCTGACTTTAAATACTGGTTTAGTGTGCGCCAAAGAGAGTTGTTGATATAAGGCAAAGCATGTTGAACGCTGAAGTGCATGAAAAGTTATTATCATACACGGATAAAGAGTTAGAGCTATTAGAGCAAAGGCCTGATTTTAATCATATATTTACAAAGCGCGTTAAGCGTGAGTTTTTCCGCGACAGGCACATATTTATTGAGAAGCAAACCAGGTTTATCGGTGTGCCTTTGCACTCGCACGATTACATAGAACTGGTTTATGTTTATCAGGGTAAGATGCGTCAAGTTGTTAACGGTAAAACTATTGAACAAAGTCAGGGTGAGATTCTCTTATTAAATCAATTCGCGCAACATGAAATTGAGGCGGCCGGTGAAGACGATATAATAATTAACCTTATTATTGAGCCTGATTTTATTGGACGCCTTATTTCTTTATTTGATAATGAAAATCTAATTACCGAGTTTATCCTGGCTTCTATTAATGGTCGCAATAGGCTTGGAGAACATATTCATTTCAAAGTTGGAGATAATGAAGACCTCCAGAACTCTGTATTTAAAATAATTAACGAGATATACAGTGATAATTCTTTAAAGCAAATGAGAGTTCACTTTTTAGTTGGCCTACTGATTACAGACCTTTTGTCCAACATAGATAAAAGCGATTACTATGTCAGTGTCAACTACTCAGAGTCTTTGGCGTTAATGGTTTTGAAATATATTGATGATAACTATCAGAACGCAAGCCTGAAAGTGATTGCAGATAAACTCAACCAACCAAACTATAAAATTAGCCGATTGCTAAAGAAGTTTACCGGAAAAACCTTCAGCGAATTGGTTCTAGAGAAGAGGCTAGAGAGAGCGGTCTACTTGTTAAAGTATACTAATCACGCGATTATAGATGTGATTAATATGACTGGTTATGAGAACGCATCCCACTTTTATCGGGTTTTTAAAGATAAGTATAACGTCAGTATCAAAGAGTATCGTGACAAATTTAGATTCACTAATGATCCATCAATGATGGAATACATCAAAAAGATAGAAAAAGATTAAAAATAGTTGATTATTTAAAAAGCCCTTCCTATTCAGGAGGGGCTTTTTGTTTTGTGATATTGCGCATTGATATTATTTCACTTAACTGAATTTCAGAGATTAAATACAACTCAAGTCACAAAATAGTCTTCGGCTGTTGGCGCGATAAAATGTGATCTCTGACCGTAACGCAATATCCGACAATAATGAGTGCAACAACCGATATAATAATACTCCCGTAAATTTAGGAAACTATCAATGTTGGGTATATAAGTAAGAAACGGGGTGTTTCACTGTGTGCTCTACATATAAACCGATTTACGTGGGTTACTTTCTACGATTCCAGTCTTTCGATTATTGTATTTGATTGAAATACATACTCTTTATTGACGATTTAAGTAGCTATTCCGTAAATGATAAAAATAAACACGGAGTATAATAAATGAAGAAGTTGAACTTAGTCGTGGCAATTTCAGCAGCGCTTGCCGCAACTACTTCTGTCCCTACATTTGCTGATGATAGTTTTACGTTTCATGGTTATGCAATGGTGGCGAGTGATTTCCACGCAGAAACGGGTAAAGCCAAAAACCTGGCATTCCATATCGATCCGACAGGTCCAAACCAAGACCCTCGCGGTAAAATGGGTGATATGGCGAACAGTTACTGGCACGACATGTTTACTGCTATCGCGATGAATAAGCGCTGGGATGGTGTTGCAGATGATGGCCAATGGGCTGACCTTACTTTTGAAGTTGTTGGCTACGGGGATAAAGGTGTCGAAGCGCAACAACTCTACGCACAATACGGTGGTCTCGATTTCCTACCAAGTGATGCAGTCGTTTGGGCTGGACGTAAATACACTGGTGAGCGCATCCGTATTTTTGCCTACAACATCCGTGAAATTAATGCAGATGCGGGTTTCGGCTATAACAGCGACAATTTTGACTTAACTATTGGTTACAACCAGGATGAGCCATCAGGTTGGAGTGATGAATTCTACAAAACAGCAGAGCCATCAAGATACCTTGTTGATTTCGCATATCGAATGGGTAACGCAGAATTCGGTGCGACTTACGTAAAAGAATTAACAGACAGATTTACTTATTTAGATGAAAAAGGTGTACCAAACCTCCCTCATCATGGTTCTAAGCGCGACGCATTAAGCGTGTTCGGTAAGTACAAGTTTGGTTCTTATCTGGGCATGGATGGCAGCTCCACTTTTATTGTGCAAGCGGGTAAAGGTGTAATTGCGCCATATTTGAACACCAACCGAATAACTGTACTTAGTGAAGAAGATGATATTGCAATGCGTGCTTCATACTACGGTGTTATTAATCACTTTAAAGGCTTTACAATCGAGCCTGCACTTACTTATGAATACACCGACCGTGAAGACGAACGTGGTGTCACCGAGTTGATGGATATCAACCCGTACCTACCTTCAAAATCATACTACTATGGTGGTGAAACAGAGCAAAAAGCGTTTGCTGGTGTGAATATTTATCAGCCTTTAACCAATCACATTTCGATGCAATATGAGGCTATTTACGCGCACATGAGCAACCGAAATGGTGTCGATGGCGTAGATGGTGGTATGTACAAAATTGCGGCTGGTCCTTCTATCCAGCTAAAAACATTGCCTTGGGTCGCTCCAATTACTAACTTCAGTTTAGCGTACGTTGGTGGTGACCAGGAAATCACCGATTTAGATGTTGATAATGAATGGCGTATTGGTTTCCGTATGGAAGCGTTCTTTTAAGCGCTATTAGACGTCAGTGATCACCAATTAGCACTGAATCGTCGCCAAGTATATTCGAACTAACGACAACTCCGTTGTTCATAAGGAAAAATGATGAAGAAAATGAAGAAATTTCTCTTGGTCTCTGCATTTCTAGTGACTTCTTCGGCGGCAATATCTGCAGAAAAAGACAGCATTCAACTTGCAGTAGAAATGTCTGTACCACCTATTCGACTCAATTCTGATTTTGTCTACTCGGAAACGTTCAATAATATGGGGCGCCCGATCAAGCTTTCGATGGATGTTATCCAACCATTCTCTCCTGACCCATTACCCGCTGTTTTATTTGTTACAGGGGGCGGCTTTATGGATGCACCGAAAACGAAATTTATCGGTCAACGTGTAGACATGGCGAGAGCAGGGTATGTAGTTGCGAGTATTGATTATCGTGTTGTACCTATGGTGACGTTCCCAGGAATGTTAGAAGATGTGAAATCTGCTGTACGTTATATGCGTGCAAATGCGCAAAAATTCGGTATTGATCCAGAGCGTATCGCTATCATGGGTGAATCTGCTGGTGGATACCTGGCAGCGATTGCTGCGACGACAAATGGAATGAAAGATTTCGATAAGGGTGCAAATCTGGATTACAGCAGTGATGTACAAGCTGCGATCGATCTTTATGGTTTATCTGATTTGACTCGTGTCGCTGCTGACTTCTCACCAGAACGTCAGAAGAAGCATGAATCGGAAGCGATTCCCGAAGCCATGTTAGTAAATGGCGTACCATTTATGGAAGGAGGTTCAATTCAAAGTAATCCTGAAAAAGCAGCTTATGCAAATCCACTGACTCATATTTCTGACAAAACTCCCCCATTTTTGTTAATGCATGGTGATAAAGATCCAATTGTTTCACCAAGTCAGACTAAGATTCTGCATGAAGCTTTAATCGATAAGGGTATCGATTCTACACGTTACGTAGTTCAAGGTGCTGATCATGCTGGTTTCCTATGGTACCAACCAGAAATCATGGAAAAGGTAATTGGCTTCCTCGATGAACACCTGAAAAAGTAACAGAATTTATCTTTTATTAAGAGGTGGATTGAGTCTTTCCATCATCCTATTAAAAGCTAAAGAAACACTTACATTTTAAGCTCTTTTCTTGCCAATGTTTATTTTATGTAAGCATTGGCCTTTTTTATTAATAATAAAATAACCTAGACTTAAATAATTTATATTTTTGTTAGATATATTATAAAAGCGTATATTGTTAATATTTTATATTTAGTGATTATTTTCTAAATAACATTGTTTGAATTGAATCACACTTTGAAGAATATAATAAAATATATGATAGCGGTATGTGGAAAAAAGAGTAATATATAGATATAGAAACAATGAAACAAATAAGGTATATAACATGACTAAAATTCTTCTTTGCTGTGCTGCTGGTATGTCAACAAGTATGGTAGTTAAAAAGATGCAACAAGCAGCGGTTGTGAAAAATATTGAAGTTGAAATTAACGCTGTAGGCTTAGATGAGTTTGATGCGAACTTATCAAAGTACGATTGCTTTTTATTAGGTCCGCAAATCAAATACAAACTTGGTGAATTTAAAGCTAAAGCTGACAGTGTTGAAAAGCCAATTGCGGTTATTAACCAAATGGATTACGGCATGATGAAGGGCGATAAGATCCTTGATGAAGCTTTGGCAATGCTGGCTTAAAATTTTCACATTAAAATGTTACCGGTTTCAAATTGTTAAATAACAATGAGTTAGAGCTGTCTTTGCGTATTGGTTGCTCTAGTCTACGGGATATTGTATTGGCACTTTTCTTTCCAGATTTGTAGATATGGGTGCCAATTAAATTTTGTTTTTTTACCCATCATTGGAATCGGTTTCTATTCGAGAGTTAGAGGCTTTAGTTTAAATGTAGAGAATATTATGAAAAGAATATTGCTATGTTGTACCGCAGGTATGTCCGCAAACATGGTTGTAAATAAAATGAAGTTTGCAGCGTTTGATAAAGATATAAATGTAGAAATTAAACCAATATCAGTTGAACATTTTGAAGACTATATATTTAAATTTGATTGCTTCTTACTCGGTCCTCAAGTTAAACATAAAATATTAGAGTTAAGAAATAAAATTGAATCGGAAGGGAAACCTGTTGGTATTATAAACTCTTTAGATTATGGAATGATGAATGGTGAAAAAATACTTAATGATGCCCTTCATCTTATGATGTAAATTATTTAACTCTACTATTTATAGAAATATTAAAATTAATTAGACGTTTTTAGGAGATTATTATGGATCTTGAATCTACTGTAATGGAACTTATTATCAACGCTGGTGAGTCTAAAAGTCTGGCAATGCAAGCACTAATGAGTGCAAAGCAAGGTAAATGGGACGAAGTAGATGACCTTTTGACTCAATCTACTGAAGCTGCAAAACGTGCACATGGCGTTCAAACTGAACTTATTGGTATGGATGAAGGCCAGGGAAAAGTGCCGGTTAATCTAATTATGGTGCACGCACAAGACCATATTATGACATCGATGCTAGCGCGCGAACTTATTGAAGAACTGATCAATATTCATCGTAAATTACAAGCATAACGCATAGTTAAGCAGTTTTAATTACTATTATAAGATTGGTTTTATTATTGAAAGAGATGCTCAAATGAAGAATGTATTTCCAAAAGACTTCTTATGGGGTGGTGCAGTAGCTGCTCATCAGGTAGAAGGCGGGTGGAACAAAGGTGGCAAGGGGCCTAGTGTTGTTGACGTACTCAGTGGTGGCGCGGTAGATAAAGAACGTGTAGTCACTGATGGCGTACTGGACGGAACGTTCTACCCAAACCATGAAGCAATTGATTTTTATGGTAATTACAAACAGGACGTCGCTTTATTTGCAGAGATGGGTTTTAAATGTTTCAGAACCTCTATCGCATGGACTCGTATCTTCCCACAAGGTGACGAGATTGAACCAAATGAAGCTGGACTTCAGTTTTATGATGACCTGTTTGATGAATTGTTGAAATACGGTATCGAACCGGTTATCACGTTATCTCACTTCGAAATGCCGAATCACCTTGTAAAAGAATACGGCGGTTGGCGAAGCAGAAAAGTTATCGACTTCTTTATTCATTATGCCGAAACAGTAATGAATCGCTACAAAGAAAAAGTGAAATACTGGATGACTTTCAACGAGATCAATAACCAGAAGAACTACAGTTACCCTCTATTTGGCTACGCGTGTTCTGGTGTTATCTTTAATGATGATGAAAAACCAGAACAGACCATGTATCAAGTTGTTCACCACCAATTGGTGGCAAGTGCAAAAGTGGTAAAACTGGGTCACGGAATTAATCCAAATTTCCAGATTGGTTGCATGATCGCGTTTATTCCGATTTATCCATACTCATGTGATCCAGAAGACGTGTTGTTTGCAAACCAGGCTATGCGTGATCGTTTCCTATTTAGTGATGTACATATCAGAGGCGAGTACCCGTCTTACATCGCGACAGAGTGGGAATCAAAAGGCTACCACATTGAAATGGATCCAAGTGACGAGCAGACTCTGAAAGAGGGCTGTTGTGATTACATCGGTCTTAGCTACTACATGTCAGTGGCAGTTTCAGCTAGCAATAAGAGCGAGAGTAAAGGTCTGACAGGATTCCCTGGTAGTTTACCGAATCCACATGTTAAGTCTTCTGATTGGGGTTGGCAGGTCGATCCGGTAGGACTGCGTTACTCTTTAAATACGCTGAATGAGCGTTACCAAAAACCGCTGTTTATTGTAGAAAATGGCTTTGGAGCACTGGATACCGTTGAGGAAGACGGCAGCATTAATGACGATTATCGCGTTGCGTATTTGGAAGCACATATTCGCGAGATGAAGAAAGCTGTAGTGGAAGATGGCGTACAGTTAATGGGCTACACGCCTTGGGGTTGCATTGATTGTGTTTCCTTCACTACTGGCGAATACAAGAAGCGTTATGGCTTTATCTATGTGAATAAGCATGATGATGGTACGGGTGACCTATCTCGTTCTAAGAAGAAGAGTTTCTATTGGTACAAAGAAGTGATTGATACCAATGGGGATGATCTCTAATTTTCGTGATTGTTTAGGAGGGGGCTGTGATGTCCCCTCTATTCGTCAATCTTATTATTGTGGGATTTCAAAAAATAAGATGCTATGGATTCGGCGCTGGAACGAATAAACGGGAGTCAGTCGACAAGTTCATATTGCTATAACGATATTGTTATCAACTTACGTCGGTTACTCACAATGTAGAAATTTTCTGAAGTTAAACGTTATGATTTACTTAAAGTCGTCTGAGTTTTTTTCTAGTTCTGAACTTCCAATTGCAACAGAACTAAGAGCACCACAATCTGCTTATCCGGAGCACGCTCATTCATTCGAAGAGTTAATTATTGTATCCGGTGGCAGCGGAACACACGTTGTAAATGATGTTCCGATGAGTTTAAGCAAGAACTACGTTTGTTTCGTTAAAAGAGAAGACAGGCATTTATTCGAGAATGTGAATAATCTTCACCTTAGTAATGTACTGTTCGACCAAACCAAGCTATCAGTCGATTCATCATTAAAAAAGTACATACCGACCGGACCGAAAGAAGCCAATGGTTGGTTTCTGAATGATGCAAGCAGTCTGCACGTAAATCAAATCATCGCGAGACTCGATAAGGAGTCACATTCGCTGTCTCCAGAATCGAGCATTATTTGCCAGTCACTGTTTAACTTACTGTTAGTGGAACTGTCGCGTGGAAAATTATTTGAGATTTCTGGAGATAGCAGTGAAGAAAAAGTGATTTCTATCATGTCTTATTTGCAGCAAAATTACTCGGAACCGAATGGCTTACAAGAACTTGCTGACAAAGCGGATATCTCACCTAAACAATTGACAAACATACTCAATCGCTTGACTGGTTTAAATTTCAATAATTACCTTAATTACGTTCGTGCCAGTAAAGCGCTTGAAGAATTACTATACAGTGAGCACTCAATCACCGATATCGCGTACAGAGTGGGTTATCAAGACGCGAATTACTTTTCTACTAAATTTAAAAAAACGTTTAATGTCACCCCAAGAGACGTTCGGTCAGGCACAAAAGTGCAGTTATAACTTAGCCGTTGGTGAGAGTTTGTCGTTACGCACTATCCTGTTGCTTAAGAACGATGAAACGAATTCAGACAAACATAACATCAACAAAACTTTGCCCTAACAAGTAGGGCAAAGTGTCAGTAGTATATATTTCTTGGGCTAAAGCATCGTTTACAAGTTAAGTTGCGTCATTGCAGCTTGATATTTGCGTTCAACGAGATATCTTGCCATTTCTTCTCTAGCACCTATTGGCGCACCATCATGCTGAAATTGTATGATTCTGGCTGAGTTGATTTTTTCTAACTCGTTCGCCTTCCATGCATTAAGAGTAACTTGTACTTGTTCAGCATTAAGAGCGTGTTTACTAGACTCGATACTAACTGCTTCTATCGGGCTACTAGCCATAGCGTTAAATGAAAACAAAAACGCAAATGTGGTAATCCATTTACATAGCTTTGTCATTTCAACCTCCTTTACATGTAGTACCACGTTTATTTTAGGACATTCCTTGAAAATGTGATCGAGATCTTTTTTATTTTATAGGGGTTTAAAAATAAAAAATGTCGTTGTCTATAACCCAATGTAATTCGAGCCAGAGCGCTTCAATTTTAAACAGCTTTTCCTCTTTATTCTGTATGAATCTCGAGTATGTGGCCGGCTTTGAAGTGAATGGTGCGAAATGGGGAGCGCTATCGTCTCCTGGCTAAGAAGCAATTAGTTCATTAACTCCAATGCCAAATGCCTATGCACTACTTATTTGTATGCCTAAATGCTTCAACAAAGGCTAAGAAAGCGGGAGAGGATTGTCGTCGGTTGGGGTAGTAAAGATGAAATCCCGGAAAATGCGGTGTCCAATCCGTTAGGACTGTTTTTAATCTGCCATCATCAAGATACGGTCTTGCCAATTCTTCGGGAACAAAACCCAGGCCAATGCCATCAACCGCAGCATTCAATACGTGAATGATACTATTGAAGACAATCTGACCTTTTCCTTTGACGGTAAACTCTTTACCATCTTTTTCAAACTCCCACGCATAGACAGCACCTTCGGGGCGATGACGGATATCAATACATGAGTGTTCGGGTAAATCATAAGGTGTTTTGGGTTCGTCGTATTGGTTAAAGTAGTCAGGAGAGCCTACTACAACCAAACGAATATCAGGACCTACTGGTACTGCTATCATGTCCTGACTTATCGACTCACCTAAACGAATTCCTGCATCAAACCTTTCTGTTACTACGTTAGTAAAACCGTAATCAACGTAAAGTTCCACGGTAACGTCAGGGAATTCTCTCAAAAACGCTGCCAATTTCGGTCTTAGGCATAATTCAATTTGGTCATCAGTACAGGATATGCGAATAGTGCCAACTGGTTTGTCTCGTAATTCTCCAAGCGCTTCAACTTCTTGACTAATCATCTCAAAAAGAGGCGTTAACGATGTAATTAATCTTTGTCCGGCTTCGGTTGGTGACACATTTCTTGTCGTACGGGCGAGTAATCTTAAGCCCAGTCTTTCCTCTAAAAGTTTCATCCTATGACTTAAAGCCGATGGCGTAACATCGAGTTTTGCCGCCGCTTTGGTAAAGCTTTGGGCTTCGGCAACGGCAAGGAAAGCCTGTAAATCATCAATTTTCGTATTATTCATTGCTGAGTTTTTCTCACAAGTACATCAAATTTATTACTACTAATCAGGTTTCCCTACTCGTGTCAATATTCATATAAGCCGTACAGGAAATATGTATCGTCAACACAATTAACTTTTACTAAAAATAGTTCGAATTATATGACTTCTAAAATCAACAACTTACCTTTGGATGAAAACATCACTCAGGCTCAATCAAAATCAGTACCAGCCTACTGGAGCGGCGTGTTCGCGATGACGTTGTGTGTTTTCGCACTGGTGGCTTCAGAGTTCATGCCTGTTAGCTTGCTCACTCCTATCGCGGATTCTCTACAAATCACAGAGGGAATGGCAGGGCAAGGTATCGCTATTTCAGGTGCTTTTGCGGTTTTCACCAGTCTGTTCATTTCGGTCTTGAGCGGTAATATGAACCGTAAAACCTTACTTTTACTCCTCACTGGCATGATGGGGCTTTCCGGTGCAATTGTCGGTGTTGCTGATAACTATACAACTTACATGGTGGGCAGAGCGCTCATTGGTGCGGTGATAGGCGGCTTTTGGTCAATGTCTGCGGCTATTGCAATGCGACTGGTTCCCGAACATCAGGTCTCACGCGCTTTGGCTATTTTCAATAGTGGAAATGCTCTTGCCATTGTCATAGCGGCTCCCCTGGGTGCTTATTTAGGCTCCATTATTGGCTGGCGTGGTACGTTTTTGGGGCTGATTCCTGTGTCTTTGATTGCATTAATCTGGCAATGGATGAGTTTACCTTCTATGCCTGTACAAAAAAGTGCAACAAGCGAGGGAAGCGTATTTTCCATTTTTACACTACTTCGTAGGCCAGTTGTATGTGTTGGTCTGCTCTCAGTAGGTATTTTCTTTATGGGGCAATTCAGCTTTTATACCTACATTCGCCCGTTTCTTGAAAAAGTCACCCTTGCAGATGTCACAACCCTGTCGATGACACTGATGGTGATCGGAATTGCTGGTTTTGTGGGTACGGCACTTATTAACTTTCCTTTGAAAAGAGCATTCTACCTAACTTTAATTGCAATACCTGTCTTAATGTCCGTGATCGCCTTCTCTTTAGTATTTTGGGGGGACTGGGCTGGTGTTGTTATCCCGCTTCTCGGCCTTTGGGGGTTTGTTGCCACTGCTGCTCCAGTGGGGTGGTGGGTTTGGGTCCCAAAAACATTGCCAAACGATGCAGAGTCTGGAGGTGGATTAATGGTAGCTGTTATTCAGTTATCTATCGCTTTAGGTTCGACAATTGGCGGTATTCTATTTGATACCAGAGGCTACCAAAGCACATTTGTAGTGAGCTCACTACTATTGTTGGTCGCTGCATATCTTGCGTATAAGACGTCACGACTATCAATGAAATCACACAGCTAAAATAAATGGATTCCCAACCATAAGCGAGTCAGCAGGCTCTATGTTGACTCGCTATTGTCTTATTCAAAATTACGCATAGTTTACTATTCGATCATCCAAGTGCGATTTGAGATACCTTTTCTAACGCAAATAATCTGTGTAGAGGGTTAGAGGAATATCACTCTGATACCAAATCAATGCGAAAGGCTAGATATTAACTTCAAATGGTATTGCTGGAATTTCAGAACGATTGTAAAGATTGACCTCGTAGTAGGGTGTACAGGCAAATTGGATGTTTAATGTTTGCTCAAATTTGCCATCTAAAATTAGAGTGTCATCATTGATTGATACCAAATTATATGGGACAACCTCACCGCTTTCTCCTTTGATACAAAGTGCATTGAGTTCATCACCGTATAGGTGTAATCCGTCGGCATGATCAAATTGTATATGTTGTTTAAGTCAAGCTGGAAGTGTTATACGACATTGCAGGAGAACACCCATGCACAATTGCTCGGGCGAATGATGTTGACGAATAAAGGCAATGTAGTTGGTAGCGGCGAGATTCAAGCCGGATACACACCCTAACTGAATCACTGTTTGTGAGTGCTAAGGTGTGTGATCTAGTTTATTTTTATGCGGTGGCATTACCGATATCAAATTCGGGAATGGTATTCATGGTAAACCAACCCGGGCGATAATCTGTCCAGCAGAAGTTCCACTGGCCAGATTCCAGCTTTCTGGCCAGAAGCTGATAGTGAGCACCGAAAAGCGTATTACCAGCCTCATCGAAAGGTCGCTCAGGAATAATACGCGCGACTATCAGTTTTACATGTTTACCGTCGTCCTCTTCTTCATAGCGGACAACTTCTGCAAAATGTTGCCAGACCGATGCAAGGTGGCGGAAGTTTTTGAGTGTCCCGATCACCTGATGTCGACCTGAAAGATTACCCACCGGTGCGAAACCACCGGATATATCCTCCGTGTAAGAGGTTTTTAGTAGCCCCATATCATTTTGATCAACAGAAAACGCGTAGCGGTAGTAAAGCTCCTCCAGAGCTTCTTGCAGGTTTTCTGGTGGTGGAACATCAGGCATGACTGCCCAAGGAGAATGTAATTCACTCACCAGCGCCGGGGCTTCAAACCCCATCTCCCAGCCATGTTCTCCCGGTAGGTTCTGCCAATGCGGAACCTGATTCACATTACCTTTGGACCAGTTTATGGTTAACCGGATGGTATCGATACACCAACGCTCATTGAGTTTCGATAACTGTACGACTTGCGTGCTACCAAAAAGAAACAGGTTTCTGTTTCTAATACCGAGTAAACTGCTATCACCGAGTAATCCGAACGAGTAAAAACTTGCTACCGCATGCTGACCGTCGGTTGCCACATATAAGTTCGTCAACTTGCCCTGCATAGGGCTATTGGCCGTATCTTGTTTGAATTTTGCCGTGATGTCGGTAAAGCCTTCTGCATTACCGTGATGACTACTGAAAAGTTGACTAACGTGACTGAAATCTTCGGGTTTCAACTCATCACCGCCAGTCATCCAGAATGTCGTTAATCGTGTCATAAGTTCTTTGACTGCTGCACGATCCGTAGGATGATTTGTCATTTCAGCCCCTTACAGCCAAGCATTAGCAATGACTTGGTGAGAGTAAATGCGTGCTTGTGGATCATGGATCCAAGAGTTGACCATAATTTCATCGGCACCCGTACGTGTTACCAAATCATCAAGACGCTGGCGAATCACCTCTTTGGAACCCCAGATAGACTCTCTTAGCTGATTCTTAATTTGTACCGCTTCCATCGGGCTCCAGATAGCATTCATATCTTCAACTGGCTTAGGAAGAAATTGTTCTACGCCTCGACCTAGTGAAAGGAATTTTTGTAGCTCGGTTGTCGCTAGGTATTCAGCCTGCTCTTGCGTATCAGCACCAACAGCATTAATACAAACGATGACATACGGTTTCGGGAATTGCTCAGACGGCTGATAAGTTTTGCGGTAATGACTAATGGCTGCCTGCATAGCGTCTGGAGCAAAGTGCGCCGCAAATGCTAACGGTAGACCTTTTTGAGCAGCTAGTTGAGCGCTGAATGTGCTTGAACCTAAAAGCCATAGTGGAACAGATGACCCAGCTCCTGGTACTGCTTTGATTGATTCTGTAGCACTTTCTTTAGAGAAGAAATACTGTAATTCTTCCAACATTTCAGGAAAATCTAAGCCCTTAGTGGTTACATCCCTTCTCAGTGCACGAGCGGTTTGCATATCAGTCCCGGGAGCGCGACCAAGACCAAGATCGACGCGTCCCGGATAAAGCGCATCAAGCGTTGCAAATTGCTCTGCGACAATTAGTGGTGCATGGTTTGGTAACATAATACCGCCCGAACCGATACGGATGGATTTCGTTTTTGCACCAATGTGGCTGAGGATAACTGACGTTGCAGCACTGGCAATGTCTTTCAGGTTATGGTGCTCTGCTACCCAATAACGGGAGAATCCCGCTTTTTCCGCAGCTTGCGCCAGGCGAGTGCTGTTAGCGATAGCTTCTCTAACGGAGAAGCCTTCTCCAATTGGCACTAAATCTAATACGGATAGGGGGACTTTTTTATCTGACATATACTTTCTCCAAATACGTTTTTGTTATATTTGGCAAGTATTGTCTGTGTAAATTCTCGTTCGATAAACAAGCCCTGAGTCCACTTTATGTGGAAATAAATTCTACAATAAACATGTTATCGTCTACGCCGAATGTAATTTATGTGTTGAGATAACAGATTATGAATAATGACCATTTTCCTCTGCGTGATGAACTGGCGATAAAAGAAGCCATTCATCATTGGTTTGCGTTTTTCGAGGGAGAGACCGTTTCCACATACTCTCAACTCGCGCTGTTTGATGACGAGATTGAGCTAGTACATGCTGGTCAGCATCTGTTAGCGAAAGGGAACGAGCAAATGAAGCAGTGGCTTAATTCTATTCCACCAGAAATCAGTTCGCATTTTGTTAAAAACATTGAAGCTAAAAAGATACGAGACGATGTGTATCAGGTCTCATGGGAAACGCCTTATCAGGCTGTGAGGGATAGTGGTGGTGTTGGCGGTGCAATTATTCGCTATCAAACACTCGTTCGTGTGTCTCTAGAAGGCGTGGCTAAATTTATTGTTATTCAAAAAGCGCCCTTTAAAAACAATCCCGAGACGGTTTTTCACGAAAGCTTTCGTCAGCATCGGGCCAGCGCGTTATCTTGTCGTTTACAAAGATGGCTGGAATCCGATGAAACGGCTTTACCAGCCACCATTAACGCGTTGGGCGAAGCTTCGCAAATGTTATTAAATATCCAGCAAATGTCAGGAGATAAAAGACTCAGTTTGCAGAGCTTTGATGATGGTGAGAATCCAGGTTTGTTGATGACTACAGACGCTGAGACTTATTATCTTTCTTTACAGCAGCAGCCTGGTTGGTATCCGGCTATTGCTAATGTTGTAGCCATTAAAAATAGTTAAAGGAAACAGTGTGCAAAAATCAGATAGCCTCGGAGGAATAACGGCTTTTGTAACAACTGCTAAAACGGGTAGTTTTACTGCTGCTGGCGAACGTTTGGGGTTAACTAAATCTGCCGTCGGTAAATCTGTTGCTCGATTAGAAGAGCGACTTGGAATTACTTTGTTTAACCGAACAACCCGCAGCTTGAGCTTAACAGCCGATGGCGAGCGCTATCTGGCTAGCTGTCAAAGTGCATTACACATTCTTGAGCGCGCTGAGCAGGAACTGACCTCCCATATCAGCCGTCCATCAGGCAGACTAAGAGTTGATCTGCCTGCCGCTTTTGGACGAAAACGGTTATTGCCGATTTTGCTCGAGATCGCTAATCAATATCCCGAGCTTAAGCTGACACTTTCTTTCGATGAACGCTATGTGGATATTATCGAACAAGGTATCGATCTCGTGGTACGTATCGGTGAATTGGAAGACAGTAGCACACTGGTCGCCCGTCGTTTGACGACACAAAAATTGGTGGTGTGCGCATCTCCCCATTACTTAAACTTTCATGGTACACCTCAAACACCGGATGACTTAGCTCGCCATAGAACCGTTGTTGGGTTTCGTCGCAATCAACCATTCACATGGCTTTTGAAAAATGACCAAGGAATCTTAAGACGTTTTACGCCTCCCGTGACCCATGAGTTTGCTGATGGAGATGCAATGCTAAGCGCTGTATTAAATGGAGCTGGCTTATCCCAGCTACCACGCTGGCTGGTCGGCCAATATATTGATAGCGGCGAATTGGTGACTGTACTGGAGGAGTATGGAGGCGGTGAAATTCCAATTAACGTTGTTTGGCCTAAAAGTGGTCAGTTATTACCTAAGATCCGTTTTGTTGTTGATGAGTTGGTACAAAAGGCACAACAAGGTTGGTTGGATTAAGTACCGGTGTTGATGACGGCCCGACTATTATAGAATTTAATTCAACATTGTCTGTCCTTAACAGATCTTTATTTGAGCCAAATATTATTCAATATTACGGATAAAATCCTAAAAGATATATTCAATATTGGGCTCAAAATGAATAAGTTATTTACTCCGGTTAAAGCTGGCCATTGCCAGTGGCTGTATTTGCAGCCTTGCCCTGCAATATTATTCAGCAAGAATTGAACACAATTGTGTAATGTAAATTCGTAAGATTTCTCGCAGATTTTGTGATTTCAGATGAAGACATGAATGTTTTGAATAATATGCAGAAAATCCAGGATTACGGTGATGCCAGCGTCTTCCCTGTCTACCAGCAATGATAGACGATAGCTTCAGTGACTATTAACCCCCAATAGGCCCTAGTCCTACTGGGGGTTAAGTAAGCGTTAAACACCTAAATACACTGATATGATTCAATGACGTTGATGACAATCTCGCTCATTGAAAATAACATTAGAATGTTTGTATCTACTTAGCGTGCGGTTGCGCCGCCATCCACAGGCAAAGCCACACCTAATACAAAGGACGAAGCGTCGCTGCTTAGCCACATTACTGCTGCTGCCACTTCTTCGCCTTTACCCAGACGACTGATTGGCTGGATTCCGGCGATGATCTCATCGCTTAATACGCCTTTTTCTTTCATGTCTGCGACCATCGGAGTATCGATTGCTGCCGGGCAGACCGCATTAACTCGGATACCGCGCGTAGCGTATTCCAGTGCAGCACTCTTGGTCAGGCCAATCACACCGTGTTTCGACGCATGGTAAGAGGCCAATTTGCCTAGTCCAACCAAGCCACCGATAGAAGAGCAGTTCACGATAGAGCCGTGGCCTTGCTCACGCATGTATTTAAGCTCGTGCTTCATGCTCGCCCAAACGCCGCGTAGGTTGATAGCGTTTACACGGTCAAAGTCATCGGCCAGCTCATCAGCGGCATCGATCGCAGGAACCTGGATACCAGCGTTGTTGAACGCCATGTCTAACCCACCAAATTGTTCAACCGTTTGTTTAACAAGTGCTTCAACTTGCTCTTCTTTGGTTACGTCACACACAAAGCCAGCCGCTTTACCGCCTGCCTGAGTGATTTCTGCTACTGCTGCATCCAGTGCTTGTGGATTGACGTCGGACAGCATCACGGCTGCGCCTGCTTCCGCGTACGCTTTCGCGGTAGAAAAACCCATACCTGATGCTGCACCCGTAACCAGTGCAACTTTACCGGAAAAATCATAAGAGACTGACATATTACCTCCTCGGTAATGAAGATTATTATTGCTTGAGTTGAAGTTAGAAAATAATGCTAACCAGAGCCGTAGAAGATGTTGAATATTCACATCCAGACACTGAAAGGTGACATCATTTACATGACTTAATAGGCGCGTAACTCTAGGATGAAACATAGTTTCATGACGAATTCTGATAGCCAATACTCTTATATTTAACCAACTTATTTCGTCGAGCTTCGCAGAGTTTAGAGTGTAAGAATGTTGAGCTTTTATAATTCACACTCCAAACTGATGAGGTAATTCTATCGGTTTTAGCTTTAATTGAGATGAGGCTAAACTCCTTAATCCTTGCCTGATCATCCGTTGAGGAGAGGGGATGAGAGTTATTGAGTGTGTAAATTTGGTCAGGCGATACAATTAGAAAATATTTGATGTTTTTTTGAAATAGATTTTTATGTTACGAATAGTATTGTTGAATAAGCGATTTTTGAATATGTAATCATCATCATAAGTGGAGTCAATAATGGCATTTAAAACTCTGCCTTTAACGGCGACAGAAGATCAAGAGGTTCGCCGTGTTGGGTTTGAGATCGAATTTACCAGTTTAACCATAGGGGACGCCACCCAAATACTGCAAAAGGTTTTTGGTGGCGAGCTAGAGCAAAAATCCGCTGTTGAATACGTCTTGCACACACCTGAGTATGGGAAGTCTTCCTTGTCCGGTATAGATGAGATCAGGCGCTTTCCAGACTCATCTATACCCATATAACCATTAACCTGTAGTCAGTGAGCTACAGAACTTAACCCTCCTAGCTATACCTTTAATTTACATATTTATCATTAATTTGAATGGTTACATTTATGCACATTATTGTTGACATGTTGCTATCTAATATTTAATAGTAATAAAAATAGTTATCATTTTGGTTAGTGTTTGTGGTGTTTCAAATGTTGCTTGTCATCAGTTTCTGTTTAGTCTCTACCGGACACACCAAATGGTTTAACTATTTTCCTTTCAAAAGTGCCTACCTCACAGTACTCAGTGGTTTTCTTAATATTACCGCGGCTTTTGATATTGCTCATTTTCGGTTGAGAAGCGCAATGGGTTACTCGAGATAGGATTTTGAAAAATGATTGTGCTTAGCACTTATTTGTCTATTTAAACTAAATACAAGAATGGATCTCTCATACTATGCAAGACAATGCTCGATGTGTGGCTAAGTTTAGTCCTCTCGCTTTAATTATTTTTGCCAATATTAGCCATGCGGCATATTCAGACACTATGGTCGTCACAGGAAGTCGCACTGAAACGGCTATTTCTGATGTGGCTTCAACCATGTGGGTTGTGGATCAAGAAAGCCTTGAGAGGGCAGTCAATTCAGGACTGGATCTTAAGAATGCTTTAGGTGAGTTAATTCCGGGGTTTGACTTTGGCAGCGATGCTCGGACAAATTATTCCCAGAACTTACGGGGTCGCTCGGCTTTGGTCATGATTGATGGCGTATCGTTAAACTCAACGCGGAGTATCAGCCGACAGCTAGACAGCATTGACCCGTTTAATATAGCCCGTGTTGAAGTGCTTTCAGGGGCGACGTCGGTTTATGGTGCAGGTGCTGCGGGTGGCATTATCAACATCATTACTAAAAAGGCGTCGAGTGAAGAACTCTCGGTTGAAACAAAAATCGGAGCAAAGACAGGCTTTAACTCGAGTGATGATCTGACAAAACAAATCGCACTGGCCGTATCAGGAGGCAGTGAGTTAATTCGTGGGCGTGCATCCGTTGCTCATTCGAAAAGTGGCGCAGCGTATGATGCGAATGGAGACATCATTCGTCCCGACATTACCCAAACCGATATGCAGTTTAATGAAACCATTGACCTTATGGGGACGGTTGAATTTACACCTGACGAAAACCAATCGTTATCAGTTGTGACGCAGTACTACAACAGTGAGCAAGATTCTGAATATTCGACGTATTTAGGCGCCAATTTATCTGGTTTAACTGACTCTTCTCAAATTGAAACCCGAAAAGGCTTAAAGCTGGACAAGCAGCCAAATACAGAGCGAGTGATGGTGAATGCACAGTACAGTCATGACAATGTTCTCGGGCAACGCTTACTTGCACAAGCTTATTATCGAGATGAATCATTGCGCTTTTTCCCGTATCCGTCACTACCTCGCGTCACTGGCTCACCGTTTCCAGGAAGTGTGTACCCACTGTATGGTGCATCGGAACAGAAAACCTCAATTTTTGGGGCGAACTTAGCTTTGATCAAAAGCTGGGATACCTTAAGCGTGACATATGGGTTCGATGCTTCTAAAGAGTCGTTTGAAGCGGATCAAACCATTTACGATACCGTTACTTCAGTCTCTTCAGGAGGCATGATCTTCAACCCGACGCAAAAGCTGCAGCGTTATCCTGATATCGATAGTCGTTACTGGGCACTATTCAACCAAGTTGATTGGGATGTCACGGATGATTGGACGGTAAGTGGTGGTTTCCGTTACGAGAATATCGAGCATAAAGTGGGTGACCATGTCAGTGTGCTTCAACAGCACCTATATCAATTAGGGCTGTATGGTACGACACAACCAGATAGCATATCGGGTGGGAAAACTGATTACGATGAATGGCTGTTTAATGTCGGCAGTGTGTATCACTTAAGCGAAGACATGCAGGTATGGGGCAACTTCTCTCAAGGCTTTGATGTTCCGGACCCAGCGAGATTTTTTGGTCAGGGCAGATATGATGGTCCGTTTGGCGAAGGGGCAAATTTGTTGTCGTCAACATCGGTTGCAAATACAGAGCTACAAGGCGTCAAAACCAATTCATTCGAGTTAGGTTGGCGTATGGCTCAGAATGACTGGAACGCCCAGATTGCCGGATATTATTCTCAGTCTGATAAAACCGTAACTTACGATCGCACCACCTATGCTGTGCAAGTTGCCGATGATGATAAGCGCATTTACGGGTTAGAAGGTCAGGTGGTTTATCAGCTCACCAATGAACTCTACAGCGGTGTCCAAGCCCATTACGTTGTTAGTGAAACCAAAGATGATGGCAAGTGGATCGATCTTGAAGCCGCTTCAGCCAGCCCAAGCTCAGGCAGCGCATGGATTGGTTACGATAATTACGAGTACGGCGCGGAGCTAAAAGTGAATAGCTTCATTTCTTATGAAGATGATGCGGGTGAAAAGCTTGAAAGCTACACCCTGACTAACCTGAACGCGTATTACGCCCTGCCGGTAGGTCGTATCAATCTTGGTATTCTGAACTTGCTGGATCGAGACTATGAAACTATCTGGAGCCAGCGTTCACAGATGCTTTATGGCTCAAGTTCTCCAGAAGCTATATATACACATAATGGTTTAGGGCGTACGTTCACTGTTAACTACAGTGCCACGTTCTAAGGTGAAGGCAGTGTTGCAATTTAACGATATTTCCCTCCAGGTTGGAGGGAAAACGATTCTCTCACCGATGAGTGGTAGTTTTCCCGAAGGCTCTGTTACAGCTTTGATTGGGCCAAATGGTTCAGGAAAATCAACGTTGTTGTCTATTCTGAGTCAGCTACGTCGCCCGGATTCAGGTACGGTTTCATTGAATGGTGAGCTTTTATCAAAACAGCCTCGCGCAAACATTGCTCAAAAAATGGCATTGATGCCGCAACGTAATCCGGTACCTTCGACTCTGACAGTTGAAGATTTAGTGACATTTGGACGACACCCTCATCGGCCTTGGTATCGTGGCCTCAACAACCGTGACCAGTCGATTATTGATTGGGCGATGTCAGAAGCTGGCGTTGAAGAATATCGCGAGCGATTGCTGACAGGTTTATCTGGTGGGGAATTGCAACGATGTTGGCTCGCGATGGTGCTGGCACAAGACACACCGATTCTCATGCTTGATGAACCGACTTCATGGCTTGATATTCATCATCAACAAGCGTTGCTGAATATTGTACGTCGTCTAAACCGCGAGTTTGATAAAACGATCATCTGGGTTCTGCATGATTTAAACCAAGCGCTTCATTACAGCGATCGCGCGATGTTACTCCACAATGGAGAAATGGTATCCGCTGGAGATGTAAATGAAGTCATTACTGCGGAGCGAATTACTCGGGTGTATCAGACCAGAGTGAATGAACATCATATTGATCATCAGCGAGTGCTCATGACCGAGGTGACGCCATGAAGCACTGGTTACTGTTTACTGTGTTTCTATACTCAGCTGCGACGATGGCGAATCCACCTCCAGATGAGGCAAAGTTGAATGTTTGTGCTTCTACGTGCGTGACGTTGGATAAACCAGCAGTAAGAGTGGTTGCGCTGAATTGGACTGCCGCTGAAATGCTGCTTTCCCTTGGTGTTATCCCCGTTGGTGTCACCGAATTAAAGGGGTATCGTAAGTGGCAGACTAACCACCCTGAATTACCAGACGGTGTGGTAGAAATTGGTCGCAGACAAGAACCAAACTTAACTGAAATAGCAAAGTTAGAGCCTGATCTTATCGTTGGGTATGACTTTCGTCATCAACGGCTTATTAAGGCATTAAATGGTATTGCGCCGACCCTACTTTACCAGCAATTTCCGCAGGTAGGACAAGCCGATTTTAGTTACTTTCAACAGTCAATTGTTGTCTTTCGTCAATTGGCAACGTTAACTGGAAAGCGCTCAAAAGGGGAGATGCTGGTAGATCAGATGCACCAGACATTAAGCGATTTACGCCAAAAATTAGTGGCGCGTGGGATGGAAAATAAATCCATCGCGTACGGTAAGTTTGTTGGGATGGGTTACGGCTTACGCATGTTCTCAAAAGACAGCCTAGCGGGATCCGTCGCCAGTGAACTGGGCTTGAATTACAGTTGGCATTCTACCTTGCCGGGTAAAGATTTTGTTCACTTACAGCTGGAACAGTTACCAGACATAAATCATACGCATCTATTATTGGCGGGTAATCAAACCGACAGTGAACGGATGACGAGTTCCCCAGTTTGGCCATATCTCCCGTTTGTGAAACAACATCTTTATTCAAATGTTGAGCCTTTGTGGAGTTTCGGTGGTCCTGCCTCTATTTCTCGAATGGCAAATGCATTTGCAACGTCGCTGCTTAATTGGAAGGAGACGACTGATGGTTAAAGTTTGGAGCTCTACGTTATTAGCAATGGTCTTAGTAGTTGCAGGGTATCTCTTTACTATTTCACCAGTGAGTGATCCGGCATTGTCTGACATGATGATGCAGGCAATCTGGCTACCGACTATTGGAATGGCCATTATCACCGGCGCTTTGCTTGCAAGTTCTGGGTTGCTAATACAAACATCTCTGGAAAATGAATTCTCTTCGCCTTCGACTTTAGGCATCGCATCCGGAGCGCTTTTAGGTGCAGTATTGACCCGCGTCTTTCTTCCCGATAGCGGACTACTGATGGTATGGGGAGCGGCTTTTTTGGGCAGTGTGCTCGTCGCTTTGATTGTTCTGATGGTGAGTCGCTTAATTGGCGGAGGTAAACTTCCGGTTATTTTGGTAGGCATGGCGATAGGTTTAGGGGCGGGAGCCATTGCGTCTGTCTTTTTGCTCTATTTTGAGAATGAAACCGATGGGCTCTTCCTGTGGGGGAGTGGTCAGGTATTGCAAAGTTCTGCCGAGCCATTCCAAGCCGTATGGATTCCAGCCGTTATCACGCTAATGTTGGCTTCGCTCGTTTTACCAAAACTGTCTTTGTTTCAATTGGGCGAAACCCACGCTCACTCTCTGGGAGTAGCGGTAGGTCGTTGGCGCTGGTTGATTTTATCATTAGCGGTCGCACAATCATCATTAGCAATTGCCATGGTTGGTATGGTCGGTTTTATTGGTTTGATGGCGCCGCACTTGGCGCGTTATATCTGTGTGGCGAATCGCAAGGGGCGAAATGTAGCGCTCCTTTGGGGAGTGTCACTCATTATTGGTGCGTTACTGGTGCTAGGTGCGGAGTGGTGCTCACGCAGCTTACTCTTTTTGGGGTATCGACTTCCAACAGGTGCGTTTGCCGCATTTCTTGGGACACCATTTTTCCTCGTATTGTTATTCGGTCGAAGTGGTCGTGTACTTGCAGCCACCGAACAGCAGGTTATCGGTTTGCGACCACTGGTTAAACTTAAACCAAGCTGGACGCTGTGTCTGTTAGCGGTTTTATTGGTGTGCTCGATCGTATTTTGGGCTGAGCCTTCAGGCTCCTTAGGTGCGGAGTGGGTGTTCAATCGTTTATGGCTGGCTGGGCTAGCAGGATTTGCACTGGCATTCGGAGGTACGTTATTACAGACGCTGTTTAATAACCCATTAGCAAGCCCCGATATATCGGGTGTCAGCACAAGTGCTGTTTTATTAATCGCTTGTTTACTGGTGATATTTCCCGGTGCCGGACAAGGTTGGTTAATGGTAGCAGCTTTGGCTGGGGCGTTATTAGTGATAGGGATATTGTTTTGGGGGATAAATCAGCAACTGAGCGTTTCCCAACTTGCCCTGTTTGGCATTGTCATTTCAGCATTTACGGGGACTGCAACACACATCCTACTGACGTTTGGTAGTGCAACGTCATCGGTAACCTTGATGTGGTTGTCTGGATCGGTCTATGGCGCGTCTGCTGACGCAATTATGCCGTTAATCAGCACGTTGGTTTTAGCTTTGCTGATTTCAATTCCTCTTTTAAGAAGTTTAGATGTTATTCCATTAGGGGAGGTGATTCCGCAAGTGGTAGGGGTCACACTTAAACCTTATCGTTTGTTGATGTTAGCAGTCGCAGGTGTTCTTACCGCCATCTCGATTTCCTGTGTGGGTGCGATCAGCTTTATCGGTCTGCTAGCACCACATTGCGCGCGTTTACTCGGATTGTATCGTCACACTCATTTAATTCCCGCAGCTGGTATGACAGGGGCTATCTTGTTGATTTGGGCTGACGGGCTAGGGCGAACGCTAATGCCTCCATCAGAAATTGCAGCAGGTCTCGTTGTTTCTATTTTGGGTAGCCTTTACTTCCTGCTCTTGTTATTGGTGGGGTACCGTAAAACCATGCTTTAAACTAAAGAGCCACTTTTTAGCCAGCGGCTCTTTTATCCTTCTTCAAAATACATGGTGTGATATTTCACTCAAATGTTCAGTCTTACTTTTCGTTCTTTACATAGTGCAGGGCTTTGTTGCGTAATTCCAATGGAAAGCGAAGATGCCTAAAAGTGAGTAATTATTAAACAATGCACTGAGTTTTGGGCATACCTAGCCCTGTAAGTTTGTTCAGCGCTTTGAGCATTGCGTAAGTCTCGCCAACCTGAGCGTCGTAATTTCTTAGGCTTAACTTTCCACCTAGCAACTGTTTCACCCGATACATTGCTGTCTCTGATAGCGAGCGCTTATGTTAGCCATACCGCTTTTTCCACTTCTTGTTGGAGCCGTAGAGCTTTTGACAACCTACTCTAAGTTACGAGGATGTCCTTGCTCCCAGAAGGCTGCTCCTTCTCTTTGTGGAATGAGCGGAGATCCGTATTGCATCATGGCAATTCCTTGTGTCATAAGCACCATCGCCTAATATCTCAGTGATTTTGCGACGTGTCTGCTTAAGTAAGTTAGGAAGAACTTCGGCATCGGTTACGTTAGATAAGCTCACCTCTGCTGCGACTATTTCGTGGGTGTTAGTATCTACAGCGATATGTAGCTTACGCCAAACTCTACGCTTCCCATTAGTACCATGCTTTTTGACCTTCCATTCACCTTCGCCATAAACCTTGAGACCAGTGGCATCAAAGGCCAGATGTTGTATCGCACCTCTGGTTTTGGTTTGAAATGAAACCTCAACTTCCTTAGCTCGACGGCTTATACAGGTGTAATGCGGACTAACAAGCGGGATATTAGCCAGTTTAAATACTGAGTCTAGAAAACCTTGCAGCGCTCGCAATGGCGCGAATTTTGGTCTTGAGGCTGAACTTAAAATCGAATGGATAGCCGAGTTTGACTAAGGTCTTTGGGGTACAAAGTCTGACAAAGTAAACAGAGTAGCGGTTTTTGAATAGATACATTGACTCACCTAATTGACTCACTGTAGCCAACCTAGGTGCCCTGAAACGAAAAAACCGCTGATAAATCAGCGGCTTCTTTCTATGAATAGTGGCGGAGAGATAGGGATTTGAACCCTAGGTGACTCTGTTTACGCACCATAAAGCACTGATTTTAAGACGGTGAATTCTGTTTGAGCCCAGGTAGGCTGTTGGATTGACTCACTATATTGTCACCTTATCAGGCTGCAAAAAATTGATCAATTCCAATCGAGAGATTAACTAGGGATTTGAGGAAAGAGTTAGGGATTTACGACAATTGAAAAAGGGTTAAGGCACTAACTCGGACTTGAACTGTTTCATTGATACTTTGATTAACATTGTCCTCTGTATACATCTATGAAAAGACAAAAATAGATCGTGACTCTTTACTCGATAAATTTTCGTGATCATAGGAGCTCCTGACTGATTCACCAAAAGGAGACTAATATGAATCAAAGTGACAAGATTATTTTTACAGCGTTGTTGGTAGAGCAAGCGCGCAGCACTGTTGAGTCATACCTTGCTCAGTTGCTTTGTGGCAGGATTGAAGAGGCATCGCCATCAGTTAGTACGATGTGGAAATGTTTGGGAGAGCAACTTCAAGATAAATTAAAAGAAATTTTATATGAGATTTTTCATGTAGATCTTCACGGCAAAAATGATGAAGAAATATTAATTGCTTTAGAAGTACATATGGCAGAACTCTCTGGTACTCAGCTTTTTCACCGTATCTATACCGAGGATGAAGTTATTGAGATGAGCCCAAAAAAATTTAATTTTCTTTTGGATAGTTTGATTGAATCAATGCATAACAAGATCCAGGAAAAAAGCCATTATCCAGATACTCAGATTCAGATAACGAGGAGCAATGACGTCAAAAGCTGATTGATTGCCTAATTTTTATTTGGGTTATCTAGGACGCAATCTGTCGCATTTTAATTCAGGGTTAATCATACCCGACAGATTGCTCTAAATTATTTTTGTCGAGTAGACGGCACTTGTTACCAAGTGTCGTCCCTCTAAGAACCCAGCGTGCAACTTTCACCGCACTAGGCTCAAGCCTTCACGAAGGCACCGATTGGCACCCAGCAACTTATAAAGCAGCGAGAGCAGGCTCATGCCAAGAGTTACGGCATTGCTTCTTTGATTTTCTCTTAGCCAAGTATTCTTGGTATTGAGGATCAAAAGGCGTAGCGGCACTCCTGATTTTCACATGTCTCTCTATTGGCACCTTAGCTATTTGAAACAGATTGAACTGACAATCCATATTCATGATCTTCTGCCAACCGTGAAATTACCATTGACCTTGACGGTTGATGAAGTATTTAAGGGCGATCCAAGTTCTAGATTTTGTTGGATGACGCCTTTTAGCCCAGTGCCATAACGTATGGAATAGCTTGTGATCTACATATCCGAATACCTGTTTCGCAACGCAGTGTCGATAGTAATTCGACCAGCCCCTGAGTTTCGGATTTATCAACTTGATTAAATCGTTAACGGGGATAGTTGCGTGCTTTTTGATGAGTTCGCGCAAGTTACTCAAGAACAGCAGTGTGTTGGATTTGCTCGGTTTAATGAGCAATTTCCCTTTGTACTTCCTATGATTAAAACCTAAGAAATCAAAACCACGGCTGATATGGGTAATGTGCGTTTTCTCTTCGGAGAGTGTTAAGCCTCTTTCTGCTAAGAAATCAGCAATCAACGGTTTGATATCGTTCTCCAGCACTTCCTTTGAAGCACAGGTGACGACGAAATCGTCGGCGTATCCAATAAAGTTGGCTCTAGGGCCTGTTGATCTTTCATATCGACAAATTACTCAGCAGTATTTCGGTAGCCACATCATAGTGAATGAAAGGGCTACCATCGCTGAGTAGTTTCTTGCCAACTTATCATATCTGCTTG